>NZ_JBSZCV010000008.1:0-850265 GCF_054166705.1 Nitritalea sp.
CGATCGCCCCTTCCGTAAGTGTAAATTGCTCCTGATCTATACCAGTGGTACAGCCAGCGAGTAAAGAAAAACAAATGCAAAACAACAAAATTATTTTTTTCATAACCTGTAATTATTAGTGAATTGGGGGATTTCTCCCCCCAATTTTTCGAAAACGCTCATGGTGTAACAGTTGCTCCTTTAGCAACTAAAACCCTACCATATTCTCCACAATCATACAAGGCAACTGCACCTCCTTCGTAGACCTCTACTAACTCACAAGGCACCGCATAGGCATCGCTTACCTGCATAAAGGTTAAGGATACAGTAAAGAGGGCTATTAAGCCTGAATAAAGCAAGTTATTTTTATTATTTATTTGCCTCGAATAAAGGTTTTTTATATGGTCTAAAGTCATTTAAAAACAATAATTAACCATATCATGACATTTTAAAACCCTTCAATGACAAAAAAATAACGCTCGAATGTTACTAACAAGTTTACAACTCATCCGAATCAGCAGCCTCCGCCAGTATCAACCGCTTCAAATAAAAAGCAACACCAAGGTGTAGAAACCTGCCTTCAAGGGTTGATCGAAGAGATACTCCAGAAAATACAGCCAGCAAAAAAACAAAAGCCATCCCTTTGGATGGCTTTTGTTTTTGATTATACACATAAGTTAGAAGCTATAGCCCACAGTGAGCTTGAAGAAAGAATCTTGACCTTCTACCAGATCTGTACCGAAGGCAAAGCGTACCATGGCCCCTCCATTTGGATCTGCAAACTGCACATAGGGACCTAACCACTGATACGTATCAGTAGAAGATTCTACATTCGATCCACCCGTATTGATGAGGTGCTCATAATGTCCTCCTAAAGAGAAAAACGGCGAGACCTTGTAACCAAAATTCGCCCAGTAATGCAGAAAAGACAAGGTAGTCCCATCCTCAGGTGCCTTATTACGTCCAGGCGCGTAAAAACCTGCATAAATTTCACCCTCTGTTTTCGCACGATCAATGCCGATCGTCACATTTGGCACAAAACCATCGCCTAAAACAGAAGCACCGCCAGCACCTGAGGAAAGTAAATTTCCTCCAAGGATACCAATTTGTGGATTAAAACTAACACCCTCCGCAATATCGACACTAACACCGACACCGAACTCTGTCCAGTTGCCCCATGCACCACCAGTTCCACCAGACCACTGAATACCATAGAAAGTAAAGTCTAATGTACTGCTCACTGCATAGCTACCCGTGAAAAAAGGATAGAAGCCGAAAAACTGATCTGAATTAAGGGTGACATCTAAACTAAACTTCTCATCGGACTGTGCATAAGAAGAAGTAGAGAGGACGAATAGGAAGGATAAAGCTACAAGAACTTTCCCTACCCCTTGAGTAAGATTTGATTTCATCTTGTTTAATAGGTTAATGTTTAAACTGCTTTAATTTGACACTTGTCGTGTAGCCGGCCTACATGCACTTAGTGGTTTACGCTTGTAAAATTAACCATAATTTTTGTTTTTGCAATAGCTTTAAGTTTTTTAAGTATAATTTTCAATCAAAAATAGAGGAAGTTACGCTTTTTTCAAAATTGAAGCCCTTTATTTACACCACCCAAAAACGATACGACTCAGGAGCCAAAAAGCCCCATTTTGTACGTTACCCGCTACTATTTGTAAGAACACGCTATAAACTAATAAGAAAGGGGCTACTTTCCTCAGCACCTTACCCCCTCCAAGACAAAAAATTAAGACCAAAAAAAAAGGGGCATAAGCCCCTTTTTAGATCAAAGTATGTAAACAAGACGTATTAGGACCGATATCCTTTAACCGTTTCAATAAACGTCTTCACCTTAGCAGGATCAATATCTGGGTACACCCCATGCCCTAAATTGGCGATGTGTGGCACGCCCTTAAAACGAGCCAGCATGGCACGAGTAGCCTCTTCCACTTGCTTGTGCGTGCCATAAAGAGCCGCTGGATCTAGATTTCCTTGAAGTGTTTTTCCAGGGCCGATTTGATGCTTCGCATCTTCAACACGCATATTCCAGTCCAAGCCTATCGTTTCACATGAGAGCTGCCCCATTTCTTCTAATGCAAAAAAAGCACCCTTGGCAAACACCGTACGCGGAACTTCTGGTAGAGCGGCACAGATCTGCTCGATATAAGGAAGTGAAAAGGTAAGGTAATGTTCTGGAGATAGAATTCCTGCCCAGCTATCGAAAATTTGAATTAAATCCGCGCCAGCAGCTACTTGAGCCCGAAGATAGTTTATCGTACTGTCGGTGATCATCTGGAGTAGCTGATGCGAAAACTCAGGGTTCGTATACAGCGCTTCACGTGCTCGAGAAAAAGTTTTACTCCCACTACCCTCTAACATGTAGGCGAAGATCGTCCACGGTGCCCCCGCAAAACCAATGAGTGGCACCCTGCCCGCCAATTCTTTTTTCGTAATCTTTATGGCTTCGATCACATAGCTGAGATCATCCACCCCATCTGCGATACGTAAAGTTGCCAAGTCAGCGGAGGACTTCACGGTCTTCGGGAAAAAAGGACCGCGCTTTTCTACCATCTCATACGGTAAGCCCATCGCCTCCGGAATCACGAGAATGTCAGAAAAAATGATAGCAGCATCCACACCTAATAAATCTACCGGCTGAATAGTCACTTCCGCAGCCAGTTCCGGCGTCTGAGCTAACTCGATAAAACCACTTACACTTGCCCGTACAGCACGGTATTCCGGAAGAATCCTGCCCGCCTGACGCATCAGCCAAACAGGGGTGCGCTCCACAGCTTCGCCACGAGCCGCACGTAAGAGAAGGTCATTTTGTAATTGCATGATGCAAAGATAGGGGTTAAGGAATTAAATTAGGTCAAGGCATAAAAATAGCAGCCTATAAAAGCTGCTATTTTTCTTACTACACGACCTATCTACATTTATTTCGTAAGATCGAAGCGGGGAATATCTTTACTCTCCGGATTACCGATCAACTTCATGACCGCGTGGTAATCGTTGACATCCACTCGCCCATTTGTGAGAAACTGGGAGGGAAGCACCACCACACGAAAAACTTGATTTTGGGTAAAGTCCGATCCCGCCGTGGCAGGGTTTAAGGTCCCCTCTAAAAACACCGAATAATCTACCCGAGTAAAGTCCGCATTGTAAATCAATACGCCCTCAGGAAAAAAGATGTTTTGTGGAACAGGTCTCCATATGTCCAAAGGTGGATCATCCGCAGTAGTCTCCCAAAGCAAATAAAACAACACTACATCTGATTCCTCGATGGGGAAAATAGGAGAATCGTCTGGATTACGCACGAAGGTGAAATTGTTTTCCTCAGTAAAATTCACCACGATTTCTTCTACTTCAGCTAAAAGCAAGCCCCCTGGAGGTCCTGGAGGTCCTTCTAAACCCGGAGGCCCCGCAGGTCCTTCGCAGGCAGCAACTACCATAAAGCCTATGGCCATCGCTGCTAAAATGTATTTTTTTACCATAAAATTTTATTCGTCTTATGCACTAAAATAGTACCAATCTACTTCTAGATACGAATAAAATTCGCTTACGTTCATTTATTCTTTTTTTCTGGCCAAGAAAGTTTGCCAGCAGGCAAGCCGATAACCACCACTGAATCTTCCCGTATTAGGCGGTCGATGAAAATTTCTGGCCGAGGGAGCCCCTTTTCCTGAGCAAACTCCACCAAGGAGCGCTTCACCTTTTCAGGTCCGGGAAGCTGTCGTCGATCGGCTACCACAGAAGCGATAAGGGCTTCCATTTGGCCTACGGCCAAAACCTCCGCCCCTGCATAAGGCTTCTCCCCCCCGATAAAAACAGCTAAGGTATCTAGTTTGCCGGCAGGCTCCTGCGCATACCAAGTATGCAAAATAGCCCCTTGCCCGGACACCTCCGCCTCCACCCGCTCGAAAACTTGCTTCATGCGTTTCTCTGCTGGGGTGCCAATAAACCACTCGCCATATAGTGTCCAGTCAGCCTCTTGCTGGGTCAGAGACAATTCATAATTAGCGCTGTAGCGTTTCCATAAGCCGAACCCGACAAGTAAAATCAGCAGAAAACCCGTCCCTAATGCAGCATTCTTGTTCATCTTCCTAATAAGTAACGTACCCCGATGGCTCCTTGCAAGCGAAGATGACCAAAACGATCCAGCACCTGCAAAAACAAACCCACTTCTGCGAAAACGCTGATCGGTAGCTCATCGAAATAATACTCTCCACCACCAAAAATCTCTCCCCCAAAGTCAATGTTGGTCCTGCGGTCACGCAGTGGGATATTCGGGTTAATAGAAGGATCCGTATAGAGATAGTTGACCCCGATAGAACGCAGCTGTGCACCCGCCCCCACGTACCCTAAAAGTACGCCTTCAGAAATTCCAAAATCACCTGTGAAGTCCTCATGGATCATCCCCCGTAAATTTATGGAAAAGCCCCCCGTGTGGGAATGCCCGCCATAAAAAGCATTCGGAACCGTAGGGCGGCGCTCGAAAGCGCGCTGATAATAGCCTTGGCTGTTCGGCCCGGCACTTCCTATCATCAGCTCTAAGGCGAAAAACTCGTCTAAAAACTTCTTGTAGGTTACCGAAAGTGGCTCACCTAGACGAAGCCCTACACCATCTTCCTGTGCCTGTGCAGGCTGCACCCATACACCACCGCCTATCAGCAGTGCACATACTAAAAACCTCAGCTTTTTCATCTTCTTAAGCATTTCAACTCATTAATCGCGCAAAACTATTCCTTGAAAAGGGAAAAGCAGCACTTTTTCTCGAAAACTTTCACTCGAAAACCGTGCCCAGCCTACACATCGCCTAAATAGCCACAGACTTTAGCTGCATCTGATGTAAGTTTGCATAGTACCCCTGCTGCTGCAAGAGTTCCTCGTGGGTTCCACTTTCCTTTAACTCGCCCTGATGCAAGACTATGATACGATCGGCCTTTTGGATCGTGGAAAGCCTGTGAGCGATGACGATGCTGGTACGTCCCTGCATCATTTTTTCGATCGCCGACTGAATGAGCTCTTCCGTCTCGGTATCCACAGAAGAAGTGGCCTCGTCTAAAATAATGACCGCAGGATTGTAAACCATCGCGCGCACAAAGGAAATGAGCTGCCGCTGCCCTACCGAAAGAGTAGCTCCACGCTCCATTACATTATAATCCAAGCCACCCGGAAGCCGCTCTATAAATTTCCGAGCACCGACAAGCTCCGCCGCCGCCAGCACCTGCTCACGGCTGATGTCTGGGTTCCCTAGCGTGATGTTGTAATAAATGGTATCCGAAAACAGAAAAACATCCTGCAGGACGACACCGATATGCTTCCGCAAATTTCCCAAGCTATACTCCTGGATATTTCGGCCGTCTAAAAGAATCTCCCCTCTATTGATTTCATAAAAGCGAGAGATCAGATTGATAATAGAAGATTTCCCGGCACCCGTAGCCCCCACCAGTGCCACCGTTTGGCCGGAGGCCACCTTAAAATCAATGTTTTTTAGCACCCATTCCTCTTCGTTATAGGCAAACCATACCTGCTTCAACTGAATCTCACCAGTGATTTTATCTGGCGCGAAAGCCCCCTCATCCGCGATGTGCTCCTTAGAATCGAGCAACTTAAAAATGCGACTCGAACTGACCACGCCCAGCTGCAGGGTATTATACCGATCCGCGATCATACGAATCGGACGGAAGAACAACTGCAGGTACATGATGAAGGAAATCAGCACACCGACTTGCAGTTCCATATTAAATACCCCGGTAGCTCCGTACCAGACCACCAACCCGATCCCCATCGCCTGGATGATCTCCGCGACGGGAAAATAAATCGAATAATACAGCACCGACTTGATATGCGCGGTGCGATGATCTTTGTTGATCGCCTTAAACCGGTCGTACTCCCGCTGCTCACGATTAAAAATTTGGATAATATTCATCCCCGTGATGTGCTCCTGTAAGAATGCATTTAAGTTAGAAACGGCATTGCGTACATCGTTAAAAGCTACTTTAATTTTTTCTTTAAACACATAGGTTGAAATTATCAGAAATGGAAGCGTACATAAACTTACCAATGTCAGTTTCCAATCAATATAAAACATCACCCCGAGGATGGTGATGAGCTGAAGCAGGTCTCCTATGATGGCTGCCAAGCCCTCGCTAAAGACATCTGCCAGGGTCTCGATATCCGAGATATTTCGCGTCACCAGTCTGCCGATCGGCGTATTATCGAAAAACTTTAGCCGCATCCGTGTCAGATGGCGGTAGAGCTTGATCCGAATATCGCGAATGATCACCTGCCCGATCCAGCCCGAAAGGTACGTATGCAGAAACTGTACGATGGCCTGCAGCACCATGAGTCCGATCAGCAGATAGATGATGCGCAGCAAGCCCGCTTGATCCCCTATGGCCACATGCTCATCTATGGCGATTTGGATGAAGTAGGGGCGCGTGGGCGCCAAAATAGCCAGGGCTATCGTCAAAAACACCAAAGCAAAAAACTGCTTGCGGTAGGGCTGAACGAACCCGTAGAGCTTTTTAAGCACTTGGGTATCGATGATTTCGCCACTCTTAACTTTTTCTTGTTCTAAACTCAAAATTCTACTGTTTCGTCTTGTAAACGGACTCCGGATAGCGCACACTACTTAAATATAGCCCATAAGGAGGCGCTGCCGCCCCCGCCATACGCCTATCTCCTGAGGCTAAAATCTCCTGAAACTGCCCCAGCGAGACCTTGCCCTGCCCTAAGGCCACTAAAGTCCCCACGATGGCACGCACCATCCCCCGAAGAAAACGGTTCGCACGAATATGAAAACGTAGGGCATCCCCTTCCTGCTCCCAGTAGGCCTCGTAAAGGGAACAGCGAAAATGGCGCACATCGGTATGGACTTTGCTAAAACACTGAAAATCCTCTTGCTTTAACAAAAAAAGCGCCGCTTCGTTCATTTTTTCTAGGTCAGGGTTCTGGTAAAGCGTCCAGGCGCGCCCCGGCGCAAAGGGATCCTTTCGCAGCCGCACCTGGTAGCAATAACTCCTGTCTACAGCATCAAAGCGTGCATGCGCCTCAGCCTGCACCTCCTGAATGGAATGAATGGCAATGGCCGGGGGTAAAATACCGTTTAACTTTTTGCGAAGCAGCGCTTCCTCTATCGCTTCTTCCACATCAAAATGCGCAACCTGCTCCAGCGCATGTACGCCCGTATCCGTGCGACCACTTCCCATAATGGGGCAGGGGCGGCGCAAGATCTGGGCCAGCGCCTCCTCAATTTCCTGCTGCACCGTATGCGCGTTCGGCTGTGTCTGCCAGCCATGATAGGGGCTGCCATCATAGGCCAAGTGCATAAAATATCTCCTCATCACCTGCAAAGATAACCAAGGCGCCGCTTAATTTCCCCCCCTTTCCCCTATCTTTACCTTGTGAATCAAGAAATAACCCTTTTTATTTGTTAAAATTTTAATGTAATGATTCAAAGAATCCAAACTGTCTTTCTCTTTCTTTTGGCCGTGGCCATGGTTCTTGTAGCCTTTTCTCCCATCTGGGAACAGGTAAATCCCGCCCAAACGCAGCGCATGATGCTGACGGCTTGGAACCTGAAAACCATCGCGATAGACTCCCAGGAGGTGCTGGCCGAAAAATCTGTTTTCTACATCGGGGGACTAGCGCTCACCTCAGCACTGCTCGCCCTATTTAGCTTGCTCCAATTTAAAAACCGAGGCCGCCAGCTCATGCTCAACATGGTAAATGCCCTGCTCATGATGGGAACGGTCATCAGCATCGTGTGGCAGGTACACCAGGCGAATGAAATCATAAACCCTGGCGTAAATGGAGCTTTTGTACTCGGGTTTTGGTCCGTATTTTTCGCGCTAGTCATGAACATGCTAGCGAATCGCTTCATCCGAAAGGATGAAAAATTAGTGCGCTCTGTAGACCGCATCCGTTAACACCAGCACCACCACCTATGCCGCTACAACCGGAAACTATCGCCATTCACGCAGGAAATGAACATGTAGCCGGAGAGCATCCGGTCATACAGCCGATCACGCTTTCCACCACCTTTCGCCATGAAGAAGGCGCTCTGCTCTACGGTCGGACAGATAACCCGAACCGAAGAGCCCTAGAAAAGGTAATGGCGCAACTGGAAGCGGGCCTGGAGGCTGCTTGCTTTAGCTCCGGCAATGCGGCGGGGATGGCCGTTTTTCAGGCTTTGCCGCCAGGCAGTCATGTCCTCGCACCCGATGACATGTACCACGGATTACGCCTACAGCTTAAAAATCTGTTCGCTGGAATCCTAGAGGTGGATTTCGTGGACATGTGTGACCTGGAAGCCCTGCGCAGCGCCTTCCGACCGGAGACTGCCCTGGTCTGGGTGGAAACCCCTTCAAATCCTCTCCTTAAAATAAGCGACATCCGGGCCATCAGCCAGCTCTGCCAGGCGAAAAAAGTGGCCCTGGCCTGTGACAATACGTTCGCAAGTCCTCTGGTGCAGCAGCCACTCCTTCTAGGTGCAGACCTGGTCCTGCATAGTAGCACAAAATACATCGGAGGGCACAGCGACCTGACGGGAGGCGTCCTGATTACGGCGGAAAAAAGTCCACTATGGGAAAAAATTCGGAGCATTCAGCAGATAGGGGGTGCGGTACCGGCTCCTTTCGACTGCTATTTTTTAGCCCGCTCCGTCAAAACGCTCCCCTACCGCATGCGCGCCCATGCAGAAAATGCCCTGTGCATCGCTCGCTTTCTGGAAGCTACCCCCTCCATTACAGCAGTGTACTACCCCGGCCTACCCAGTCACCCTCAGCACGAACTAGCCGCCACCCAGATGCGCAGCTTTGGTGGGATGATGAGCCTACTATTCGAAGGAGACGCCTCCGATACGGACGCGTTTATAGCGCGCCTACAGCTTTTTACGAATGCCACCAGCCTCGGCGGTGTAGAATCGCTGATCGAACGCCGCGCCGCTGTGGAGGGCCCCGACACGAAAACACCTGAAAACCTAATCCGCCTCTCCGTCGGCCTAGAGCATCCTGAAGACCTTATGAACGACCTGGCGCAGGCGATCAACCACTGTAAAAATAAGTAGTTCACCACTGCTGGCCTCCACGGTGCCTCCACGGAGCATGTGTCCTGCGATTTATCCCCTGCTTAGAAATTGATTTGCGCCTGCAGGCGCAAAAGGGAACCCCGCTGCCGATTCGATGGGTTCAGCGAATTTTCTGCCGTTCGGTCCGAAATCGTATACATGGCTACCAACTCAAAATGCCGATGGGGCTGCCATTCCACACCGATTTCTAACTCGCGAACGCGATGACGGGTGGCGTCCAGCTCATGCTTTTTACCCCCAGCATAATAGTGGTAGCGCGTAAAGGGAATGAATAAATCCTTTCCCGTCTGCAGGTAGTAAGAGGCTAAGACATAGCCCCCCTGAAGTGGAGCATCTTCCACCTCATTCGTTTCCGGATTAAATTCGGGGCCTCTCCCCCAGTTGAACTCCGCCTGTATCCCAAAAGGCTGTGGGTACAAGATAAAGCTCGGCCCATAACGGAACTCCTCGAACTCTGTCTGATCGAAATCCGTCTGCGGGTTCCTGTTGATCACGAATTTCCCCGTATACCCCTGAAAAGAGCCCTCGATGAGCTGGCCCGATGGCAGCTCGAAGGGATAGGTGACGCGCGAAACCACATGGAGGCTATTGTTTCTCTCGGGGCTGTTCGCTGTCTGCCCATTATAAAGCCCCAGACCGAAGACGCCGTAATCCCCTGATCCTTTAAGCCCAGATGCTACCAGATGACTGAAGCGCTTGCGGATGTGCGTCGGTGCCCAGTAGGCCATCACACCGATGTCACGCTCATTCGCCACAGCAGAATTCAAACCGTCGTTTCGATCCAATGCGATCCGGTTTTGACTTGACTGCAGGTTTTCGAAGCCAAAGGGCACTTTTGACTGCCCGATGCGAAGGCGAAACTCCTGCTTGCGGTCGATCCCCAGATCGAAATAGGCATCCCGTATTTGGACCGTATTGTTCCCTCCTGACGCAAAATCCGGCTGAATGTACATGTACACCCGCTCATGAATTTGCCCATAAAAAATCATACGGATCCGACGGAAGAAAAAACCACCATTTTCGCCCCAGGACCGATCGCACTGCTCGCATTGCAAGTTGGGATTAGTCTCTAAAAGCCTGTTGTAGCGCAGCTGCGCATAGCCTCTCAACTGGATGGTTTCATACCAGGGCTTGGAAGCTTGGGGCACACGCGCCTGTTCCGTGCCGACGGAGTCAGAAGCAGCAGGCCTTGCAAGCAAGCTCATTCCTATTCCCGCCCACACGCAGATCGTGAGGAAGATGTAACGCATCGCGTTAGTTCGTTTTAGTACAGCGCTACAAAGGTCTCCTTTATTTTCTCTTAAGCTGTGAAGAAACCATTAGGCTATTATTACGGATTTGCGAAGGAATTACTCGCATTCCCGACCGCTGTTTACAATCCGGAAACACCTACCCCCTCCCGGATGTAGAATTTTCCATAAAAACACCTTTAACCCCCTTTAAAAGCCCTTTTTTATGTTAAGAAATTATGAAGCCTCCCTAGGGGTTCCTCAGCGCCACTCATCCAAAAGGGCAAAAAAAGGGTAGCCGAAAAGAGGAGTTTGGTGCGCCAGCTGGTCAAATAGCCGTCACCTCAAAGGGAAAAAAAGGGTAGCCGAAAAGAGGAGTCAGCAGACCCACTTTTCGGCTACCCTAAGAAACACGCCCGCTCCCTGGCAGCAGGAGGACCAAAAGCCAGACGCAGCTACGTGCCCTTTGCCCGCAGGGCGCCTGTCGGCTTACACCGCCTTATGCGAGGCCTCGAACTGGTGGACCACCTTCTCGATAATCGCACAGCAGGCATGCAGCTGCTCCTCGGTCATCACCAGTGGCGGCGCGAAGCGAATGATATTTCCATGGGTCGGTTTGGCCAGCAGGCCTTCCTCTTTCAGCGCTACGCACATGTCCCAAGCCGTACTACTATCGGGCGAATCATTCACGACGATCGCATTTAGAAGCCCTTTTCCCCGAACCAAGCTCAAAATCTCGCAGCGGTCCACCAGCTGCTGCATACGTTCTCGGAAAATTTCCCCTAGACGCCGTGCATTTTGAGCCAATTTTTCATCCCGCACCACCTCTAGGGCGGTCATGGCCACCTGCACCCCGAGTGGATTCCCCCCGAAGGTAGAGCCATGCTGACCGGGACGGATCACCTCCATGATGGCCTTATCCGTCAGCACGGCGGATACTGGGTAAAACCCTCCGGAGATGGCTTTACCGAGGATTAGCATATCTGGCCGCACATAAGTAGCCGGCTGCTGCTCACAGTGCCCCGCACAGGTACAGTGGCCACAGACGGCCAGCAGCGAGCCCGTCCGTGCGATGCCCGTCTGGATTTCATCTGCAATAAAAAGCGCCCCCGCTTCTCGGCAGGCAGCCGCGGCTTCTGCCATATACGATGTCGCAGGTGTGTAGACACCCGCCTCCCCCTGGATAGGCTCCACTAGGAAGGCGATCACATCCGGATCCTGGAGCGCCTCCTTCAGGGCCGACACATCGTCATAAGGGATACGGATAAACCCTGGCGTGTAGGGACCGAAATCCTTCCGAGCATTCTCATCGTTCGAAAAGGAGATGATCGTCGTCGTCCTTCCGTGGAAATTATTATCCGCCACGATGATTTTCGCCTGATGGGCCGGCACCCCTTTTTTCTCATAGCCCCATTTACGGGCTATCTTTACCGCCGTCTCCACCGCCTCAGCGCCCGTGTTCATCGGCAGCACCTGTTCGAAACCAAAGTACTCGGTGATGTACTTTTCGAAAGGACCGAGGCGATCGTTATAAAAAGCCCTAGAGGTCAGCGTCAGCGTCCCCGCCTGCTCCACCAGCGTCTGCAAAATCCGCGGATGGCAGTGCCCTTGATTTACGGCAGAATATGCCGACAGGAAATCAAAATAGCGCTTGCCTTCGATATCCCACAGGTATACCCCTTCTCCACGCGCCAGCACGACCGGCAGCGGGTGATAATTATGCGCGCCATACGCATGCTCTAAAGCGATGGCTTCTTGACTCGTTTTTATCGTTTCCATAACCTTTTAGTGTCTTCTCGTATAAACAAAGCTACTAAAAGGATTTTGGCTTTAAAAACTTTCACGCCACAGATCCTGGTCAGCTAGCTTTAAGCGGAATAGCGGCCCTTTTTTAGAAGCAGCCCCGACCAGAATAGAGCCGAAAAAGGGGCGCGGCGAGCCGCAAAGCGAATTTCTCGGAAAATAAAAAATCGGCACGTCTGAGCAGGTGCCCGCTGGGCGGCGAGCCGCAAAGGGGGACTTTTCGCTAGCAAGCTCAGAGCAGGAGACTAAAAAGTGGACAGACCGCCCGAATACCCCGATGAATTACAGGAATTTAGGGAAATATTTTTCTGCTTACTTTTGTATATTCGTTAAAAAGGTCGATATTTGCAAACTCATTTAGAAATACGTCAATACTATACATTTGAATATATCATGGCAAGAGTTTGTGAAATCACCGGTAAAAGACCTCGAGTAGGTAATAATGTATCGCATGCGAACAACAAGACGAAGCGTAAGTTTTATCCGAACTTGCACAAGAAGTCTTTTTATGTTCCGGAAGAGGATGCGTGGATTACCTTGAAGGTTTGCAGCAAAGCCCTCAGAACGATCAATAAGAACGGCATCAGCGCAGTATTAAAAGATGCTGAGCGTAAGGGCATGATCATCATTAAGTAATCCGATTAGCAGAACGATATAAATTTACACCGAGATGGCGAAGAAAGGTAATAGAGTACAGGTTATTTTAGAATGCACAGAGCACAAGACTTCTGGCATGCCGGGTACTTCCCGTTACATTACGACGAAAAATCGTAAAAACACGACGGAGCGCATTGAGTTGAAAAAATTCAACCCGATCCTAAAGAAGGTGACGGTACATAAAGAGATTAAGTAAGGTTTTACAGGGTTCATTTTACGGTGGCCCATTAAAAAGATACAATTATGGCTAAGAAAGTAGTAGCGACCCTAAAAAAAGAAGGTGGTGTAACTTACGCTAAAGTTATCCGTGCGATCAAGTCTGAAAAGACTGGTGCTTATACCTTCAAGGAAGAGATGGTTCCAACCGCTTTGGTGCAGGAAACCCTTAAGAAATAATAGCTACCTCGGTGGATATTAGATCGTCCCAGAGTTTTACTCCTGGGACTTTTTTCGTTATATTCGAATGTTAATAGGCAGCATACATGGGAATTTTTGATTTCTTTTCGAAAGAGAAAAAAGAAAGTCTGGATCAGGGCTTGAAAAAAACGAATGAGACTTTTTTCTCCAAACTAGGAAAAGCCATCGTCGGTAAGTCCACCGTAGACGAGGAGGTACTGGATGAGCTGGAAGAAATTCTAATCACCGCAGATGTCGGTGTAGATACCACGCTTAAGGTAATAAAGCGCATCGAAGAGCGCGTCGCGAAAGATAAATACCTAAATACCTCTGAGCTAGATGTCATCTTACGCGAGGAAATCGCTGGCCTGCTCGAAGAAAATAAAAGCGTAGACCAAGAGACCGCCTTTTCCCTGCCTGAAGATAAAAAGCCTTATGTGATCATGGTGGTCGGAGTGAACGGTGTGGGGAAAACCACCACCATCGGTAAATTAGCCCATCAGTTTAAAGCTGCAGGAAAATCGGTGGTGCTGGGCGCTGCCGATACCTTTCGCGCCGCGGCTGTGGATCAACTTATCCTCTGGGGCGAGCGCGTCGATGTGCCGGTGATTTCGCATGGCATGCATGCGGATCCCGCCTCAGTGGCCTTTGATACCGTGAAGAAGGCTGTTGAAATGCAGGCCGACGTGGTGATCGTAGATACAGCCGGTCGACTGCACACGAAGGTGAACCTCATGAATGAACTGAGTAAAATCAAGCGTGTGATGCAGAAGTTTATTTCCGATGCTCCACATGATATTATGCTGGTACTCGATGGCAGCACCGGCCAAAATGCCTTCGTACAGGCAAAAGAGTTTACGAAAGCGACAGAAATCACCTCCTTAGCCATTACCAAGCTAGACGGTACCGCTAAAGGTGGGGTGGTTATCGGGATCTCAGACCAATTTAAAATCCCCGTCAAGTATATTGGCGTGGGCGAAAAAGTGAGTGACCTACAGGTCTTTAACAGAAAGGCCTTCGTAGAAGCTTTGTTTCAAAAAAAATAAGGGCTCCGCTGCGTTGAGAACGCTCTGTACGCTGTAAAAAAAGTCTGCCAGAATTTATTGGCAGACTTTTGCTTTTCTGTTCGCTTACTTTCGCTTTACTCTTTTTTCGCTTTCTTTTCCTTTCGTTTGCTTTCGTCTCTTTATTCTTTGCTTTCGTTTCTTTATTCTTTGCTTTCGTTTCTTTCTTCTTTGCTTTCGTTTGCTTTCGATTTCGAGTTATTTTGCTTTCGTTTGGTTTCGATTGCTTTCGATTGCTTTCGATTCGCAGATTTTTGCTTTCGTTTACTTTCGATTGAGACTGTTCATTTAGAGACGAGACTGTTCATTTAAGTGTGTCTGCTAACTTTACAAGAATGAAAAAGAGAAAGACGATTGAGGACCTACTAATAGAACCAGACAGGGCTGGAGGGATAGCTTATGAAACTGTGTCTCGAGTTCTCTTTTTATTGCCGGGAAATAGCTCCATCGGCCTGCTGCCCTAGGGCTTGACCTTCAGAAAAATTCATGAAACAAAAAGCGTTTCTTGTGTTCCTGACCATCAGAAGTACGATAGTGATACTCTTGCAGCAGCTTATCCCCTTTTAACACCTGACAGGTGCGTTTGAAAATAGGGCCATCGATACAAAGTGTGTGGTATTCTCCATTTTCACCACATGGATCAACGTCCGGAGGAAGGGTTTCCAGCAACTCAAAACTCAGCGTCTCTCCCGCATACTCCTCGGGCAATTTATCCAGATCTAAGGCACAAATAGCCGTCACAAATCCCTGAGCCAAAAATTCCCTCATAAGGGTATCGGTCCCTTTGCCCCAAAGGGGAAACACTGGCTCCAGCCCAAAGGGCCGCAGCAGCTGCTCCCGATACTTCCGCAACTCCTCCAAATAAATATCCCCAAAGGCTATATGCTGAATGCCCTGCTGCTGACAGTCTTGATAAAAGTGACGCATACACGCTTCGAAGGCCCCATTATCCCCTGAAGCTGGATAAAAAAGCGGTTTCAAAGGCAGGCCAAGTGCATCCGCCTGTCGCTCGATCACCTCCAAACGGACACCGTGCATACCCACGCGGCGTGTCTCCTCCCCAAAAGTGGTATGCAAAGAGACGACCTCATAACGGGGATCCAGCTGCATATAATAGAGTGCTAACGCACTGTCTTTACCCCCGGACCAGCTCATACTCACTGGGGCCGGGGCCGTAATAGGACTGAAGACGGACATACGATAAGAAATAAGGAAATTGAATATTTGAATATACGAAGTCTTTCTCAGTGCCGCCGCTTCAGCCTAAAAAAAGAAAACCAGCCAAGGGAGAAAACGATCCCCAGGGCTGGCTCCTTAATCGCCTACGTATCCGGCGGAAGCAATAGGACAAAGGCTGAAAGCTTCTCCTTAGCGGAAAATGACGTTATTTGGCCCCGCCCCTACATTAAAAGTATCCAAGAGATTTCCCTGCGCATTCAAACGAAATACCTGCCCATTGCTCTGAAAACCGGCGGCATCGGTCACCCAAACGTCCCCATTCGCGGGGTTCACACTCAGGCCATATAGGTTTTCTCCTGAATAAAACGCAGGATTCGTCACCTGACGGCTAGTGAGATCGATCGCTGCCACTACAGAGCCGGTGGCAGGAAAGGGATCGTTCGCGCCAACATATAGGGTATTTTCATGCTTATCGAAAATACTCGTGGCATTTTCCAAGGTGATCATGTGTGTGTCCACGATGGCGAAGGTACTTGCATTTAATTCATGAAGAAAAAGAGTGGATCCGCTTCGCGCAAAGAGGAGTAAGCCACCGTCATGCTCCAGAAATCCGGCGGGAGCACCCTCCACCTCAATTTCGCGCACTTCTTCGGTGCCTAGATCTAAAACGACCAGCCGACTAGCAGCAGATGCAGCGATTAAAAGTTGATTTCCCCGGAGCAGCATCGCACCCGGCCGGCTCGGGACGGGGATTTTTCGCGCTACAGTACCGCCACGGACATCTTCCACCACGGCGATGTAAGAGTCGGGGCTGCCAAAGTTAGCGTCGAAAGGTCCCCAGTCGCTTATGTACAAATTCCCACCAGCGACAGTCAGTGACCGAGGAAGATCCAAGTCTGCCTCGACAGCGCCCACACTCTCAAAATCATCGCGATTCACAATCTCTACTTTACCAGTATTCGCCACTAAATACGTGAGGTCTTCATTGTCGATCATACTTTGGATAATACCTGCAAAGGGTCGGCTATTCACCTCCTCAAACAAGGATAAACGTACCGTACCCTCTTCCAGGTCAATAAGTGAAATTTCCCCGTTGTTTTGTCCGAACTGCCCTTCGTTCACGACAAAGATACCTTCAGCAAAAGGGCCTGCCTCCGGCTCATTCGGCGTAGGCGTGGGCATCGAACTATCCTCACTACAAGCTGCTAAAAAGAATCCTGCTGTCAGGAGATACAAAAAGGACTTTACTACGTGTTTCATAAGTTTACAGTAAAATGGATGGTATAATTTCTGCCCGGCATGGCACGCAGCCGGAGTACTTGATATTCGGTATTGAAAGCATTCAGCACACGCCCTTGGACCTGGCCGCCATAGCCCCTCCAGCGCCACGTATAGGCGGCATGCAAGTCCGTAAGGCGATAAGCCGCTACGCGTGTGCTATTATCCAAACTGATAAAGCGATCTCCCACAAACTGCTGGTTCACCCCTACTTCTAGAGGTCCTATCCGATAGGTGAGCTGAGCATTCCACTTGTCAAAAGGGGTGTAGGGCAACTGATTCCCGACTGTTCGGTCATTTTCACGTACCGCGCCTACATTCGTCGCTACTGTATGGTTATAAGTGGCCCGCAGACCGAAATGCTGTCTCGCTGTTAGCTGCACCTGTAACTCTCCCTGGTATTCGAGCCCCCGGTTGTGGACTTCGCGGATATTCGAAGGGCTCCAAAAGTTACCCGTGGGCAGCCATACGATCCAGTTGTCCACCCACATAGCATAAGCAGTGAGTCGCTGTTCCACCTTCCAGCGTTTGCTCTCCATGCGGTGCTCGAAGCCCGTCTCCAGGCTCCAGCTTTCCTCAGGCAGTAGGTCCCTATTGCCGCCAGGCTCCCAAAAGCGATCGTTCAGGGTGGGTACTTTAAAACTTCTGGCAGCCGTTCCTACCAGGCGCAGCTTATGGATTTCGCCCTGCCAAAACTGCCAGTTCCAGCCTAAACTGGGCGTAAAAGGTGCCGCTTCGCCATCAAACCAAAACTGTCGCAAATTGACCGAAAAACCAAGACGGGGGCTAGGGGTCACATTAAAGGATTGGTAGAGCTCCAGCCGGTCTTCCTCTGCCTCATAGGTGCTGAGCCTGCCGATCGCCCGCGTGTAGCGGATGCCCGATTTAGCGGCGATCCACTCATTCCCTTTCCAGTCCCACTCCCCCGCAGCCAGATGCTGCCGCGTGCGGTTCTGTGAGGCATTGAAAATATTTTCATCGTGGACGATTCCTGCCTTCAGGTTTAGCGTTCCAGCCGCAGCATAGCGAAAGTAGTCCACGACCACGCGGAGACTGTTGTCCAGCTGCACATCTCGCGTATTCGAGCCGATAACAGGCTGAATCTCCCGCTCGGCACTGTTCCACCAGAGCGCCATGCTCAGTTGATCCCGATCGGAAAGGGTATAGCTGCTTTGATGCACCAGGCCGAGCTGCTCCACCCGTCCATGCGGCATCCGCTCCACAGGCGTCTCACGCCGGGCTAAGTTGCGAAAGGGAAAATCATTCCGGGTAAACTGTCGGTACAGTGTGGTGCTTTGCGCATAGCTGCCTGCGGCAAAGCGATAGCGTAGACTTTTATTCCAAAGGCCGAAACTGCCCAGTCCATGGTCTAGCTGCACCTGATGGCCAGGGGTGAAATCAGCTTGGGTCTCTAGGTGGGTGCTCCCCCCGATGGCATCGGTACCGAAATTAGCCCCTGCGCTGCCCATAAACACATGGGCAGCATCGAAGCCTGCAAGTGGTAAAAGCGAAAAGTCTATTTGTCCTAAGGAGGGGCTATTCAGCGGGAGACCATTCCAAAAGACGGCATGATGGCCCGCGGAAGTACCTCGTGTGCTGACTGTCTGTAACATCCCCGCACCATACTGCCGGACGAACAAACCCGTTTTTTGCTGCAAGTAATCCCCAAGGCTTTCCCCAGGGTGTCGGCGCAGGGCTTCGGCATCCACGGTGTGTACCGCCTGACCGTAGGCATACTTGGTCACCGGAATCGCCTGCACAGACACCGCTTGGAGTTCAAGGGTATCGGTGACGGCGGCCCATGCCACGCCAGAAACTCCCCAGCCACCGAAGAGGCTAAGGAAAAGAAAGACATACCTGTTCATGCGACTATGGAATGAATACAAACGATTTACTCCAAAGCGATTTGGTAAAAGAGGAAAAAGAAAGAATGGCGCGAGCATCACAAGACGACCGGCACACTGACTGATTCGCTCAGCTTTTCACCCGAAAGCTTTGAACTACTGTCGGTTACAGGCAGGTCTCCTGACTTCCCTGGATGCTCCGGCCTTCTCATGCACTCGCACAATGGCCCTCGGTGGGTGGAACATCTCTAATGCGCGATCCGCAGACACGACGCACTCGGGTTACAGTTGCGGGGACAGCTCCGGATTTACACCGGATTCCCTTTTAATTTAGCAGCTCATGAGTGGAACAGCTAAAACCTAAAAACCGCTACAAACATACAAAGGAAATGTTAAGAATCCACTACCACTACTAAAAACTATATGAATTTTACATCTTATGAAATGAGAAAAAAAATCATGAAAAAAATCAAGGTAAAAAAATCTCTTGCTTTACTTTGTATACATGAGACTGCGTAAAGAAGATCTTACACGCTCCCTCTTTCTGCCGCTTTCCTTTTCGAGAAAAGCGTGTCAATAAGTATCTGAATCCCTTCATTAAACGCCTATTTACCTGTGAAGCGAGTAAAAACCTCTATCCTCCACACCCAGCTTATCTCGATTTTCTGCCTGCTTTGGCTGATCCTGACTTTGGGCTGTAGCCCAAAAGAAAGCGAAAAAGATGGACTTTGGGAGCCCCTGCCACTTGCTTACGCAACAGGCTTTAAACTATATCAAATAAACAGCTACCACCTAATCGAAATTCTGCAAGGGTATCCGGGACAAGAAAAGCCTGCTTACCTACTGATCGGAGAGGACGCACCGGATGCCAGAACCCAAGCGGCGCTGCGCGAAATCACCTATCGCTGGATACCCCCGGCCGAGCGGCTTATTGCCACTGCCACCTCCCATCTTCCTCCTTTGGAAGCAGTAGGAGCCTTAGAAAGCTTACTTGCCTTTCCGAATACGGACCTGATCAGTTCCCCTGCCGTACGCGAGCGGATCGCCGCAGGAAAGGTGCAGGAGTTGGGAAAAAATGCAGGGCTTAATGTGGAGGCTGTGCTCGACCTTCAGCCCGACATTGTACTAAACAGCCATTTGGGAGCGGAAGACCGTAGCGCCAGACTCTTGGAGGAAGCCGGCATCTATGTGTTGCCGATAGGCGACTTTATCGAACCGCATCCATTAGGCCGTGCGGAGTGGAGCAAGGTCATCGCCGCCGTAGTAGGCCACTATGAAGAGGCGGTGGAGGTCTTTGCTGACATCTCTTCCCGCTATGAAGCCCTACGGGAGCGGGCGGAGGCGCTATCGCAAAGGCGAATAAAACCTGTTCGCGTCATGACGGGCATTCTCTATCAGGACATTTGGTATGTGCCCAGTGTAGACTCTTGGAATACCCAGTTGATCCGCGACGCTGGAGGCAGCTACATTTTTGAAGACGTAAAAGGAGTTGGCAGCCAAACTCTGAGCTTCGAGCAGGTGCTGGACCGGGCTTTAGAGGCCGATGTGTGGCTGGGACCATCGGATGTGCCCTCTTTAGCGGCTTTGGCGGCCAGTGATCAGCGATATACCTTTTTCGCCCCCTTTAAAACACAGCAGGTGTTCAGTTATGGGCTAAAAAAATCAGCGAGGGGTGGGCTTCCCTACTTTGAAATCGCGTATCTTCGACCCGATCTCATCTTAGAAGATTTGATCCGCATCTTCGGAGCGGAAGCGCTACCTGAGGAGCAGATGCATTTTTACCTCCCCTTACCTGAAAAGTAATATGCGCAGCACCTGGCTCTTTCTCTTGCTCTCTTTGGCCTTATGCGGCCTTCTGCTGCTCTCCTTGAGCATCGGCTCGGTGTCGATTCCTCCACAGGAGCTTTTGCGTCGCATTTTTGGTGAGCCCTTCCTACGAGAAAGCCATGAGCTCATCTTCTTCGCTTACCGGCTTCCAAAAGCCCTAACGGCGATCCTGGCGGGAATCGCACTCAGTCTCAGTGGCCTGCAGATGCAAACCTTCTTTAAAAATCCATTAGCAGGACCCTATGTACTCGGCATCAGCTCTGGCGCGGGACTTGGAGTGGCTGTTTTACTGCTGAGCGGATCGGCACTTCAGCTGCCTATCGCTGCCACCTGGGGAAGCTATGGCATCACGCTGGCTGCCTCCCTAGGTGCTGCCCTCGTGCTGCTAGCGATCAGTTTTACAGCCTGGCGCGTGCGTGATAGCATGACGCTGCTAATCGTAGGCTTGATGGTGGGTAGTCTGACAGGATCTATCGTTTCCTTATTGGCTTATTTCAGTGATGCCGAACAGCTGAAGCGGTACACCGTCTGGTCCATGGGGAGCTTAGGAAGCCTACCGATGGCCGATGTACTGCTCTTCGCACTAGTCTGCCTGCTGGGAATACTTCCGCTAGTCTTCCAGTTTAAAGCCTTTGACGCCATGCTTTTAGGGGAGGCTTACGCCAAAAGTATGGGCATCAGCACCCGTCGTTTACGCCGTAGCATGCTGGTGAGCACGGGATTACTCGCTGGCGCCACCACCGCTTTTTGTGGACCGATTGCCTTTATAGGCATTGCAGTCCCACACATCGCGCGCCTGCTCTTCCGAACCGCCCAGCATCGCATCCTCTTTCCAGGTACCGCCCTAGTGGGTGCCTGCCTGCTGCTGCTTTGCGACAGCATCAGCCAAGTACCTGGCGCTGCTACGACACTCCCGCTGAATGCCATCACCAGCCTTTTCGGCGCGCCCATCGTGATCGCCCTGATCTTAAAACGAAATTTCAGTAAAAGCCTATGAGCCGACACAGCGTCAGCACCGAAGACCTCACCACCGTACTGAGTAGCCGTGACCTGAGTATCGGCTACACGAAATCACTGGCCCCTCCCCTAGCCGAGCAGATCAACTTAGACCTCAAAAAAGGACAGCTCACCTGCTTGTTAGGGGCGAATGGTGTCGGTAAATCCACCTTAATCCAAACCTTTTTAGGAGAAGTGCCGCCCCTTCAGGGACAGGTGCTCCTCCAGGGACAAGATGTGCGTCAGGTGCCGATCGAGCGACTATCGCGGCAGCTCGCTGTCGTCCTTACGGGGCGCCATGCTGCGGCGAACTTAAAGGTGGAGGAGCTCGTCGCACTGGGCCGCATTCCGCATACCGGATGGACCGGGCGCCTACGCTCCGTGGATTTGGAGGCCATCGACAAGGCACTCGCGGACACAGGTGTCGCTTACCTTCGTGGCCGCCTGGTGCAGGAGCTGAGTGATGGACAGCGACAGAAGGTCTTCATCGCACGGGCGCTAGCGCAAGAGACCGAGCTGCTGATCTTAGATGAGCCCACGGCACATCTGGACCTCCCTAACCGCTACTTGATCATGCAGCTCCTGCGGGAGGTGGCGCACAGCCATCAAAAAGCCATTTTAGTCGTGACGCACGACCTGGACATCGCTATCGAAACAGCGGATGTCTTTTGGCTGATGCGCTGCGGGTCGCCCCTGCTGAGTGGCAGCCCCGAGGACCTGATCCTCACTGGCGCTCTAGCCTCCCTTTTCGAGGGTAGTCCCTTGTATTTTGATCGCTTGCAGGGCAGCATGCGTTTTCAGGCCTTCACGGCCTCTGAAGGTATATCCGGGGATGCCGTAGCGGTGAAGTGGCTCAGTCAGGCTTTAGCCAAAGCAGATATCCTGCTGCCCTCACAGTTCCGGCTAATCGTCAAAGACGGTCCCTTTCGTGCCCATTTACAAGAAGGAGCCAGCAGCAAAATCCTAGCAGTGTACACGAGTATCTCAGAAGTTCGAGAAGACTTCCGCCAGCGTTTCCGGTAAAAGAAGCAGCTTCATCCAGCAATGAAGAGAGCAGAGTCCGCGTTTTAGCATTCTGTCCGTCCTATCCAAAAAGGCCTGTCATTTGCGCCTAATAAAAAGCATCCTGAAAATGCGTGATGAGCGGTGGCCTGCCGGCTAGCTGCTCGATCGCGATGATATCAAAACGAATTCCATGTTTCCAGTCTACACGGTGCACAAAATAATCCGCCGCACGAATAATTAGACGCTGTTTACTACGGTACACAAAAGTCTCCGGGTAGCCATAGCTGAGATTGGTCCGGAACTTAATTTCGAAAAAAACCATTGTTTTACTGTGGGTCATAATCAAATCCACCTCGGCATGTTGGTAGCGATAATTCGCCTGCACGAAATGATACCCCCGTGCTTCCAACCATTCTCTGGCCAAGTTTTCTGCTTGAAAACCGATCGTCCGCATGTCCATGCTGAAAAATTTTAAGTATTTTTGAAAAAGTTTCTAGGAGCGTGCACTTTGCGCGAAGCGCAAAAAGAAAAAACTACCGAATCGACTAACCAAAAGCCGCACTCCTTTCAGCTAAGGTACAAAAAAAAATAGACACATTTGAATATCCACCTAAACAGAAACGTTTATTTCGAGGACCTGGGTCTCCGCGACTATAAAGAGGTGTGGGACGAGCAGGAGAGGCGCTTTCAGGCGATCGTCAGCCAGAAAATCGAAAATCGTCGCTTACCAGAGGCTGAGCAGCTGCCGACCGAAAATCACCTTTTGTTCGTAGAACATCCTCATGTGTACACACTAGGTAAATCGGGTGCTCCGGAGCACCTTTTGCTGAGTGATGAGCGCCTGGAGGCTATTCATGCCCGTTTTTATAAGATTAATCGAGGGGGTGACATTACTTACCATGGGCCCGGGCAACTGGTGGCCTATCCGATTTTAGACTTGGAAAATTTCTTTACGGATATCCACAAGTACCTTCGTTTATTAGAGGAAGCGGTAATTCTGACGCTAGCGGATTACGGGCTCAGTGCTGGCCGCATAGAAGGACTTACGGGGGTTTGGCTAGACCATGTGGAGCAGGTAAATCCGCGGAAAATATGTGCTATGGGGGTAAAATCTAGCCGCTGGGTGACCATGCATGGCTTGGCTCTAAACGTAAATGCTCATTTGGAGTACTTCGATTATATCGTCCCCTGTGGCATTCGGGATAAGGCTGTCACCTCTATGGAACAGGAGCTGGGTGCAGTACTGGATATGGAAGCGGTGAAGGTGCGTCTTCTGGGGCATCTGGCAGCGTTATTTGAGATGACTATACAAGAACATGAAAAAGGACATTGATTTCGAGCCTGTAGCAGGAGTAAAATTAGCTATCGCCAAAGAAGAGGTAGCTGGAGAAAGCCAGTGGGCCGTATATATCATAAACCATAACTTGATCGAGCTTCACACGGTGCTCATCACTTCGAAGGGTTATGGCACTATCGATGGAGAGGAGAAAAAAACCAGTGTGCTGCGGCACATGATTGGAGAGCTCGGGCCTTCCTCTTTCGCTCGCATAGAGCCGATTCAGCCAGAGCTTTTCGCCTTATCTAATGAATATTGGGTAAGTTATTATATTTTAGATAAAATTTTTGACAAAAAATTTGTCTTCACTGCAGGGAGTATCGCGGATGAGAATATCCGACCGATACCTGCCTTGGGCTTAGACGGAGTACTTCATTCCTAAAAAGTCGTCCCGGTGGGGGCAGATCACCGCATGGAACAAAAAGGCCATGCGTAAAACACGCTTTTATGGGAAGAAAACACAATAAAAATAAAAAACAAAAGACAGGAAAGGGCTTGGACGCCAAACAACTGGCTGACAAGATTTTACACTTTTTAGATCAGCATTATGGGAAAGCCTTTAATGCGAAGCAGCTAGCGAATAAACTCAGCATCAAAGACCCTGTCGTGCGGGGTGGTATCGACCGGGTGCTGCAGCAGCTCCTCCAAAAGGGCGATGTCAGTAAGGATGCACGAAATGCCTACAGCTCCACGAAGGAGCCCCAATTTTTCGAAGGCGAGGTGGATTATGTAAATCCACGTTTTGCCTATGTAATACCACAGGCCAGCTCGGGCTTGGAAGAAGATGTTATCATTAAGGAAAGTTTGCTCAAGCATGCTCTGGACGGCGACCGCGTGCGGATCATGGTATTTCCTGGGCGGAATCATTCGGGCCGCTTAGAGGGGCGCGTGCTGGAGATACTTAGCCGGGCACGAGAGGAGTTCGTGGGACGCATCGAGATTTCTCCGCGCTTCGCCTTTGTGGTGCCGGACTTTCGCAAAATGCACCAAGACATCTTTATTCCTAAGGATCAACTTCACGGCGCTCTGCACAACCAGAAAGTGGTGGTCAAGATGCATGACTGGAAGGAAGACGATAAGAATCCGATCGGATCCGTGGTGCGCGTATTAGGTAAGGCGGGCGAACATGAGGTGGAGATGCACAGTATCATCGCGGAGTTTGGGCTGCCTTTTGAATATCCAGAGGAGCCACACTTGGAAGCGGAGGCGATTTCCGATCAGATCTCCGAAAAGGAAATTGCGCAGCGAAAAGATTTCCGCGGGGTGACCACTTTTACGATAGACCCAGCGGATGCGAAGGACTTCGACGATGCCATTTCCTACCGAAAACTGGAGAATGGCCTGCTTGAGGTGGGGGTGCACATCGCCGACGTAACCCATTATGTGCAACCGAAGACCGCCCTAGAGCGAGAAGCCTATGAGCGCGCCACCTCAGTGTATTTGGTGGACCGGACGATTCCGATGCTCCCCGAACGTCTGAGTAATGGCCTTTGCTCCCTACGTCCACATGAGGATAAGTTGACTTTCAGCTGCGTCTTCGAAATCGACGATAGCGGCAAGGTGCACAAGCAGTGGATCGGGCGCACGGTGATTCACTCCGACCGGCGTTTTGCCTATGAGGAGGCACAGGAAAATATCGATCAGGCGAGTGGAGACTACTTCGAGGAGCTCACCCACCTGAATGCCATCGCGCGGGCACTACGCGCTAAAAGATTCGAGCAGGGTGCCATCAATTTCGAAACGGTGGAAGTGAAGTTCAAGCTAGATGAAAAAGGTGTCCCTCAAGGGCTGATGGTGAAGGAGCGCAAAGATATCCATAAGATGATCGAAGAGTTTATGCTTTTAGCCAACAAGGCCGTAGCTACTTTTATCTACAGCAAGAACAATGGCAAGGACACCTTCGTTTACCGGACACACGATCGTCCGGACGAGGATCGATTGGAGACGTTCGGGACCTTTGCGAAGCGTTTTGGTCATAGCCTGAAGCTGGCCAATATAACGCAAGTTGCTGCACAGTTAAACGCCTTAATGGAGGAGATTCAAGGCAAGCCGGAGCAAAACGTCCTCGAGCAGCTGGCCATCCGCTCTATGGCCAAAGCCAAGTACACCACAGAGCCGAAAGGGCACTTTGGGCTGGCTTTTTCGCATTATACCCACTTCACTTCTCCGATCCGGCGTTATCCAGACATGATGGTGCATCGCCTGCTGCAGCATTATTTAGACGGGGGCAAAAGCCCCGATGCGGAACCTTGGGAGGTCAAGTGTGCGCATTCTTCTGAACGTGAAAAGCGTGCCAGCGATGCCGAGCGTGCTAGCATCAAGTACAAGCAGGTGGAATACATGAGTTTAGCAGAGGACCGTCCCTACCCAGGCATCATTACCGGAGTCACAGAATGGGGCGTCTATGTAGAAATGACCGAAACCAAGTGTGAGGGTATGGTCCGTGTGGCGGATATGAACGATGATTTCTACGATTTCGATGAGAAAAACATGCGTCTAATCGGGCGTAAAAATAAAAAGATGTACACCTTAGGCGATGCGGTCACGGTGCGGGTTACTGCCACCGACATTAACCGTAGAACGATAGACTTAGAATTTGATTGACATGACCTTAAAAACACGTGATTCCGTCCAGGACCTGCAGCAGGCATTAGAAGAAAAGATCGTTCAGTATCCGTACGGAGGTGAACCGACATCGCTTTATGAGCCTATCCGGTATCTTTTGGCCCTGGGGGGCAAAAGACTTCGTCCTGTGCTGACCCTTTTAGGCTACCGGCTTTTTGCGAGCGAAATCGAGAAGGTGCTCACTCCTGCGGCGGCAGTGGAGGTGTTTCATAACTTCACTCTGATGCACGATGACATCATGGACAAGGCTCCCCTGCGCCGCGGTAAGGCTACCGTTCACGAGAAATGGGATGCCAACACAGCCATTTTATCCGGGGATGTGATGCTGGTAAAAGCATACGACATGCTGCTAGAAATGGATGGCCGCTACCTGAAAGAGATGCTCCTACGTTTTAATCGAACGGCAGCTGAGGTATGCGAAGGACAGCAGCTGGACATGAATTTCGAGCAGATGGATACTGTGAGCGAAGAGCAGTACATCGAGATGATCCGCCTAAAGACAGCCGTACTCTTAGGCTTCGCGCTGGAACTGGGGGCTACCTTAGGCGGTGCTTCTCGAGAGGATGTCGCTAAGCTGTATGCTTTTGGCGTCGATGTGGGCATCGGTTTTCAGTTGATGGATGACTTGCTGGACGTGTATGCAGACCAGGAGAAGTTCGGCAAGCAGGTCGGCGGCGATATCATTGCTAATAAAAAAACCTTCTTGCTCCTCAAGGCCTTGGAACTGGCCGAGGGCGAAATAGCAGATCGCTTAGAAGTGGCTCTACACACGGCAGCATTCTCGGCAGAGGAAAAAGTACAGGAGGTGACGGCGATTTACGATGCGCTCGGCATCCGGGAGATTACCGAAAAGAGGATGAACGACTACTTCGAGCGGGGTTTTGCGGCTCTGGCCGCAATCGACTGCCCGCATCCTGAGGCCAAAGCCACTTTAGAAACGCTTACCCGCGGCCTTATCACCCGAGAAAATTAAAATGACCACAAGCGTTACCTTTCTCCTTATCGCGGCGACCTGTCTGGCGACATTTTTGGCGCTAAAGCGCCCCGGAATGCTGAATCGCTGGATGTTTAGTCCAAACAAGATCGCTGAGAGGGGGGAGTGGGACCGTTTTCTATTGAGCGGCTTCATCCATAAGGATGGGATGCATTTGCTCTTTAATATGTTTACCTTTTTCTTTTTTGGTGGCATCGTGGAGCGCTTCTTCCTGTTTCGCTTCGGAACCGTGTGGGGACCTTTAGCCTTTTTGGGCTTTTACTTGGCTGCGCTGGTCCTTTCTAGTCTAAAAACCTATGTGAAGCATCGCTGGAACCCGAATTATCATGCCTTAGGCGCTTCGGGCGCCACCGCAGCCGTGGTTTTCGCCAGCATCTTACTGATGCCGCTGGATAAAATTTGCCTATTTGGCTTGCTTTGCTTGCCGGGATTTGCGCTTGGAGCGGCATTTTTAGGCTATACGGTTTACAAGGCCCGTCAAGAGGACGATTACGTCAACCATGATGCGCACCTATATGGTGCGCTCACGGGCTTGGTGGTGATCAGCCTGCTGGCGCCTTACACCCTTCCCGGCTTCTTGGCGCAGATCAGCCGTTTTTTAGGCGAGTTTTTTGGGTGAGGAGGCTCAGCATCCCCAAGTTAACGTATAAGTCTCTTGTAGGACCTGAGCCTTATTTAAATCCGGTATCCATATCCGGTGTCTCGTACGATCGTTCGTCTTTCGCTACCCGAATGAGCATGAAGGCGACCTAGCTGCTTATTTTCCCTTTTGCAATTGCCGTACATTTTTATCTACCACGGCTCGTAGCATGGTATTCCAGCGGTCTTTCGCTTTTTCTTCTGAAAACACGTCCGGACCTGGGATACCTACGCGCATACTTAAGATTCTCTCTGCTGTTTTACCTGTACCGGAAATATTCAAATAAATATCCACCGAATTGATGACGGGTGTAAATCTCAATAACTTATCAATGGACTTTCTGATTTGTACTTGTAGACCGGAGGGTACATCAACTTGCGGAGCCTGTACATCAACCTTGATTCCGCGATAATTCTCTGTGTAGTTCATAAAAAAGGGTTAAAGATGAATATTCCTGTATACATTACACGTAATTAGGGTAGGTTTGTTTTTTATGCAGAACGTAGACCGGTCGGCATCAGCACCTGCGACCGAAAACCACAACAATTATGGGTGAAATCGAAAAAGTGATCATCATCGGCGCCGGCGTAGCGGGGCTTTTTGCGGGGGAGATGTTGCACCGTGCAGGCATTGCCTTCGAAATTTTAGAGGCCACAGACGTGTATGGGGGTCGACTGGCCCCTTTGCGCGATTTCGCGCCCTATCCTATGGACTTAGGTGCTCAGTGGCTGCATGGAGAGCGGAGTGCCTTGGGAGACAGTGCCCATCGGCAGGGGGTGGTGCTGACGGAAGACCCTTTAGAACCCACGTATTGGTTTGAGGGAGCGCTGCGGAGGCGGCTACCGAAGCAGGTAGATATCTTTAGAGGGAATCGTCTTCCGGACATGTCCTTTGCCGCTTATGCGGCAAAAAAGGGGCTTCCTGCCTCCTATTCCCACATCATTACAGCCCTAGCAGCAGATTTAGGGGGCTCTGCAGATCGTATTTCGGTGGGAGCCATGCTGGAGGAAGAGAAAGGCTGGAGTTCGGGCAGTCGGGATTTCAAGTTTGCCACAAGCTTTTTTGATTTTATCGATCAGCAGATTTCAGAGGAGGTGAAGGCGGCGATTCGCTATGCTAGCCCTGTGGAGCAGATTGTTTATGATGCGGAGGGGGTGCAAGTTCTGGATACGCTGGGGAATAGTTATCGGGCAGATAAGGTTATCGTGACAGTGTCGATAGCGGTGCTAAAAGCGGGGAAGCTCCGTTTCGATCCACCGCTGCCGGCGGAGAAAGTGGCGGCTTTTCATAAGATCGGCATGGAGGCGGGGATGAAGGTATTTTTAGCTTTTGAAGAAAAATTTTACCCTTACTATCTGGTGGGAGGGCCTGTTTGCGCGGCGTACATCGACGATAGTACGGGGAAACCGGCGGGTCCTCCTGTTCTTTTAGCCTACTTGATCGGGGAGCAGGCGGAGCGGCTGTCGGCATTAGGGAGGGAGGAGTCGATTACGCAGGCCCTGCTGGAGGAGCTGGATATGATGTTTGATGGGAAGGCCTCTAAATACTTTGTAAAAGCGCACGTCAAAGACTGGGGAAAGGCGCCCTATATTTTGGGGGCGTATTCGTACAGCACAGTAGGTATCGGAAACGCGCGGGCCGTGGCGGCGGCGCCAGTGGGGGAACGGGTGTACTTTGCAGGCGAAGCCATGCAGCTGAATGGGCACCATCAGACCGTGCATGGGGCGATGGAGCGAGCCGTGGAAGTGGTCGCTGATATACTAAAAAAATCACCCGGACAGCGCCCGAGTGATTTCCGATAAAATAGCATATGTTCAAAATGGTTTTTACTTCATGTCGATGGCGGCCTTTAGCTCGTCTAAATTCATGAGATTCGCCAACTGCTTGGTCTCGATGTCCCGGAACTTGGTGAGCTCCGCGTCGATGCGCTTGGTGATGTCTTGGCGAACTTGTTCAGCTCCGTCGGTAGGTCTCCACTCTCCCGTGCCTACGATAACATTGAGGTGGGCCAACTTATTATTCAGTCGGATAGGGAAGTTAAGTGGATCCTGGCGGCTTTGGTTTTGTGTTTGGTAAAGCGTCTCTTCGATGCCAGTAAGGGCTTTGATGATATCTTCTCCCTGACGGGCACGAACCTTTTTAGAGGCGATCATCTCTTGCAGTGAGCTTCGGTATTCCCGGATCAAGGTGATGGTCTGATGGGTTTCAGTTAGCTTATTGCGGACGGCCAAAAGGAAGTCATACTGAGCCTGTAAGTCTGCTTGCGTGGAAGGATAGCGTGGATCTGCTAGAACTTTAAACGGCTGCTCCTGCGTAGTGCCATCTACGATCATACGCACCTTATAGTCTCCTGGCACCACTTTCGGTCCTGTGAGAGGTCCTGACCACATGATCATCCCTTCGAAGGCTTTCGCATCAGGAACACGTAAGTTCCAGTTGAACTCATTTGATCCTGCCTTCACTTTCAAGGTGTCCCCATCGATTCCCTTCGTCGAGTAGGCACGAACCACTTCGTTACGTGCATTCAAGAATTCGATGCGCATTTCATTTTTCGGCATTTCCTTCAGGTGGTAATAGACCAGCACACCTCCTGGGCGATTCGTACCTGCTGTAGGGGAAGGGCGACGTACTCCATCGATTCGGTAAGAGTCTTGTGGACGGAATAAATGGAAGGGTTTATTTCCTAAGTCGGGTGCCAGCTGATGCAGGACGGTTAGGTCATCGATGATCCAGAAGCTTCTTCCCTGTGTCGCGGCGATCAGGTTATTTTCCTTAATCGTAAGGTCTGTAATCGGCACGATAGGAAGGTTCAGCTGGAGGGACTGCCAGTTGGCGCCATCGTTAAAAGAGATGTACATGCCTGTTTCCGTTCCGGCATAGAGGTAGCCTTTTTTAGCCGGATCGGCGCGCACCACGCGTGTAAAGTGATCTTCGGCGATGCCAGAAACGATTTTCGTCCAGGTAGCACCATAGTCAGATGTCTTGTAGAGATAGGGTGCGAAGTCACCATTTTTGTACGAGGTGGCGGCAAAATAAAGCCCGCCTGCCTCGAAAGGAGAGGCCTCCATGCTGTTAATCTGAATCCACTCCGGAAGATCTGGAGGCGTAACATTCGTCCAGTTCGCACCATTATCTCGCGACACATGCACCAGGCCATCATCTGATCCTGCCCACAGGATACCCCGCTGCACAGGAGACTCTGCTGCCGCAAAGATCGTAGAATAGTATTCCACTGAGGTATTGTCTTTCGTGATAGGTCCTCCTGAAGGGCCTTGCTTGTCTTTCGCATCACGGGTAAGATCAGGACTAAAGGTTTCCCAAGACTGTCCTCCATTCGTGGAGCGGTGGAAACGGTCGGAGGTGGTGTAGAGCACCTTCGGGTCATGATGTGAGAAGAAGATCGGGAAATTCCACTGGAAGCGGTACTTCATATCTTCCGCACCATGCCCCATCGGGTTGTCTGGATAGACGTTCACATTACGTCTCGCGCCTGTAGCATGATTTTTCATCTGAAGTAGCCCGCCGTAATTTCCTCCGTAGACGATGTCGTTATTCGTAGGGTCTATAGCTAACCAACCGCTTTCACTTCCGGCACTGACCTCCCAGTCGTCTTCGGTAATGCCGAATCCGTCGTTACGGTGGCTGATACGCATGGTAGAATTATCCTGCTGTGCACCGTAGATGCGGTAAGGGAAATGGTCATCTGTGGTTACGCGGTAAAACTGTGCCGTCGGCTGGTTCATATAAGTAGACCAAGAGGTACCACCATCGAAGGTTACTTGCGCACCGCCATCATCGGCGATGATCATACGCTGCGGGTCTACGGGGTCGATCCACAAGTCATGGTGATCCCCATGTGGTGCATTGGCGCCTTTAAAGGTTTTGCCACCGTCTGTAGACTTATGGTAGCTAACGTTCATGACATACACGGTATTCTCGTCTTGCGTATCGGCATAAATCCGCGTATAGTACCAAGCGCGCTGTCTGAGGTTACGGTCGTCGTTAGTTTTCTCCCAAGTGGCCCCCGCATCGCTGGAAACGAAAACCCCTCCATCTAAATTTTCGATTATCGCATATAATCTGTTTGAGTTAACAGGGGAAACGGTAATCCCCATAATTCCTAAAAGCCCTTTTGGCAAACCTGGGTTTCTGGAAATCTCTGTCCAGTTTTTTCCGCCATCCGTACTCTTGAACATTTTACTTCCCGGCCCACCGCTTTCTAAGCTGTAAGGCGTACGCTGTACCTGCCAAGAGGTCGCATACATTACCTCTGGATTTTTCGGGTCTAAAATAAGGTCTACGGCGCCCGATTTCTCATCGACAAAAAGGACACGCTCCCAATTATTCCCCCCATCGATGGACTTATATACGCCTCGCTCTTGGGTAGGCTTAAATAAATCGCCCATAACGGCGGCATAAACGATATCGGGATTCGTAGGATGAACACGAACACGAGAAATAAATCGGCTATCGGCCAGACCTTTTGGCTCCCAGGTTTTACCGGCATCCGTACTTTTAAACATGCCATAACCATAGGACACATTTCCACGTACCGTTTTCTCTCCACCCCCCACATAAATAATGTTCGGGTCGGATTCCGCTACCGTGACAGCACCGATACTACCTCCAAAAAACCCATCGGATATATTTTTCCACGTGTTTCCACCATCGAGTGTTTTCCACACTCCGCCACCAGTCGCACCGAAATAGAAGGTATTGCGCTCACTGGCCACGCCGGCTACTGCTGCTGACCTACCCCCTCTGTGGGGGCCTACATTCCGCCACTGCACGGCATCATAAACTTTTTCGTCGAACGTCTGCGCGTAGCTGTTTTGATCAAAATAAAACAGAACACCCAGCAGTACCAACAGGGATAATATTCTCTTCATAGCTTTAGGGTTATTATTTGTTTGGAATTTACTAGAATGAGCGCGTATAAGCAGCATAAAAATGACCATTGGTAAAAAAACGTTATGAAAAAACCAGCCCGGGTTGGGGCTGGTCTTTTTTAAGGATTTACTTGTGCGATTTCTTTACTGAACCTTATCGTACACCTTTTCCAGGTGTGGGATACCGCTTTCCATCCACTGAGGGGCTTCTTTCTCCATTAAATAATAGTCGAAATACTCCTTCATACGTGTCAAGAAGTCTTTCTGATTCGCTTCATTCGTCAGGTGATGGCCCTCATTCGGGTAGCTGAGGAAGATCACTTCCTTCTCCATACGGCGTGCTGCATTATAGAGCTCTAAGCCCTGCGCCCAGTCCACAGCCCCATCCTTCGTGCCATGAAGAATCAAAAAAGGCGTTTTAATATTTGGAATATGCGCCATCGGATTTTCGCGCATATAGGCCTCCCGATGGGTCCACGGAGTTACACCATAGCCCATACGTACCTGACCGATTTCCATGATGCCATGATGTACCGTGCCCGTACTCGCGTAGAGGTTGTTGTAAAAACTCTCTAAATTCGTCGGCGGCGCACCTGTCACGATGCAGCGGAACATGTCCGTTTGCGTTAAAATAAAGGAGGTCTGGTATCCACTCCAGCTGTGGCCCTGCAGGCCGATCTTCTCTGGATCCGCATAGCCCAGATCGATTAGCTTCTGTGCAGCGCTCGTTATATTATCCAAAGCACTTGTTCCCGGCCGCCCTTCTTCGAACACTTGATCCGGCATAAACACCATGTAGCCATTACTTGCATAATAAGACATGTGCGGGCGATCATCGTAGACCGGCATGGAGTACTGGTGATGCCTGTCGGACATTTTTTCATAGAAGTAGATAATGGTTGGATACTGCTTGCCTTCCTCGTAGTTAGCTGGCAGCGTGAGTGTACCCTGAAGCTTGTCGCCACGCTTATTTTCGAAGTCCACTAATGTACGTGAGCCCCAGGCGTACTGCTCTTGCTGCGGGTTCGAATGCGTCAGCTGGCGCAAATTGCTAAACTGCATGTCGGTCAGATGATAGTCCGGAGCCTGCTCGAAGGTTTGGCGTGTCAGCACGAGCACATCGGCACGCGCAGCCTTCATCGGGCGTCCAAATAGCGCATCGTCCATTAAGAGTGGGGTCATGGCTCCCTTATCGGTGAGGCGGTAAAAGCCTGCTCGCTTGGTCCACTCTCCGTACGCGGTGAGGTAGGCACCCTTTTTCAGGTCCACATAATCCTCTTCTGGGTCTAAGTCGAGCAGTCGGAAGCGGATTTCATCTCGATCTCCGATTTGGGTGATGTTTTGAACCGACTTTCCGTCGAGGGACACCAGGTACAAGTCATATTTATGATTCAGGATAACCGAACGCCTGTCCTTCGTCCAGCCGGCTACGCCAAAGGGTGGGTTTTCGTGTGGATACGGATGTTCCATATCCATAAAATTCACCTGCGTGTTCGCTGTCAGGTTCACCTTCTTGTCCGTCTCTAAGTCGTACAGCATGATAGCTGAGTCCTTTTGATACAGGTAATACCTCCCATCTGGAGATCCCTGAAGGGCACGTGTCACCAGGGATTCAAAAAGCTTGGCCTCGCCTGTCTCCGCATCCACCCGGTAAAGGTCCGCAGGAGAAATGCCCCAGTTGACATCGCTGATGTAAGGCTGGTCGTTTCTTCCCACAAAATACTTGGCATGTCGGGAAGGGAGCACCACGTCCATATCCGTTTGCGCTAAGCGCGCAAAGCTGCCCTTGTCAGCGTCAAAAATAGCTGTATACGTCTTGTTTCTGTTGCGATTCGCACGTACGATCTGAACAGACTGGATATAGTCGTCCTTCCAGTGCCATACATCTACGTTAGGGATGGTATCTTTATCGCCTTTAAGCACCGGCTCCTGCTCTTTAATGCCGAGCCAAACGGTTTTTCCATCTGCCATAAAACGAATGGAGGCTTTATCGCTGATCACATGGCCTTCCGGAAACCCTGTGGCCGAGGTGTTCAGGCTGCGGAGCTGGGTGCTGCCACTGCCGACGCCACTGACGACATGAAGCGTTCGGGGCGTTTGCGTAAGCGAATCCACCTTCTCCCCTTTTAGGAAAGCCAGGCGATCACCCTTTTTCGCCCATTCAGAGCGTTTAGTACCTTCATCGTTCCAGGTAAGCTGCAGATACTCCTCTTTGGAAGCGTCCAGGGTACGTGTTTGCGCATCGCTGAGGCGCAAGAGGTAAGCCCCATTTCCGAGCCCATCGCGAGCATCTACGAGGTAAGCCAGGTGCGTGCCTTTTTTATTTAATGCATATTCGGTCACGTTTCCGATGACGGTGGCCGTCCCTGCGGCGATGTCGTAGACGACTAGGTCACTGCCCTTATGCGAAGTCTTGTCACTATCGTCTTTAGCGCGCTTCACCATCCAGAAGCGCTCATCAGGGGAGAAAGCCATGGAGACTGCTGCATCCACTTCAAAGCGCGTTTCACCATCAGCGGTGGCGAGAAAGGCCTTTTGGAGCACCGGTTTTCGCGCACGGCGCAATTCTTTCGTCTTTTTTTGATCCGGTTTCGTGAAATAAGCGATGAAATTCGCGTTTGCACTAAATGCCGCATTTAGGCCATTAGGAATGGTCTTGATGCGCTCGCCGTTCACTTGACGGATGTGCAAGGTGTCGTCCGCGCCATTTGGGCGCAAACTATACGCAAATAAAGACCCATCCTCGGAGAGGGTGGGCGCCATGACGCGCGACCACTCGGGATAATTTTCTAAGGAAAGCACCTTTTTTTCTTGCGCCTGCACGGATAGTGCGCTAGTAAAGAGCAAGCAAAAAAGCGGTACTACATAACGTATCATTAGCTTCATAAGACTTAAATTTAGCCAGTAAGCTATAAAAAATCCGATAGGAATGGGTTCTCTCTTATATCAGTGGTCAAATAGCCTAAAGAAGGGATCTACTCCGACCTGCAAGCGCTAAAAAAATGGACAAAAAAAATCGGTAATCGCTTATAAGCGACTACCGACCTGTTTCGTGCCTGAGAAATGCTTATGCTTCTACAGGAAGTACACTCACGTAAGACTTGCCATCAAATTTCTTTTTGAAGGTCACCTTACCGTCAGCGAGGGCAAAAAGGGTATGGTCTTTCCCTACACCTACATTTTCACCTGCGTGATGCTTCGTACCACGCTGTCTTACGATGATATTACCAGCGATGACTGCCTCGCCGCCAAATTTCTTCACACCCAGTCTTTTGGAATGTGACTCTCTTCCGTTTTTGGAACTACCGACACCTTTCTTGTGAGCCATAATGTTTTACGTTTATGAGCCGAAACCCTTAAAGTGAAATGTTTTCAATTAAAACTTTGGTATAATCCTGTCTGTGACCGTTTTTCTTCTTATACCCTTTTCTTCTCTTCTTCTTGAAGACGATAACTTTGTCTCCGCGGACGTGATCTAATACTTTACCCGTCACCTTTGCTCCTGCGATAGTAGGAGCACCTAATGAGATCGATCCATTGTCCTCAGCCAATAGTACCTCATCGAATTCCACTGAAGCGCCAGTGTCTACTGCCAATTTAGGGGCGTAAACATACTGATCTTTCGTTACCTTGAACTGCTTCCCAGCGATGTTAACAATTGCGTACATAATTACGTGCTTATGATTTATACCAAATAGTTTGCAAAGATAGGAAATTTTTCTGGAAAGCAGAAAAGTAGGTAGAAAATAATCCACTCCCACTTGAGCGGCATAGCCTGAACACTTTACGAAAAAAAAGGAAACTAGACATATTTTTGACCCTTGGTCAAAAAATAACCTGTTTTTCCACGCTTTTTTACAAAGGAAAAATTTTACTTTTTTTCGCATGTTTATTTCCGGCGCCATTGTTAAAAGCATTAGTTAACATTAAGTATTTTATTTATCACATAATAAGCATTTTATAATTTTTAACCCTAGGTTCAATTCTAGCTAATTCCTGCTTCTTTCGGACTTGGTATTCACCCAAATTTCGTTAATATTTGTCTGAAACAATCCTTTTAGGGACCTGTTGGAATGTGTAAGAACGGTTAAAAAAATCAAAAAGGGTACAAAAGACATGCAAAATCAAGAGCCAATACTTCAGGACAATGGAAATCGATTCGTTCTTTTTCCTATTCAGCATAACGACATCTGGCAATTCTATAAAAAGGCAGAGGCGAGTTTTTGGACAGCGGAAGAGATCGACCTGAGTCAAGATTTAAATGACTGGAAAAACCTAACAGACGGCGAGCGTCACTTCATTTCGCACATCCTAGCCTTCTTTGCGGCCAGCGATGGCATCGTAAATGAAAATCTCGCGGAGCACTTCGTGTCAGAGGTTCAGTATACGGAGGCTAAGTTCTTTTATGGCTTTCAGATCGCGATGGAAAATATTCACTCAGAAACGTACAGTTTACTGATCGATACCTACATCAAGAACGCACAGGAACGAGACTATTTATTAAATGCTATAGAAACGATTCCATGTGTACAGAAAAAAGCAGAGTGGGCACTTCGCTGGATCGATAATGGAAGTTTTCAGGAGCGACTTATCGCCTTCGCAGCGGTAGAAGGCATCTTCTTTTCAGGGTCATTCTGTTCTCTTTTTTGGTTGAAAAAAAGAGGTTTAATGCCTGGTCTGACATTCTCGAACGAGCTTATCTCGCGCGATGAAGGATTGCACTGCGACTTCGCTTGTCATTTGTATACAAAACACGTCGTGAACAGACTGCCGAAAGAGACGGTAAAGAAAATCATCATGGACGCAGTAGAGATAGAGAAAGAGTTCGTTACGGATGCCTTACCGGTGCGGCTAATCGGTATGAATGCTGACCTAATGTGTCAATACATCGAATTTGTAGCAGATCGTCTCTTACTTGAATTGGGTAATGAGCGTGTTTGGGGTTCTTCGAATCCTTTTGACTTTATGGATATGATCTCCCTACCGGGCAAAACGAACTTCTTCGAGAAGCGTGTTGGGGATTATCAAAAGGCGGGTGTAATGAAGAAAGAAGACAATTCAGACAAGCCTAAATTCGCAATAGGAGAAGATTTTTAATCACCCAAAAACAACAAAACTTTATATGCTAGTAGTAAAAAGAGATGGGCGCCGAGAGTCCGTCCGCTTCGATAAGATAACCGCCCGTATAGAAAATCTCTGTGCCGGTTTAGATAGGCGTTATATCCAGCCGATAGAAGTGGCTAAAAAGGTCATCGATGGCCTTTATGACGGGGTAACCACCACAGAGCTGGATAATTTGGCAGCAGAAATTTGTGCTTCCCTCACCGTCAAGCACCCAGAATATGCGACGTTAGCGGCACGCATCGCGATATCCAACTTACACAAGACTACTAGTAGTAGCTTCTCTAACACGATGAAGCGCCTGTATACGTATATTAATCCAGTGACAGGACAAAATGCTGCACTTATAGCACCTGATGTATACGGGGTGATCAAAACAAATGCGGCTAAACTAGATGAAGCCATCGATTACGACAGAGATTTCGGCTATGATTACTTCGGCTTCAAAACCTTAGAACGCAGTTACCTTATTAAATTAGATGGAAAGGTAGTAGAGCGTCCCCAGCACATGCTCATGCGTGTGGCTGTGGGCATTCATAAAGAAAATTTAGATGCAGTCATCGAGACGTACAACTTGCTCTCTGAGCGCTGGTTTACGCATGCTACTCCTACTCTTTTTAATGCAGGCACTCCGAAGCCGCAGCTATCAAGCTGTTTTCTTTTGGCCATGAAAGAAGACAGTATCGATGGCATCTATGATACACTAAAAAACTGCGCGAAAATCTCTCAATCAGCAGGCGGAATCGGACTCTCCATTCATAACGTGCGAGCGAAAGGCTCCTACATACGTGGGACAAATGGCGTTTCTAATGGTATCGTCCCTATGCTCAGAAATTTCGATATGACCGCACGCTATGTGGATCAGGGGGGCGGTAAACGCAAAGGGAGCTTCGCAATTTACCTCGAACCCTGGCATGCAGATGTGAAAGATTTTCTGGATCTGAAAAAAAACCACGGAAAAGAAGAAATGCGTGCACGCGACCTCTTCTATGCCATGTGGATCCCAGATTTATTTATGAAGCGCGTAGAAGCCAATGAAGAATGGTCACTCTTTTGCCCAAATGAGTGTCCAGGACTATCCGACTGTTATGGCGATGAGTTCGAGCGTCTCTATGAAAAATATGAAAGAGAAGGTCGTGCGCGCGAAAAAGTGAAAGCACAAGATCTGTGGTTTGAAATCTTAGAATCCCAGATCGAAACAGGAACTCCTTATATGCTGTATAAGGACGCTGCCAACAAAAAATCCAATCAAAAAAATCTCGGCACGATCAAATCGTCTAACCTCTGTACGGAAATCATGGAGTATACGGCTCCAGATGAAGTAGCAGTATGTAATTTGGCCTCCATCGCACTCCCGAAATTTGTGCGTAGCACACCAGACGGTAAGAAGTTCTTCGATCATCAGAAGCTATATGAAATCACGAAAGTGATCACGCGTAATCTTAATAAGGTTATCGATGTCAATTATTACCCAATCGAAGAGGCAAAGCGTTCTAACTTCCGTCATCGTCCCATCGGATTAGGCGTACAGGGCTTAGCAGATACCTTTATGTTGCTTCGCATGCCTTTTGATTCTGAGGAAGCGCGCGGGCTAAATGAAGATATCTTCGAAACGATTTACTACGGAGCTATGGAAGCTTCTATGGAGCTAGCTAAGGTAGAAGGAACCTATGAGACCTACGAGGGCTCTCCCGTTTCAGAAGGTAAATTTCAGTTTGATCTGTGGGGTAAAACCCCAAAATCAGGTCGCTGGAACTGGGACGATCTTCGCGAGCGGGTGCTAAAATTTGGTGTACGTAACAGCCTCTTAGTAGCTCCTATGCCTACAGCATCCACTTCACAGATCTTAGGAAACAACGAGTGCTTTGAACCATACACATCGAATATTTATACACGCAGGACACTTTCCGGGGAATTTATTGTCGTAAACAAGCACTTGCTAAAGGACTTGATTCGACTAAACCTGTGGAACGATACGATGAAAAATAAATTGATCGCAGCCAATGGTTCTGTTCAAAATATCTCGAGTATTCCACAGAATATCAAGGACCTATACAAGACGGTTTGGGAAATTTCCCAAAAGGTCATCATCGATATGGCGGCTGATCGCGGAGCCTATATCTGCCAGTCTCAGAGTATGAACCTCTTTTTACAAGACCCTAACTTTGGAAAACTTACTTCCATGCACTTCTATGCCTGGAAGAGCGGCTTAAAAACGGGAATGTATTATTTACGTTCACAAGCAGCGACCAGTGCCATCCAATTCACAGTAGACAAGACCTCGCTGAAGGAAGATGAGGAGCTTCTCGCTCAAAAACAGGAAGCCATTGCGTGTTCCTTAGATAATCCGGATGATTGCGAGATGTGTGGCTCATAAGAGTAGGAGATAGTAGTACTAAATTCTAGCATATAGATCAGAAAAGTGTCGTTACGTAAACGGCACTTTTTTTTGCGCCTTAGGCGCAAGGCCCTAGCCACATAGAAGAGAGTTCCTCGACATAAAAGACATGCCCACCCGCTATTAATCTCGCTATACCTCGTGCATGAGACATGATTAGATATAAAGCAATAGATATGCAGCCTACCGATAGTAAAACGAAAGCCCTTCGCTCCGACATGCTATCGGAGGAAGGGCTTCCTTGCTTCGCCTTCATTGTGCTGGGACACGTAGGGCAGTGAGTGATCCTATTCGTTTTACGAATTTACAAATTAATTACCATAATTTGGATTTTGAACCATATTTGGATTGGAGAGCAGCTCATCACGCGGAATGGGCAGAATTTGCTTCCAAGGTTGATCCAAACGCACCGGAGCGGAAGAGTTGACACGATTTACAGCAGCGAGCACTGTCAGCGCGCGATTAGTACGTACGAGGTCGAAGAAAGTATGTCCTTCGAAAGCCAACTCGAAGCGTCTTTGTTTCTCGATCTCTAACAACACCGCATCGGAAGTCATGGCCCCGCTGTAATTAGCTACCCCTGCACGATTTCGTATTCGATTGATGTCTTCTACCGCGGCACTTACACTGCCTGTTCGGGCTAATGCTTCTGCTCGGATTAGGTACATTTCTGCGATTCGAATCAGGTGAGCATTATCGATGTTTCCTGGTTTCTGATACTTGGTGGGGAAGCTTACATTTTGAATGGGGTCGAAGCCGAACATGGTTCCTCTAATGTCATTCGGGTCTGCTTTTATAGCGGCTAAGAAGTCATTGTTGACCGCTAACTCACCACGGCCACCCTGTGCTCCAGGAAAGTACCAAAAGCGCAGTCCACTCTGATCTGCAGCGATAAAATCCAGTTCAAAAATAGACTCAGTGCTGAAGTCAGTAGAGAAAATATTCAGATAGTTAGGCACTAGGCTGTACTTTCCGTCGGAAATCACATCGCTAGCGAAGCTCGCTGCCTGTGCGAAATTCCCCATATACAAGTTAAGGCGAGCCAGTAGTGCTCGAGCTGTCGCCTTTACCGCTCGTGAGCGTGTAAATGAATTACTACTTTGCTCCTCAGGAAGTAACTGCAGCGCAAGTTCTAAGTCAGCTTTTACTTGATTATACCCATCCATCAAGGAGGGACGGGAAGGAAACAGTCCTTCACCTACACCACGCGAAGGCGTCAAGGGGAGTACGACACTAAGTTCCCCGATAACACCTGGCACTCCACCGAATACACGATTTAGATCAAAGAAAGCTAGTGCACGCACTAAATGCGCCTGACCGATGATATTATCACGACGCGAAGCGGCCATTTCAATATTAGGAACCTCCGCAATGATATTATTGGCTTGATTCACGGCTCGGTAAGCCGCCGTGTAGAAGTTGGTGAGCTCTAAGTTAGAGGCATCCAGCTGATAGGTGTCCATTTCGCGATAGAAATCCCAAGTGCCCACACTCTGTGAAATATCGGCAGACACGTCCGCGATGATCTGGAAATTTCGGCCATAATAGGCACCTGCCTGTAGCTGATGGTAGAGCCCCGCGAGCGCCGCATTCGCACTATTTTCATTCGTAAAAGCAGACTCATCGGAGATTTCCAACTCCGGATCTTGGTTCAGCACATCGCAGGAGCTTAAATAGAGCATGCCCCCTACTGCTACTGCGCTTAATATATACTTAAATTTCATAGAAGTCAGGTTTAAAAGGTAATGTTAAATCCGGCCATGAAGACGCGCGGCTGAGGCATTCCAAAGAAGTCAACCCCCTGCGTGGTCGCAGTAGAAGCGGTAGAGTTTACTTCTGGGTCCATTCCACTGTAATTCGTCCACGTCAAGACGTTTTGACCACTCACATAGACGCGTGCCGAGCTCATGCCTAATTTCGAGGCTACGCTACCCGGTAAGGTGTAACCGATCGAGATATTTTTTAAGCGCAGGTAAGACCCGTCTTCCACAAAACGCGATGGTCTTAAATTCGCCGCATAATTCGCGTTCGTCATTCTAGGCACCATCGTAATGTCACCCGGCTGCTGCCATCTGTCTAGCTGGCTGGCCAGGAAGTTCGTGTTACGCGTGCCGCCATGCTCCTGGAAGAAACGGTTCCAGAATAACTGATCATTACCATAAGAATACTGGAAGAAAATCACCGCATCGAAATTCTTATAGCGGAAGGTATTGGTAATTCCACCAAAGAAGTCCGGCCACGCGTTTCCTACTATGAAACGATCTACGTTCGGATCGAAATCTCTTCCTTCTTCCATCGTTCTCCAAATAGGATCGCCTGTTTCTGGATTCACCCCAAGCTGCTCATGCATCCAAAAAGAGTACATCGGAATACCTTCCTCCATACGAATGATGTCGCGGTTATAAACCGGGATGGGCTGTGCCAGACGTTTGATGTTATTTCTGTTTTGTGCGATATTAAAGTTCACGTCCCATGTAAAATCTTTCGTCACAATGGGTGATCCAGCTATCATAAATTCAAAACCCTTGTTCTCCATAGCACCGAAGTTCTGGAAGATACTCGTAAATCCGCTGGAACGTGGTACAGGAACCGCTAAAAGCAAGTCTGTCGTCTGCTTGTCGTAATACTCTAACACCACCGTCATCCGATCATTAAACATCGATAGATCTACCCCAATATTAAACTGGGCCGTACGCTCCCAGCGCAGATCTGGGTTGGCAAGCTGAGAAGGCTCCGTTCCAGGCGTTATCGTGTAGTTCGCTCCCCCTCTCCATAATCCTCTCGACTGGAAGTCATTTATACCATTTTGGTTACCCGTTACCCCGTAGCTGGAACGTAGTTTAAGGTCTGACACTAGCTTACCCTTGTTAAAAAAGGCTTCCTCGGAAATTCTCCATCCTACAGCAGCAGAAGGGAAAGAGCCCCAACGATTCGCAGCGCCAAATCGAGAGCTTCCATCTCTTCGCATATTGACCGTGAAGAGGTACTTTTTATCTAAGCTGTAATTGATTCGCGTAAAGAAGGAAGAAATCCCCCAAGCACTTCCACTAGAAGAAGAGGTCTGCACGGCAGCAGAAGCGATTCTTCTAAAATCATTCGAAGGGAACTGCTGCCCGAAGGCAGATGTACGCTCGAAAGTAGACTCCTGAAGCGTGTTTCCTATTAGGATGCTCAGATCATGACGTCCACCAAAATTAGTCTGGTAATTCAACACATTCTCCTGAATCCAGTTGTCATTTACCGTAACAATCGAGGAAGCATCACCATTTACCGCAGCACCGGCATTAAGTAGCGTATTGATGTATCGGTCTTCTTTAATGTTATTATAATCCACCGAGAAGGTAGACCGTAACGTTAATCCTGGAAAGAACTCAAACTCCCCGTAAACGGTAGCTAACACACGGTTCGTCACCATGGAGATGTCATTCTCATTCACTACAGCGATCGGGTTCTCGAAGATACTGAACTTCGTATAACTGCCGTCCTCCTGAAAAGGAGGTAGATTCGATGGGAAGAAGTGAGCGCCTCCTAATGCACCAGCGATATTATCATCGTTGGTCACACGATTTCGGATATTTCGTGAGTACAAAATGCTGGTCCCAACTTTAATTCTGTCCGAAACGAAAGCATCCAGGTTTAAGCGCCCTGTTCTACGAGAAAAATCCGAAGGGGCGATGATTCCTTGTTGATCGAAATCATTCGCTGACACCAAATAACGGATTTGATCGTTACCTCCCGAAACAGAGACGTCAAAGTTGCGGATCGGTGCATCTCGGAAAACTAATTCTCCATAATTCGTACTATGGGCATTCTCCGGATTCGCATAAATCGGCTGGCCACCATTATTGACCGCCGCCTCGTTACGTAGCATTTCGAAAGTAGGTCCATCCACTAGGTCTGGTAACCTCCAAGCGCTCTGAGTCCCCACATAGGAGCCGATACTAACCTTCGCCTTTTGGCTTTTCCCTCTCTTAGTGGTGATAAGCACCACGCCATTCGCTGCCCGTGCACCATAAATCGCCGTAGCCGAGGCATCTTTCAGAATCTCGATCGACTCGATGTCGGCAGGGTTAATGTCTGCCATAGAGTTCGCCGTACTACCTCCTAGACCGATCGCGGACTGATTACCCGAAACGATCGGGATACCGTCCACTACATATAAAGGGTCATTATCCGCATTAATGGACGTAGAACCACGGACACGCACGAACATACCGCCACCGGGGGTCCCTGAATTCGCCGAAACGAGTACACCTGGCGCTCGTCCCTGCATCATCTGATCGGTACTCGGCATCGGTAGGTTCTCGATATCCTTCGCACTTACAGAAGAGATGGAAGAGGTAAGGGTCTTTCTGTCCTGCTCACCATAACCGACGATTACCACTTCACTGAGTTGACGTACATCCTCATTTAAAGTGACGTCTAAGGTACTGCGCGAACCTGCCGCGATCTCCTGAGCCTGATAACCAATGTAAGAAAACACCAGGATGGCCTCCGGTCCTGGCACATTGATGGTAAATTTACCGTCTAAATCGGTGACGGTACCTGTGGTGCTGCCTTTAACTTGGACACTAACACCGGGAATGGGCTCCTTGTCGTCACCCGAAATCACAACGCCGCTCACGCTCCGCTGCTGTGCCTCCACAAAATGAAAGCACAACAGGAAGAGCAGCAATAAGGGGATAAAGCTTTTCTTCATAAGTATGTAGATTATTTGTACTGGTTGGTATTGAATCTACCAAAAAATATTTTTTTGGCCGCTAATTTATCGAAGAGCGGCCTTTTCGATTGATTAAAGGCAAAAATATGGTTTCAACCATTCTGCAAAAGCGAATAAAAAACTACTAACTACTTAAACAATAGGCCTAAACAAAATATTATATGGCTTTCCTTCGTATTACGTAGAAATTATAGAAAACCCACAATGAATTGAACTTATTTCGGCTTTACGCTAGACTCTAGACTTTCTGAAAATATTCCTGTAAAATAATCCCGCGCGTGCAAAAGTCGACTGCCATACCAGGAAAAAAGCTCCCCATCGACGATGGTAACTTTGGCCCATGGGGCCAAAAGACGGAACTCCTCTATATGTTTTTCCTTAAAGGGAAAGGGTTCGGAACTTAAAAAAATATGCGCCGGCGCCAGCTCCCGCAACGCTGCCGGCTGTATCTCCGGATAGCGCTCCTGCTCCACCACATTCTCAAAGCCCAGCTCCGTGAGCATCTCATGGATAAATGTTCCCCTGCCCGCCAACATATAGGGTTTACGCCAGATAAAATATGCCACGCGGCCCGAAAAACGCGGCCACTGCTGCCGATGTGCACGCAGCTGTGCCACTAGCTCCTCTGCGCGATCGCTGGTCCCAGTCACTGCTCCGATACCCTGTATCATGCGGAAACTATCTTCCAATGTCACGATATCACTCAGCCAGACAGGATACTGACGCGCTAGAGCTTCGATGCCCTCACGCTCATTTTCTTCTTTATTGCCGATGATCAGATCAGGCGCTAATGCATGGATCTGCTCCATCCGATACTGCTTCGTACCTCCTATCAGGGTGCAGTTTTTTTTTAAGTCCGCGGGATGAACACAAAATTTAGTCACCCCTACCAGGCGCTCACGCAGTCCGAGGGCAACCAATAGTTCCGTTTGTGAAGGGACTAAAGAAATGATTCTCTTCGGAAATTCTGGCAAGGAAATTACCCTGCCCATCATGTCTGTAATGTGTCGCATGGTAGGGGAAGCTGCTTAACTTATTTTATATAGCGAAAATCAAAGGTGGGGTCGAACTCCAGTAGAAAGTCATGCATCAGCTGGATAACATCTTCGATATCCTGCTTACTGGCTGTTTCTACCGTGGTGTGCATGTACTTTAGTGGCAGCGAAATCAATGCTGCCGGAACGCCCTCATTACTATAGGCGAAGGCATCGGTATCTGTACCCGTACTTCTGCTGGCTGCCGCGCGCTGGAAGGCAATCCCAGAACGCTTGGCCTGATCGATAAGCAGGTCCAGCAGTTTTTTATGCACTGCCGCGCCATAGGTAAGCACGGGGCCTTTGCCAGCGACCTGGTCTCCACTCTCGATTTTATTATAAAGGGGTGCTGTAGTGTCATGGCAGACATCCGTAATTAGCGCTACCTGTGGCTTAATTCGGGCAGCTATCATTTGCGCTCCGCGCAAACCGATCTCCTCCTGTACCGCATTTACTACGTAGAGACCAAAGGGCAACTGTTTTCCAGAGCTCCGAATGCGCCGCAGCACCTCTGCGATCATATAACCGCCTATGCGATTATCGAGAGCACGCCCGGTGTAAAAGGCGTTATTTAGCTCGCTTAGCTGATCTTTAAAGGTGATCACACAACCTACATGAACACCCATTTCCTCTACTTCTTCCTTGGAGCGGGCTCCTACATCGATAAAGATCGACTGCTGCGTGGGTGCCTCCTCTTTACCTGACTTGCGCACATGGATCGCAGGCCAGCCGAAGACACCGTCTACGATCCCTTTATCGGTATGAATATTTACACGCATAGAGGGAGCGATCATATGATCAGAGCCTCCGTTTCGGCGCACATAGATATAACCTTCCGGGGTGATGTAATGCACGAACCAAGAAATTTCATCCGCATGGGCTTCTATCACGACCTTAAAAGGGTGCTCCGGATTCAAAATGCCTACCGCCGTACCGTATTGATCGGTAAAATAGCTGTCTACATGCGGCTTGATGTAGTCCAGCCACACCGCCTGCCCGCTGGCTTCAAAGCCCGTGGGAGAGGCTGTATTCAAATACTGAAATAAAAATTCTTTTGCTGTCATACTTTCTAATTACTCTAATAAATAACGCAGTTGTCGTGGAGGAGTTCCTATGGCTCAAATTTTAGCCCGAGGCCTTCGGTGGAAGAAGCAGGAGGTTCTGTCTACCCTACAAATCTGCCTCCACTTTCGGGCGGAAAATGGCCCTAGCGTGCAGCCACTATTACGCATGAAAAAGCCGAAGGCATCATTACCTCCGGCTTCATCCGCTCCGGCACAGGGGCGCAGACCTTGGCATGGCGTCCCAAGCCTGCTACTGACCGGAAACTTTATAAAGGAATGTTTCCATGTTTCTTTTTCGGAAGCTGGTCTACCTTGTTTTCCAACATTTTAAAGCCACGTATCAATTTCTCACGCGTTTCTGCTGGCATGATAACTTCATCAATGAATCCACGGTGCGCGGCACGATACGGATTCGCGAACTTGGCCGTATACTCATCTACCTTTTCCTGTAGCTTGGCTTCTGGATCTTCTGCCTCTGCTATCTCCCGCTTGAAAATAATTTCAGCAGCACCCTTAGCCCCCATAACTGCAATTTCGGCCGTCGGCCAAGCAAAGTTTAAGTCGGCGCCGATATGCTTGGAGTTCATCACATCATAAGCACCCCCATAGGCCTTACGCGTAATGACGGTAATACGTGGAACTGTTGCCTCAGAGAAGGCATAGAGCAGCTTCGCGCCATTCGTAATAATGCCATTCCACTCTTGGTCTGTTCCTGGCAAAAAGCCCGGCACATCCACTAGGACGAGCAAAGGCACATTAAAGCTATCGCAAAAACGTACAAACCGAGCCGCCTTAACAGAGGCGTCGTTATCGAGTACCCCTGCCATGGCTTGCGGCTGATTTCCTACGATGCCGATGCTACGTCCGGCAATTCGGGCAAAGCCCACAACGATATTTTCCGCATAATCCTTATGCACTTCGAAGAAAGACTCCTCATCAACAATGCCCGCGATCACCTCACGCATGTCATAAGGTGTGTTTGGGTTATCAGGAATGAGTGTGTCCAGTACCTCTCTTCGTTCGGAAACCAGCATCTCATAAGGATAGATAGGTGCATCATCTTCACAGTTTTGAGGGATGTAGCTGAGTAGTTTTTTAACGTGCTGGATAGCCGCCAGCTCATTAGCACAGGCGAAATGCGTGACACCGGACTTGGAGCTGTGCGCACTAGCACCTCCTAGTTCCTCTGCTGTAACAGTTTCCTGTGTTACCGTCTTCACTACGTTAGGACCTGTCACGAACATGTAAGACGTATTTTCAACCATTAGAATAAAGTCCGTAATCGCAGGAGAGTACACCGCTCCACCAGCACAGGGTCCCATGATAGCAGAGATCTGTGGAATAACACCTGAAGCCAGCGTATTCCGGTAAAAAATATCTGCGTAGCCCCCTAAGGAGACGACACCCTCTTGGATTCGAGCTCCTCCGGAGTCATTAAGCCCGATTACAGGCGCACCATTTTTCATGGCCATGTCCATGATTTTGCAGATTTTCTCTGCATGCGTTTCCGATAGCGAGCCGCCGAAAACGGTGAAATCCTGGGAAAATACATAAGTCAGACGGCCGTTTACTTCACCATAACCTACGACGACGCCGTCTCCTAAATAATGGGTTTTATCCAAGCCAAAATCCTTTGCTCGATGCATCACGAACTTATCGATTTCTTGGAAGGTCCCCTCATCCATTAACAAATGAATCCGCTCGCGCGCGGTTAGCTTGCCTTTTTTATGCTGCGCAGCGATACGCTCCTCCCCTCCCCCTAAGAGTGCCTCCGCATTTTTCTTTTTAAGCAGTTCTATTTTTTCCTGGTTACTGGGTAAAGTATAAACACCTTTCGTCTGACTATCCATATACTAACGATTTAAATTTACCAAATATAAGCAGCAAAAGATGCCACCTAAAACTTTTACAGGCAAAAGAATGATAAATTGCAATAGTTGACGGCATTTTTTATACATACGGCAAAAGCTATGGAATAACTACCTATATTCGCGCAGGGAAAAAAAATCTACATAATGAGCTTCTCTAAAGCCGCCATTATCGATCTGGGAACGAACACCTTCCATCTGCTCATCGTCGAACTCCTTGAGCAGCAGCTTTTTCGTACGGTCTATAAAGAAAAAATACCCGTAAAACTGGGAGAAGGGGGTATTTCTCAAAACCTTCTCAGTGAGGCGGCCATGAAAAGAGGGCTACATACCCTGCAGCATTTCTCCCAGCTCATAGCCTCCGAGGAGGTGACACACCTGCAGGTTTTCGGTACCAGCGCATTGAGAAATGCACGGAATAGCGCCGATTTTCTATTTCAAGTTCGCCAGCGCTTTGGTTTTGACATCCAAATTATAGATGGCGATACAGAAGCACTCCTCATTTATGAAGGCATCCGCCTCTCTGGCGCTCTTAAAGGAGAGCGCGCACTTATGATGGATATCGGCGGCGGTTCAGTCGAATTTATCATCGGCGATCACGAGAAAGTGGATTGGAAACAGAGCTTTGAAATCGGCGGGCAGCGTCTAATGGATCGATTCCATCAACCGGAAGCGCGACTGCTTCCCAGTGAACAGCAGGACGTGCTTCACTTTCTTCATGAAGCCCTCCTCCCGCTTGCCGAAGCCATCGACCGCTATCAGCCGAAACGGCTTGTGGGTGCTTCCGGGACTTTCGACACCCTACACGATATGGACCGCGCTGCGGCAGCCACAGGCCAGCCTCACAAGCGTGAAAAATACCTGACGCATACACTCCCCCTGGATCGCTACCAAAAAATGGCCCAGCAGGTGAAGGAAAGGGATCGCGCAGGGCGTCTCCAGCTGCCCGGTATGATCCCGATGCGTGCCGATATGATCGTGGTAGCCATCTGCCTGATCGATTATATCCTGACCTTGCTCCCCGAAGCCCCGATAACCTGTACCAGCTACGCCCTAAAAGAGGGAGCGGTGGCGCGTTTATTTAAGTCTACCCTTATTTCTTGACGCGCAGGGCGCAAAGAATACCCTGATTTTTGCGCCCTGCGCCCTAAAAATGATTCTATGCAGCTCCTTTCTTACGCTACATTATTTACGTTTACCAAGTCTGTTTTCCTACAGATGGGCTGTCCAGAGCCTGAAGCCGAGCTTGCGGCACGTGTCCTGCTCAGTGCCGACCTACGCGGTGTGGACTCTCATGGCGTCGCCCGCCTGAGTGGCTACGTGCGGCTGTGGGAAAAAGGAAGAATAAATGCCTGCCCAAACATACACGTTGTTCACGAAACCCCCAGCACTGCTGTGGTCGATGGCGACGGCGGCCTGGGCTTGGTCGTGGGCCCATTCGCCATGCAAGTGGCCATGCGCAAGGCCGAGCTGGCAGGTACCGGCTGGGTAAGTGTAAAAAACAGCAATCATTACGGCATAGCAGGCTATCATGCGATGATGGGCCTAGAAGCGGACATGATCGGCATCGCTATGACGAATGCCAGCCCACTGGTGAGCCCCACCTTTTCGCGCGAGCGACTGCTAGGTACGAACCCCATAGCAGTAGCCATTCCTGCTGGTGAGGAGGCCCCTTTTGTGGCTGACATGGCCACTACTACGGCAGCAAACGGAAAACTGGAGATTTTAATGCGTAAAGGCCAGGATGCGCCTGAGGGCTGGCTCCAAGACGCCGCAGGATTACCCACACAAGATGCGCACGGGGTAAAGAAAGGAGGCGCACTGCTGCCTTTAGGAGGAGACCGGGAGCATGGCTCACATAAAGGCTATGCTTTAGGCGCCATTGTAGATATCTTTTCTGCCGTACTCTCGGGAGCGAACTATGGACCGTGGGTGCCGCCCTTCGTAGCCTTTTTAGAGCCTGACCCAAATCCTGTCGGCGAAGGGCTGGGACACTTCTTCGGTGCTATGCGGGTAGATGCCTTCCGCCCAGCGGAGACCTTTAAACAACATATGGATCAGTGGATCCGGCGCTTTTCTTCTGCCCAAACGGTGGAAGGAGCTGAGCGCGTACTCATCCCCGGAGAGCCCGAACGTCAGCTGGAAGCGGAGCGCTCACAAAAAGGTATACCCCTTCTGGCGCCCGTTATCAGCGACTTGCAGGCACTGGGCAAATCGATGGGCCTGCATCTACCGCTTTAGGCAGCGCACCCGCTAAATGGCTGGCTGTTTTAGGCCCAGGGACTTTATCTTCGGAAATACGCGGAGAGCAGCGGGCTTCCACTGCTCTCTGCGATGCAGGAGCTGCTAGGGGTTGTGTGGCCTTTGCGCCTCCGGCGCAAAAAGATCGCTGCTCAAGTAGCGATCGCCTCTATCGCAGGTAATGGCTACGATAAGTCCCTCTTCCAGCTCTTCGGCTAATTTTAAAGCCGCACAAAGTGCTCCACCGCTGCTCATTCCGGCGAGGATTCCCTCTTCCAGCGCCATTCTTCTGGTCATGGCTTTGGCCTCCGCCTCGCTCACATCGATCACCCGGTCCACCCGCTTAGGATCAAAGATCTTCGGCAAAAATTCTGGTGACCAGCGTCGAATTCCTGGAATGCTGGAGCCTTCTGTAGGCTGGGTGCCGACGATTTGGATAGCGGGATTCTGCTCTTTTAGGTACTGGCTTACCCCCATGATAGTGCCGGTGGTCCCCATAGCAGAGACGAAGTGCGTCACCTGCCCCTCCGTATCTTTCCAGATTTCAGGCCCAGTGGTCTTATAATGTGCACGATAATTATCGGGATTTGCAAATTGATTTAGCATATAGTATCCTTCCGAATCGCGTAGGCCTTCGGCAAAAGTGCGGGCATACTCGATTCCCCCTTGCGCATCTGTCAGTAAAACCCGAGCCCCATAAGCCTCCATGGAAAGTACCCGCTCACGGGTGGCATTTTCCGGCATCACCAAGGTCATTTTTACCCCTAGTAGATTCGCGGCCATGGCCAGCGCGATACCTGTATTTCCGGAGGTAGCCTCGATCAGGTGACTTCCAGGCTGCAACTCACCCCGGTGTAAGGCGGCCTGAATCATGTTAAAGGCCGCACGGTCTTTCACGCTACCCGCAGGGTTTTGACCTTCTAACTTGCAGTAAATTTTAACTTTTGGATGGGTAGGAATACGCTGTAAGGCGACAAGAGGTGTGCCTCCGATCAGATCCGTTAAATTTTTCATGATACGCTTTACGTTTTCAACACGTAGACATCCGAGATATCCCCGGAGGCATCGTACATTTTAGACTGATAGTAGATTTTACTACCGGCAGGAACACTTTTTGTCAACCAGACATTTCCTCCGATGATGGAATTAGCTCCGATTACGGTATTGCCTCCTAAGATGGTAGCTCCTGCATAAATAACCACTCCCGACTCGATGGTTGGGTGCCGCTTTTTATCGGCATCCGCCTTATCCACACTGAGGGCACCGAGGGTGACCCCTTGGTAAATTTTTACATGCTCCCCGATCTGTGTTGTTTCCCCGATTACGACACCCGTACCGTGGTCGATACAGAAATGAGCACCTATTTCAGCGCCTGGGTGTATATCGATACCTGTTTTGCTGTGTGCAACTTCGGTAATCATCCGAGGGATCATACGCACCCCTAAATGATGAAGTGCATGTGCCACCCGATAGGCAGCGATAGCATAAAATCCAGGGTAGCTTCGAAGAATTTCCGTTCGTGACTTCGCCGCGGGATCACCTGCAAACATCGCATCTATATCCTGCTGGATGGCATCGTAAATCCTTTCTAGTTGGCAAAAGAAAGCAGTAACCACTTTTGGGGCAGAAGTGGATACGAGATGTTTATTGCGCTGCAAAAGCTGCTCTAAATCATATTCTAAACGCAAGAGCCCTGCGCGGACGGCTGTTTCGCTACGCAGAATCTCTAAGGTGTACTCTGGAAATAAAAGTGCCATCAATTGTTCGAAATACTGATGCACCGCTTGGGGCGAGGGGCAGTCCGGACACGTTTGATGGGCCTTATAAAGTTTTTGTGTAAAGTCAGACATGCTTGAGATTTGGTTAGCTCCTTTTCGTTAGAACACAAAACCCACGCGTATCACGATTGGTTCAGCATAAGGTGATCGTAAATTATCATAAAGGAGGTTATAGAGTAACTTAAAATTAGCGCCTCCACGATCGCCATAGGGAACGAAGTATCCCGCACCTACAAAAAGACCGGGTACCCATTCCCGCTGGAACTGCTCAGACTGACGGTTAAAAACATCTAAATTTAGTGACTCATATTCCGCATGTGCAAAAATATTCGGAAACACATTATAGCGCGTGAAAATGCGTCCACCGAAGATACTTTGATCTCCTCCGATGAAGCGCCGATCGTTAAAATACTGGTAGGTACCTCCTAATCCGGCCGAAAATTTTTCTGTAATCATCACACCTGCCAGCGGCGAGACATCCACAAATGTTATGGTTCCAAACTGCAGGGACAAGTTCGCCCCATAGTACATGCGGTCTTTAAGTGCAGGCGATGCTTCGGGATCTATAAACCGCTGGGCCTGAACTTCCGCTGCTACTGAAAGTAGCAAGCCGAAAACGAAAACAAGGCTAATTTTCTTCCACGACATACACGTCTTCATTCGCTTTTTTCATAAAATATCGCTCACGGGCATATTTTTCTAAGAGAGCATCATTTCCGAGTAACTCCTCGCGCTCTTGGACGAGCTGCTCCATTCTAGATTCATAGTACGCCTTTCGCTTCTCTAAGGAGCGCTTCGTCTTCCATAAATCCAGCTGTACACGTAAACTGCTGGCATCAAAAAAGGAAATCCAAACGCCAAACACCAAAAGTATTATCCAATAGATTTGGCGGCTGTCTTTCCATTTTATGTCCATCATGGTCCTTGTTATTTATCTCTTTCCCAAAGATACGAAACCCGCTTAGAATAATCTAAACCCTACGGATAGGATCAGCTGATTCTGCCGCTGATCGGTATTAAAGCCTTCTATGCCTTGGGCGATACGCCCAAAAGGCCCTTCGTATTTAAAATCGATAATCATATTTCCAATATCTAAGCCGATACCCGCCTGATAACCAAAGGTCGTATTGTTAAATGAAATATCTGCAGGCGCATCCGCTATGTTCCCATCAATTAAAAAACTGGCCACTGGACCCGCTTGAATGCGGAAAAAATTCGCCAGCTTAAAACCTACCATAAAAGGTACATCCAAGCGATTAAAGCTTGCATTTAAGGAAACTTGATCCCCATTTACATTGGCTAAGATCTCCCCGCCCGTATTTGTGAAGAGCACCTCTGGCTGAACGAAAAGTGAATTACCTCCCAGGCGAATAAATGCACCCACATGATACCCCAGTTGCGCATCACCGGACTCGAAACCTGCACCGTTTACGCGGATATTACCCTGATTTACCCCCACTTTAGGGCCTATAGAAAATTCTTGTGCCTGTACGGCAAAGCCCATAAAAAGAAGGGCTACAACCATTAGTTTTTTCATGATGTGTCTGCTTAAGTGTGTTTGTCTTGATTGCCTGTAAAATAAAACGCGCTGGAAGTGATATAGTTATAAAGAAACGTTATACTTCCCTTCCATAGATGCATCCTCTGCATAAAAAAGGCCAAAAAGACCTCAACTGTTAAAAAATCTTAATAAAAAAAGAAAAGTCCCTTACAAACAGCTACTTGTAAGGGACTTTTCTTTTTTCATCGCTAAGAAGGAATCAACCTCCCTCTTGCGGGGTACCGAAGGCGCCTAACGTATCTAATAACACCAGAGCGATAATTAAAGGACATACCCACTTGATGAAGAAAACCCATGCACCGCGTAGAAAACCTTTAAACTCTGGAGCACCACTGGCTAGTTCGTCTGCAAAAGTGCCAATCTTTTTCGCCCAGCCCGTGTACAAGCTGAGCATGAAACAAATTAAAACTACTGCAAAAGTCCCAAACACAAAGTCCATAATGTCAAAAAAGCCTGTTTGGACATTCCCCCCTAATTTAAAGGTAATGGTACTAAAGAAGTTTCCATCAATGGACGAGAGCGCAGAAGGAATAGAGAGCGCCATAGCCGCGATCCCGACGGTCCAGGCGGCTTTTTGACGGCTCCACTTTTTCTCATCGATGAAAAAGGCTACCGGAACCTCCAGCATGGAAATACTAGAAGTAAGCGCCGCCACCAGCAGAAGTAGGAAGAAAAGTGCACCGACCACATTGCCGCCAGGCATCGCATCGAACACTTTCGGAAGCACATCGAATACGAGTGCCGGCCCCCCCGCAGGATCTTTACCCGGAAGGAGGGCAAATAATGCGGGAAACACCATCAGACCCCCTAAGAGCGCCACGATGCCATCCATCCCCGCGATCCAGCCCGCCGAGCCTACGATATTCGCTTTGCGTGGCAAGTAAGAGCCAAAGGTAATCATCAACCCCCAACCTACGGACATAGAAAAGAAGGCCTGTCCGAGCGCTTGTAAAATCGTTTTACCAGTAATTTTAGAGAAATCAGGCTTTAAATAATACTCGATACCTGCAGAAGCACCTTCTAAGGTAACTGCTCTACCTGCTATAAAAACAACGATGATAAGGAGAACCGGCATTAGAAACTTTGCCGCCTTTTCGATACCACCGGAAACACCACCAAGAACGACGGCGATGGTCATAAAAATAAATAAAAAGCACAGTGGAACGACATACGCCGGCGTGCTTTGGAACTCTTTAAAATCGACAGGAATATCGATCAGTTCCGTAAAGATATAGCCGATCGTCCAGCCGGCGATGACGGAGTAATAACTCAACACACAGAAGCAGACCAGGATACAGAGCCCGCCGGCAATTTGCCAAAATTTATTTCCCCCCGTTGCGCGAATCGCTCCGATAGGGTTTTTTCCCGATATTCTCCCTAAAGAAATTTCATTCATGAGGAGTGGTAAACCGATGAGCACCACACAGATCGCATATACAAAGACAAAAGCGCCCCCTCCATTTTCTCCTGTAATGTACGGAAACCTCCAGATGTTACCTAAGCCAACCGCCGACCCGGCTGCAGCCATTATAAACCCTAGTCGAGACCCAAACTGGCCCCTACCCTGAGTGTCAGCACTCATTGCCATAAGAATGTAAACGTTTTAGTGAAATTAATTTTTCTTTACGAACGGGCTAATTTAAGTTGTTTTGCTAAAATACCAATCCCGTCCATAAAACTTTTAGGCTGGTAGCCCAATTCTTTTTTCGCTTTTTCCAAAGAAAATCCTGTGACAGGGGGGCGTTTTGCCGGCTGTGTAAAGAGCGTACTGTCTGCCCGCTGGATCAGGGAGGCATCCAATCCAAAATAGGCTGCGGTCTGCTGGGCCATCGCATAGGGACTTATAAAGTCTTCGCCCGAAATGTTATAAATCCCTTTGGCGCCCTGCGCCGCTATCCGAAGACAGCCATCTGCTAGGTCCTCTGCCAGCGTCGGCGTTCGAAACTGATCGTCTACCACTTGTATCTTTTTCCCTTGCTCTAAAGAGGCCTTTACCCATAAAATAATATTCGAACGGCTCATGTCGTGTGCGATACCGTAGACCAACACGGTTCGTACGATCGCCCAGGGGCAGGTGGCTGCCTGCACGAGACGCTCAGCCTCTAGCTTGGTTTCTCCATAATAGTTTACTGGGTTCGGAAGAGCTTCCTCCCCATAAGGTCCCTCGGTTCCGTCGAAAATAAAATCAGTGGAGAGATGAATCAGGTGGCTGCCGGCCTGCTCGCAAGCGCGAATGATGTGTGCCACCGCCGTTACATTCGCCCGGTAGGCTGCCTCACGGTTTGTTTCGCAGTCGTCTACCTGCGTCATGGCTGCCGTATGGATACATGCCGAAGGCTTCCACTTTTGGAACACCGCTAAAACATCCACCTCCTGCTCCACATCCATCGGCACCCAGTGCACCCCCTGCAGGAATTCTTCCGGCAGTCGCGCAGCACCTCTTCCGGTCGCTAGGACCTGGAAGTGGCCTTCCTGCACCGCCTGAGCTACCAGCTTTTGGCCGAGCAGGCCATTTGCTCCTGTAATGAGCAGCACGGGACGCTTATCTTGGGTAGGTATAGCCATAGGCTTTGGAGATTTTTTCTTTAGACATTTCCTGAAGTGTGACCCGCATGTGAACGGGATTCTCTGGCTTATCCGCTCGATTCGTCTGCTCAGCGGCGATTTTATCGAGTACCTCAAACCCCGAAAGCAGCTGCCCGAAGACAGTATATTCATCGTCAAGGTGTGGGGTCCCGCCTACTTCCACATACGCGCGCACCCGCTCCGGAGCGATTTTTTTCCCCAGATCTAAGGAGTAAAAGGACTCGAGCTCTCCTTTATAGGCCAGTACCAAGCTATCGAGTGCCTGCATATCTCCCGCCTCATACAGCGCAGTATACGTGGCACGAAGCGGCTTTTGGCTCTCCAATCCGAGGTATTTCATAAACTGCTCATTCAGTTTACGTTTATCCGTGGTGAGCTCCGAGGCCGTATATTTCTTTCCTTGGACGATGTAAAACTGGCTGCCACTGGAGGCCCGCTCAGGGTTCACATTATTCCCCATGCGCGCCGCGGCGAGCGCCCCCTTCCGGTGAAAAAGCTCCGGCTTGATCTCAGCAGGGACCGTATACCATTCCTCACGTGGCAACTCCTCTTTCCCGAAGACATCTCCGCCTTGAATCATAAAATCCTGGATGACGCGATGAAACTCGGTGCTGTCGAAACGGCCCGCCTTAGCGAGTTTGAGAAAATTCTCTTTATGCTTAGGCGTCTCATCGAATAAAATCGCCACCAGTTCCCCATGGCGGGTGTCGATACGCACTAGGGTGTCGCGCTCAGAAGCACAGCCCCAGGCCATCAGCCCCAGCAGGAGCATAAAAAGTGGGTTTAGGTACCGCTTATCCATTCATTTGTCTTTTAATTTCCTTTAAAATGCGATCACCACCCGCCTGAAGCACTTCTTCTGCGAGGGCCTCACCTAGGGAGGCAGCATCCTCCACAGGCCCTGAGACCACCTTACTGATACGTTCCTGGCCATCTAAACTCACGATACCACCTGTCAGCTGAAGCCCTTCGGGGGTACTTTGCGCCAGCGCAAAAACCGGGATGCTACAGCCCCCTTCCAGCACACGCAGGTAGGCACGCTCGGCGATCAGGCGCTGCTCCGTATCAGGATGATTACAGGCCGCACGAATCTTTTCACGCAAGGCCGAATCTAGGCTCGTCGCCGCCTCCACGGCCACGCTCCCTTGCCCCACTGCTGGCGTAAACTCCTCTAAAGAAAGGTGATGACGGATAAGCGCATCGTAACCCATTCGATGTGCGCCCGCAAAAGCCAGCAGGAGCGCATCGCATACACCCGACTCCATTTTCGCAATCCGCGTCTGTAAGTTGCCCCGCACCTCCACCGTGCGAATATGGGGATAATAATGCTTTAATGTGGCCACACGACGCGTCGAAGAGGTCCCTAACAGGAGCGGCTTGTCCGGATTTTTATAATCGATCGTATCCAGGTGACTCAAAATAATATCCTGCTCCTGCTCCCGCTCAGTAAAAGCGATCAGTTCGAAGCCCTCGGGCAGGCGGGACTGCATGTCCTTCGCACTGTGCACGGCGATGTCCACTTGGCCGCTGGCCAAAAGCTCCTCCAGCTCCTCCGTAAAGACGCCCTTGCTACCGATTTTCGCGATCGAGACATCTAAGATTTTATCGCCCTTCGTTTCGATGGTGACGATTTCACTGGTCAGTCCCGCTTCCTGGAGCAGGTCCTGGATGTGGTAGGCCTGCCAAAGCGCCAGTTTACTGCCGCGGGTTCCTATTTTTATCGTTTTCATTCTTTTATAGCTCGTTTAAGCGATTTTCCTTTACGCACGCCCTCTTCTATAAAGGAGACGATCTCGCCGGCGATGTTTATACCCGTGGCCTTTTCGATGCCTTCTAGGCCCGGGGAACTGTTGACCTCTAAAATCAAAGGCCCACGCTCACTCTGCAGCAGGTCCACACCCGCTACTGCTAGCCCGAGGGCTTTTGCTGCTTGTAGGGCTGCTTGTCGCTCTGCGCGGCTCAACTTAATCAGGGTAGCCCTCCCGCCGCGATGCAGGTTCGAGCGAAACTCGCCTTCCGCCCCCTGTCGCTTCATGGCGCCGACGACTTTACCATTTACCACGAAGGCCCGTATGTCGGCACCTTTCGCTTCTTTAATATACTCCTGCACGATTATCCTTGCCTTTAAACCATGAAAAGCCTCGATAACAGACTGTGCAGCCTTTTTCGTTTCCGCCAGCACCACGCCCAGCCCCTGGGTACCCTCGAGCAGCTTGATGATCACAGGGGCGCCACCTACCTGCTCCACCAGTGCCTTTTCACCTCCCTTACTGAAATTCGTGAAGGCTGTTTTCGGCATACCCAAGCCCGCCTTCGAAAGAATTTGGAGACTGCGCAGCTTGTCTCTACTGCGGACGATGGCCTGAGATTCTACGGTGGAGAAGGTGCCCATCAGCTCGAACTGTCGCACCACAGCGGTGCCATAAAAAGTCACAGAGGCGCCGATACGTGGAATGATGGCATCGATGTCTGTGAGGTGCTGACCCTTGTAGATGATTTTCGGTCCCTGCTGCTCGATTACCAGGTCGCAGAGCGAATGGTCCACGATAAGCGCTTCATGGCCTGCAGCCACGATGGCCTCCTGCAGGCGACGGGTACTATATAGAGAAGGATTACGCGATAAAACGGCGATTTTCATGGCTTGTGTTTCGTTGAAAGTAAATAGGTAGCCGCCACATCCACTAAAAAGCGTTTGTGTAGGGCTTTTCGTCCAATCAGGACGGGGAAGCGCATTTCAGAGCGGTCTGTCAAGGTGAAATCCACGAGAATATTTTCTCCCCCAAGCAGCATCTCACAGCTCACTTTAAAGCGCAGGCTGGCCACTCCCGTGGAGCTGCGCACCTTTTTTTTCGTAAAATTTTTAGTCCGGATTTCTTTTCCAGTAAAGGCTTTAAACGCTTCGCTCAAAGGCAGAAAACAAAGCACTTCTTCTCCTGTAGCTGCTTTTTCTAAGCGAGCGTAGGAGACATGCATCGCATTGCTGTAAGCTCCTGTATCGACCTTTGCCGCTACGCGGCGGATTCCCCACTCGGGCACGCTGATGCGCTCTCTTCTGCCGATAATGGGATAATTTCCTGCTTGCTTCATGCTCATCAGGCTCTTAATATGCGGTAAATTTGATAGGATAAGGCCGTGTACTGAATTTTAGGATTTGCATTACGTTCGATATGCGTGTAAGCCTCATTTAAGCATACATAAAGCTGCTCAATTTTTTGCGCATTTAAAACCCCGGAGCTAAATTTCTGAATAAATTCCCGCTCTCCTGCTGCACTGCGCATTAAATCACTCAGCTGGCTGCTATGCAAAAGGGCCTCACGGAGGACATTTAGCCCGGCTAACAAGAAGGCTTTTTGGCCCTCCTTTCCCAGCTTGGCGTACTGTTCGGTTTCCTGTGCTAAGCCGGGCACATCGAGGACGTAGCATTTCCGGAGCCACAGCTTGATTTTCTCTGTATAGCTGTCTTCTTCTTGGGTGGCCAGCTGGTAGGCTCGGCGCATATCGCCGTCCGCCAGGGGTGCGAGCTGGGCTGCCTGCGTCTCGGAGCAGTGGCCTGCCTGTACCAAGTGATCGGCCACCTCCTGATCGGTGTAACTGCGCACCGCGATTTTCTGGGTACGCGATAGAATCGTCGTCAGAAGCTGATCCGGCTGGTGGGTAATCAGAAAAAAATAGGTATTAGCAGGTGGCTCTTCTAAAATTTTCAAGATCGCATTCGCTGCATTCACGTGCATAAACTCGGGACACCAGATAAACATCAGCTTGGCCCCACCCTCGAAGGACTTCAGCGAAAGGCTGCGCACGATTTCCCGCGCGCTATTTTTGGAGATGTTTAGCTGCTTCTTTTCCGCCCCTAGGAAATAGAGCCAGTCGCTGGGGAGGCCATACGGTTTTTCCTGAATAAAGCGTCTGAAGCTGGTTTTATCGTCGGATTTCTCGTCCTTCTCGTCATCCTTTGCCGCAGCGCCGGGCAGCGGAAAGATGAGGTGGATGTCCGGGTGCACCAGCTTGGACATCTTCACACAGGCGGCGCAGGTTCCACAGGCATCTTGCTCTTGCTTGTTTTCGCAGACCAAGTAGGTGGCTAGCGCCAAAGCCATAGGTAATGTAGGGCTCCCCACGGGGCCATGAAAAAGCAGGGCATGAGCTACATGCTGCTGCTTGACCGCTTGTATTAATTTTTCTTTTACTTCTCCCAGTCCGGGAATATCGTGAAATAACATGGCCTATTTTTATTTTTCCCAGATCCGGTAAGCGGCCGTCAGTTGGAACACATGCGAAAGAATCGTTTTTTCGACTGCGTCAAAATCCAGCCCGCGGCGCTTCATCACCACGCTGGCAGTCTCCTCGAACTTAGAAAAAGTAAAGGTGCTGAGTCCACTGGCTCCACCCCAGGAGAAGTCCGGCACAAAGTTCCTCGGGAAGCCGGCTCCGAAAACATTGGCGCCCACGCCCACCACCGTACCGGTATTAAACATGGTGTTAATGCCACATTTCGCATGATCCCCCATCAGCAAGCCACAGAACTGTAGGCCTGTCTGCGTGAAGCGCCCCTTACTATAATCCCAGACCTTTACGGGGGCATAGTTGTTTTTTAAGTTGGAATTATTCGTATCCGCACCTAGGTTACACCACTCGCCGATGACCGCATTTCCGAGGAAGCCGTCATGTCCCTTATTGGAGTACCCGAAGAAGACAGCGTTCGACACCTCGCCGCCGATTTTACAGTGCGGACCCAGACTGGTATCGCCACGGACTTTCGCCCCCATGTTTACGACACTGCCTTCTCCCATGCTGAACGGTCCCCGGATGAGGGCACCTTCTTGGACCTCGGCATCCTTGCCGATGTAAATAGGGCCAGTGGAAGCATTTAACACGGCAGCATGCACGCGCGCCCCTGGGGCGATGAAAATATGCTCCGGGGCATAGACCTTGGTGTGGGGGTCTAGTAGCGGCTCAGACACCTGGCCAGCAGTAAGGAGGGCAAAATCTGCTCGGATTTCCTGTCCATTTTGGAGGAAAATATCCCAAGGGTAGCGGATGAGACGCAGCGGCCCCGCAAGTGTCTTGCGCCCCTTTTCAGGAATAGCCTCCATCTGAAAGGTGGGCGTTTCGGCTTGGAAGGCGATCAGCGTCTGCTCCTGCCAGATAGACTCCCCCTTTCGGAGGGCAGCCACAGCCTCCACTAAGGCGGCATCGGGCAGACAGGCACCGTTTATAAAAAGGGTGGCCTCCGGCAAAAGGGGAAATTTTTCCTGTAAAAAATCTTGAGTGAGGAACCCCACCTCTGAAGAGAGATGATGTGCCCATTTTTCGGCAACACGTAAAATTCCTACACGGATATCCGCTACAGGACGTGTAAAGGTAAAGGGCAAAAGACCTGCACGCAAGGCAGGATCATCGAATAGAACCAACTGCTTCATAGCACAAAAATAGAAAAGTCTCCCGAATAACCATTCGAGAGACCCTTAGTATATCCGAAAAGGAAATACTTATTTCTTTTTGGCGTAACGCTTGTTGAACTTCTCCACACGACCCGCAGTATCGAGGATCATCTTCTTACCAGTGTAGAAAGGATGCGAGTTAGAGCTCACTTCCACCTTGAACACAGGGTAGGTCTTGCCATCTTCCCACTCCATCGTCTCAGAAGTTTCGATGGTAGAGCGCGTGATGAACTTGTAGTCGCTAGAAGTGTCGAAGAAAATCACTTCTCTATAGTTTGGATGAATGTCCTTTTTCATTGTCGTATTAATTATCTCTTGATCGTATGCCTTTTTTCAAATGAACCGCAAAGTTATCGCTTTCGATGAAACTATCCAAACCTTCCTGCGCAAATAAACACAGAAATGTTTCGCCTTTTAACCGATCTAATCGGTTCTTACCCATTTAATTCCTGACTCTTTTGCTTCTTACGTCTTACCTTGTGCCTTTCTGCTAGCCTGTTCGCGTGGCATCGCTTCCATCGGGCAAGCGGCTTGCAAAAGCTTTCGCTAAAATTTTGGTATCTTGCACGGCCATATTACGCAATTATGAAAACCTACTGGAGGATATTACGCTACGGCAGACCTTTTAGACGCTACATCCCGATGTATGTGGTGTTCACGCTTTTTGCCATCCTATTCGGGCTGCTGAACTTCACCCTATTAAAACCACTTTTCGATGTCATTTTCGAACAGGTGGATGCGAACAGCTTACAAAAATACGAATCGCTGCCACCTTTCTCTTTTTCCATCGATTATTTTTTACATGCCTTTAACCATTTATTGTTACAGGTGGAGCAGGACTACGGTAAGTTCGGGACCCTGGTTTATGTGTGCATCGTCATCGTGGTATCGGTTTTTTTAGCCAATCTATTCACTTATTTATCGGGGGTACTTTTAGCCCAGTTCCGTGCGGAGATCATCAAAAAAATGCGCATGGGCATCTTCGAAAAAGTGACGCATCTCCACTTGGGCTATTTTACAGGCGAACGCAAAGGAGACCTGATTTCCAAGATGACGAACGACATTCAGGAGGTAGAAAATAGCATCGTCCAATCCCTGCGCGTCATTTTCCGTGAGCCCGCCACCATCGTCCTTTATTTTGCCGTCCTTTTCATGATGTCGGTGGAACTGACCTTGTTTACGATTATCATCATCCCGATTTCGGGAGCGATCATCGGGGGGATTACGAAGCGCTTAAAGCGCAAAGCTGTGGAAAGCCAGACCTCCCTGGGGAGAATTGTGAATATTTTAGATGAGACGATCGGTGGTATGCGCGTGGTAAAAGCCTTTGGAGCCGTCCCCTGGGTCACACGGAAATTCGATCAGGAGACAGACTACTATGCAGAGGTAAACGTCAGCATGGCAAAGAAAAACGAACTCGCCTCTCCTACCTCACAGTTTTTAGGGGTGAGCGTGGTGGCCGGTATCCTCGTGTACGGAGGGAATCTGGTACTCCTAGAGACCAGTAGCCTGAGCGCCTCGGATTTTATCACCTACATTATCATCTTTACTCAAGTGCTGAATCCTGCCAAGGAAATCTCACGTGCAGCCAGCAGCATTCAGCGTGGATTGGCTTCTGCAGAGCGCATCTTCGAAGTCATCGACACCGACAACAAGATTCAATCTCCTCCCCAGCCGAAGCCCTTGGCAGGATTCCACCAAGCTATTCGCTACGAGCAAGTCAGCTTCCGCTACCAAGACACCTTGACGCTGGACCAAGTCTCCTTTGAACTAAAAAAAGGAGAAACGGTGGCGCTGGTTGGGCCAAGTGGTGGAGGGAAGTCGACATTGGCAGACTTGCTGCCGCGCTTTTATGACCCACAGGAAGGGCGTATCACCTTAGACGGTCAGGATATACGCGACTTCTCACTTGAAAACCTCCGCAGCCAGCTGGGCATCGTGACACAGGAGTCCATACTATTTAATGATACGGTGTTTCAAAACATCGCCTTCGGGATGGAGCAGGTGAGCCAAGAGCAGGTGGAGGCCGCGGCTAAAATCGCACATGCACACACGTTTATTATGGAGCTGCCGGAAGGCTACCAGACCAACATCGGTGAGCGCGGCGGAAAGCTTAGCGGCGGGCAGCGGCAGCGCATCAGCATTGCCCGTGCGATCTTAAAAAATCCACCCATACTGATTCTAGACGAAGCGACCTCCGCCCTCGATGCAGCTTCCGAGCGACTCGTTCAGGAAGCCCTTAACCACCTCATGAAAGACCGTACCACCTTAGTGATAGCCCATCGGCTGAGCACCATTCAGCATGCGGACCGCATCCTAGTTATTCAGGGAGGACGTATCATACAGGAAGGAGCACATGAAGCCCTCCTGCGGGAGGAAGGACTCTACAAACAACTTTCCACCATGCAAACCGTTTCATAAATGGCTCTTTTACTTTTCCTCACTATAAACCCTAAGTACCATGCGCAAGAAGCTTGATCAAATCCTCCACTTACTCGTTTTACTGTATTTTGCTGTAAGTTTAGTCTTTTTTCTCTCTTTCGACAGCTTTAAGGGACTATTCGGACTGGAAAGCCTGCGTACGGTAACGGTCAACTACTTTCTCCTCTTCGGTCTTCTCCTTTTTTTAGCCGCATGGGGTAGCAGTTGGCTTGTCCGCAAATCCCTGCAGGATGAAGCCGATAAAAAGGAGTTGGCAGTAAAAGAAATCAAAGCCAAGTTATACGATTTGGAAAAAGGCATCAAGCTGCAGCGTCTGGAAAAAGGGGAGAGTGCAGCTGGTGGCGAGGAGGATAAGCCTGGCAGCAGCTTACGTCCTCGACAGAATTTTAAATCTTAGCTTTTTATTTTAAAACACAAAATATTCATTTTTTATGGTGGCAAAAACGTATGGCTGCACCGTTTATGGTGTGGACGCTCATCACATTACCGTAGAGGTAGACGTCGGTCAGGGAACTAGCTTCCGCATGGTAGGCTTACCGGACAATGCAGTAAAGGAAAGTCAGCAGCGTGTGGAATCGGCATTAAAGTTTTATCATTACATTATGCCCCGCCAGCGTACAGTGGTGAACTTGGCGCCGGCGAACATTCGTAAAGAAGGCTCCGCCTATGATCTTCCGATCGCCTTAGGCATTTTGCAGGCCTCTGGCCAATGTCAGTTTCCAGAACTGGAAAAGTACACGATTATGGGCGAGCTAGCCTTAGATGGGCAGCTCCGTCCTATTAAGGGGGCACTTCCTATCGCTATCGCCACACGTAAAAAAGGATTTAAAGGCTTTATTTTACCGGAAGAAAATGCAGCAGAGGCCGCCATCGTCAATCAAATCGATGTAATCGGCGTTAAAAGCTTAGAAGAGGCGATTGGCTTTTTAACAGGCAAGTTTCCGATTACCCCAAAGGTTACGGACACCCGAGAGCTATTTTTCCATTCACTCGAAGACTTTCCCTATGATTTCGCAGATGTACAAGGCCAGGAAAACATCAAACGCGCCATGGAAATCGCTGCGGCAGGGGGCCATAACCTAATCATGATCGGCCCACCCGGAGCCGGTAAAACGATGTTGGCCAAACGTCTTCCAGGCATCTTGCCCCCCATGACCCTACATGAGGCTTTAGAAAGCACGAAAATTCATTCTGTGGCAGGGAAATTAGGGAAGACAGCGGCCCTTTTGGCCCAAAGGCCCTACCGTGCCCCGCATCACACCATAAGTGATGTGGCCCTAGTCGGAGGAGGTGGAAATCCACAGCCCGGCGAGATCTCTCTGGCACATAATGGCGTGCTTTTCCTGGATGAGCTTCCAGAGTTCAAGCGAACGGTTTTAGAAGTCATGCGACAACCATTAGAGGAGCGAAAAGTGACCATTTCGCGAGCTAAGATGACCGTCGATTACCCGGCCAGTTTTATGCTGGTAGCGAGCATGAACCCCTGCCCCTGCGGGTATTACAATCATCCGGAAAAAGCCTGCATCTGTGGCCCAGGGGTGGTGCAAAAGTACCTAAATAAAATTAGTGGGCCTTTACTGGATCGCATCGACCTGCATATCGAGGTTACGCCTGTGAATTTCGAAGAAATTACAAGCACACGTAGGTCGGAGAGCAGTGCCGCTATCCGCGAGCGTGTCATTCAGGGCAGGGCCATGCAGACTGCACGTTTTCGCGAGATGCCTCATATTTACCATAATGCCATGATGCCCTCCCAGCTGGTAAAAGAAGTGTGCATCCTAAACGAGGCCTGTAAGCTCCTTTTGAAGACCGCTATGGAGCGACTGGGTCTATCTGCACGTGCATATGATCGTATTCTACGTGTGTCCAGGACCATCGCAGACCTGGCCGGCTCAGAGAAAATTTTGCCGGAACACCTAGCCGAGGCCATCCAGTACCGAAGTTTAGACAGATCCTCATGGGCGGAGGCCTTCTAAGCTTTCTAGAGCTGCACGATCAGAATAGAAGTAACACACTCTTGAAATAAGGGTGTAAATCCAAACAAAAGAGCTAAATACACTCTATATATTTATATTTATTTTCAAAAATTTTATTTTTTTTTAATTTTTATTTTGAAAAAAAAAAAAATAATACGATATTAGACTTACATTCTATCTTGCGCAGGAGGAAAGTACGGAAAGCCATCAGCCGGTAAATTGAAGGTTGTAATTTTAACTTCTAAATGAAATGAAAAGACTATTTTTAGCTTGTATGTTGGCCGTTTTTACCGCTTGTGGTGGCCCTGAAAAACAAGAGACCGAAGTCAAAGCGTTACGTTTACAACAGGCAGATATCCCGCTTCTTTTTTCCAAAATAGGCAATCGCCTTCAGGTACTGGAAATTAAAAGCGATATCCCCATAGGACCAATGCCTGAGATCGTGCTGGCAGACAAGTATTTCTACCTCTTTGACCAAGATTATACCCAACGCCTCTACCAGGTAGATCTTAAAGGAAATATCCGAAACAGCATCGCTTTTAACGAAGATTCCCAACTAGCGATAGCGGGAATAACCCAGCTTATCGTCAAAGGCAATACCGTGGGCGTCGTCGCGATGGGCAGTTCGATTCAGTGGTTCGATGAGAATCTCAATGAAGGAAATTTGGAACAGCTCCCCGCTAAAGCCAAGTACCACTTGCCTTATGCGAAAGGCTACGTTTCTTTTAATAACCGAATAAATGAAACGATGCCCTATGACTTTTTCGCTTCGAATGGGAAGGAGATTCAACATGAAGCTTTAGAGGTAGATAAAGACATATATCCCTTTGTTTACCAGACACATGCACCCTTCACCGCACATGGAGAAGGACTGCTTTTCGCTCGGTTTTTTGATGACACGCTTTATGCCTACGATAGCGAAAACGGACTTAGGCCCTACGCAGCGATCGACTTCGGCGTCAATTCCTCACCAGAGGAGCGTTTAAAGCAAATCCAAAACCCCTTCGATATGATGCAACTTCTTAATGATAAGTCTTTTGCTTATCTAAATGGTGAGCTGTTTATGTTAGAAGCCGGAAAGTGTTTATTTGGAGCTACGCTCAAGGGGAGGGGCGCCTTCGCTCTTTGGAACATGTCGGATGCCCAAGCCACGACCTACCCAGTCTTAAAAGATGATTTCAAAAGTGACTTAAAGTTTTACCATATCTCCGCGGCAAAGCCCGGGAAAACAGTTTTTGGACTTAACGGCGAGTCTGTGGCCGAAAATGCTTCTGAAAACTTTCTTGCGAGCCTTTCAGGAGATTATGGCAGCTCGTTTTTCTTATTTATCCTCAGCTAATGCTGGACTCCCAAATAAAAATCCCAGGGCTTAACTAGCTCTGGGATTTTTATGTCGATTATACCTTTTTTAACCGCCTTGATCAAGAAAGTCTTATGCGATGCGGCACCTATAACGCTGTCTTTAGGGCTTCAGGAGATGCGAATTTACCCAGTCGACTTCTTTCTCTCGGATAATATGCTGCGTATCAGGGGCTATCAGGGTCTTTACCACGGCACCTTTCTCCGTCAACAGTTTCGCGCTCTCCTCAATCCGGCTAAGGGGAACATGAAAGTCTTGATGACTGGCCCCTATGAAAATCGGAGTGCCATTAAAGTCCCCCTCGTACTTTTCGGCCTGAAGCTGTTCACCGATTAGCCCTCCTGTGAAGGCCGCCACGCCACCATAGCGGCGCGCATGCCGTGCTGTGAATTCTAAGGCTAAGCAGGCCCCTTGAGAAAAACCGATAAAGTACAACTGCTCACTGGCATACCCCTGCTGCGTTAAGCTTTCTACAAGCTCTTGCAGCATGCTTATGGCAGCACTGTAGGCCGGTTCATTCGAAGCATCCGGAGCCATAAAACTGTAGGGATACCAGGTATTGCCGGGTGCCTGCGGGGCCAGCAGTGCGAAATCTTCTAAAGCTAAGGCCTCCCTCAGGCCTAAGATACTCGTGGCGCTCGCTCCCCTTCCGTGAAGTAAAATGGCCACCCTTTGGGCTTCGCCCAAAGCTTTTCCAGCTACTTTTACATTAGACATAAGCCGTATAATCTAGCGTGACAGGAGCTAAGCTCTCCTCGATTTTATCTCGGTGTTTCTCCGCCCAGCCGGGCAGCTTTAGAGCCTCTCCTAACAAAGCTTCGTCCTCGTCGATCGCAAAACCCGGTGTGTCTGTAGCTATTTCAAACAAAACGCCTCCGGGCTCGCGAAAATAAATAGACGTAAAATAATTTCTGTCTTTTACCTCCGTAACCTGATAACCATGGGAATGCAGGATCCCCTGAATTTCCCGCTGAGAATCCCCATTAGCCGTTCGGAAAGCGATGTGATGCACAGACCCGGCACTTTGGACCCCGGTCCTACCCTCTGGCTGCTCTACGATATCGACGATATCTCCCGGTTTTCCAGCCGTTCCGTAGCGGTAACGCCCATTTTCTTCGGCGATAAAGCGATAATTCATAAAGTCTGTCAGTAGCTTTGCGGTCGCTTCTCGTTTCCTGAGAGTGAGTGTGGCGCCATAAAAACCTTTAATCGCATGCTCCTCGGGCACTGGGCCGTCTCCCCAACCGCTACGTGCATCTTCACGCGCTTCGATGAGTTCGATCCCCATGCCATCATGATCTTCAAAACGGATAAATGCCTCTCCAAAACGTGTTAGCGTATCCGAAATAGGAAATCCAAAGCGCTTCAAACGCGCTCTCCAGTAGTCTAAGCTCCCCTTGGGAATAGAAAAGGCAGTGTATTGCAGCTCACCTACCCCCTTGGTGCCTTTGCGAGCACCCTTAAAAGGAAAGGTGGTAAAAACTGTGCCCGGAGTACCGACACGATCACCGAAGTAAAAGTGATACACGTCAGGAGCATCGAAGTTTATCGTCTTTTTAACCATGCGGAGTCCTAAAACGCCGCAGTAGAAATCAATGTTTTTTTGTGGGTCACCCGCTATCGCTGTAATATGATGGATGCCCTGGATAAGTGCTTGCATGTTTCCGTCATTTAGGAGGGTAAAAAGAAGGGTCAGCCACTTGACCAGACCCCTCTTCGTTTTTTTATCTATCTATTCACTATAAAGTGCGTATTTAAGCCTGCTTTACGAGCTGTACACTCAGTAAAAGGCGTACTTGATCGCTAACAACGACGCTTCCAGCCTCGGTAACCGCACTCCAAGTAAGCCCAAACTCCTTACGGTTTAACTTACCCGAAATTTCGAAACCAGCTTTCGTATTGCCGTACGGATCCCCTGCGACACCACCGAAATCTACCTCTAGGGTAATCGGTTTTTTCGTGCCACGAATACTAATTTCGCCGACTAATTCCTCCCCTTGAATGTGACCTTCAAAGGTCAAATTAGGGTGATTTTCAGCATCAAAAAAGTCAGCGGACTTCAAATGCGCATCTCTGTCTTTTTGATTCGTATCGATAGAATCGATTTTAGCAGAGAATTTTACTTTAGCACCTTGAAAGTCTTCTGTTTCAGCCTCGGCACTTCCTTCGAATTCTCTAAAGTAACCCGTTACAGTGGATATTACCAAATGTTTTACCTTAAAAGATACTTCAGAATGGGTTGGGTCAATTACCCAGTTGCTTACTACGCTCATAGTTTAACTAATTTAAATGAAAGATATAATTAATTTAAGAAATACAAGTCCCTACTTTTGTGGTTTAAAGCCCTTGCCCATCCTCACAACTAGGTTTTGTCTTTTTACCACACTAAGGGCATACGGGTGACTAAAGTATACAGGTGAAATCTAATTTGCCGAAGCAAACCTTTTGCACTAGCCCTTATATGCGTATATGCATTTAATGTCTATACACCATTTAACTTATTTTAAAAGGGGTATTCAAAACCCCTTACCTAATACTTGTTCTAATCGACTGGCTTTCAAATAACGCAACTAACCGCGCAGCTTATCTAGGAGCGCATTCAATTGTTCGGTTTCCTCCACCGTAAGATGAACGATCTGTCGGTTGAACTCCTCCACTTCTACATCCAGCTGGCTCAGAACCTCTAAGCCCTTATCGGTAATGGTAATATCCACCTGCCTGCGGTCGGTAGCGCACTCTTCCCGGTTCACCAGTTCCTTCTGCTTCAACTTTTCGACCAGCCGACTTGCATTCGACATTTTGTTTAACATCCGGTCCTGAATGGAGCTGACGGTGATCGGCTTTCCTTTCTGCCCACGTAATATCCGAAGCACATTATACTGCTCCGGAGATAAGCCGAAAGGCTTAAAGAGCGCATTTTGGGATGCGATTACGAAGCTGTTCGTATATAAGAGGTTGACCACCGTTTTATTATACGGATCTTTAAACGCTTTTTGCTTGATCGCTTCCTCTAATTTCATACTCAAATCTTTTACAAATGCCTTTAATGTATATACATCTAAAAGTAAGGAATTGTTCACAAAAATCACATAATTTCTTATTTTTTTCTGTTGATGCCCCCTGTAACGCTTAGTCAATCACCCGTAGTCCCTGAGCCTATCCGCCTTGCGCTGTGCATAGCCCCATGACTCTAGATCCCAACCGTCTCCGCATACCACTCTTCCAGCAGGCGATTGACTTCCTCAGGCTTTTCGATGGTGCAGCTATGCCCTGCCCCCGGGATAATGTGTAGCTTGGCCCCAGCGATATTCATTTGAATAAACTTGGCCTTCTCAGGCTTGGTGGCCACATCTTCATCTCCCACGATCACTAGCGTCGGACAGGTAATCTGCCCCAGCTCCGCCGCCACTCCTTTTCGGTAAATTACCGCCTCCACGGCTCGACTGATACTGCGCTTATTCGCCTTTAGCTCCTTCGTCCAAAAAGCCTTCGCCTCGGCATTCAATGGATTTTCTAACCAACTCTGTGCAAACATAATTTTCATTACCGGCCCGGCCACGGCCGAACTAACGCCAAATAGCTTAACCGCCCCATTTAGCATTTTGTACTGCGGTAAATTCTCCACTGGTTCCGTATTCGCAGAGGTTTCCAGCAGCACCAGGGAAGCGATCCACTCCGAATGGCGCGCCGCCAAGCGCATACCGACAAATCCCCCCATGGAAAGACCTAAAAAATGTACTGGTTTACCGACCACTTTCACGATAAACTGAAGCGCGTCGGCTGTGAGGGTTTCCATATCCATGCCCCCTGTAGGCACCTCGCTTTGGCCTTGGCCGGGATGATCGTAGGCAATCACACGGTAGCGCTTCTTAAAATGCTCCAACTGCTCCCGAAACATTTTATGGCTCCAGAGAAGCCCATGCGAGAAAACCAAGGTTTCTTCTCCCTCTCCTTCTTCGACATAAAAAATAAGGTGTCCGTTAACTTCAACTTGTGGCATAGTGGTTCGATTAAGATACTTAAAATTCTGGTAGCTGCAGGTTTTTAGCCTGATAAAGGGTTGTTTCCAGCCTATTTATCCCTCTTTTGGCCGCTGGCCAAAGAACTAGGCACACAACCCATGCCCTCCAGAAGGCTTTCGCCAGATGTGCTATAGTGTACGCCAGAATATGTGAATAAGTTTCTTTTCGTGCAGCAAGCCCGAGAAGCTGTTCTTCTCACCCGGCCGCTAACCACGTAAAATAGCAATGGGCGCGGTATCTTTCACTGTACGTCCATTTAGCCATCCGAGCATCACCGTCAGACCTGTAATGGCGGCATACACCAGGAAGGCCTCCGGCAAAGTCCAGCGAAAGGGTATCTGGAAAACGTGCACACTTAATAAATAGCTGGCTATTAATGAGATAAACACCCCACTAAGTGCTGCTAAGCTGCCAAGGAAGAAGTACTCCAGCGTCTGAATTTTCGCCACGCGCGTGCTGGAGGCTCCCAGTGTACGCAGTAAAATACTCTCATAAAGGCGCTGATATTTACTCATGACTAAGCTGCTAATCAGCACCAGTATCCCTGTAGCGATGCTAAAAAGAGCCATGAAGCGAATGACTAAGCTGATTTTACCGAGAACCTCCTCTAGCGTCTCTAAAATCGAGCCTAAATTCACCATCGAAATATTCGGATATTCGCGCACCACCTCTGCCTGCACAGCCGCTGCTTCGAATTCATCCTTGGTTTTCGTAATCAAGACATGAAACTTGGGGGCATTCGCGAGCACTCCTTCCGGAAAAAGCACCAGGAAGTTCGTGCTCACCTGATTGAATTTGACCTCGCGCAAGCTGCCCACGTAGGTGCGTAGCGGGCGCCCTTGAACATTAAAGTCCAGGCGGTCGCCCATTTCCAGTCCTGTGCGGCGCGCATAGCTTTCATCTACAGAAACGAAAATCGTGTCGCTGGTACTAGCATATGGACGTAGCTTGCCCGCCGTAAGGCGCTCCGAGGAGATAAGGGTATCTCGATAGGTGACGCGAAACTCTCTGTTGTAAAGTGAGCGCGAACGCCTTTCTTCCTCTGGAAGCGTATCGTTTTGCTTACGGCTTACGCCATTTATAGCTTCTAGTCCCATGGTCACGATGGGCACCTGCTGCAAGATAGGCAGCTCCCTCCGCTCTAATTTGGCCCTTACGGCCTCTACCTGATGTGTCTGAATATCAAAAAGGAGCATATTCGGTTGATCTCCCCTATCAGCGAACTTCACTTCCTCCAGAAGTTGAGTTTGGACAAAAATGAGGGTGCTGATCATGGCTGTCCCTAACCCTACAGTAGCGATAAGAGCCACGGTCTGGTTATTCGGCCGGTACAGATTCGCAAGCGCCTGCCGCAAGGTGTAGGGAAAAGAAATGGGCAAAAAGCGACGGATGCTTTTCATAAGTAAGGTCGCTAAGCCCCAAAGGAGTAAAAATGCCCCGCATACAAATGCGGTGAAACCGACCGCCACGAGGTAGTTGGACAAAAGAAAATAACTAAACCCATAGACAAAGGCTAGAATAGCTAAGACCACGAGGTAGCGCAGTGGATCTTGGCCGAAGGCCTCCTGCATCTCCGGTCGCAAAGTCGCCATCGGGGACACGCGTCTAATTTTCAGGAGTGGCAGCAGGGCAAACAGCACAGAAACCACAACCCCTGTTAGCATGCCCAAGCCGATCGCCGACCAGGAAATTCCAAAGCGCACTTCTACCGGTAAGAAATCCCCTAACACATAAGGAAGGGCGAGCTGAAGCGCTGTCCCTAGTGCAGACCCCAAAAAAGCCCCGACACTGCCCATTAGCAGAATCTGAACCAAGTAAATAAGCGTAGCGACTTTAGCGCTTACGCCAAGGCAGCGTAGGACGGCCACTGAAGCCAGTTTTTCTTTTATGAACACATTCACAGCGCTTCCCACGCCGACGCAGCCCAGCAGCAAAGCGATAAATGCTACCAAGCTCAGAAAGCCCGCTAAATTATCAAAAGCTCTTCCTGTGCGGTTTTGGCTTTCACTCACTGTGGTCGCTTGAATGCGCTCCGACTCCCAGGCTTGGTCATTTTCTCGCACCAGGGCAGCGACATCCACGCTTTCAGCAAACTGAAAGTAGCGGACATAATTTAGGCGGCTACCGTACTGGATGAGGCCGGTTTCCTCGACATAGGCCATCGGAATATAAACTGCTGGCGCCACAGTCGCTGTAATTCCCGTCTGCCCGGGGACCTTTTCCAGAAGTCCTTCTATCCGAAAACGCTGATTCCCTACTTGAATACTGTCACCTACTTGAGCACTAAACTGCGCCATCAGGGTTTTTTCCACCAGCGCCTTAGCCCCCCCAGCTCGAAAAGTCTGTTCCGCAGCCTCAGGCAAGGTCTCTAGCCGACCATAAAAAGGAAAATCTCCTTCGAGGGCACGCACTTGGGTCAGTCGGCTTTCTCCGGTCTTTGGGAAGGCCACCATGCTCGCAAAGTTCACCTCAGCGGCGGCGGCTTGTGCTTGTGACTCGAGCGTGATGGAGTCTAGGGGGCGATTATTAGACAGGACGAGGTCCGCTCCGAGGAGCTCTTTGCCCTGCCGGGCAATGTCTGCGCGCAGCAGCTGACCGAAGCTGTAGATCGCCACGATCGCCGCGACGCCCAGCACCATCGCTGCTACAAACAGCACCAGACGAGAGCTACTTTTCCGGAAGTCGCGCCAGGCCATTGTAAAGATCCAAGAAGCCTTATGCATGGGAGAGTGCATTTAATTGGCCCCCTTTAATCAGATACACCTGATCCGTTCGTTTTGCCAGCTCTCGGTCATGGGTGACCAGGACGAGGGCAGTCCCCATTTCTGCATTTAGATTAAACAGAAGCTCCTCTACTTTCTGTCCCGTTTCTGCGTCCAAATTTCCCGTCGGCTCATCCGCAAAAAGCAGCTTGGGTTCATTCGCGAAGGCGCGTGCGATAGATACGCGCTGCTGTTCGCCACCAGATAGCATGGCTGGGTAGTGGGTAAGGCGATCTTGGAGTCCTACTTGGGCGAGCAGCTCCTTTGCCCGGAGGGCGGCATCTTTACGCCCCTTCAGCTCCAGCGGCACCATTACATTTTCTAGCGCGGTGAGGGTAGGTAGAAGCTGGAAATTTTGGAAGATAAAGCCGACGTGGGCGTTTCGCAGGGCGGCACGCTGATCTTCGGAAAGGGACTCCAGCGCCTGACCAAAAAGCTGGACGCTGCCGGCACTTCCCGTATCTAGTCCGGCACATAGGCCGAGCAGGGTGGTTTTACCACTTCCTGAGGGGCCGACGATGGCGACCTTATCTCCCGCTTTTACAGAAAAAGAAACCTGATCGAGGATGCGGAGCTGCTTTTCTCCGGAGAGATAAAACTTAGAAAGCTCAGAAACGGTTAATATAGCCATAAAGAAAAATGTTACCTTTGGATAACACGCGGAGGCGTCTGAAATGTTCAGCACACCTGCAGAAAGCCATTGAATATTCCCCTATGTTACGCACGACAAGCTCCTATTCTATTGTTTTCAGCCTTTCTTTTCTGGCAATGCTGCTTTTTCTGGCTTGTTCGCCTTCCTCTGAGCAGGCGAAGTCGGATGTTTTCGAAGAAAAAAATCTCGAAGAGCAAGAGAGCGAGCAAGCGCTAGGCGAAGATGCACCCCTACTTTTGTTTTTCGGCAATAGCCTCACGGCGGGCTACGGCTTAGAGGCAGAAGAGTCCTTTCCCGGGCTGGTAGAAGCGCGCTTAGAAGAGCTGGATATACCTTTTCGTGTGGTCAATGCAGGTCTGAGCGGGGAGACGACGGCTTCAGGCTTAACTCGGCTGGACTGGTTTTTAGAGGAGGAGCCAGCCATCTTTGTATTAGAGCTGGGCGCTAATGATGGCTTACGTGGTATCGCCTTAGCGGAAACGGAGAAAAATCTCCGGAGCATGATTCAACTGGTGCAGAAGCGCTACCCAGAAACAGCTATACTGCTGGCTGGCATGCAGATTCCGCCAAATATGGGAACGCAATATGCGGAAGATTTCCGGCAGCTGTTCCCACGAATAGCCGCGGATGAGGGGGTGACGCTGATTCCGTTTTTACTGGAGGGGGTGGCTGGAGACCCGGACTTAAACCTCCCGGATGGCATACATCCCACCGCCGAGGGGCATGAAATCGTCTTCCAAACCGTTTGGCCTTTTATAGCCCCCTTAGTAGGTGCCTAGTTGATGTGCGCCTAATATGCAGACTAGAACTGTACACTGAGACAGCCGCTTTCTTTCCTCGAAGCGGCTTTTTTTGTACCCTGTCCCTGAGCAAGTTATTCCCGGTAAGCACTTTCGATGAATTCTTTAAACGAAGAACAAAGTTGTTTATTTTAAGACTAAACCAATTAAAATCCTTCTATTTTCGATTAGACTCAAACTCAGTCGAGATAATTCCGTTCAGAAAATAAAACCAAACCTACACTATCGTATGAAAAAAAGTACATTTTTGCCTTTAGGCATTCTATTACTCTTGCTTTTTAGTTTTCAAAACACCAGCATGGGACAGTTTCTTAGCGAGGTTCCTCAAGTAGCGGGGTTTACGCCCGACCATAAAATCGTGGTTGTGGATGACTTTAAAGAGGTAGAGGGCATGATTCGCTTGGGCGAGGCTTTTAGTAAGGCTCGAGGCACCTTCTCCTATTCATTAGCATTCGGGATTTACCCGAGTATGAACAGTGTACATGAGCGTGCGCTGCGCAAATTAAAAGCTGAGGCTTCGATGCGGGGAGCCTCTCATATTTACGTGAAAAGTGTGGCGCATAATGGCGGCATCGGGCGTTTTGTGAGCTATGTAGCCACGTTTTACCGTGCTGAACCCATAGATATAGCCAAGGCTAAAACGCTAATCGCCGGAAATGAGTTTTTGGTGATGAATACAGCTACCTTTAATCGTAATAGGTACAAACCAAAAGTCAAAGCACAGGACTTACTTCGCGTTAAAGAAGCTTTTCGAGATACAGAAGAAAACGGGGGCCGCCTCTTTACGATGGGGCTCATCGGTGAACGTTCGAAGGAGAAGACGGTCAAAGCCTACAAGCGGGGAGTGGATGCACAGATCGAAGGAGGCCCTGACGATTACTTCTATGAGGTTATCGGGGTGAATGATGACTTTATACTGGTAGCGGAAACCGAAAGGCGCGGCAGAACTTATAAAATGCATGTTCTAAACCGCGTAAAGTAAAGTCCGAGGGCAAAACTGCTTGGGATACCAAAAAACAATAGCTAACGGATTGTACTTTAAATGTAAGTGAACGTCGCTTTCATCAACCACCTCCATCTATGGGGGGTGGTTTTTTTTTGTAGACAAAATTAATATTTCTTTAACATGAACATTGACTTCAATTGGCTATATTGTTTTCTTTTATCACTTACTTAATCTTAAATCATGTTTAAAAAATGTAAATTTTCAGTGTTTTTGGCGCTTTTCCTTTGCTTGTTTAGTGCGCAGCAGCGGGTCACAGCACAGAGCCTTTCCAATCTACCAGAGGTAGCAGACTTTACGCCAGTAGAAGAAATCGCTATCGTCGATGATTATTCCCAGGTCAAAGACCTGATCCGTGTGGGAGAGGCTTATAGCAAAGCACGTGGCACGCTCTCTTATTTTGGTTTACTGGGCCTAGTTCCCAGCATGCCAGATGTGCAGCATCGCGCATTAAGCAAATTAAAAGAAGAAGCTTCTCTACGTGGCGCCTCACATATCTATGTGAAAAGCGTCGCCCATAATGGTGGATTTGGTCGTTATGTAGGCTATGTGGCCAGCTTTTACCGTGCCACTCCAGTGGATTTGGCACGCGCCAAAAGGTTTATGGAAGATAAAACCTTTCGTTTGGCAAGTACGACTACCCTAAACCGCAAACGCTATAAGGCAAGGTTTAAGACGGAGGACGCGCTGGTAGGCCCTGTTCGTTTCCAGGATTTAGTAGAAAAAGAAGGGCGTATTTTCACGAAAACGCTAACAGATGAAAGGGAGAAAGCTTTTCCTTATGCCCAGCTAGATAAACCTTTGGACAAGCGCGGAAGCAAGCAGATAGAGGGGGCACCGAGAAATTATTACTACGAAGTGATCGGGATATCTGATGATCATATTTTAATCGCTTCTACGGCTAAGGATGGCCGCATTTACAAGACACATCTTTTGCGAAAAGACAAATAAGAAAATGGGCTTTGGCGCTAGCCAAACACTAGCACCAAAGCCCTATTATTTCACTTGCAGAGCTTGGCTGAGCCTAAAGGCAAAGTCGCAAAGCCAAAGTCACAGGTATCATTTATTCGCTTCTAGCTCTTCAAGAAGTGCCTTTACAGCTGTGCGGAGCTGGGCGTCTTCTCCTTTCAGGATTTCCTCGAAAGGTGTGGCCACTTTGATATCTGGCTCCAACTGCAGGTTTTCCAAGGGTCTATCTTCTGCGACCCCATAAAACGCGATCATCGGAATACCAAATACTAGGGTAGGATCGATTTGTGTTTCCCACCACACTGCAGTGCTTGTTCCAGGAACGGGCATACCGATTAGCTTTCCGATGCCTTTTGCGCGATACGCATAGGGGAAAGCATGCGCATCGGAATAATTACTTTCACTCATCAGCACGACGCTCGGCTTGGACCATTTATCCCGCGGCTCCCCGCCCTTCGCTACGAAGCCATAAGGTCGGAAGGTCGCATAAGGCTTCCCGTCCAAGAAATTAGACAGATCCTCATGCAGCCATCCACCTCCATTAAAGCGCGTATCTACGATAAGGGCCTCTTTATCGATATTTCTACCTAGCACTTCACTGTACACCGTGCGGTAGCTGCCATCGTTCATACCGCGGACGTGCACATAGCCCAGCTTGCCTCCACTAAGTTCCGCTACACGATCGCGCATCATTTTCACCCAGCGCTCGTAAAGCAAATTATTTTCGGCGCCTCCACTAATCGGAAGGACGACCTCTTCCCAAGACTCTCGCGTTTCAGGGTTGAACATGCTAAGTAAGACCCGCTTACCTGCTTTTCGGTTCAAGAGCGCATTCCAGTCTTGCTCCTGATTTAGCGCTACGCCGTCGATCTTTAAGATTCGATGGCCTGCTTTGATTTTCGTTTCGGCATTGTCTAATGGACCACCTGGAATTACCTCTTCGATGATCAAGCCATCTTCCTTACTCATTTCATTAAAGAATAGGCCCAAAGAAGCTGTTGCATCGCCATTTGTGCTACGTGGACTGTAGCGTCCACCGGTGTGCGAACCGTTCAGCTCTCCTAAAAGCTCACTTAATAGCTCTTGAAAGTCATAGTTGTTATTAATATGCGGTAAAAACTTTTCGTAAGCATCGCGGTACATTTCCCAGTCGATGCCGTGCAGATCCGGGTCGTAAAACTTTTTCTTCACCTGCCGCCAAGCATGGTGGTAGATATACGCTCGCTCAGCGGGTAGGTTCAGCTCCATCTCGGCATCTATTCCCACGCGCGACACTTTGCCATTAGCCGTTTCGATTTTTGAAATGTTACCGCCAGAGAGGACAAATAGGTTTTTGCCTTCCTCGTCAAGCTTAAGGCTGCCGCCACCTCCACCGAGACGTGCCAGCGCTTTTAGTTCGCGCGTCCGTGTGTCTAGCTCCCAAACATCGTAGCCTTTTTCATAGCGCGCCATCATATACACTTTATCTCCTTTCGGTGACACTTCGAAGGAGGACAAGTTGACCGATCCTGGCGTGAGGCGCATCATACGCTCTTCTAGGCGCTTAAGATCAAAGGTAAGCGGCTCTTCTTTTTTATCCTCCTTTTTATCCTTATCGTCCTTATCCTTCTTTTTCATTTCTTGGCGCAGCTCGTACTCCTCCTTGCTGAGGCGAAACTGGTCGTAGGTATCTTGATCGAAGAACATGGCATAAATATCCACTTCACGTGCTCCCTGAAAGGCGAGGGGTTTTTTTCCATCCTGATCATTCGTATAGAAGATAGCTTTGCCGCCCATGGCCCAGGTAGCGTTTCCATCGGAAAAACCGCTGAAGGTCAGCTGAGCTGGATCGCCGGACCCGTCGGCAGCATACTTCACCATATGGCTGCTACCGAAGTGCCCTAAAGCATTTTTAGCCACCACCCATCGGCTATCTGGACTCCAAGCATAGTCTTGATCTCCATCAGAGTAGCTGAAGTTCTGGCCTGCTTCGATTAGCGTAACGCTGGATTTTTTCTCCAGATCATACACTTTTAGGATGTTACGCTCCTCGAGGTAGGCGATTTTTTTACCATCAGGCGAAACTACAGGCTGAAACTCATCTTTATCGGAAGCGATGACGGACTCTTCTGTGATGAGTGTAGCGGCGTGGAAAAACTGCTCATCCTCACGCTGAATGCGCGCACGGAAGATGTCCCACTTGCCCTCGCGTTCGGTGGCGTAGTACAGGCTGCGACCGTCTTTCCCCCAGCTAAGGGTACGCTCCTGCGCTGGAGTGTTCGTGATGCGTTTGGTGAAATTATGGGCCACGGAGGTCACGAAAACCTCTCCACGGAAAACGAAAGCGATTTCTTTGCCGTTAGGCGAAAGGGCCATGCCAGTAGCTCCATTACGAACAGACACGGTCTGAATGTCGCTGCCGGAGAAGTCTCCTGCGACCTGCACTTGCAAGCGCTGCGGCTCAGCTCCAGCTTCTAGTGTATAGAGGGCACCATTCCAGCTGAATGCCAATTTATCTCCACGGCTGCGGCTGAGATGACGTACGGGATGGTCTTCAAAGCGTGTGAGCTGTTTTTCCTCCCCAGTGTTTAGATTGCGTGAAAAAACATTTTGGCTGCCCGCTTTCTCGCTTAGGTAAAAGACCGTGCTGCCATCCGCTGACAAGAGTGGTTCGCGGTCCTCACCCTCATAGTCGCTAATTTGGGTATACTGCTCCGCGTCACGATCGTAGAGCCAGATGTCGCGGGTAACCGAAGAAGTGTGATGCTTCCGCCATTCGTCTTCATAGCCTTTACGGTCTTGAAAGACCATTTTCCTGCCGTCGGGGCTAAGTGAGACGGACTGCATGCCTGCGGTGGAGATAAGGTAGTTTCGCCCCCCAGTTTTCGATACACGGTAGAGTTTCATAAACAGCCCCTTGTTCGGAAAGCGAGCGGAAGAGGCTAGGTCGTTTCGGCCGGAGCCAAAAAACACATCGCTGCCATCAGGGCTAAAAGTCCAGGGAAAGTCATTTGTAGAGTGGTGCGTCAAGCGCTTCGCCGGACCGCCTGCTGCGGACATGATGAAGACATCGAAATTCCCGAAACGGTCGCTGGCAAAGGCGATTTCGCGGCCATCCGGGCTCCATACAGGCATAAAGTCATGCGCGTCATGCAGCGTCAGGGGGGTGGCCTGCCCGCCAGTGGCGTTTACCTTAAAGAGATCTCCTTTATAGGAAAACACGATTTCCTCACCGTCGGGCGACAGTGCCGGATAGCGGAGCCAAAGCGCCTCTTGCTGGGCAAAAAGCGGCCAGCCGAGCAGGAGCATGCAGATACTTACTACTATTTTTCTCATGAAATCTATTGGGTTTACGTGTCTGGAGCGCATGTAGCAGCGCCTCCTCACACATTTTATGCAGGGGAATTTACAGAATAAAGCCCAAAGCACCTATCTAAATACTACCACTTGCCTGAAAAAGTATAGGAGCGTCACCTTTCGTATTTTTAACCCTCTTTTCTGTCTATTCTTTTGGGAAAAAATTAATCCTTAATTTTGAAGCCTTAACCCCCCTCAGATGAAATTTAGCTTCCCGCATCCGCTCCTGATCATGCTTTTTTTTGTGGCACTGGCCGCAGCACTCACTCACCTCATTCCTGCCGGTATTTACGAGCGCGTCCTGGATGAAAGCACTGGGCGTATGGTGGTGGTGGAGGGCTCCTATCGAGTGGTGGATGCAACTCCCGTCGGCTTAGGCCAACTTTTCCTCAGTATTCCAGAGGGCATTATTGCGGGCGCGGAGGTGGTTGTTTTGATTCTAATTATTGGAGGAGCCTTTTATTTAGTCGAGCAGACGGGTGCTTTTCAGGCTGGGCTGGAAAGTTTAATCCGGCGCTTTGATCAGGCCACCGCCTATTTACTGACATTAGTGGGCCTACTCTTTGGTGCCGCGGGGGTGCTAAATGGCCTTCAGGAGGAAATTATCGCCATGGTGCCCGTGCTGATGCTCCTCTGTCGCAAAATCGGCTACACACGATCGGCAGGCGTGGCCATCAGCTTGGGCTCCTCACTGATCGGAGGGGCTTTCGGTCCGGCTAATCCCTTTTCTGTCCTCATTGCCCAAAACTTGGCGGAGCTGCCCTTATTTTCCGGGGCGGGCTTTCGGCTCCTCTTTTTAGGGGGCGCGCTCGGTTTTTGGATCCTGTATGTGATCCGCACGGGGAAGGATCCTAACTTCGAGGCGGAGCCGAAAGAAGAGGGGACTACCGGATTAGCGCGGCATCATGCTGTGATTTTACTACTGGTGGGGCTCACATTTGTGGTGTTAGTCTACGGACTTACCCGTCTAGACTGGGACTATAATGAGATGTCTGCCTTGTTTTTTGGTACGGGGCTACTCTGCGGGTTGGTGGGTAAGTTGGGCTGGAACGGCACGGCCAAAGCCTACACTGCAGGTTTTGCTGAGCTGGTTTTCGCGGGTGTTATCGTCGGCTTGGCTCGCAGCATTTATTTGGTTTTAGAGAAGGGATTGATCATCGACAGCATCATCTATGGGCTTTTTACGCCACTGGAGGAGCTTCCCGTCGCCCTTTCCGCCGTGGGCATGCTACTGGCGCAGGCGCTATTACACGTCCCCATTCCGAGCACTTCTGGGCAAGCGGTGTTAACCATGCCCCTGCTCACGCCCATCGCGGATTTGATTGGGCTCTCCCGCCAGGTGATGGTGCTGGCCTATCAGTACGGCGCGGGGATCATGGATATGGTTACGCCCAGTAATGGTGGCCTTATGGCAATACTGGCAGCCTCTGGCCTGAGCTATAAAGAATGGATGGCGTATGCTTGGAAGCCGATTCTGGTCGTTTTCCTTATCGCCTTGCTTGGGGTCTTATCAGGCGTGAGCATAGGCATCTAGCTGCTGTAGGGGCTTCTTTCCCCTTCCCGTATTTTTTTTACTTCTTTAGCGGGGCTGGCCTGATGAGTGTTCACCATAAAAAAGCCATGACCACCGAAGTAAGTCATGGCTATTTCCGTTGCCCGTAATGCAGGACGTGTGAGCGAACTTTTCACTCCTTAGACAGGGCCACGCTCCTCTTCCTTTGCGCTTCCGCGCAAAGAAAAAGTGGACGTACAGATTAAAATTTAAAGGCTTTTTTACCTGGGAAGTAGGCAGCTTCACCGAGCTGCTCCTCGATGCGAAGCAGTTGGTTATACTTTGCCATACGATCCGAGCGGGAGGCCGAACCGGTTTTAATTTGGCCTGTATTAAGCGCTACAGCTAGGTCTGCGATGGTGGAGTCCTCTGTTTCGCCTGAGCGATGCGACATCACACTGGTATATTTGTTTCTGTGGCAAAGATCTACTGCATTAATAGTCTCTGTGAGGGAGCCGATCTGGTTCACCTTAACAAGGAGAGAATTCGCGATCCCTTTTTCGATTCCTGTGGCCAGGCGCTCTACATTGGTTACGAAGAGGTCATCGCCTACGATTTGGATTTTCTTCCCTACAGCGTCCGTCACTTGTTTCCAGCCCTCCCAGTCGTCTTCATGCATACCATCTTCGATGGAGATGATTGGGTATTTCGCTACCCAGTCCGCCCAGTAGCTGGCCATTTCCGAGGAAGTCAGGCTATCGCCTGTAGACTTTTTAAAGACGTAGAGTCCTTTTTCTTCATCATAAAACTCGGAGGCAGCGGCATCCATGGCGATAAAGACGTCTTCTCCTGGTCGGAAGCCGGCTTTTTCGATCGCTTCTAGGACGACTTCGATCGCTTCCACATTTGAGCGAAGATTCGGTGCGAAACCACCCTCGTCGCCCACGTTAGTGGAGAGTCCTTTTGCTTTCAACACGCTTTTCAGGTGGTGGAAAATTTGGGTTCCCATACGTAGGGATTCGGAGAAAGACGCAGCTCCTGTAGGCATCACCATGAATTCTTGGAAGTCGATGGCATTATCAGCATGAGAGCCCCCATTTAGGATGTTCATCATCGGAACAGGCAGTGTGTTCGCATTTACCCCCCCGATGTAGCGGTAGAGTGGCTGCCCTGCTTCCATGGCGGCGGCTTTGGCCACGGCCAAGGACACCCCGAGGATGGCATTTGCGCCGAGGGCGGATTTATTTTTCGTTCCATCCATATCGAGCATGATACGGTCGATCATATTTTGCTCGAAGATATCGAATCCCATGAGCTCTGGAGCGATTTTCTCGTTCACATTGGCTACGGCTTTCAGTACGCCTTTTCCCATGTAGACGGCTTTATCGTCGTCGCGTAGTTCGACGGCTTCATGTACTCCAGTGGAGGCACCACTCGGGACTGCTGCTCGACCGAAAGCACCTGATTCTGTAACTACATCTACTTCTACGGTAGGGTTACCTCTAGAGTCAAGGATTTGTCTGGCGTGAATAGATTGGATTAATGTCATGTTGGTATTGGTTTATAGGTTTAATTTTTCATTAAAGACACGAAATCGTCAAAAAGATAGCGTGAATCGTGCGGGCCTGGCCCTGCCTCCGGGTGGTATTGAACGGAGAAGACAGGGCGGTCTTTCAGGCGAATGCCAGCGATGGTGTCATCGTTCAGATGGACATGCGTGACTTCTATTTGGTCATTCGCCAATAAAGAGCCTTTATCCACTACAAATCCATGGTTTTGAGAAGTAATTTCGCTTAGCCCGGTTAGCAGGTTCTTTACGGGGTGGTTTATACCTCTATGTCCATGGTGCATTTTATACGTTTTCAGCTCACAAGCCTCCGCGATGATTTGATGCCCTAGGCAAATACCGAAAACGGGCTTACCGGAGTCTAGCAGCATTTTAGCAGTTTCCACGGCATAGGGCATTGCAGCGGGGTCTCCAGGTCCATTGGAAAGGAAGTAACCATCTGCTTCCCAGTCCATGAGCTCTTTTGCTGTGGTGGTAGCGGGGAAAACTTTACAGTATACTCCTCGGGAAGCTAGATTGCGAAGGATATTAAATTTAATCCCTAAGTCCAGGCAAGCCACTTTAAATGGGCTGTCTGGGTTACCGAAGAAATAGGGTTCTTTTGTACATACCTGAGAGGACAGTTCCAAGCCTTGCATATCGGGGACCAGATTGAGCTGCTTTTTAAGTCCTGCCAGATCCTCTTCGTATTCAGAGGAGATGATGGCATTCATCGCGCCTTTATCGCGGATGTGACGTACAAGTTTTCGTGTATCGATGTCTGCGATTCCTGTGATCCCTGCCTTTTCCAGATACGCTTGCAGTGTATCATCGGCATCCACTCTACTATGTATTTGAGAGAAGCTGTTCACGACGATGCCTGCCACAGTGGGGGCGGCGGATTCAACTTCAGCATCTATCACCCCATAATTGCCGATATGCGGGGTAGTGGTTACGACGATTTGACCTGTATAAGAAGGGTCCGTATAAATTTCTTGGTACCCAGTCATGCCGGTATTGAAACAGATTTCACCACCATTAGTCCCGGGTTTACCGATTAACGTGCCGCGGAACAGTGTCCCGTCCGCGAGAAGGAGAGTTGCAGGTTGCGCTTTCATGAGTATAAGAATATAGGTCAAATTTAAGCAATAAATCGTAAGGAGAAAGTTGGGGCATAAAAAAAGGGATTAAACTAATGTTTAACCCCTTTACGATATGTTGGTTACCAAGCACCTTAGGCTTTGTTCTCTTCGTTAGAACCAGCATCTGCATCGCCATCAGTTTGAGGCGTTTCGGCAGTGCTATCAGCAGCTTTAGCAGCTCCTGAACCTCTGCGGCTTCTTCTTGTGGTTTTCTTCGCAGGCTTAGCTTCTTTCAGCATTAGCTCATTAAAGTCTACCAGTTCGATGATACACATTTCAGCATTATCACCTAGACGGAAACCAGTCTTGATGATTCGCGTATACCCACCTTGTCTGTTGCCTACTTTTTCAGCGATTTCGCCAAAAAGTTCTTTGATAGCTTCTTTGCTCTGTAGGTAAGAGAAAGCCACGCGTCTATTGTGCGTAGTATCTTCTTTCGCTCTCGTTACGAGAGGCTCCACATATTTTCTTAACTCCTTAGCCTTAGCAAGCGTGGTGGAGATACGCTTGTGAAGAAGTAGGGAAGCAGCCATATTCGAAAGCATCGCTTTTCTATGCGCGGACTTCCTTCCTAGGTGGTTAAATTTTTTACCGTGTCTCATTTTATTTATTCTTCGTCAAGTTTATACTTACTTAGATCCATGCCGAAAGTAAGTCCTTTTTCTTGAATCAATTGTTCTAATTCGGCGAGGGATTTTTTACCAAAATTACGGAATTTCATCATGTCCGAAATTTCGAGTTTAGCAAGATCGCCCAGTGTTTTCACATCGGCTGCTTTTAGGCAGTTAAATGCGCGAACGGAGAGATCCAGGTCGCTTAAAGAAGTCTTAAGCAGCTTTCTCATGTGCAGATATTCTTCATCGATAGGTTCAGGCGCATCACCACCCGGAGCATCGATAACCATGGTTTGATCAGAGAAGAGCATAAAATGCTGAATGAGAATTTTAGCCGATTCCTGAAGAGCCTTCTCAGGGTGAATAGAACCATCCGTAGTAACCTCAAGAATAAGTTTCTCAAAGTCCGTTTTTTGTTCTACTCGGGTATTTTCTACGCTATATTTTACGTTTTTAATAGGCGTAAAGATAGCATCGATAGGAATAACACCGAAAATCTGTTCTTTAGGCTTTGACTCTTCTGCCGGAAGATACCCACGACCTTTTTCTACAGTAATTTCTACCTCCAAACTAGTTGATTCATCCAAGTGACAAATTACCAAATCAGGGTTTAACACTTCGAAGGAAGAGGTGTATTTTGCAATATCACCAGCAGTAAAGACAGATTGGTTTTTAACCTCAATCGTAATTTTACTATCAATCGCCTCATGGACTTTCTTGAATCTAACCTGCTTTAGGTTAAGGATGATGTCCGTAACATCTTCCACGACACCTTCTATGGTAGAAAACTCATGCACGACACCCGGTAGTCGAACGGAAGTAATCGCGTACCCCTCGAGTGAAGACAAAAGAATTCTGCGAAGTGCATTTCCGATTGTTACGCCATACCCTTTTTCAAGCGGCTTAAAGGTGAAGAGGCCATGAAAATCGTCTGCCTTTTCCATTACCACCTTTTCGGGCATTTGAAATGCTAATATGGACATATCAATAGTTTTTTTTAAGTCTGAAAGATAAAAATTACTTAGAGTAAAGCTCGACGATAAGCTGTTCCTTGATATTCTCAGGAATCTCATCACGAGTAGGCGTACTTACCACCTTACCTGCTAGGGAAGTATTATCCCATTCCAGCCAAGGGAACTTACTAGCGCCTCTACCGGCTAAGCTATTCGTGATAGCCTCTAGAGACTTAGAGCGCTCACGGACAGCAATGATATCACCAGGCTTTACTGTGTAAGAAGGGATATTAACTAGCTCACCATTTACTAAAATATGTCTGTGCGAAACTAACTGACGGGCACCTCTACGCGTAGGCGCGATACCTAAACGATACACGATATTATCTAGACGCGCCTCCAAAAGCTGAAGTAAGTTTTCGCCTGTAATACCTTGCTTACGGGAAGCAATATCGAACATTTTAGCAAACTGACGCTCTAAAACACCATAGATGTATTTTGCCTTTTGCTTCTCTTGAAGCTGAATCGCATATTCAGACTGCTTTTTTCTACGTCCACGACCATGCTGTCCAGGAGGGTAGTTTTTCTTCTGAAGTGCCTTACTATGTCCTTCGATAGCTTCACCGAACTTTCTGGCAATTTTTGCCTTTGGACCTCTATATCTAGCCATTCTATTATCCTAATTTTAAAATTAAACTCTTCTACGCTTTGGAGGACGACATCCATTATGTGGCAATGGCGTAACGTCGGTAATCGTCGTTACATCTAAGCCTACATTTTGAAGTGTACGGATGGCAGACTCACGTCCAGCACCTGGTCCTTTTACGAAAACCTCGATCTTACGTAGACCTAGGTCATAGGCTACCTGCCCACAGTTTTGAGCAGCCATTTGCGCAGCATAGGGAGTGTTTTTCTTCGACCCTCTGAAACCCATTTTACCGGCAGAGGCCCAGGAAATCACCTGACCTGAATTATTTGTGATAGAGATGATAATGTTGTTAAAAGAAGCTTTAATGTGGGCTTGGCCTACTGCTTCAACTTTAACGACTCTTTTTTTACCTCTCGCTTTATCGTTTCTTTTCTGAGCCATAATCTAAATCAAGCTTTATTTAGTTGCCTTCTTCTTGTTAGCAACAGTCTTTCTCTTACCTTTTCTCGTTCTTGCGTTATTTTTAGTCTTTTGACCACGCACAGGAAGACCTTTTCTATGTCTTAATCCTCTATAGCAACCGATATCCATTAAACGCTTGATGTTTAACTGGATCTCTGACTTAAGAGCACCTTCTGTTCTAAATTCTTCAGCGATAATGGTACGGATAGCAGTAGATTCATCATCATCCCACTCACCAGCCTTTTTATCGAAAGATATACCTGCTTTGCTTAAAATAGCTTTGGCTGAACTTCTACCAATACCGAATATGTAGGTTAAGCCGATTTCTCCTCTTTTGTTGTCCGGAATGTCAACACCAGCGATTCTTGCCATAATTTTTTAACCTTGTCTTTGTTTAAACTTAGGATTCTTTTTGTTGATCACGTACAGTTTACCTTTTCTTCTGATAACCTTACAGTCAACACTTCTTTTCTTAATGGATGCCTTAACTTTCATGACAATCTATTTATACCGATAAACGATTCTACCCTTCGACAGGTCATAAGGCGACAACTCTAACTTCACTCTATCGCCTGGAAGGATTTTAATATAATTCATTCTCATCTTACCCGATATATGCGCAATCAATTGATGCCCATTCTCGAGTTCCACCTTAAACATAGCATTGGATAATGCTTCTATTATGGTACCATCCTGTTCGATGGAGGACTGCTTAGCCATATTTATTTATTAAAGTTTTCCTCTATGTATTTATGCGTAGTCAGAATCTCCGTTCTATCTTCGAAAATCGCCACAGTGTGCTCAAAGTGGGCACTTGGCTTCCTATCCGATGTACGTATGGTCCACCCATCACGCTCCTGAACTATATTTCTAGACCCCAAATTAACCATTGGCTCAATTGCGATGACTAAACCACTTTTTAAAGAGGGACCTGAGCCTTTTTTACCATAATTCGGGACTTCAGGAGACTCGTGTAAGTTTTTACCTAAACCATGTCCCACTAATTCTCGAACCACCGTATATCCTAAAGACTCAACATACTTTTGAATTGCGTGACCGATATCACCGATTCTATTCCCAAACACGGCTTGCTCGATACCTAAGTACAGAGACTCCTTCGTATGCTTGAGTAAAGACAAAACAGATGGGGAAACTTCACCGACAGGGTAAGTATAAGCGCAATCGCTATGAAAACCTTGGTGAAAGACTCCACAATCTATCGAGATTATATCGCCATCTTTCAATATATATTCACTCGGGAAGCCATGTACTACTACTTCGTTTACACTTATGCAAAGCGAAGAAGGGAAGCCGCTGTACCCTTTGAACGAGGGTACAGCACCATGATCCCGAATAAACTCTTCTGCAATTTTATCAAGGAAACTGGTTTTAACGCCAGCTTTAACAAATTTGGCTACTTCACCGTGAGCCCTTCCCAAAATATCCGCACTATCTTTGATTAACTGGACTTCCTCAGAAGTCTTGTAGTGAATCATATAGCAGCAGCGTAATTTGTTGGATTATTCTTCATGTTACCACTTTTCATCATACCCTCATATTTTCTCATGAGTAAGTACGACTCTATTTGCCTCAATGTATCCATGATAACACCCACCATAATAAGGAGGGAGGTTCCTCCGTAAAATTGAGCAAACTCGGCCCCTACACCCGCTACAATAGCAAATGCAGGAAGAATAGCCACTACTGAGAGTAGAATGGATCCCGGAAGCGTAATTCGAGATATGATGTTATCAATGAAGTCGGAGGTAGGAGCACCTGGCTTGATCCCCGGTACAAATCCCCCATTTCTTTTCAAGTCTTCCGCTATCTGTTCCGGATTGACGGTAATAGCAGTATAGAAGAAAGTGAAAAGGATAATCATTAAAGCAAAAACAAGATTGTACTGCCAGCTTGTGAAATCAGAAAACGTAGTGCCAATATAATTAGCAATGTCATTATCTGCTGACCAAATTTGTGAAATTAGCGCTGGCAGAAACATAAGAGACTGAGCGAAAATGATGGGCATAACTCCGGAGGCATTCACCTTGATCGGAATATACTGACGCTGCCCGCCATAAACCTTACCACCCACCACTTGCTTCGCATATTGTACTGGTATTCTTCTAGTAGCTTCTGTGAGCGCCACGGTTCCTAATACCACCAGGAAGAGAAGCCCTGCCTCGATAAGTAGCAATAGGAAACCTGAAGTACCTTTTGAAAGGCCTTCAGCAATAATAGCACCCGGAAGAGCTGAAATGATACCGATCATAATCAGCATGGAGATACCATTACCAATTCCTTTTTCAGTAATCTTTTCTCCAAGCCACATACAGAACATCGTTCCTGCAGACAGAAGTACAAGTGAGCTAACCATGAATAATGAAGTAGAAATCATGACAGCCCCGGTAGGTAGAATAGTAGCCGTTACATAGCCAATACCCTGCGCCACCGTGATCGCAATAGTGAGAACGCGTGTAATCTGTGTAATTTTCTTACGGCCAGACTCACCCTCTTTTTGTAATTTTTGAAAGTATGGTACACCAACAGTTAATAACTGCAATACAATGGATGCAGAAATATAAGGCATAATGCCAAGGCCAAAGATAGAGGCATTACTGAAGGCACCTCCAAGAAAGGTATCGATTAAACCGAAAATACCTTCTGGAGAGTCATTTAGTTTAGATGGATCTACCCCAGGCAGAACGATAAAAGAACCTAATCTAAACACGATTAGGAAACCAATCGTGTTCAAGATTCGGATTCTAAGATCTTCTATGGAAAAGATGTTCTTAACTGTTGAGACGAACTTTTTCATTTACTTAAATCTTGTTTGTTGTTCCACCAGCTTTTTCAATGGCTTCTACAGCCGAAGCAGAAAACTGATGTGCGCTTACGTTAATTTTCGCGGTAAGATCGCCTCTTCCTAAGACTTTTACAAGATCTTTTTTAGAAACTAGACCATGAGATACCAAAGTTTCAAATGTAATGTCTTCAATCTTGTGTGCAGTCGCTAGAGCTTCAAGTGTTTCTAAGTTGATCGGCTTATATTCCACGCGGAATGGATTTTTAAATCCGAACTTAGGTACTCTACGCTGTAAAGGCATTTGACCACCTTCGAAACCAAGTTTTTGCTTGTAGCCTGAACGTGATTTCGCACCTTTATGACCTCTAGTAGAAGTTCCACCACGGCCTGAACCTTGACCACGGCCAATTCTCTTACGAGACTTAATGGAGCCTTCAGCTGGTTTAAGTGTATGTAATTTCATAATTAAGCTTCTTCTACTTTAACTAGATGACTAATCTTTTTAATCATACCTTCAATCTGAGGAGAAGTTTCCTTAACGACAGATTTGTTCATCTTACCTAGGCCAAGTGCGATGATTGTCGCTTTTTGATCCTTAGGTCTCTTGATTGTACTTCTTACCTGAGTTATTTTAACCTTAGCCATCTGTATTAACCGTTAAAAACTTTAGATAATTTAACTCCTCTTTGCTGAGAAACGGAAATAGCGTCTCTTAATTGTATCAAAGCGTCAATAGTTGCTTTCACCACGTTGTGCGGATTAGAAGAACCTTTTGACTTCGCTAATACATCGGTAACTCCAGCACTTTCAAGAACAGCGCGCATAGCACCACCTGCGATAACACCAGTACCAGCAGCGGCAGGCTTTATAAGTACAAAACCACCACCGAATTTACCTAACTGCTCATGAGGGATAGTACCTTTTAGTACAGGAACGCGAACAAGATTCTTCTTAGCATCTTCGATTCCCTTTGTGATGGCATCAGTTACTTCATTAGCTTTACCTAAACCATAACCTACTACACCTTTTCCATCACCTACCACTACGATAGCTGAGAAGGAAAAACGGCGACCACCTTTAACTACTTTGGCTACGCGGTTAATCGCAACAACGCGCTCTTTAAGTTCTGTATCTGTAGCCCTGATTGGCTTTTTTCTATTCTGTGACATGATAATTGATTAAAATTTAAGGCCACCTTCTCTTGCACCATCAGCCAAGGCTTTTACATTGCCATGGTAAAGGTAACCACTTCTGTCAAAAACAACTTCAGTGACACCTTTTGCTACTGCTCTTTCAGCTAGCTTTTTACCAACTTCTCCAGAAGTAGCGATGTTAACATTTTTGATGTTACCTAACTCCTTTGAAGATGCAGATGCCAAGGTATGACCTTTAAGATCATCAACTAATTGCGCGTAAATTCCGGTATTGCTTTTAAATACAGAAAGGCGCGGTCTAGAATCCGTACCAGAAATCTTTCTTCTAATACTTTTCTTGATTCTTTGTCTTCTTTCGTTCTTATTGAATGCCATCCTACTTATTTTTTACCTGCAGTTTTACCAGCTTTACGACGTACTACTTCACCTACAAAACGTACCCCTTTACCTTTGTAAGGCTCTACTTTACGTAGTGATCTGATTTTAGCGGCTACTTGACCGACTAACTCCTTATCGATTCCCTCCAAAGTGATAATTGGGTTTTTACCTTTCGCAGTTTCCGCTTTTACAGCGATGACCTCAGGTAATGCTAAGAAAATGTTGTGTGAGTAACCCAGTGACAATTCAAGAATCTGACCCTGTACGGAGGCTTTATACCCCACACCCACAAGTTCTAGTTCTTTCTTGTAACCTTCGGCTACGCCGATAACCATGTTGTTAATAAGTGCACGGTACAGACCATGAAAAGACTTATGTCTTTTTTGTTCAGTAGGACGGGAAAGAACCACTTGGTTACCTTCCACTACTACGGTGATATCAGGATTAACCTCCTGAGTCAGCGTACCCTTAGGACCTTTAACAGTGACAGTATTATGGGCTGACACGTCTACAGTAACACCCGCAGGTATATTTATTGGTTTTTTACCTATTCTAGACATAAAATGGTATAAATTAGTATACGTAACACAGAACCTCACCACCGATTCCTTCGGTGCGCGCTTCTTTGTCGCTCATAACACCTTTAGAAGTGGAAAGGATAGCAATGCCAAGACCATTGATAACGCGAGGTAATCCTTCGTGCTTGGCATATTGTCTTAAACCTGGCTTACTTACTCTAGAAAGACTTACGATCGCATTCTGTTTTGTAACAGGATTGTATTTTAACGCGATTTTGATGGTTCCTTGAGGGCCTTCTTCTACAAACTTGTAGTTTTGGATGTAGCCTTTGTCGAAAAGAACTTTCGTAATTTCTTTCTTGATATTAGAAGCAGGGATCTCTACGATTCGATGAGATGCCTTGATGGCATTTCTCAATCTGGTTAGATAATCAGCTATTGGATCAGTCATATATATAGAAGTCTAACTGCACACCCGTATTTTACGGGCGTGCAAAGTTACACAATGAATTTAAGAATAAAAACTTTTGTCCTTTTAATTACCAGCTAGACTTCGTAACACCAGGTATCTTTCCTGCGGATGCCATTTCTCTGAATGTCACACGATTGATACCAAACTTTCTCATGTAGCCCTTAGGACGACCCGTCAGTTTACATCTATTATGTAATCTTACAGGTGAGGCGTTTTTAGGAAGTTTATCGAGAGCTTCATAATCGCCGGCGGCTTTTAATTCAGCTCTTTTTTTCGCATACTTCGCTACTAAGCGCTCTCTTTTTCTTTCTCTCGCTTTTATCGACTCTCTTGCCATTTCTTATTCTGCTTTATTTTTATTCACAAAAGGCATCCCGAAAGCTTTCAATAAAGCAAGGCTTTCTTCGTCAGTCTCGGCAGTCGTAACAAAAGTAATGTCCATACCGGAGATTCTGTTTACTTTCTCGATGCTGATTTCAGGGAAAATAATTTGTTCTGTAACACCAAGGGTATAGTTTCCACGGCCATCAAAACCTTTATCACTGATTCCTTTGAAATCTCTTACACGAGGAAGAGCGATAGTCATTAGGCGATCTAAGAACTCATACATCTGTACGCCACGAAGAGTAACTTTAGCTCCGATAGGCATACCATCTCTAAGCTTGAAGTTAGAGATTGAAATCTTTGCCTTTGTAGCTACTGCACGCTGTCCAGCGATAAGTGTTAGCTCTTCTACTCCTTGATCAACTAGTTTCTTATCTGCTACAGCAGCACCGATACCTTTGTTGATAACGATCTTGGTAAGCTTAGGAACCTGCATCACAGACTTATACTGAAATTTCTCTCTTAGTGCAGGTACGATTTCACCAAGATATTTTTCTTTCATTCTAGGATTAGCCATTGATCACCTCCCCAGTTTTCTTTGAATATCTTACTAACTTACCGTTCTCATTCCGCTTTCTACCTGTTTTAGTCGCTTCACCTGTTTTAGGATCTACTAGCATAAGGTTAGAAATATGAATACCGGCTTCTTTCTTCTCGATGCCGCCTTGAGGGTTAGAGGCAGTAGGCTTCACATGCTTGGTTACCATGTTAAGGCCTTCCACTTTTGCTCTGCTTTTTTCTCTATCTATAGCGATCACCTTTCCGGTTTTACCCTTTTCGTCACCACTGATTACCTTCACGGTATCACCGGTTTTTATGTGCAATTTACCTTGCATTTTTACTTTTCTTACCATGATTAAAGAACTTCAGGGGCCAACGATACAATTTTCATGAACTGCTTCTCCCTTAACTCTCTTGCTACAGGGCCGAAAATACGGGTACCTCTAGGTTCATCATTATTATTCAAGAGAACAGCTGCATTATCTTCAAAACGAATATATGAACCATCTTTTCTTCTGATTTCTTTTTTCGTTCTTACAATTACCGCTTTGGAAACGGTACCTTTTTTCATATTGCTGGATGAGAGCGCAGATTTTACGGTTACAACAACTTTATCACCGATCGACGCGTAACGTTTCTTCGTTCCACCCAATACACGAATAACTAGCACTTCTTTAGCGCCGGAGTTATCCGCTACACTTAGTCTGGATTCCTGTTGTACCATAATTACTTAGCTCTTTCTATTATTTCTACTAATCTCCAACGCTTGTTTTTACTCAGCGGACGAGTCTCACTAATTTTCACAACATCACCGATGTTACAATCATTATTCTCGTCATGAACCATGAATTTGGTAGTCTTGGCAACAAACTTACCGTAGATAGGGTGTTTCATTCTTCTCTCTACGGCAACGGTGATAGATTTCTCCATCTTGTTGCTGACTACCTTCCCTATTCTTTCTTTACGTAGATTTCTCTCAGTAGTAGCCATTATCTTATTATTTAGCTAGTTGTGATGATCTCAAGGCTGTCTTAAGTCTTGCGATTAAGCGCTTGGATTCTTTTATTTTATTGGGATTCTCTATTGGAGAGATGGCGTGAGCAAAGCGTAATTTCGTTAAATTTTCCTGCTCAGCTGCGATACGCTCTAGGACTTCACTTTCTGAAAGTGATCTGATTTCTGCGTTTTTCATAATCTTAATTATCCTTCGTACTCTCTACGAACTATGAATTTTGTGCTAACTGGAAGTTTCTGCTGCGCTAATCTTAATGCCTCTTGCGCTGTCGCTAATGGCACACCGGTAGCTTCGAACAGAATGGTTCCAGGCTTAATAACCGCTACCCAATATTCTGGAGCACCTTTACCTTTACCCATTCGAACCTCTGCAGGTTTCTTTGTAATCGGCTTATCAGGGAAGATACGAATCCACACTTGACCTTCACGCTTCATTGCACGTGTCATCGCGATACGCGCAGCTTCGATCTGTCTGGAAGTAATCCATCCGCCCTCTAAGGACTTAATGCCAAAGTTCCCGAAAGCGAGCGTATGCCCTCTTTGCGCGATACCTTTAACACGGCCCTTATGCATTTTTCTAAATTTCGTTCTTTTTGGCTGTAACATGACTTCTTACGTAAGGCGAAAATTAATTATTTCTCTTTCTTCTCTTAGGGCCTCCACCCTCTCCTCTTCTGTTGCGGCCTCTGTTCGCTTGAGCTCCTTTAGGCTCATTTGCAAGACCCGCGTTTGGAGATAGATCACGCTTACCGTATACCTCACCCTTAAAGATCCATACTTTAATACCGATGATACCGTAAACAGTATTCGCTTCCGAAATAGCGTAATCGATGTCCGCTCTTAGCGTATGAAGCGGAATTCTTCCTTCTTTATACATTTCAGAACGAGCCATTTCAGCACCACCAAGTCGACCAGAAAGTTTTACTTTAATTCCTTCCGCACCTACACGCATTGCCGCCGCTATCGCCTGCTTCATGGCTCTTCTAAAAGAAATCCTTGCTTGTAACTGCTGGGCGATAGACTCACCTACCAATTTCGCATCTAACTCAGGACGCTTAATCTCAAAAATGTTGATTTGTACATCTTTGTTTGTAAGCTTCTTAAGCTCTTCTTTCAGCTTATCCACTTCAGCACCACCTTTTCCGATCACCACACCTGGACGAGCTGTGTGAATCGTAAGTGTGATACGCTTTAACGTACGCTCGATTATTACCTTCGCAATACCGCCCTTAGGGATTCGTGCATTAACGTATTTTCTGATTTGCTGGTCTTCATAAAGTTTGTCAGCAAAATCTTTACCGCCATACCAGTTGGACTCCCATCCTTTGACTACACCAAGTCTAAAACCAATAGGGTTTATTTTTTGTCCCATAGTCTAATCTTAATTAGCGTTTTCTGTTGTTTCTACTTCATCAGCGGTAACAGGAGCAGCGAACGCATCGACTACTAAGGTTACATGATTTGATCTTTTACGTATTCTGTGTGCTCTACCTTGAGGAGCAGGTCTTAGGCGCTTAAGCATACGACCACCATCTACCATTATCGTCTTCACATAAAGATCAGCTTCCTCCAGTTTCTCCTCTGGATTTTTTGCCTGCCAGTTTGCCACTGCAGAAAGTAGAAGCTTCTCTAAACGGATCGAAGCATGATTCGGTGTATGCTTTAAAATGCTTAATGCTAGTCCTACACGCTTACCTCTCACAAGGTCAGCTACTAACCTCATCTTACGTGGAGAAGTAGGAACATTTTTTAATCTTGCTACTGCTTCCATGATTATCTCTTTCCTTTATCTTTTTTCGCAATGTGCCCTCTAAAATTACGCGTAGGGGCGAACTCTCCTAGTTTGTGCCCTACCATGTTGTCTGTTACAAACACAGGAATAAATTTATTCCCATTATGAACAGCAAAGGTATGACCAACAAAGTCTGGAGAAATCATGGATCCTCTGGACCATGTCTTAATCACTGACTTCTTCCCGGAATCATTCATTGCGTCCACCTTTTTGGTCAGGTGATGTGCAATGTAAGGTCCCTTCTTTAACGAACGTGCCATATATTACTTGGATCTTTTGCTAATGATGAATTTATTCGAATACTTTTTAGGAGATCTGGTCTTCTTACCTTTCGCTAATAAACCATTTCTAGACCTTGGATGGCCTCCAGAAGAACGGCCTTCACCACCACCCATTGGGTGATCTACCGGGTTCATCGCCACACCTCTGGTTCTCGGTCTACGCCCTAACCAGCGATTTCTTCCAGCCTTTCCTAGTACCACGTTCATGTGATCACCATTAGACACCGTACCGACTGTAGCCATACATACACCTAATACTAAGCGCATCTCGCCAGAAGGTAATTTCACCGTCACATACTTGCCATCACGAGCTACCACCTGAGCATAACCTCCAGCACTACGTACCATAGCGGCACCTTTTCCTGGTTTTAACTCGATATTGTGGACGATGGTACCTAAAGGAATATTTTTAAGGAACATTGCATTTCCTACCTCAGGAGCGACCACTTCACCACTCACTACCTTCGTTCCTACTGTAAGACCCTCAGGAGCTATGATATATGCCTTTGCACCATCTGCATAGTATAGTAATGCGATACGAGCCGTTCTATTTGGATCGTATTCGATCGATTTTACCGTAGCTGGAACACCAAATTTATTACGCTTAAAATCAATGATTCTAAGTCGCTTCTTATGACCACCACCAATGTAGCGAGCGGTCATTCTTCCGTCGTTATTTCTACCACCTGACTTCTTGATAGGTGCCAAAAGAGACTTCTCTGGTCTTGATGTAGTAATTTCATCAAAGGCCGGAGCTACTCTAAATCTGGTACCTGGAGTTACAGGCTTTAATTTTTTAACTGCCATGATTTAAGTTCAATTAAATTTCTCCGTAAAAATCGATGATTTGACCCTCTGCTACTTCTACGATCGCCTTTTTATAGGTATTCGTAAAGCCAGATACGATTTTGGTCTTCGTGTAACGTGTCTTCTTCTTACCTGCGTAACGCATCGTACGAATCGCTACTACGTCCACACCGTACATTTTTTCGATTGCCTGCTTGATTGCAGGCTTTTTAGCGGTCTTTTCTACTATGAAGCCGTAAATACCACGCTCATTCATCGCAGAAATCTTTTCCGTAATTAAAGGTTTCTTAAGGATTTGCATCTTTACTTCGCTAATAAGGTTTCTAATTTACCTACTGAAGCTTCACACATCACGACATTGTCTGCATGGAGTAGCTCGTAAGTATTTACGTCATTTACAGAAATAACCCTCGCTTTTGGTAAATTACGGCTGGATAAAAACACGTTTTTATCCACGTCAGCTACCACTAAAAGAGTCTTCTTATCAGCTAGAGAAAGACCATTCAAAAACTGAATGTAATCCTTTGTCTTAGGAGCAGCGAATTGCACACCCTCAACTACAGTAAGACCATTCTCTTGAACTTTATAACTTAAAGCAGATTTTCTAGCTAATACCTTTAGCTTTCTATTCAGTTTAAAGCCATAGTTACGAGGACGAGGACCGAAGATTCTACCTCCACCTCTGAAAAGAGGAGACTTGATAGATCCAGCACGCGCACCACCGGTACCTTTTTGCTTCTTTATTTTCTTCGTAGAGCCAGCGATCTCATTTCGCTCTTTCGCCTTGTGCGTACCTTGACGCTGATTCGCTAAATATTGCTTAACATCTAAGTATATCGCGTGATCATTAGGCTCGATAGCGAAGATTTCATCCGATAGGGTTACTTTTCTACCCGTATCTTCGCCGCTCTGTTTTAATACTGCTAATTCCATTGTCTTACTTCTCTAGAATTACGAATGAATTTTTAGGACCTGGCACTGAACCACTTACCAAAATCAGGTTTTTCTCAGGATAAACCTTTAGTATGCGTAAATTCAGCACTTTAACTCTGCTACCCCCTGTCCTTCCGGCCATACGCATTCCTTTGAATACTCTGGAAGGCCAAGAACAAGCACCAATGGAACCAGGGTGACGCTGTCTGTTATGCTGACCGTGAGTTTGACCACCCACACCACCAAAACCATGACGCTTCACTACCCCTTGGAAACCCTTACCTTTAGATGTACCAATAGCATCTACGAAGTCACCCTCTACGAATACTTCGCCAGCAGCAACTGTCTTACCTAAAGCTACTTGACCTTCAAATTCAACTCTGAAGTCTCTGAATTCCACAACTTTCTGCTTTGGCGTGGTACCGGCCTTCTTAAAGTGACCGATGAGTGGCTTGGGAGTATTTTTCTCCTTTCGCTCACCGTAACCCAGCTGTACAGCGTTGTACCCGTCTGTTTCTACATTTTTTACTTGCGTCACTACGCAAGGACCAGCTTCTATTAGCGTGCATGCGACATTTCGCCCATCGGCACTAAAAATGCTAGTCATTCCTACTTTTTTACCTATTATTCCAGACATCTTCTGTTATATAATAATATTGAAACAGAGGCGCTTAGACACACCTCTGCCCTTTTAAGGACTGCAAAGTTAGAAATTTAAATTCAGCCTACAAAACCCAACTCTAGTATTTTCAGTTATTTACAGAAAAATAATTGGAATTTTAGCCTATTTTACGTCTTCCTTCGGCAGTCTTACTTGACACAAATGTTAAAAAAAGCCTGCTCAGTAAAACTGGCAGGCTCCTTATCAGACAGTGCAGTCTGTCAGACCTTGATCTCTACATCCACACCGCTTGGCAATTCGATCTTCATTAACGCATCCACAGTCTTTGGACTGTTTGAGTAAATGTCAACCAAACGCTTGTATGTACATAGCTGATACTGGTCACGCGCTTTCTTGTTTACGTGTGGAGACTTTAACACTGTAAACTTCTCCTTTTTAGTAGGCAATGGAATCGGACCTACCACCACAGCACCTGTAGACTTTACAGCCTTTACAATCTTCTCAGAGGATTTATCTACTAAAGAATGATCGTAGGATTTTAATTTTATTCTGATTTTCTGATTCATATTCTATTCGATATTAGGCATTTTCACCTTTTACCTTCGCGATTACCTCAGTGGCAATATTCGTCGGCACAGGCTCATAATGTGAGAATGTTAAAGAAGCAGTAGCTCTACCTGATGTAATGGTACGCAAATCCGTCACATAACCAAACAGCTCAGAAAGAGGTACATTCGCCTTAATTACAGTAGATGTACCTTTCGTGTCCATCCCCTTCATTAATCCTCTTCTTCTGTTAAGATCTCCAGTAATAGGACCTGTATACTCATCAGGAGAAACCACGTCCACCGCCATAATTGGCTCTAGAAGTTGTGGCTTACATTTTTTAGCAGCTTCTTTAAAGCCAATTCTCGCAGCTAGTTCGAAAGATAGTGCATCAGAATCGACATCGTGGAAGGAACCATGGAATAACCTAACCTTCATCGCCTCTACAGGATATCCTGCTAAAGGACCATTTTTCATCGCCTCATTAAAACCTTTCTGAATCGCAGGAATAAATTCTTTAGGAATCACCCCCCCTACAATACCATTCACAAAGTCTAAACCTGGCTTGATCTCATTTGTCTCAGGATCTGGATCTTTAGGACCTAGTTCAAAGACAATGTCCGCAAACTTACCCTTACCACCAGACTGCTTCTTATAAACCTCCTTATGCTCTACACTACCGAATAAAGCCTCTTTGTAAGCTACCTGAGGAGCACCTTGGTTGATCTCCACTTTAAACTCACGCTTTAAACGATCAATAATAATATCTAAGTGAAGCTCACCCATACCACGAAGGATGGTCTGACCCGTCTCATGATCCGTATTTACTTGTAAAGTAGGATCTTCTTCTACTAGTTTGGCGATAGCCATACCCAGCTTATCAACATCTGCCTGTGTCTTCGGCTCGATCGCATAACCAATTACCGGCTCAGGGAAAATCATAGACTCTAATACGACCTTACGCTTCTCATCGCAAAGGGTATCCCCTGTCTTGATATCTTTAAAGCCCACAACAGCACCGATGTCACCCGCCACCAAGCGAGGAATCTGGTTTTGCTTGTTCGCATGCATCTGGAATACACGTGAAATACGCTCCTTGTTACCAGAACGCGTGTTAAACACGTAAGACCCTGACTCTAAAACTCCTGAGTAAGCACGAACAAAGCAGAGACGACCCACAAAAGGATCGGTAGCAATTTTAAATGCTAACCCTGTGAATGGCTCGTTCTCATCCGGAGCAATTTTTACTTCCTGCTCTTCATTATCCAAAGCGCGACCGATGATATCATCTTTATCTAGAGGAGATGGCAACAGTTCCATCACGAGATCTAGCATCGTCTGAACACCCTTGTTTTTAAAAGAAGAACCACAAACCATCGGTACGACTTTCATCGCAATGGTAGCCTGACGTAGTGCATTTAGAATTTCTGCCTCCGTGATAGAATCTGGGTCATCGAAGAACTTCTCCATCAAGGACTCATCAAATTCAGCCACAGACTCAAGAAGATATTCTCTCCACTGGTCCACTTCCTCTTGCATATCCTCTGGAATAGGAACTACTTCATAGGTCATCCCCATGTCCTCGGTATTCCAAACGATTGCTCTGTTGTTAATTAGGTCAACAACACCCTTGAATTTATCTTCAGCTCCGATAGGCAACTGTAAAGGTACAGCATGGCTACCGAGCATTTCTTTTACTTGCTTACAAACCTCTAAGAAGTTAGCTCCAGCACGATCCATTTTGTTTACGAATCCGATACGAGCTACTTTATAGTTGTCCGCTAATCTCCAGTTGGTTTCAGACTGAGGCTCTACACCATCTACTGCACTGAATAAGAATACAAGACCATCTAAGACACGTAAAGAGCGATTTACCTCTACAGTGAAGTCTACGTGACCTGGAGTATCGATGATGTTAATCTGATATTTGTTATCTCTGTAGTCCCAAAAAACGGTAGTCGCAGCCGAAGTAATGGTGATACCTCTTTCCTGCTCCTGAGCCATCCAGTCCATCGTAGCAGCACCATCATGCACCTCACCGATTTTATGGCTTACACCTGAATAAAAAAGAATACGTTCCGTTGTCGTCGTTTTACCGGCATCAATATGCGCGGCGATACCGATGTTTCTCGTATATTTTAAGTCTCTTGCCATTTCAATTAAAATCTAAAGTGTGAGAATGCCTTGTTAGCCTCTGCCATTCTATGGGTATCATCCTTTTTCTTCACAGCAGCCCCTTCTCCTTTGGATGCAGAGATAATCTCTCCTGCTAATCTATCCATCATGGTTTTCTCACCTCTTTTTCTGGCGTAAGTAATCATCCACTTGATGCCGAGGGATACTTTTCTTTCCGGTCTAACTTCCATTGGGACCTGGAAAGTAGCACCACCAACTCTACGACTCTTCACCTCGACAGCGGGAGTAATATTGTTAAGCGCTTTCTTCCAAACCTCAAGACCGTTCTCACCTACTTTTGTCTCTACCTTCTCGATCGCATCGTAGAAGATTTTGTAAGCAATACTCTTCTTTCCGTCCACCATTAGACAGTTAACGAACTTAGTTACTAAAGTATCGCCAAACTTAGGATCAGGAAGAATATATCTCTTCTTTGGTTTCGCTTTTCTCATTTCTTTTAGCTAAATATTTTTAAACTTACTTCTTCGCGGCCTTAGGACGCTTAGCACCGTACTTTGAACGACCTTGCTTACGGTCTTTAACTCCCGCAGTATCTAGTGCACCTCGGATAATATGGTAACGAACTCCTGGTAAGTCTTTCACACGACCACCTCTAATCAAAACAATAGAGTGCTCCTGTAAATTGTGACCTTCACCTGGAATATAGGCGTTCACCTCTTTACCGTTTGTCAATCTAACCCTAGCCACCTTTCTCATCGCTGAGTTAGGCTTCTTAGGAGTGGTAGTGTACACACGCGTACATACACCTCTACGCTGAGGACAAGCATCTAAAGCTCTTGACTTTGACTTGCTCTCAAGTGTGGTTCTACCTTTTCTTACTAACTGTTGTATAGTAGGCATTAATGGATAGAATTATGTATTAAGAAAACATATAAAATTTGGAATGCAAAGGTAGGTAAAAGGCTAATCTTAACAAAATTAAGGCCTTGTAATTTTAAAGGCTCAGAAACTTATTTAAAGTTTTCTTAAGCCTCCCCTCCGCTTCCACCGAAATTTAAAGGAAAATTCACCCCTTCATCCGTGGAAATCTTACCGAAAGCTTCCTCGTAACGCTGAATGTTATCTTTTAAAGCAGCTAACAAACGACGTGTGTGATCGGGAGTCATGATGATTCTGGCCTTGACTTTTGCCTTCGGCAAACCTGGCATCATCCGAATAAAATCAATCACAAACTCTGAGTTAGAGTGTGCAATCATAGCTAGGTTCGCATATTCACCTTCTGCTAAATCTTCGCTTAAATCAATATTAATCTGCTGCTGTGGCTTTTTTTCTTCCATAGGAGTAAAGTTTAAAAGGGCCTGCATGCACAGGCCCTTTTCTGATATCCATTACTTAATCGCTTCCTTGATCTTTTTCGTGGTCTTATCTCGCTCAGAACTTAAACGCTCATATTCCTCCGTACTACCTACAATGTAGTTAGCGAGCTTTCGCTGCCCTGTACCTGCAGGTATTAGGTGACCCACGATAACGTTCTCCTTCAAGCCGAGTAGCTCATCTCGCTTACCGCGAATTGCTGCCTCACTTAGAACCTTCGTCGTCTCTTGGAAGGACGCCGCCGAAATAAAACTCTCCGTACCTAAGGAGGCCGCCGTAATACCTTGTAAAGTCGGCTTAGATACCGCAGTCTCCGCATCCCGAACCTGAACAAGCTTCATGTCACGACGCTTCAAGCTGGAGTTTTCATCTCTTAATCTTCTGGCAGTAATGATCATTCCTGGCTTTAATGTAGAACTATCCCCAGCATCCATCACTACCTTTTTATCTAATATCGTGTCATTCTCCTCACGGAAAGCCCACTTATCTACGATCTGACCCTGTAAGAATCCTGTGTCACCCGCATCCAGTATCTCTACCTTCTGCATCATTTGACTCACGATCACTTCGATGTGTTTATCGTTAATTTTTACACCTTGTAAACGATAAACCTCTTGAATTTCATTCACAAGGTACTCTTGAACGGCCGTTGGCCCTTTAATCGACAAGATGTCATTAGGCGTAATCGCTCCATCGGATAAAGGTTCACCCGCACGGATAAAGTCATTTTCCTGAACGAGAATATGCTTGGATAGCGAAACCATGTAACGCTTACGAACACCATCGCGCGATTCAATGAAGATTTCTCTATTTCCACGCTTAATCCCTCCGTAGGTGACCACACCGTCGATTTCAGAAACGACAGCTGGGTTACTAGGATTACGCGCCTCGAAGAGTTCCGTCACACGAGGTAGACCCCCAGTAATATCACGTGTCTTACCTACTGAACGTGGAATCTTCACAAGAATCTGTCCCGCACGTACCTTTTCACCTGCCTCGACGGCTAAGTGAGCGCCTACAGGAATGTTATAGGCTTTGGTTTCATCACCATAATTGACCACTACGGCCGGGTTCTTCGTCTTATCTTTCGTGTCGATAATTACTTTCTCCCTGTGTCCGGTTTGATCATCGACCACTTCCTTAAAGGTGATCCCTTCGATGATGGAATCAAAGTCTACCTCGCCATCAAACTCAGATAGAATGACAGCATTATACGGATCCCAAGTACACAAAGAGTCTCCCTTCTTAATGGCTTGACCATCCTGAACGTTTAACACTGCACCGTAAGGAACGTGATTCGACACCAATGTTTTCCCCGTTTTAGGGTCATTGATTAAAATCTCGCCAGAGCGCCCCATGACGATAGCCACGGGCTCATTGTCCTTGTTGGTCGTATTTATCCAACGAAGCTCCTCTTCAAACTCGATCACACCATCAAACTTCGCATTAATGGAAGCTTCCACCGAGATGTTAGATGCCGTACCCCCTACGTGGAATGTACGTAGGGTAAGCTGTGTACCCGGCTCACCGATAGACTGTGCTGCGATTACGCCGACAGACTCACCGCTTTGAACCATCTTCCCTGTAGAAAGATTTCGACCATAGCACTTGGCACAAACACCACGACGCGTTTCACAAGTAAGAACGGAACGAATTTCTACCTCATCTATGGCCGACTCGTCTACCATTTTGGCGATATCATCCGTAATCTCTACGCCAGCAGGAACGATTAACTGCTCAGTTATAGGATCGTAAACATCATGTACAGATACTCTACCTAAAATACGCTCAGAAAGTGGCTCTACGATCTCATCGTTATCCTTTAACGCTGAAACCACGAGGCCGCGAAGTGTACCACAATCTTCCTCAGATACAATCATATCCTGCGCCACATCGACTAATCGACGTGTTAGATACCCTGCATCCGCAGTCTTAAGTGCTGTATCCGCGAGACCCTTACGCGCACCGTGCGTAGAGATAAAGTACTCCAAGACATCCAAACCTTCCTTAAAGTTAGAAAGGATTGGGTTTTCAATAATTTCTCCTACGGAGCCTTGTAAATTCTTTTGAGGTTTGGCCATCAGACCACGCATACCCCCTAGCTGACGAATCTGCTCACGAGATCCCCGTGCACCAGAGTGCATCATCATGTAGATAGCGTTAAAGCCCTGCTTGTCCTCCTCCATTTGACGCATTAGAATATTCGTCAAATTAGAATTCGTACGCGTCCATATATCAATTACCTGGTTGTAACGCTCATTATCGGTAATTAAACCCATAAGATAGTTACTTGTCACCTGGTTTACCTCTTCTTTTGCCTTGCTTGTCAGCACCTCTTTCTCTTCCGGGATAATAACATCGTTAAGTCCCATCGAAAGACCACCTGAATAGGCCATTTTAAAACCGAGGTCTTTTATGTCGTCTAAGAAATGTGCTGTTCGCGCAATACCACAAATTTTAACAACTTCCGCGATAATTTGCTGCAACTTCTTCTTGGTCAACAACTCGTTCACATAGCCCACTTCCTCGGGAACGAACTGGTTAAAAATAAGTCTACCGGCTACAGTATCGATGATTTTCTCTTCTAAACTGCCATCCTCATGACGCACCTTAACCTTACATTTTACATGAGCATGCTTACTGATTCTACCTTCGTTTAAGGCGATAATTACCTCTTCTTCCCCATAGAAAACCATACCCTCTCCAGCCACAGGCTCCTCAGGAGTAGACTTACGTCCTTTCGTCACGTAGTATAAACCTAAAACCATGTCTTGGGAAGGTACCGTAATCGGAGCACCGTTCGCAGGGTTTAGAATATTATGCGACGAAAGCATGAGCGTAGAAGCTTCCAAAATGGCTTCATGACCTAATGGAACGTGAACCGCCATCTGGTCACCATCGAAGTCAGCGTTAAAAGCAGTACACACTAGCGGGTGTAACTGAATCGCTTTCCCTTCGATAAGCTTCGGCTGGAAGGCCTGAATACCTAATCGGTGCAGTGTAGGGGCACGGTTTAGAAGCACCGGGTGCCCTTTTATCACATTCTCGAGTATGTCCCAAACGACAGGATCCTTGCGGTCTACAATTTTCTTAGCCGATTTCACCGTTTTCACAATGCCACGCTCGATCAGCTTACGAATAATAAACGGCTTGAAAAGCTCTGCCGCCATATTCTTGGGTAAACCACACTCGTGTAACTTTAGCTCAGGGCCTACTACGATAACAGATCGTCCGGAATAATCCACACGCTTACCCAGTAGGTTCTGACGGAAACGACCTTGCTTCCCTTTTAACATATCCGAAAGCGATTTCAGCGCACGATTACCATCCGCACGTACTGCATTCACCTTTCGTGAGTTATCGAACAAGGAATCTACCGCCTCCTGAAGCATACGCTTCTCATTTCGCAAGATCACCTCCGGAGCCTTAATATCGATAAGACGCTTCAAACGGTTATTACGAATGATTACACGTCGATATAAATCGTTAAGATCCGAAGTCGCAAATCGACCACCGTCCAAAGGAACTAATGGACGTAATTCCGGTGGAATAACCGGAACCATACGAACGATCATCCACTCCGGTCGATTCTCAATACGCGTACGCGCATCACGGAAGGCCTCTACTACTTTCAAACGCTTAAGTGCTTCCGCCTTACGCTGCTGAGAAGTATCTGTAGCAGCCTGGTGACGTAAGCTGTAGGATAAATCATCTAAATCTAAACGGGATAGTAGCATTTCAAGCGCTTCTGCACCCATCTTAGCGATAAACTTATTCGGATCATCATCTTCTAATGCATGATTCTCCTTTGGAAGCTTATCCATGATATCTAAATACTCATCCTCCGTTAAGAAGTCTAAGTACTGAAGACCATCCTCGCCTTTAATTCCCGCCTGTACGACCACATAGCGTTCATAATAAACAATCTGGTCTAATTTTTTGGTCGGTAGACCAAGTAAATAGCCTATCTTATTGGGTAAAGATTTAAAGTACCAAATATGAGCTACTGGAACCACTAACTCGATGTGGCCCATACGCTCACGACGTACTTTCTTCTCCGTCACTTCAACACCGCACCGGTCGCAGATAATACCCTTGTACCGAATACGCTTATATTTACCACAATGACACTCCCAATCTTTCACAGGTCCGAAGATACGCTCACAGAATAGTCCACCCATCTCAGGCTTATACGTTCTGTAGTTAATCGTCTCCGGCTGCGTTACTTCACCATGTGAGCTATCCAGAATAGATTCTGGAGAAGCCAAACTAATAGTGACTCTGGAAAAGTCGTTGTTTAGTTTTTTATTTTTTCTGAACGCCATAGTCGTTGAAGTATATGTTTAGGGCCTTTCGGCCCAATTTAAGTATTAGTCAAGGGTGATTTCTAACGCGAGGCCACGAAGCTCGTGTACCAAAACATTAAAGGATTCAGGAATGTTCGGCTTCGGTAAATTATCCCCTTTTACGATCGCTTCATATGCTTTCGCTCGGCCGATAACATCATCCGACTTCACCGTCAGGATTTCCTGAAGTACATGGGAAGCACCAAATGCCTCTAACGCCCACACTTCCATCTCCCCAAATCGCTGTCCACCAAACTGCGCCTTACCACCCAGCGGCTGCTGCGTAATAAGTGAGTAAGGGCCGATAGAACGCGCGTGCATCTTGTCATCTACGAGGTGTCCAAGTTTCAGCATGTAGGTGATCCCCACCGTTACAGGTTGATCGAAACGCTGACCCGTTAAACCATCGTACAAGTAAGTTCTACCATAAGCCGGTAAGCCCGCTTCTTCTAGTTCAGCAGATACTTCCTCAAGAGTAGCACCATCAAAAATAGGAGTAGCATACTTCTTACCTAATTTAGAACCTGCCCACGCTAATACCGTCTCAAATATCTGACCGATATTCATTCGAGAAGGTACACCAAGCGGATTTAATACGATATCCATTGGGGTGCCATCCTCAAGGAACGGCATATCCTCATCACGGACGATTCTAGCCACGATACCTTTGTTACCGTGACGACCCGCCATCTTATCTCCTACTTTAAGCTTACGCTTTTTCGCTACATACACTTTCGCTAGTTGAACAATACCCGCAGGTAACTCGTCCCCAACCTCAAGTGTAAACTTTTCACGCTTAAAGCGACCAGAAATTTCATTACGCGCATTTACATAATTCTTGACCAATTGCTTAATCAAACCATTTACATGCTCGTCCTCTGTCCAATCATCCAGGATAATATCTGCAATTAAATTCGCCTCCTCTTGAACATTATAGTTACTCTCATCGCGATAAGGGTTTTTCGCTGGGAATAAGTTGTTCTCGATGTTTTGGTAATTAAACTTCACTCCCTTACTGATAATCTCATCGCCGAACTTATGCTTGACACCCTGAGAGGTTAGCCCCTCTAAAAGGGTAACAAGCTTGTTGATCATGCGTGCACGAATGCCTAAAAGATCCTTCGCATACTTAGACTTTAGCCTTTCTACCTCTGCTTTCGCCTTGGCACGTAAATCTTTATCTTTCTTCGGACGAGAGAATAATTTCGTGCCGATAACCACTCCATTTAGCGAGGGAGAAGCCTTCAAAGAAGCGTCTTTTACATCTCCTGCTTTATCACCGAAAATCGCACGGAGTAATTTTTCTTCTGGGGTCGGGTCTGTCTCACCCTTCGGTGTAATCTTACCGATAATAATGTCACCTTCCTTGATTTCAGCTCCTACGCGAATGATACCGTTTTCATCGAGGTTTTTAACTGCCTCCTCTGATACGTTAGGAATTTCAGAAGTTAACTCCTCCTCACCACGCTTAGTGTCACGAACTTCTAACTGGAACTCCTCTACGTGAATAGACGTAAAGATATCCTCACGCACAACCCGCTCAGAAATTACAATCGCATCCTCAAAGTTGTATCCCTGCCAAGGCATGTAGGCCACACGTAGGTTTTTACCTAAAGCAAGTTCGCCTTGATTTGTAGAATACCCTTCTACTAAAACTTGACCCTTTACTACACGCTGACCCTTAAGCACAAGTGGAGTCAGATTAATGGTTGTATCCTGGTTTGTTCTACGGAACTTAATGAGATCATACGTTTTGAACTCATCCGTGAAATTCACGAGTAACTCATCATCACTCAAGTCATACTTGATCGTTATCTTACGAGCATCTACCGCAGCTACTTCTCCATCCGCTTCTGCGATAATCAAAGAGCGTGAATCGATTGCCGCTTTAGCTTCAAGACCAGTACCCACAATGGGAGCCTCTGCTTTCAACAAAGGTACCGCCTGACGCTGCATGTTAGAGCCCATAAGCGCTCTGTTCGCATCATCATGCTCCAAGAATGGAATTAAAGAAGCAGCTACAGAAACAATCTGGTTCGGAGCCACATCCATATAACTAATTTCATTTGGCTCTAACACTGGGAAGTCCCCTTCGTAGCGGGCCTTAACACGCTCATTGACGAATTTACCGTCCTCTGAAAGGGGCGCATTTGCTTGCGCAATGTTATTATTATCTTCCTCTTCCGCTGTCAAAAATACGATATCGGCTGGATCCATACTTACCTGGCCATCACGAACCTTACGATAAGGCGTTTCCAAGAAGCCCATCCCATTCACTTTTGCGTGAACGCAAAGTGAGGATATCAAACCAATGTTAGGACCTTCCGGCGTTTCAATGGTACATAGACGTCCGTAGTGCGTGTAGTGCACATCTCGAACCTCAAAACCTGCACGTTCACGAGAAAGACCTCCGGGACCTAAAGCAGACAACCTCCTTTTATGCGTCAGCTCAGCAAGTGGATTGGTTTGATCCATGAACTGAGAAAGCTGATTGGTACCAAAGAAAGAGTTAATAACAGAAGATAATGTTCTGGCATTAATCAAGTCTACAGGCTTGAAGTCCTCATTGTCTCGGACATTCATACGCTCCCGAATGGTACGCGCCATACGGGCTAGGCCCACGCCGAACTGGCTATATAACTGCTCACCTACCGTTCTTACACGACGATTAGAAAGGTGATCAATATCATCCACGACTGCCTTGGAGTTAATCAAGCCAATCAGATATTTAACGATACTGATAATATCTTCAGTCGTTAAAACAATTTTTTCATGATCGATATCTAAACCAAGCTTTTTATTGATTCGGTAACGACCCACTTCTCCTAAATCATAACGCTTGTCTGAGAAAAACAGCCCGTGAATAACCTCTCGAGCGGTAGATTCATCCGGCGCCTCTGTATTACGAAGTTGGCGGTAAATTACCTCTACAGCTTCCTTCTCAGAATTCGAATTATCTTTCTGAAGTGTATTATAGATAATCGAGTAATCTGCAATGTTTACGTCTTCACGGTGCAAAATAATGGATTTCGCTCCTGAGTCTACGATTAACTCGATGTCCTCCTCTGTTAAAATGCTATCGCGCTCTAGAAGCACTTCATTCCTATCGATAGAAACTACCTCACCTGTATCCTCATCTACGAAGTCTTCCACCCATGTGCGGAGCACACGAGCCGCCAATTTACGTCCAGCTACCTCTTTTAATGCCGATTTAGTCGCTGCCACTTCTTCCGATAGACCGAAAAGATCTAAAATTTGCTTATCCGAACCGAATCCGATAGCGCGCAGGAGCGTGGTGACAGGAAATTTCTTTTTACGATCGATATATGCATACATGACATTGTTAATGTCTGTTGCAAATTCGATCCAACTACCTTTAAAAGGAATAATTCGAGCAGAATATAACTTGGTGCCGTTCGTATGCTTACTCTGCGCGAAGAATACGCCCGGAGAACGGTGAAGCTGAGAAACGATCACACGCTCTGCCCCATTGATCACAAAGGAGCCTTTTTCCGTCATGTAAGGAAGATTTCCTAAGAAAACCTCCTGCTCGATAGTTTCAAAATCCTCATTGTCCTCATCTGAACAAAGCAAGCGAAGCTTTGCCTTAAGAGGCACCGAATACGTCAGTCCGCGATCGATACACTCGGCGACGCTGTATTTAGGTGGATCTACTGCATAGTCAATAAATTCAAGGGTGAAGTTTTCACGAGAATCCGAAATCGGGAAGTTCTCAGAAAACACCTTGAAAAGTCCATCCTGTCTGCGTCGCTCCGCAGGAGTATCCAACTGAAAAAAATCTTTAAACGATTGGAGCTGAATATCTAAGAAGTCAGGATAGTCTTTGACTACCTTAATAGATGAGAAACTTTTCCTTCCGGTTTGATTCTGGATAGCCAAGGCAGTATATATTTTTAGTTATAATATTTAGATAAAAGCGACAATTTTCGCTTTAAATAGTGCAATTTTTTTCCTGAGCACAAACAGGAAAAGACCTGACTAAACAGTCAGGTCTAATCTCACATACCCATACCAAACGGCAGAGTATGCAAGCAATTACTTAATCTCTACTTCAGCACCAGCCTCTTCTAAAGACTTCTTGAGGCCTTCAGCTTCATCCTTAGCTACACCTTCTTTAAGCGCCTTAGGAGCACCGTCTACTAGTTCTTTTGCTTCCTTAAGACCAAGACCAGTAAGTTCTTTCACAAGCTTAACTACAGCAAGTTTAGAAGCACCAGCAGCCTTCAAAATAACATCAAAAGAAGTTTTCTCTTCTTCAGCAGCAGCAGCTCCAGCGCCAGCCACCATAACAGGGGCAGCAGCAGCAGCAGGCTCGATGCCATATTGATCTTTAAGGATATCAGTTAGGTCTTTTACCTCTTTAACAGTCAAGTTCACTAACTGCTCAGCAAGTTGATTTAAATCCGCCATTGTATTAAAATTTTAAATTTTTCTTAAACTAAATAAATTGATAATGATTATGATTCTTTTTCAGAAAGCGTTTTAAGAACACCAGTAAGGTTATTCGCACCAGACTGAAGCGCACCCATAACATTTTGCATCGGCGAGCCGAGAAGATGCATAACGTCCGCGATAAGTTCGTTCTTAGATTTAAGAGCAGCAAGCATCTCCAAGTTCTCATCTCCGACGAATACATCGCTATCGATAGAAGCCCCTTTAAATACAGGCCGAGTCTCTTTTTTACCTAATTTCTTTCTGAAATCAAGAATTACTTTCGCAGGAAGATTTCCAATCTCCTTTGAAAAAACAATTCCTGAAAAACCTTTAAGGGACTTGTCTACTAACTCTGTATAGTCCGCATCTAGATTTTCTAAAGCCTTTTTGATGATCGTGTTTTTGTATACTTTATACTCAACACCTTTCTCAAAACAAGCTTTTCTGAAAGCATTTACTTGAGCAACCGTGAAACCACCAGCGTTCGTGATGTAGAAGTAAGGGTTTTCTTGGAATTTCTCAGTAAGACTTTCGATTTGTATTTTCTTTTCGTCTCTAGTCATGATTAAATACCTTGAATACTACCTTTGTCTACTTTCACACCCGGTGACATTGTACTCGACAAGTGGATGCTTCTAAAATATGTTCCTTTAGATGAAGATGGCTTCAGTTTAGAGATGGTAGCGATCAGTTCCTTCACATTATCCTGAATTTTTTCAGGGCTGAAAGAAACTTTACCTACACTCGCGTGAATGATACCAAACTTATCTACTTTGAAATCGATCTTACCCGCCTTCACTTCTTTTACAGCTTTCGCTACATCTAAAGTTACGGTACCAGATTTTGGGTTAGGCATTAAGCCACGAGGACCTAATACACGACCTAGACGACCTACTTTAGCCATTACATTTGGCATCGTGATGATCACGTCTATGTCTGTCCAACCGCCTTCGATTTTTGCTATATAGTCATCAAGACCTACGAAGTCAGCACCTGCTGCCTTCGCTTCTTCTTCCTTATCAGGTGTACAAAGAACTAAGACGCGCACGTCTTTTCCTGTACCGTGAGGAAGCGCTACCACACCTCTCACCATCTGATCAGCCTTACGCGGATCTACGCCCAAACGGACATCTACATCCACAGAAGCATCAAACTTCACATTCGTGATCTCTTTCACGATGGAAGAAGCTTCCTCAAGGGAGTACAGTTGGCTTGGGTCGTACTTAGAAAGAGCTTCTTTTTGCTTTTTTGTTAACTTAGCCATAATGTTTATTTTATTCCTCCCATGGGGCTTTACCAGATACAGTGATACCCATGCTTCGTGCAGTTCCCGCGATCATCTTCATCGCAGGCTCCACCTGGAAAGCATTCAGGTCAGGCATTTTCAACTCAGCAATCTCCTTTACTTGATCCCAAGTAACAGAGCCCACTTTCTTACGATTAGGCTCAGAAGAACCCCCCTTAATTTTAGCTGCCTCGATTAATAAGTTAGCCGCAGGAGGAGTCTTCACGACAAAGTCAAATGACTTGTCCGAATAAACCGTAATCACAACAGGTAACACGGTGCCCATTTTATCTTGGGTACGCGCATTAAACTGCTTACAGAACTCCATGATGTTCAAACCCTTGGAACCAAGAGCTGGACCTACTGGAGGAGAAGGATTTGCCTGGCCGCCTTTCACCTGTAATTTCACATAACCAGTGATTTCCTTAGCCATTGTCCTAATCTTGTTTTTCTACTTGTATAAAGTTTAATTCTACAGGAGTATTTCGACCGAAAATCTTAACCATAACATTAAGCTTTTTCTTGTCTTCAAATATCTCCTCAATTGTCCCGGAAAAACCACTGAAAGGACCATCCATTACTTTAATGACCTCTCCGACTATAAATGGTGAATCCTGATTCTCTGCGAACTCATCAATCTCCTCAACGCGTCCTAAGATGCGATTGACTTCCGACTGACGTAATGGCTCAGGGGTTTTGGAAGCTCCCCCTTGGTTCGACCCTAAGAATCCGATAACTCCCGGTATGCTTGTAATTACGTGATTTGCCTCACCGTGACTGAGATCCGCATGAACTAAAACATAGCCCGGAAAAAAGTTTCTCTCCCGAACTCGTTTTTTATCGTTTCGCATCTCATAAACCTTCTCAGTAGGTACCAAAACCTCGGGAATAAAGTCCTCTAGCTTCTGGCGAGCAATTTCATTATCTAAGTAAGACTTAGCTTTCTTCTCTTGCCCGGCTACCACCCTGAGCACGTACCACTTATGTTCAGCCATCCGTAATGTTATCTCTGATTAAAATAAATCGTAAAACCACGACATCACATTCTCGAAGCCTAAATCCATCACACCGATGAGCAGGGCAAAAATCAAAGACGCTACCAGTACCAATACCGCACTGTTCTGAAGAAATGCATAATCAGGCCAAGTGACCTTATTCTTCATCTCGTCTATGGATTCGATTACAAAACTTTTGATATTCATGATACGAAATTTTGCACGGGCAGAGAGATTCGAACTCCCATCAACGGTTTTGGAGACCGCTATTCTACCATTGAACTATGCCCGTGGATAAATTTTATTTCTATGGGACTGCAAAAGTACACCGAAAAGAAATAAGAAACAAATGCGATCCTAAAAAGTTTTAGGATCGCATCGTTATTTTATAAATAGACCAGATATTAGTCTAAGATCTCAGTTACCTGACCAGCACCTACAGTTCTACCACCCTCACGGATAGCGAAACGCAGACCCTTCTCAAGAGCAACAGCATTAATTAGGGTCACCTCAATCGTGATGTTATCACCAGGCATAACCATTTCAACACCCTCAGGAAGCTTAATCTCACCCGTAACATCAGTTGTTCTTAAGTAGAACTGCGGACGGTATCTGTTGAAGAATGGCGTGTGACGACCACCTTCTTCTTTCTAAAGAACGTACACCTCAGCATTGAAGTGTGCATGTGGCTTCACAGAACCTGGCTTACAGATAATCATACCACGCTTGATCTGAGACTTCTCAATACCTCTAAGAAGTAGACCTACGTTATCACCAGCCTCACCTCTGTCAAGGATCTTACGGAACATCTCCACACCAGTTACTGTAGACTTTAAGCCTTCAGCACCCATACCGATAATATCTACTGGCTCACCAGAGTTAATTACACCTCTTTCAATTCTACCCGTAGCTACAGTACCACGACCTGTGATCGAGAATACATCTTCTACCGGCATCAAGAAATCTTTATCGATTAGACGCTCAGGAAGTGGAATGTGGTTATCTACCGCATCCATTAATTCCATAATTTTCTCTTCCCACTTGTCATCACCGTTCAAGCCACCAAGTGCCGAACCAGCAATTACAGGAATGTTATCTCCGTCGAACTCATAGAAAGAAAGAAGTTCTCTAACTTCCATCTCTACTAGCTCTAAAAGCTCAGGATCATCCACCATGTCCACCTTGTTCAAGAAAACCACTAGCGCAGGTACACCTACCTGACGCGCTAAAAGGATGTGCTCTCTTGTTTGAGGCATAGGACCATCTGTAGCCGCTACCACAAGAATAGCGCCGTCCATCTGGGCAGCACCCGTAACCATGTTCTTCACATAATCCGCGTGACCAGGACAGTCTACGTGCGCGTAGTGTCTTGCTTCAGTTTGGTACTCTACGTGAGACGTGTTAATCGTGATACCTCTTTCTTTTTCTTCTGGAGCATTGTCGATAGAAGAGAAATCTCTTAATTCAGAAAGACCCTTCTTAGCCAATACTGTAGTAATGGCAGCAGTCAAAGTAGTCTTACCATGGTCTACGTGACCAATCGTACCAATGTTTACGTGTGGTTTGGAACGGTCAAAGGTTGCTTTTGCCATGCGTGAAAATCCCCTGTTTTAGTTAATGATAGTTTTTTTTTGTTTACTTACAATGTTAGAGCCAACGACGGGATTTGAACCCGTGACCCCTTCCTTACCAAGGAAGTACTCTACCCCTGAGCTACGTCGGCTAATCACATTACCCTTTGCTATAAAAGCAATGAGCGGGAGACGAGGCTCGAACCCGCGACCTGCAGCTTGGAAGGCTGCCGCTCTACCAACTGAGCTACTCCCGCTTTTGCGACCCTAAGGCCGATACTCAAATGCTTTGCAATATTAATAAAAATATTCGAATTCTACGTGGGGGAAACAGGATTCGAACCTGTGAAGACATAAGTCAACGGATTTACAGTCCGTCCCAGTTGGCCGCTTTGGTATTCCCCCTATTGTCTTGACTAAAACGCGTTTGTTTTATTGATGTCTTAACGGATGGCAAAATTAGAGGCTTTTTCGAAAGTATCAAAATATTGCACAAAAAAAATTGTGAAATCTCTAAAGTACTTTGACTATCAAGAGCTTAAATTTTAGCCCCTCCCCTGCCACCTTTCGCCACAACCCTAAGCATCCTCAAACATCCCTAAAAAGAAAGCCATGTACTGACGCGCCACCGGATCTTCCTCCGACTCGAAAATCTTCTTTAAGGCCCCCATCACCTCTTCATCGTCTACGAATCCAAATAAACTCTGAAAGGCCGTTAAACGAATATAATTTGCCTGATGGGTCCCCGCTAAGGCCAGTAAACGCTCCTTTGCCGACGCCTGCTCCTGCTCAGTCCCTAGCCCTTTAGCGAAATACTCCCCCACATAGCCGATGATGTAATACAAGTTTTGACCCGAAAAGCGGGAAAGGTGCGCTAAAAACCAAGCGCCCTGATCCTCAGCTGATGTCTCGATGTAATAGCCCGCCACCGCCGTGACCATTCGGATGTTCGTTTCTTCACGATAACGCTGCGCCAAAGTCGATCTATCCGCTGTTTCATCTTCTAACAAGGCCGTTAAGGCCGCCGCCGCTACATAATAGCTCTCCTCATCTAACCAGTCCTCTAGCTCCAAGCGGTAAGCTTCTAATTGGGCTCTGCCCAAAAGCTCTATCGCCGCAGCTCGCACCGTATTTCGCTCATCTCCTGCTGCCAGTTCCGCTACACGCTGAGAAAGCGCTGGAGCTAAAGCTAACAGATCCGGCTCCTGGTACAGCGCCCCCAAAGCTTTCTCCCGAATTCCCCAAAAAGGGTCTTCTAAAGCCTCTACCATCACGCGCAGCCGAAGTCCTTCCTCTCCTCGCTGCATGAGGGTATCGAAAGCAGCATGCCGCGCTACACCATAATGGCTCTGTCGAAACTGGGTCTCATAATGCGCTAGCGGCAGCATAGCACTTTTTTCCGCTAATAAGACGTGGCGCTCATCCACATAAATAGCCTCCACACCCGGGCCATTCTCTAAGGCTACCTGAAAAAAGCCCTCCTGAAGCTCTACTTGCCGGCTCTCGCGTACACCCTCTCGGTACCAGCTCACCTCTAAAGGAAGTCGATAAAGCGGGGTACTCCCCAAGTCTTGGACCTGTTCCACCTGTAATAAAACGTTATCGGGATCCGAATCATCTAAGGTTATCCGCAGCTCCGGATGGCCGCTGGCAAAAAACCATTGATCGAAAAACCAACTCAAATCCCGGCCCGTCACCTCACGAAAAGCCAGACGCAGCTGATCCGCTTCCACCGCTCCATAAGCATGCGCCTTTAAATAATGCTGTAGGGAAGCGAAAAATGCCTCATCCCCAAGGTAATCGCGCAGCATGTGCAAAATCCGCCCACCTTTCGCATAGGAATGGCTATCGAACATGTCCTCAGGATCCGCATAGTGATAGCGAATCAGATCCTTTTGGCCCCCGGCCGCCTCGTCCAAATACTGCTCCATCTCTGCAATGTGATGCAGGTCCGCATCATCCTGGCCCTCTTTATACGCGTACCAGAGGTATTCCGAATAGTTCGCAAAGGCCTCATTTAAGGTCAAATTCGCCCAAGAAGCCGTTGTGACATAATTGCCAAACCACTGATGAAAAAGCTCATGGGCGATAATACCGTCCCACTCACTGTCGATGGCCTCCCGCGCGGTCAGGTTCAGCGCCTCCATAAATACCGAAATCGTCGTATTTTCCATAGCGCCAGACACGAAATCGCGCACCACCACCTGATCATAGCGCTCCCAAGGAAAGGGATGATCGAGAAGATCAGAAAAAAACTGGATCATCTCCGGAGTGCGGCCAAACACGATAGGGGCGCCTTCGGCAAAGGCCGGCTCCACGTAATAGTTCACCTGCTTGCCCTGCCATTCATCCTGAATTTCCACGAAGTCGCCGATCACCACCGCTGCCAGGTAAGGCGCATGAGGCTGCTCCATCCGCCAGCGGTCCACTTGAAGGCCATCCTCGGATTTTTGCTCCACGAGACGGCCGTTACTCAGACTACGCATGCCCATAGGGTAGCGCAGCGTGAAGTCTTGGGTTGTTTTCTGCACGGGGCTGTCGAAAGTAGGGAACCACTTGCTGTTATGCTCGGTCTCTCCCTGCGTCCAGGCTTGGCGCGGCTTATCCGGGTCCTCTCCGCGGGGATTTATAAAATAAAAGCCTTTGGTATCGGTGATGGCCCGGCTTCCGCCACCCGCATTTCGGTTCGGATTAGCCGTGTAGCGCACATGCAGCTGCAGGGTGTCGGTACGGGTGTAGGCCTGCGGCAAAGAGAGGTGCAGGCGCCGCTCGTCATAGCGATATGGGAGAGGGAGCAGGCTATCCCCGCGAAGTAAATTGACAGCATGCAGGTCGAAGTCTTTCGCATCCAGTGTGACCTCCGTCTGTGGAAAAAAATAGGGCCGCAGCGTTAGTACAGCATCGCCATGCACCTGCTCTTGCTCGAAGTCGATCCGTAAATCCAGCTGGGTATGCAGGAGCGCCATTTCCAGCGTCTGGATGCCCCTGTAATTTTGAAGTCGATCTTCGGCATCACGCAGCCGCTCCCTGCGTGTCTGCTGCGCTGCCAGGTCCCTTTGCGCTAGCGCTAAAACCTCCTGATCAGTCACTGGACGCGCTGCTTTTTCGCCAGACTTACAGGCGGCGAAGGAAAGAAAAACCAACAAATATGTAAAGCGAGTATAGATTTTCATGAAGTCGAAAAGAATCATTAGTATATTTAACGCAAAAAACAACCAAATGTACACAGTAAAATTAGATAAGACTAGCCACCAGACTGAAATTACCGCCGAGGGCCTACAGGTAGATGGCACTCTCCTGCAGTGGGACATCACCAAATCCGGTGAGCACCACTACCATGTGCTTTGGAACGGTAAATCCTTTACATTCGAGCTTTTAAACCTAGATATAGAAGCGAAAACCCTACGCCTGAAACTTAATGGCGAGGTGGCGGAAGTATCTGTAAAGGATAAATTTGACCTCCTGCTCGAGAAGCTGGGCATGGGTGCCGGCGCTGACGCGCAAATGAAAGAAATTAAGGCCCCGATGCCGGGATTGATTTTTGATATCAAGGTACAGGCGGGAGATGAAGTGCAAAAGGGCGATCCGGTACTCATCTTGGAGGCCATGAAAATGGAAAATGTGTTGAAGTCCCCCGGATCGGGTAAGGTGAAGGCTGTTTTAATTAAAAAAGGCCAAAGCGTAGAGAAAAATCAGGTGCTGCTCCAATTTTAAGAAAAAAAAGCCCCGTTTCTGCCAGGTAAAATCTATATTTGCCCAATTTATAGATTTTAAATTCTGATCGAAAAACACTTTCAAGGAGATCCTAATCATGAAGTACAAGCGGATATTACTCAAATTAAGCGGAGAATCATTAATGGGCGATAAAAACTACGGGATAGACCCTGTACGCCTACAGCAGTATGCTGAGGAGATTAAAAAGGTACGGGATCTGGGAGTAGAGATCGCGATCGTTATCGGCGGGGGTAATATTTTTCGCGGAGTGCAGGCCGAAAATACGGGTATCGACCGGGTGCAGGGTGATTACATGGGGATGCTGGCTACGCTTATAAATGCCATGGCCCTGCAGAGTGCTTTAGAGCAAAACGGGATGTTTACGCGCCTCATGTCAGGGATAAAAGTGGAAAGTGTCTGCGAGCCCTTTATCCGTCGGCGCGCCATACGTCACCTAGAGAAAAAACGCATCGTGATCTTCGGTGCAGGTATCGGTAACCCTTACTTCACCACAGACTCGACCGCTAGCTTAAGGGCGGTGGAAATCGAAGCAGACGTGGTGCTGAAGGGCACAAGAGTAGATGGTGTCTACACCGCGGATCCGGAAAAAGACAAGACCGCCACCCGCTATGCGACCTTGTCCTTTACCGAAGCCTACGAAAAAAATCTTAACATAATGGATATGACAGCGTTTACGCTTTGTCATGAAAATAATCTACCGATCATCGTCTTCGACATGAATAAGTCCGGTAACTTGGAAGCCCTAGTGAACGGCGAGGAAGTAGGTACTTTAATTACGTCTAATATTTAAGCGATTTTATGGAAGAGATACAACTGCATCTGGATGAAGCCAAGGAAATGATGCAAAAAGCGGTGGAACACACCAAGTCAGAGCTTGTAAAAATCCGTGCCGGGAAGGCCATGCCCAACCTATTAGATGGGGTGATGGTCATGTACTATGGTGCTCCTACTCCGCTGCAGCAAGTTGCCTCCGTGACAACACCCGAAGCGCGTACACTCTCGATCAAGCCCTGGGAGCGAAACATCATTCCGGATATAGAGCGTGCCATTATTAATTCTGACTTGGGGCTCGCGCCCCAAAACAACGGTGAGGTAATCCTGCTAACGCTGCCCCCTCTGACGGAAGAGCGCAGAAAAACGCTCGTGAAGCAGTGTAAGGCGGAGGGCGAAAATGGAAAGGTTAGTATTCGTTCTGTGCGTAAGGACACGAATGAAGCGCTGAAAAAACTCCAGAAAGATGGTGCCTCTGAAGACGAGGTGAAGCGTGCTGAAGATAAGGTCCAAAAGTTAACAGATCAGTTTAGCGCTAAAATCGATGAGCTCATCCAGAAGAAAGAAGAAGAGATCATGACAGTTTAAGTGAGCATTTCCCTTTCTCCATAAAAAAGCTACTCCGAGCCGCTAAGGCCTTCGAGTAGCTTTTTTAGTTCTACCTCCCTGTGGGAAGCTCTCTCAAGTGTTTTTCGCTGGGCTTAGTCAAAAAAAGCGACAAGGCCCCTCTTACGCCAGACAGGCACGTGAAAGGCTACCTAGCGACGGCCCTCCCAGGGGACGTAAACCACTTTTTTAGTCTCAAAAAACTCTTCCTGGAAATAATCTTCTAAATGGTAGGTGATGTAAGAGACCATCACCTCTTCCATTTCCTCATCGACTTCTCCACCTTTCAGGTAAAAAACACCATTGATAAAGTCATGCTTGTCCTCTTTTTTGAATTTTCCTTTTAGCCAGGGATGGAAATTAGCATAACGTGTCACCGCACGGCTGATTACGAAATCATAGCGTCGGACCAGCTGCTCGGCACGTACTTGCTCGGCCTCCACATTCGTCAGCCCCAGCTGTTTAGCGACATCTTTTACTACTTTGATTTTCTTTCCGATTGAATCTACGAGGTGAAAGTGAACCTCTGGAAAAAGAATTGCCAGCGGAATTCCAGGGAACCCGCCACCCGTGCCTACATCGAGGATTTTAGTACCTGGAAGGAAGGGCATCACCTTCGCGATCCCCAGAGAATGAAGCACATGTTTCACGTAGAAATGCTCCATATCCTTTCGGCTGATGACATTAATTTTACTGTTCCAGTCCGCATAAAGCGGACCTAACTGCTCGAACTGGGCGTACTGCTGCTCGCTTAAATCCGGAAAATATTTTTTGATGAGTTCCATAAGTCTGGCTTGGCGCAAAAGAAATAAGAGCACAAAAATACCATTTTCTTTTCACACTAGCAGCCGATCCGAAATTAGGCACTTGAAAAGCTGGCGAGAAATACGCTACCCGCTAATCTTTAGCCGGCTCCTCTACTGCCACCGTTGGCAACTCTTGGTCGGCAGGCCGCTTGCCTTCAGCTGCAAGCACTAGGCCTGTACCTTGCTTTTGCCAGTGCACCTTCCCTAAAAAATGTTCTGCAAGTGCTTTCCCTTTGTCAGCGCCATAGGTAATCGCTGGCATGTAGTGAATACCTCCATAGAGTCTGCTGATCGCCGCCTCATCAGCAGCCTGCCGGAAGGAGTCAAAATTTCGAATCGGCAGGCCGTAAGCCACTTCTGTGGAGTCCACAAAAGCGAAAGGCTCGCCGAAAATCGCTGTTAGCGTCTCTGCTGCGGCATTCGATATCACGCTATGCCCACTGGTGTACTCCGGAAAAGGAGGGGTCTGCAAGAGGGGTAGCCACTCCTCATCAATGTAGCGATTGATATAGGTTTCTGGCCTTATGAGGGCAGAACGGTACTTTTCATCCCAGCAGGCGATGAAGCCATCGAAAAGTGCCACGCCCGTAAGCGCCAAGGCTTCCGCATAGCCTAGCCAGTCCGCTCCAGCCGTTTTAGCAGCGATGGCAGCGATCCCCATCCAGTGTCCTCCTGGGGTGATTTTCTTTTCTGCGAACATCACATGACCCCGAACATTCATCTTATATGGGTTACAATCCCAGAAAAAAGCGATATCACGCTGCTCCGGGCTAAGGTTTTGTGTGATCGTAAAGACCTCCTCCGCATCCCGATAAAATGCCGAACCAGGCTCGGTAGAAAAGGCGGGTGGCGGTGGCACGGGAAATTGATGCGCATGCTCCATAACGAGGGGGCGAATCGTATTCCAGTGCGGCTCGATGCCCTCCATGTAGGCCGGTGGCGTAGGTTGCCAAGTGCCTGGGTCATCACTGATGGCATACTTTTCGAAAGAGCGGCTCTCGTGGTAATTGTCTTTTTTGGCGAAAGCCAAAATATGCGCTGCTACTTCTGACCCGAGTGCCTCGGATGCAGCTATTTCTTTTTTCGTCATTCCCGCATCACGCACATGCTGGAGTAGCTGCGCGTAGTGGTTATCCATCATCTCCTCCGAAAAAATAAGCGCCTTAGCGACTGTGTAATAGGCATGGGCTGCCGCCAAAGGATAGGAAAAGGTCTTATCTTCTGACACTGATACCTGCAGAGCAGGAAAATCATTCAACTGGCCTCCTAAGCTTGCGTAGCGCTCAGGGTCTGCTAGCACGGCTACCTCATACGCAGCCAGGGCCGGATAAACATAAATACGACTCGCTACAGGCGGAGAGAAAATATCATGAATGATCACCTCTGTCAGTTTAAGCTGTGCGGCAACTAAAAACTCTCCCTGCTCTAGATGTGGAATGGGGTTCTGCTCCTTTTGCTCTGTACAGGAGATGCTACCGATAATTCCAAGCAGGAGCACCGAAAACCAAAGCTCGAACCCCCTATTTTTATGCATGCAAAACTTCATATACTACTAGACTTCTATGCGCTGACAGTGGAAACATCCATTCAGCAGTAATTTTCAACCCTAAATCTACTAGATAAACCGATTAAAACAAAACTTCAGTTCCCTCGAGTCGAAGGAATAGCGGTTTATCGTCATTTCGTACGAGCAGCACATGCGGCCGTCCTCCGATCTTTATTCCCACAGCCTGCCGAAAACTACCCCAGTAGCGGGAAGCCTCGAGGCCAAGTGGCTCTTTACGCCAGCCCCCATTTTTCCAGCTCCACAGACTCAGTGCTTGTGCATCTGCACGGCCCAGGTCTACGCGAAACGGGTAAAAATTACCCAAAGCCAGCACATAGGACACTCCATCCACCTGAAAAGGAAAGAAATCTTGGATCGGGCTAAACTGGGCCTCTACTGGGAGAGCCTCGAAAGCCATCGCATCCTGCCCCAGTCGCAGCATCCCGGAGCGAAGCTCCCGAATCGGCAGTTCTTCCACACGCGCCAGCTGTTCCGGAGTGAAAATCGCATCTGGCCACTTCGACTGCGCATAGGCCGCATAACTTGGGTGCTGCCGCTTTAGCGCGGGCATGACCGTAATCAACTCATCACGAGAGGAAAAGGGAAGTAAGGCCTCGCCCTTATAGTGCATCAGAAAAGCCTCTCGCTTGCCATTTTGGTCCAAATCCCCCGTGTAGAGGTAGGCGGGGCGTTCCGACGAAGCTTTTAACTTGGCATTCAGCCCCAAGTTGCCCAAAAGCAGATGCCGCGTTCCTTCCACTTCCTGTACCCGCATGCCGGTGTATAGGCCAGGTGCGGCGAGCTCCTTCCAGCGGACAAACTGCCCGTTTTCACTTTGGCGGTAGGCGGTAATGGCCATATACTCCCCAGCCAGCAGCAGTTCCGGCTTGCCATCTCCGTCAAGGTCCTCCCAAAGTGCCTTTTGCAGCATGCCAGGCCTGAATTCGGGGCCAAAATACTGGGCAGTGGCATCCCGAAACGTGCCATTTCCTTGGTTAATAAGTAAAAATGCTGGGGGAGCCTGCCCGAAATTCCCTGTCTCCACGGCCACGCCGATAAATAAATCGGGTAAGCTATCTCCATTCACATCCGACACTGCCACTGTAGCCGTATTCTCTGCGATCGGAGGGAGTGCCTGCGGCAAAAAGGTAAAGCGTCCGCTGCCATCATTCAGAAACACCCGGTCAAAATTAAACACCGCTGTTTTGCCATGCTCATTTCCGCCGCTACCCACGTAGAGATCGGGCGCCCCATTTCCAGTAAAATCATGAAAGACGGCGACCACATCTTCCGCTTCTGCCATCTGTTCGAAAACAGGAATAGTTTGTGCTATAAACCCTCCATCCGGCTGCTGCAAAAATAATTTTGCGGCCTGCCCGCGCGCCCCTCCGAGGAAAATATCTTCCAGGCCATCTCCATTCACATCGGCTACAGCCACGGCCGGCCCCTCTTGACTGTAGCGTCTCGGAATCAGATATTCACGTCTAAAATCATTAAAATCATTTTCTTCATGCTTCCAGTCCAATGCCACCTGCCCCAGTCGAATGAGTGGAGAAGGCTCCAGCAGAAAGCGATTCGGAAATGCCTCCACACTGCCCGTGCCTTTTTCTAAAACCAAAAGACTATCTAGAGCAGGAATGGGAAAACGCTCCGACTCGGCAGCATTCCAGCGCACATAAAGCCCCTTTATTTCTTGGGGTGCCCCTATACCGAAATGCAGGCGCGTGGAAGCACCCGACTGAAAGCCACGACTGGTGCTCTGATAAGCATGACGCCAGCTTCCGTCCGCTAAAGCCAGTAACACTTCCGCCCCCACAGCAAAGGGGTTTAGGCCCTCCCCCTTCAGCTGCAGCTGCACGAAATGCCCCGGCTCTGCCTGCTGTCGGCTACGATTTTCGTATAAAAAGGCGCTTTGGTTCACATTATTTATGACCAGATCCAAGTCCCCATCATTATCGAGATCGGCATACATGGCGCCACTCGAATAGCTCTCCTCTCCTAGGCCCCACTCTTCCTGCCGCTGGTCGAAGGCCAGGTCTGCACGCTGTGCAAAAAGAACGTTGGACAACTTATCCTTCGGCAGCAGGGCCATCTGCCGGGCTTGAAAATCAGCAGCCTCTTCTGCCCGGACCTGCCCTTGGCTGTACTGGATAAAATCCAGATCATTTGGACGCATGTAAATACCGTTACTGACGAAAATATCCACACGGCCATCATTATCGAAGTCGGCTAACAACGGAGACCAGCTCCAGTCTGTCGCATGGGTTTCCGTTAACAAGGCGATTTCGCGAAAACGACCATCGGGATGGTTGAGCTGTAGGTGATTCCGTACATACTGAGCACCGTAGCCCATACGTTCTTTGATTTCGAAGACCTCTTGCTTATCCTCTACTACTGAACGCATCCAGATTTCCGGATCTGCCGGCAGCATATCCGTACTAAAAATATCCGGAAGACCGTCTTGGTTCAGATCCGCGATGTCATTTCCCATGCTGTAGCGGGATGTTTGCGACAATTTATCCACTCGCGCTTCCCTAAAGGTACCGTCCTGATTATTGATATACAGATAGTCATCCTCCGTAAAATCATTCGATACATAGAGATCTGGCCAGCCGTCCCCATTTACATCAGCTACGGCCACCCCTAGGCCAAAACCCAAGCTGCTCGAAAAAATACCAGACTCTGCCGTAACGTCTTCGAATAGTGGCTGCCCCGTTTCTGCATGCAAGTTCCGATAAAGGCGATCGCCTCCTAAAGGATCTAAAGACTCGAACTTGGTATCAGCGTGAGCGAAAACCTCTGGCTTTTTTATCGAATGATTCAGCAGATACACATCCAAGTCTCCATCTTGATCATAGTCGAAGAAAACAGCATGCGTGCCGAACCCTACAAAATCCAGCCCATACGCCTCCGCCTCCTCTGTAAAGGTCAGATCGCCCTGATTGATGAAAAGCCTGTTGCGCCCTTTTAGACCTTTGTAGTCACCCACCTCACAAACGTATAAATCCAAGAGGCCGTCACCGTTAATATCCACGAAGGTGGCTCCAGTCGACCAGCTATCCGCCAGCCCCACCCCTGCACTGGCGGTGATGTCCTCGAAGTGCATCCCTCCACGATTTAAAAAGAGCTTATTTTCACCCTGGTTCGCCATCAGATAAATGTCATCCAAGCCATCCCCATTCACGTCTCCGATGGCTACACCGCCACCGTTATAATAGTAGAGGTATTCTAAAATATTTAAACTGTCCGAAGGTGTCAGCTTATTTTCGAAGTCTAATCCCGACCGAGCGGGGTCCAGAAGCTGAAAGCGCAGCCCTTCGGTTTCCTGAGCAGATTTTTGGGCGCAGCCCCAAAGCAAAGCACCCACGCTAATCAGTGTCCAAAATCCTCCACCACAGGCCAAGATCTTTTGAGCAAAAGATCGTATCGATGGATATCCTATCCCGAACTTTTTTTTCTGTGGAGGTCCACTAAAAACCATCACGGCTCCCCCCTTTCTACCTTGCTTACCTGCTCCCACACCTGTGTAGGCGCCTGATTCCGAAGCACGAGCAGCTGGCGCTTGTCTCCGGGTAGCCAGTGCAGATGACGCACATCCCCTTCAAGCTGTAAACCATGCACGCGATTCGGCACGAAATCAAAGCCTCCATCTCCTTTCCCGAGGAAAAGCTCGCCAAAACTAGCGTCATACTTGCCCATTTCAGGCTTTACGCCGTACAGATTTCCTCCTAGCAGCAGGTCCGGAATGCCGTCCGCATTAAAATCAGCGATCAGCACGCTGAATATGCGGCTTTTCTGTGCCTCCCGCGGCAAAGGCTGCACACGAAAAATTCCGTCCTCTCCTTGGAGCAGCACGATAGAAGCGAAACTTTGTACCTCCTTATACAGGGATTTCTCCAGCAGTGCCGGCTCGAAAATATCCTCTAGGTACTGATTGTTATAGGCACTGTATTTCAGGTAGCGCTTTTTCAGGTAAGGAAGTTGGCGCTCCAGCTCATGTTTCAGCGTGATGGGCATATGTCTGTCCACTTCCTTATAGGTAAATACCTGTTCCACGCTGCCATTTTGATCGAAATCGTTCACAACCATCACCAGGGGCCGCTCCGTGCTAGGCTTGAGGCGGGAATTAAGACCTTGGCCCCCAAGCACGATATCCATGCGTCCATTCCCTGTCAGATCTGCCTGACTAGCTGTATAATACCATCCGCTCCAGTCTGCAAATGGCTGCCGTTCGTCGAGCTTAAGCTTGCCTTCCTGAATGAGGTAGAGCTGTGGGGCCATCCACTCTCCAGCTAGAAGGACGGCTTGCTGTCCATTTACCTCTGTCAGCACCCCTGTTGTGACGAGGCCCAGCTGTTCGAAGCCCGGCGCTCGCGCGGCAGTTTCATCGCGAAACTTGCCCTTGCCATCGTTAATTAAGACTTTAGTAGCCGCAGGTACCCCGTAGGCAAAAGGCACGAGCCGTCCTCCCACGATGAGGTCTAAATGTCCATTTCCTGTAAGGTCTACCGGTAGCACTACACTACTACTTGTCCGCAGGTTTGGCAGCGCACCTTGCGCACGTAAAAAATTCCCAGCTCCATCTGATAGGTAGAGGCGATCCAAATAGCTGGGATCCCCGAAACCGCTATCGTTACCCCCGCTGGACACATATAAATCAGGGTATCCATCGCCATTGGCATCGAAAAACACGGCATAAGCATCTTCTGATCCGGCATCTTCGAGGAAATCCGGCACCACCACAGGCTTGCTCTCTCCACTGGCCTCTATACGGTACAGTGTCCCGGCAAAGCCTTTGGCACCGCCCACATAATAGAGCGATACTTCCCCAAGTTCCGTCTGCGCGAAAGCAGGCCCCTCTGTAGAGCGCTTATGGTACAGCAGGCGTTCCCGATCGAAATCTACCAGTCTATTTTCCTCATGGGTATGGGTGAAACTGGGCCTCTCGGCCAAAGCGAACGCTGGCGCATGCGCCGCAGGGAAAAAACCGGTGGGAACAGCTTCTTCTGCCTCCTCTTGTTCTAGGGTTAGCAACTGATTCGCCCTAACCTGCTCTTTTACCGTAAAGGTCCCATCCGGCCAGCGGACCGTCAGGCGCTGTATGAGGCTATCTGGACCTAAGCCGATCGTAAGCTTCGGGTCCACGGAAGATTGGAAGCCCCGGTTAGGCATCTGCTCCAGGTATTTTTGGCCAGAGGCCGTCAGCACCTGAATCTGTGCACCGACGGCAGCTGTGTTCATGCCTTTGCCTTTCAGCTGCACCTGAAGAAAGTGGTGCTCAGGGTGGAGCTGAGGGGTTTGGTTTTGATAGATAGCCAGGGCGCCATTCACCTGATTGACCACCAGATCCAGGTAGCCATCATTATTCAGGTCGCCGTATGCAGCACCATTCGCATGGTTAGGTGTAGCTAAGCCCCAGCTGGCGGCGACGTTTTCGAAAAAGAGGTCACCTTTATTTTGGAAGGCATAATTAGAAATGGGATTGACAGGAATGGGGTCGATGAGCGCCTTGTAGTCCACGGCTTCTTTGCTGATAATCTGGCGCTTCGTCTCGTCGTTATCGATAAAGTTTAGGTAGTCCAAGTCAGTGATATCCTGATAAATACCATTAGCCACGAAGACGTCCTTTAGGCCGTCGCTATCAAAATCCGCGATCAGGGCGGCCCAGCTCCAGTCAGTGGCCTCCATGCCCGTCATTCGGCCGATTTCAGAAAAGGTCCCATCACCATTATTTAAGTGCAGCATGTTGCGATTAAACTGATAATGGTAATCATGGGTCTTATTAAACTGAAACTTATCCCAGTTTTCGAAGGTGGTCACCTGTTTTAGGCGCGTTTGTGGTTCGGGTAGCATATCGGTCACGAAGATGTCCGGAAAGCCGTCGTTATTTATGTCTGCGATATCTGCTCCCATGGAGGCGGCGCTAATGCTGCGCATGTAGGTTTCTAGCTCCTCGCTGAAGGTTCCGTCGCCTTGATTGATGTAGAGGTAGTCTTTTTCAAAAAAATCATTGGAAATAAAGATGTCCATCAAGCCGTCGCGATTCACATCTCCGATGGTAATTCCGAGTCCGAAGCCGATGACAGAGCCAAAAATACCTGCTTCTTCGCTGACGTCTACGAAGCGGCCATCATCATTTCTGTAGAGCTTATCCCCGCCTACAGGGTCGCGGCGTACGCGCTCATTTTGCATCTTATTAAAACTTCCGATGGCCTGGTAGCTATTATTCAGCAGGTAAACGTCTAGGTCTCCATCTCCATCGAAATCGAAGAATACGGCATGTGTGGAGAAGCCTTCATCGGCGAGGCCGAATGCTTCTGCTTGCTCAGTAAAGGTACCATCGCCGTTATTAATGAAAAGCTCATTTTTCTTATTGTCGCCCGCTACATCACCGGAGTTACACACATAGATATCGAGCAAGCCATCACCGTTTACGTCCGCCATGGCGACGCCTGTAGCCCAGGCGGCATTTCCTGCTACGCCGGCAGCCTCCGTTACATCTTCAAAGCGAAAGTCTCCTCGGTTTAGGTACAGTTTATTCGCTCCTTGGTTGGCGGTGACATAAATATCGAGTAGACCGTCACCGTTCACGTCACCTAATGCTACCCCACCCCCATTATAATAATTACGATAAGTGAAAATATTAAAGCGCGGGTCAAACCCGAGGTCATTTCGAAAATCCACGCCCGTTTCTTTAGGAGAAAGAGAGCGGAAAAGTGTTTCGCTGGAGGCCGTCTCAGGCTTCGATCCACATGCAAACCATGCTGCGCAGCAGGCTATGCTTACTAAACAAGCTGTAATTCCTCTCATGAGCTGATATCCTTTATGTCCTTCACGCGTAAGTCGAGGATATCCACCCGGACCGCACTTAAATCTTTTATGTAGACGCGAATAAGCCGATTTCCATCGATTTTTACCATCGCGAAAGCTCCTGATTTATCTTCCACGCGAAAAAATCCCTCACCATACCAGCTACTTAAAAGACCGACGACGTCATCCACTAATTTCTCCGATGTCGTGGCAGGATTCGTCGGAAACCAATTTCGGTACTGAAACTCTAGAGGCATGTAAAATAGCTTATCCCCTTCAAAACGAGGGTAAAAAAACATATTGGCCTCATTTCCTGACGGCAAATCAGGCTGGTAGCGCACCATAAGTTCATGCGCTCCATTCATTAGGATGCCTTGTTTATTCAGCTCCCAGCAGGTAGAAAAAAAGTCTTTTCGAGACATACCAAACTCCAAACCTAGAAATAGCTCCTCGTAAATTTGGCCAGAGGCCAACTCTCGCTTTTTGGTCTTTTCATAGGTGGAATCTAAGCTACAGGCCACTAAAAAACTACTAATCCATAGGATCAACAGAAGTCCTGCAAAAGGGTGCAACTCCTCCGCTGCCATATCAAGACGCATACATTTACTCCACTTTTTCATATACTAAACCGCTCTCATTATTACGAATGATTACTATTTTATTCCCATTTCGGCTTCGAATGGATTGGATATCCCGAATTTCTCCGTTTACAAATAGCCCTGACTCCTCGGCTGATAATACCCTTGGTGCTGTTGGATTCTGGTGGCTGAACACCCAGCCGAAACTCCCCATCGCTGTCCCCAGTTCAGGCTTGATCCGCGACTGATTTCCCCCTAACCAAAGCTCCTGGCTATCAGGCACGACGTGGATGGCGTAGATGGGAGCCGCCTGCAAGATATCCGGCAGCTTATGTCGTGTAAACTTACCTGCTCCATCATTCAGAAACAAGTGATGCTCCAGAGTTTCCACCTGCAGAACGAGACTTCTTGCTAAAACCTCTGCAGGAAATAAATCCTCCATTCGCTTGTCCTGATACGCTTCATAGGTAAGTAGCTGCTTACGCAGTGCGGGCAGCTGGCGCAAAAGAGGTCCTTTTAGTACGAGTGGGTAAGCGTCTTCCCCTTCGTATAGGGTAATGAGCTGCTCTATACTGCCGTTTTGGTCGAAATCATTTACATGCATACACATGGGCTTTTCGGGACTAGCTTGTAATCGGCTATTGAGACCATGATTTCCAAAGAAAAGATCCGGATAGCCATTCCCTGTATAGTCAAGCACCTGTACCGTATTCCAAAGTCCCGAAGTTTTCGCAAAACCCGCTGCTTCGCTAATATCCTTAAAACGTTCATTTTGCCATTTAAACACACGAATCGGCATCCATTCACCTACTAAAATTACCTCCTCTGCCCCATCACCGTCGATGTCTACGACGAGCGCATCACGCGTCATCCCCACATCCTTCCAAGCAGCTGTTTTTTCTCCTGTCAGGAGCGAAAACCCTCCCTTTCCATCATTTTCCAAGAGCTGCACATCGAGTGGTACTCCATAAGCGAAAGGAATAGATCTCCCACCGACCAATAAATCAGGGAAACCATCTCCATTATAATCTAGTGTCCGCACAAAAGAGGTGCTTATCGACCTTGAGGGCAGCGCATTTTCTATCCGTATAAATTGACCAGAACCATCGTTTCGATAGAGCCTGTCTTGGTAGAGCATACTACCTACACCATGTTCGATACTCCCGGACGCAAGGTACAAATCGAGCACACCATCACCATTAGTGTCCACGAAAAGGGCTTGTACGTCTTCAGCTTCCGGAACAGAAAGGTCCTGAGAATGCCGAAAGGAGCCATCCTCCTGTTGTAACCAAATAGAACTTGCCTGTCCTTTAGCGCCGGGCAAGCACAGGTCGTCCAACCCATCTCCGTTTAGATCGCCTACTGCGATGCGAGGCCCTTCATTCGAAATCATATGAAAGCGAAGCCTATCCCGATCAAAATCTACAAAATTACTTTCCTCATGCTTCCAGGCCAGCGTAGTCGATGACGGTCGGTAAAGCCCCTCATCCACGAGGGTGTATAAATCGGTCCACTTTGAATCAGAATCTTGGGGTGAAACCTGTACAAGTTGATTCCCCGCCACATTGACCATCCGTGTACGTTTTCCGTTTGGCCAGTAAATCAGAACGGAATCCAGCTTGGTAATGGGACCTAGACCAAAGTGCATGCGTGGGTCTACTGAAGACATGTAGCCTTTTACCGGATTATGCTCTGACATGAACTGTTGGTCACCTGCATAAAGCATCACCTTGGTTCCAAAGCGCGTTCCAAGATCCAGCTGTAAATAGTTATTTTCGGGGTAAATTACTTCACTTTTGTTTTTATACAGGAAGGCCTCTCCATTCAGGTTATTGATAATAAGGTCTAGGTCCCCGTCATTATCCAAGTCCGCATACACGGCACCTGTAGAGAAGGTAAGCTGCTCCAGTCCAGCCGTAGGTGCGATGTTTTCAAAGCGAAAGTCACCTTGATTTTTAAAAAGAAAATTAGGCTGTGGCACAGAGGGAAACTGATCGATTAGTTTTGTTAGTAGTACAGAGTCCTTACGATAGGTTGCGATCAAATTTTGATTATTAACATAATAATCTACATAATCGAAATCAGTTAAATCTTTTACAATGCCATTGGCCACAAATACATCACGGAGCCCATCGTTATCGGCATCAAATATAAGTGCACCCCAGCTCCAGTCCGTGGCATGGAGTCCCGTCTGACGCGACACATCGATGAAATGGACTCTATCGGATCCCGGCTGTCGGCCTAAATTGCGCTGCAAGGTGTTACGTGTAAATTGATGAAAATAACCTGCCTTCACATTCGCCTGATACTTATCCCAGTCTTCAAAAGGGGTTTTGGTTTTTACCCTATCTAAAGTGGCGGGAAGCATTTCGGTAACGAAGATATCTGGCCAGCCGTTATTGTCTAAATCCGCGATATCAGCTCCCATGGAACCCATGCTAATTTCCTGCATCATCTCTTCGAGCGCCTCAGTAAAGGTACCATCCCCATTATTGAGGTAGAGGTAATCCTTTTCGAAAAAATCATTGGAGACATATAGGTCAGGCCACCCGTCTTGATTGACATCTGAAACGGTTACTCCTAGACCGTAACCGATCGCACTTCCATAGATCCCGGCTTCCTCACTTACATCTACGAAATGGTCTCCATCGTTTCGATACAGTTTGTTTCCACCGAGTGGATCACGAATTTCTCGCTGACCTGTTCTAAGGTCGTTAATCCCCACAGAACGGGCAGAGTTATTAAGCAGATACATGTCCAAGTCTCCATCTCGATCAAAATCGAAAAAAACAGCATGCTGAGAAAGGCCCTCATCCGCGATACCATAGGCTTCCGCCATTTCAGTAAATGTAAGGTCTCCATTATTAATATAGAGCGCATTATGCCTTTCCTCTCCACCGAGAGGCCCTGACTTGCAGATATAGATGTCTAAAAGACCGTCCCCATTTATATCGACCATGCTGACGCCAGTAGACCAAATGCCGGATACAGCGAGACCTGCCTGATCCGTAATATCTTCGAACTGAAAGTTGCCTTTGTTTAAGTAAAGCTTATTGTCTGCCTGGTTCCCAGCAAAGAAAATATCCAGAAGGCCATCGTTGTTGATATCACCGACAGCCACCCCTGCTCCATTATAAAAATTCCGGAAGGTATAGGGGTTAAATTTTTCATCATACACCAATTCATTTTTAAAAGTAACGCCTGACCGTGATGCTGGAATCAGCTCAAATAGCGTCGGCTCCTGTTCATTGGAAGACCCACAAGACTGAAAAAAAAGGGAACCAACGAGTAAACTAAGAAAGGGATATCGTATAGGCATGCTGCGTGGTCTCTTTTGGGATAAACTGGCTTTAATGTAAAAGAAGTGCGCCTGAGCGCACTTCTTAAAGTTTATAACAGGTTAAATAGGTTTAGTAACCTGGATTTTGTCTCAAGTTTGGATTACCCTGTAACTGATTTAAAGGAATCGGGAAACGATTTCTGGTTACTGGTGAAGTAGGTTTTTCCCACCAGGTACCATTAAATCGACCGAAACGAATCAGATCAGAACGTCTCCAACCTTCAGCAAACATCTCACGGCCTCTCTCTGCCAATAGATCATCAAGTGTCAAGGTAGTGAAATCTTCTACTCCGGCACGCTGACGCACTTGATTCACAAAACCTAGCGCTCCGCTCACGTCGCCTTGACGTAAACGAACCTCAGCTTTCATTAGAATGACATCTGCGTAGCGAAAGATTGGGAAATCATTATTCAAATCAGGCTGCGCTCCTAAAGGAATCTCAAACTTATTAATACGAGCCCCTGCCTGACGGAAAGCATTTGGCTGCAACTCATTGATTTGAGGCGTAAAATTGATTTCAGGACCATCAGGATCACCATCCCAACCAGACTCATCACGTAAAGGTGTAACACCATCCAGCTCAAACTGAGGACCGGCTAAAAGATTATTCTTTCTGAAATCGTTATCACTATAGCTGTTGTAGAATTCTTCTAATGCGGCATAACCATTCCAAGGTTGATCGACTAAGTTAAACGTTCTTTGAGAATCGTAATGGAAAGTCATGTGGTGAATATTAAAACCACCCGCATTATTCGCATCATAAGGAAGTGTGAACATATTCTCTACTGATCCTGCATTATTAGCTGAGAAGTTAGCAAAGTAGTTCGGAGAGAGTGTATAAGGACCTTCATTAATAATGATGTCTAACATTTCCTCAGCTTCTGCCCAGCGTGGCTCACCAATATAAGCTTCAGCATTAATGTAGAGTTTTGCTAGGATCATATGCGCAGTCCAATAGTTCAAGTTAATGCGCACGTTATCTTTCGTCAACATATCTACATTATCTTTCACACTCGCCTCGATGAAATCAAATAATTCTCTATCCGTGGCAGCTGGCGGAGCTGGATCTGTAGTGGTTTCGATAACAAGTGGCACATTACCGAAGCTATCTAACAGCCATAAATAACCTAAAGAGCGCAGTACTCTAAGTTCTGCAACGAGCTCTTCCACATCAGGGTACTGCTGAATTAACAGGTTGGACTCAGCAATCACACGATATGGAAAATCCCAAATACCGTTAATATCTACATCGTCTACTGCCCATGTATGTCTATGGGCACGCACCCATACACCTCCATCGTTCCAGTCACCCCCTTTTACAGGGATGGCTATCTCGTCAGAGCTAATTTCCTGATAACTGTAAAAGCCTCCATGACCTCCAAAGCTACCACCACCCATCAGTCGTGCATAAGCAGACTGCTTTAACACTTCTACTAATTCATCGGGAGGGTTGTTCGCTAAATCTTCTGCGGTGACACCCGTCAATACCTCCTGCTCGAGCTCACATGACACCAAAGTTAGCGCCATGAGCCCTCCTACACCTATTGATTTAATTGTTCGTAACATATGTAAACTAGTTTATGTTATTTAAAGGTTATTGTTAATCCTGCTGTCCAGATACGTGGTACGAAATACGTATCTCTTCTTTCAATTCCTGGGGCTAACTGGTCACCACCGTCTGTCCATCTTACTTCAGGATCTACACCTGTGAAAGTAGATAACGTAAACAGGTTCTGAACACCCGCGTATACTCTGAAAGAAGAAATATTTTCAGAAGTAGTCGGAATCGTATACCCAAGCTGCATGTTATCCAGACGAATGAAATCACCTCGCTCAAAGTAGAAATCAGATGCCTGACTTGGTGCATTACGGATAACGGGATCCGTAGGCGTATTTCTGGTAATAACAGAGTTCCAAGTTGCATTACCATCTCCTTCATAGAAGAGTCGGAAAGAGTTCAGCATCATATGTCCCCAAGAACCGCGTAATAGGAAATTGAAATCCCAATTGCCGTAATTAAATTGGTTCGTAAACCCAAAGTCTCCTGTAGGAAGGGCATTACCGATTCTCTCGAAATCATCTGGCTCTTCAGAAGACAACACGGTAGTACCGTCCTCTAAAATACCAAGTAACCTCGGTGCCCAAATATCTCCTACGCGCTCACCTTCGATATTTCGAATTACTTGGGAGTTATTTACCCCAGGAGAACCGGGTACACCCCTTCTAATTTCTGGAAGTCGAATGCTACCCACACCGATATTCTGAATTCTAGCGCGTTGGTAGACCGTGAACATAGCCGTCGGCGTCCATGTGATTCCTCTTCCAAGATTAATGCGATCTGTCGTCATTAAAAACTCTAGCCCCGCAGAACGTAGCTCACCAATATTGGCCCATACGGCAGGAGAGGTGAAGAAGTTTCCTGGATCGAATGGATTCGGGTTACCTACACCCACAGGCGTCTCAAATAATAAGTCAGAGATATTTCTTCTGTAGACATCGATGCTACCGGAAACTTTACCGTTCATGATCGCATAATCTAACCCAAGTGTAATTTCCGTAGTCGTCTCCCACTGTAGCTGAGGGTTAGGGTTAGTTACCTGCTGCGGAGCCACAAAAGCCGTGTTTAAATCCTGTGGATCTAACTGAATACGATTTCCGTTACCGAATACACCAAGTGCCAAGGTCGGAGACGGTGGCAACTGACCTACCACACCAAAGGAACCTCTTAACTTGAACTGGTTAAAAACACCCATATCGAATACCTGCGTTAAGTCAGCTCCTGCAGAGAATGCCGGGAAGATCCCTGTCTGATTCTCACGACCGAAACCCGAGAATGTTTCCGCTCTCACCGTTGCAGAAAAGAAATAGGTATTTCTGTAGTTGAAGTTCGCTCTACCAAATACTGAGTTGAGGACAGAACGATTCGCAAAGGAATACAAGTTCGTGTTTTCACCAAATCGAATACCTGCTGCACCTAGGTTGTTCCAAGACTGATCAAATAAGAACTGTCTTACTTGCGCACCAAAACCTCTTTCGTTAAAAATTTGAGACTCTGCACCTACTAAGACTGCCATCTCTAAACCATCGGCGATCTCATCTTCATACCGAATGTTACCCGTAATAACCGTGTTGACACGATCGAAGGTATTTTGCTCAGCGATACCTCTATTAGCACGACCTCCACCTGGAGCACCGTCAAATCGAGAAGTAGCTTGCCCATTTAACGTATTTAAGACATCCTGCGAAAACTGTCCCGAAATGATGAGCTTGTCGGTTAAATCAAACTCTGCACGATAGGAGTATAAAGCGTTTCTAACTTTTGTCTGATTTTGTCTTAAGTTAATAAGCGAAACAGGGTTGTTGTTATCAAAGCCCGTTGGCTGAAAAAATCCACCATTACGAATGCCTTCCGGGGAGTTATCAAAAATCGGCATGGTCGGATTTAGAATAGTAGCCATAAGCATGGCCTCACCCGGTACGTCGTTTGCTTCCGTATCTGTAAACGCTATGTTTACGTTCATACGTAATCTATTATTTAATGCCCCGTGATTTAAATTTAAACGCGTATTCAATGTCTCTCTCCCCGAATTCTTAACGATCCCTGCATTATTTCTATAATTAACGGATGCTAAGTACGTAGTGTTTCCAAAACCACCTGATAAAGACACATTTGTGGTACCATTTACAGGAGTTTGTAAAATTTCGTCTCTCCAGTTAGTTTCACTGCCGAAGTCAGCTTCTGGAATTCTTCTCGCTCTAAACTCCTCAGGAGATAAAACAGGAATAAGATTTGTTGCTTGATCTACAGAACCGAACGTGTTAATGGTTACATTAGAAAAGCCTTTTTTAGAAGACCCCTGCTTTGTCGTAATCAAAATAACACCAGCAGCACCTCGCGTACCATAAATAGCTGCCGCGGATGCATCTTTTAATACATCGATCGTTTCGATGTCATTCGGGTCTACCGCATCGATGGAGGCACCGATTACACCATCCAAAACGATTAAGGGCTGAGAGTTCGCTCCAAAAGAGGAAATACCTCTTAAACGAACAGTCGGCTGGGCATTAGGAGAACCTCCTGGTGTAGAGATATTCAAACCCGCTACTTTACCCGTTAATAGACTTTGGGGATTCGGGAAGTTACCTCTGTTGAAGTCCTCCACACCTACGCTGGCTACAGAGGAAGTGATCTCTTTTTTATCTTGAGTTCCATAACCGACTACTACCGCCTCTGATAAGGAGGTGATATCTTCTTCCATCGTAACATTAAAAGTGCTCTGATTCCCAATAGCGAATTCCTGACTCGTAAAACCTACGAAAGAGAAGACTAAAGTCCTATCTCCCGGCTCTACAGTTATCCGAAACTTACCATCTAAGTCCGTAGTGGTACCGCGCGTGGTACCTTTCACGACCACCGTTACTCCCGGCAGTGGGTCGTTAAAATCGGCATCCAGGACTGTCCCAGTTACCTCACGACCCTGAGCAAAAGCCACTTGCACGCCTAGCATCAGCATAAAGGCGACGAGTGTCAGTGCTTTCAGCTTTCGTAAATAATTTCTCATAGGGTTTGTTGTTTGTTTTTAGAACGACGTTGTGTTTACTTAATTCCGAATCTAAAATGGACGTTTAATTTTAATTTTGCAAAATTTAACAAAACAGAACCTTTCTAAAGCGTTCATGCACTGCTAACAGAATATTGATATTTTTCATCAAACCTTAAATAACAAGGTATTTTATTACGTTTACCACAACCGAAATCGATTGAACTTTACGAAATGTTAAAATTTTTAATTTTTTTTAAAAAACTGAAAATCAGCTTTCCCGTTTTTCACTGCCGAAAAACGAATATTTGGAAAGATTCGGTTCACCCAACTATTCTTTTGATTAAAGCACTTTCGTCCCCCCCCGAAATAAGACAGCAAATTCTCTTTTAGATCTCATGGATAGCACTTCTTTCTTCGCCTCGTTAAACGCTACATTATTTTTTCCGCTACTACGGGCATATATTTTCATTAATCAACTATCTTGCAAGGAATATTTGAATAATCTACTCGCATGAAAGCCGTACAACCGAATATCCTTCTTTTCGCCTTACTCTTCCTTTTTTTTGCGCCCTGCGCAATGGCCCAGCAGCCTAAGTCCGGACTAAAAGGGTACGTTAAAGCCGGAGCCGACACTCCCCTCCCCTTTGCTTCTATCTACATCCGAAATACCGGCCAGGGATTTACCACTAACCAACTCGGATATTTCGAAATCCCGCTTCCTGAGGGTGTGTATGATGTAGTGGTTCAATTTATGGGCTATGGAACCCAGGTCCAAACACTTACTGTAACAGCTCAGCAATGGATAGAAAAAGATATTTTACTCGAAGAGCAAACCTTCGCGCTCCAAGAAGTGGAAGTAAAGTCCGGAAAAGAAGATCCTGCGCTAACCATCATGCGGAAAGCTATCGCCAAAGCAGACTTTCACCGCCTCCAAATCAAGCGCTACACAAAATATGTCTACCTAAAAGGGACAGGTGTGCTCGAAAATGCGCCCTTCTTTATTAAAAAACAGCTCAAAGAAGAGGGGCTAAACCTGAACGAGGCCTACACCTTAGAATCGGTATCCAGAATTACCTTCACCCAGCCGAATAAATACGACGAAGAAGTACTTAGCATCCGCACCTCTGGAGATGATTTTGGCGCCAGCCCAGCTCCTTACTTAAATACTAGCTTCTATGAGCAGGAGGTTGCAGGCGGCATCTCCCCCCTCGCGCGTCAGGCCTTTGCCTATTACCGCTTTACGCTGCTCGGCTCCTTTTTCGAAGGAAATCGCCTCATCCATAAAATCAAAATTACGCCGCGCTCGCGGGGAGAGGGCGTATTCGAAGGTACTATTCATATCATCGATGAGCTATGGGCGATCCATAGTATCGATGTCTTCGTCTCGCAGCTAGGCTTTAAAATCGAACAGAAAGAGCTCTTTATAGAAGTCCAAGAGGATATCTGGCTGCCCGGACAGCTAGAACTGCGCTTTTCGGGTAAAATTCTGGGCTTCGGTGGCTCCTTTACCTACCTCTCTTCTTCTGACCGCTACACCTTAGAGCTGGACGAAACCCTGGCCATACAGCCGAAGCTTATCGATGAAAAAATCACCTCCCTAGACAAGGCCAGCCGCCAAAAATCGACTTTGGAAAGGTTAGAAGAAGGTGAAGAGGTGAGTCGTAAGGAACTACGTCGGCTCATGCAAGATTTCGAAAAAGAGGCTATCAAGGAGGCCGAAGTGGAACAGATCACAGAGGTCAAGAGCTATAAAGTGGATAGCCTGGCACGAAAGCGGAACCTGAGCTACTGGGACAGCATCCGGCCTGTAGCCTTGACAGAAGCAGAATTAAAAGGCTACACACGAGACGATAGTTTAGCTCAAATCCAAAAAGAAGAATTGACCGGAAAGCGCGAGCCCAAAGATAGTACCGCACAAAACACCAAATCCAAGTGGCGCTTCCGGCCGGGGATTTTGCTTAGCGGCACACAAAAGAACCTCGGCGGCGGACAGCGCCTGATCGTGGAGGACGCCTGGGGCAAAATAAATTTCAACACAGTGGAGGGCGTGACTGTGGGAAGCGGTATGCGCTATGAGAAAACACGTCGTTTCGCAGATACCGTGGATACGCGGCTGCGCCGAAAAGAATTCGTTGCAGCAGGTTACCTACGCTACGGCTTCTCCTCGGAGCTATTTCTCCCGCGATTTGCGCTCAGCTGGACACGTGACTACAGGGACAGAAGCAGTCTCGTGTACGGACTGGGAGGTGGAAGTCGCATGCAGCAGTTTAATTCGGAGGGTGTAATCGGCAATGGGCCAATTTTAGAGCAGGTAAACTCCTTGTATACGCTGCTGTTACGCCAAAACCTCATGAAAATTTATGCAGAGGATTATCTGGAAGCGCAGGTAGAGCGAAAATTTAGCGATGCCCTTTCTCTAAACGCGCATCTGCTCTACAGCCAAAGGCGCTTTCTAGAAAACTCGAATAACTTTAGCCTATACAATAGGCCAGAGCGGGTTTTCACCTCTAACTTCCCGGAAAACGTCGAAACAAGGAATGCAGAAGAAGCCGTAGATCATGAAGCGCTAATCGCTGCTGTGGATCTCACCTACCGCTTCGGAATTCGCTACAGCATTTCGAATGGGCGCAAGTCATTAGAAAAGCAGGTGGGGCCTACCCTCAAACTGCACTATTCACGTGCCTTCGGAGAACTGTTTGACTCCCCCACTGCGGCGCAGTTTGATTTTATTAGCGGACGTATCGAGCACGAAAAACGCTTTGGCATTTCTGGTCGCCTACATGTGGCGGCGGAGGTGGGGAAATTCCTCACGAACGAACAGGTTTATCTCATGGATTTTGCCCACTTCGGAGGAAACCGCACCCTGTTCGCTAGTCTCGGTGTGGTCGATAATTTCCGTTTCATGGATTATTATCTCTATAGCACGCGGGATCAATATGCGAAAATTCTCACCAATTATCAGTTCCGGAAATTTGCACTTACTCAGCTTCCTTATCTGCGCACGAGCGGACTGCGGGAAAATCTTTTTGTCAACTTTCTCGTCACTCCTACCGCTCCTCGTTACACTGAAATCGGTTATGCAGTAGATAATATTTTCCGAATTTTTAGGGTGGAAGCAGGCATGGCATTCGAGAACGATACGATGCTGCGGTCGGGCTTGCGTTTTGGCGTAGCCAGCATCTTCCGCTTCCAATAAAAAAGCAGGCAGGTCTTGGAAAAATCATTTTTTTTCAAGACCTTAGATGCTGTAAGGTTTAATAAATAATAGATGAACGATCGGTAGTCGTTACTCTTTCGGAGGCTTCTTTGAAGCCTTTTATTTTTTCTCTCTCTATTACTTTCCCCTTACTTCTAGCTCATTTTTTTAGTATCTTCATGCCCCTAAAAAGAGAAAATTAGTATATGTATATCATATTTGACACCGAGACCACCGGTTTACCTAGAGATTATAATGCCCCTATCAGTGATTTGGATAACTGGCCCCGGCTGGTTCAGCTTGCTTGGCAGTTACATGACGCTAGGGGAAAGCTTTTGGCGCAGGGAAATCATATCGTCAAGCCTGAAGGTTTTACCATTCCTTATAATGCAGAGAAGGTACATGGCATTTCCACGGAGCGCGCGACTCGGGAGGGTAAACCCTTACAACGTGTATTAGAAGATTTTCATCAGGATTTAGAAAAGGCCCAGTTCAGTGTCGGGCATAATATAGAATTTGATATTCATGTCGTCGGTGCTGAGTTTTTAAGACAGGGCTTGCTCATGCCCTTTGAGGCGAAAGCCTCCCTGGACACGAAAGATATTTCTACTGATTTTTGTGCCATACCAGGAGGTAAAGGGGGCCGGTTTAAGTGGCCTACTCTTACGGAACTCCATCAGAAGCTATTCGGCGAGGGCTTCGGCGATGCACACGATGCGGCCTACGATGTGGATGCCACGGCGCGCTGTTTCTTCGGCCTGATCCAGCAGGGTGTGCAGGCACCTGCAGAGGGCTTACAGCCCAAAGATGTCCAGTATGAGGCGCCAGATTTAGGGGAAGCCAACTTTGCACAAGCGAAGGACCGGCAGCAGCAAGCTGCTCAAGACGTGCTTCGTGCGGCGGGTCGAGCAGATATTACAGACTTGAGTGATGTACCCTTCAGTCATCTTCACGTGCATACCCAATATTCCATTTTACAGTCTACCAGTGAAATTCCAGCCTTAATACGCCAAGCGAAAAGTCAAGGAATGCCTGCTATCGCCATGACGGATCACGGAAATATGATGGGTGCTTTTTACTTCGTCAAGGAGGCTTTGGCTCAGGATATCAAGCCTATTTTAGGTTGCGAGTTCAACTTGGCGCGAGACCGAAAAAATAAAAGCAGCAAGGACGACGGCTACCAGACTGTTTTACTGGCTAAAAATAAAGCCGGATATCATAATTTAGCTAAGCTGGCGAGCTACGCTAACATAGAAGGCTTCTATTACGTCCCCAGAATCGATCGGGAAGTGCTCTTACAGTATAAGGGAGACCTTATCGCGACCACGGGTGGACTATGGGGAGAAGTGCCGTTTTTAATCCTAAATGTGGGCGAAACCCAGGCGGAAGAAGCCTTTTTATGGTGGAAGACCCATTTCGGGGAGGACTTTTACGTGGAGCTTAACCGGCATGGCATCCCCGAAGAGGAAAAGGTGAACGAAGTACTTTTGCGCTTCGCGCAAAAATATAATGTTCGCTACTTCGCAGCAAACAATACCTATTACAATCAAAAAGCGGATGCCAAAGCCCATGACATTTTGCTCTGTGTAAAGGATGGTGAGCTGGTAGAAAAGCCGAAAAAGTACATCGGACGTCGCGGCAGGGAATACCGCTATGGCTTCCCGAATGATGAGTTTTATCTCAAGACACCTGAGGAGATGAAAAAGCTGTTTGCCGATCTTCCAGAGGCGATCCATTGTACACAAGAAATCGTGGAAAAGGTAGAGTCCTACAAGCTAGCGCGCGAGGTGCTCTTGCCGAAATTCGCGATACCTGAAGAATTTAAACATCCTGAGGATGAATTAGATGGAGGAAAAAGGGGAGAAAATGCCTACTTGCGCCACCTCACCTATGTAGGCGCAGAAAAGCGATATGAGACGATCACGGACGAGATTCGAGAGCGCTTGGATTTCGAGTTGGCCACGATCGAGAGAACCGGGTATCCAGGATACTTTTTGATCGTACAGGACTTCACGACTGCAGCGCGCGAAATGGGTGTCTCAGTGGGACCTGGCCGGGGATCGGCAGCGGGTTCTGCTGTGGCCTACTGCATCGGAATTACGAATGTAGACCCGATCGCATACGACTTGCTCTTCGAGCGTTTCCTGAATCCAGATCGGGTTTCCTTACCCGATATCGATATTGATTTCGATGATGAAGGCAGGCAGCGGGTCATCGACTACGTTATCAATAAATATGGGTCGAATCAGGTGGCTCAAATCATCACTTACGGCACCATGGCCGCTAAATCGGCTATTCGCGATACGGCACGTGTTCTAAACCTTCCGCTTAGCGATGCAGATCGTCTCGCCAAACTCGTGCCTGATATTAAGCTAAAGGCCCTTTTCAGTTTAGCCAAAGAGCGTCCGAAGCTCATGGAGAAGTTAAAAAATAACAACGAAAACATACAGAAGGCCGATGAGCTGCTGCGCCTGGCTTCCCAAAACGATCCACTTTCGAAAACCATCAATCAAGCAGCCGTTTTGGAAGGCTCTGTTCGAAATACAGGCATACATGCTTGTGGAGTCATTATCACACCTGATGACATTACGAATTTCGTTCCGGTAGCCCTAGCCAAAGACTCTGATATGGTCTGCACGCAGTTCGATAATGCTGTCGTAGAGAATGCAGGTTTGCTAAAAATGGACTTTCTAGGCCTAAAGACGCTCACCTTAATTAAAGATGCGGTAAAAATCGTGAAAGAACGACACGGTATCGTGTTGGATCCGGATCACTTTCCCATCGACGATGAAAAGACCTACGCACTATTCCAGCGCGGAGAGACAGTCGGGATCTTCCAATACGAATCTGCCGGCATGCAGAAGTACATGCGAGAGTTAAAGCCAACGGTCTTCGCTGATTTAATTGCCATGAATGCACTGTACCGACCAGGACCACTCGAATACATTCCAAGCTTTATCGACAGAAAGCATGGAAGGGAGGCCATCAGTTACGATCTCGATGACATGAAAGAGTATCTGGAGGAAACCTACGGTATTACGGTCTATCAGGAACAGGTGATGCTGCTTTCCCAAAAGCTCGCTGACTTCACGAAAGGGGAGGCTGATGTGCTCCGTAAGGCCATGGGGAAAAAGCAAAAGGATGTCTTGGATAAGATGAAACCAAAATTTATTTCTCAGGCATCCGCTAAAGGCCATGATGCGAAAAAGCTCGAAAAGATATGGAAAGACTGGGAAGCCTTTGCGTCCTACGCATTTAATAAGTCCCACTCCACCTGTTATGCATGGATCGCCTACCAGACGGCATATTTGAAGGCACACTATCCGGCAGAATACATGGCCTCGGTGCTTTCCAATAACATGAATGACATCGCCACGGTAACCTTTTTTATGGAAGAATGTAAGCGAATGGGCATTCAGGTGCTGGGACCGGATGTAAATGAATCGAAAAATGGCTTTACAGTAAATAAAGAAGGACAGATTCGCTTTGGCCTGGCGGCAATAAAAGGCGCCGGAAATGCCGCAGTGGATCATATCATCGAAAACCGCGAGGCGAAAGGACCCTATACGAGTATTTTTGAGTTTTGTAAACGGGTAAATGGTAAAGCCTTGAACAAAAAAACCTTAGAGGCCCTAGCTCAGGCGGGTGCTTTCGACTGCTTTAAGGAGCACCATCGCCGGCAGTACCTCGAAGCACCAGAAGGGGATGTTACCCTTTTGGAAAAGGCAACCAAATACGCCCAGCGCATTCAACAGGAAGAAATGAGCGCACAGGTAAGTCTATTCGGGGGAGCAGGTACAGATATTCCGTTACCCACGCTAGTACCTATGGAGCCCTTTAGTCAGCTACAGCAGCTAAACCTTGAAAAAGAGGTAGTCGGTCTTTATATTTCAGGGCATCCATTAGACCAATTTCGGGTAGAAATCGATGCTTACACCAACACCACCTTACCTGAATTAACAGATACAGACCGTTTACTGGCAAAGTCGGAAATTAAGGTTGCCGGCCAGGTAAGTGCCTTTGCGCACCGCACCACCAAAACTGGTAAACCCTTTGGGACGCTCACCATGGAGGATTATGCGGGAAGCCATACCTTTTTTATATTCGGAGAGGACTATGTGCGCTTTAAAGAGTTCTTTATGACGGGCTGGTTCCTTTACATTTCGGGTTCTATGCATCCAAATAAATGGAAAGAAAATGAGTTCGAGTTTAAAATAAACAGTATAGGGCTTCTAAATGACCTGCGTGATCGCGTGGTAAAGGGCATACGCATCCACATAGATTTGGATGACCTAACGTATACTGTCATGGATCAGCTGGAGCGGATAGGGAAGCAGTATAAGGGGGATGCTCGCTTATACGTGACGGTGATAGATAAAAAGGAGAATATTAGACTAGAGCTTTTAGCCACACAGTATCGTGTGGAGCCTTCGAATGCTCTCATGCGGGAGTTAGCCCAATTCCCGGAACTGAGTTATACACTTGTAAGCGAATAGGACCGATAAAACATCCACCCTTGCTTTCTGCTGGGTATATGTATACACGAAATGAACTTATTCCTGTATATTTGAATTAAAACATATATTCTCCATTACATTAAGAATTACAACTGACATAGAAAATGGCAAAAGCAATTGAGATCACAGATGCTAATTTTGAAGAAATCATCGCATCTGACAAACCCGTACTAGTAGATTTTTGGGCTGAATGGTGTGGTCCATGTAAGATGATTGGCCCGGTAGTGGAAGAGCTTGCCGGTGATTACGATGGCAAAGCAGTTATCGGTAAGGTAGATGTGGACACCAACCCAAGTGTGGCGGCAAAGTTCGGAATTCGAAGCATTCCTACGCTTCTTTTCTTTAAAGGCGGAGAGATCGTAGACAAGCAGGTGGGTGCAGTTCCTAAAGGGGTGTTAGCTCAAAAATTAGATGCCCAGCTCTAAGGATATCCTTGGAACCAAAGCAAAATGGGAGCTTGTAAGCATACAGGCTCCCATTTATTTTTTTACCCAGAAATCCCGGTGAAGAAGTATGGATGTTACATTTACTCCCATTTTTCAAGATTAGAAACGCCTCCCGAAACGATAAACTTCATCACGTCCGCACTTTTAACGTGGCGTAAGATACGCACATTCTCGCGAGGAACTAAGTACAAATTGCCGCTAAAGTTATAGCTGTGTGGAAAATAAATAGCTACTAGATCCTCTTCATCGAGTACGCTAAGATCGTTTTGGGTAATAAAGCCAAGGCGGGACATACCCTCAGAAAGCTTGACGATAACGGGAGTATTAAACTTCTTCTTATCGCCGACGAAGGCAGACATAAGATCTTTTATACTGGTATACAGGATATTGACAAGGGGAATGCGATACACCCATCGTTCAAACATCTCAAAGAGCGGACGTGTCAGGAAAAGTCCAGCCAAATAACCGATAAACGTAATGCTGATCAGCATGAGTAAGATCCCAATTCCTGGAATAGGGGAAGGGATGATACTATCCAAAAAATTTAATAGCATGACGATCACATAGAAGGTCAGTGCGATCGGAACCACAAATAAGAGCCCTCTAAAGAAAAAGGTGATGAGGCGTTTATTTCCAAAAGACATGGGAAGTAAAGAGAAAAGGTGAATAAGAGAACAATCCGCTAAAGTTTACACGTATGAAAAAAGCCCCAGGTTTCCCTGAGGCTTTCGTAAAGGTACTGCATACCTGAGCCGCTTTTTAAAGGTCGATGCCCATAAAAGACATGAAAGCGATACCCATAAGACCCGTTATAAGCATGGTGATGCCTAAGCCTTTTAGGCCGTTCGGTACATTAGAATACTTTAACTTTTCGCGAATAGCCGCTAGCGCTACAATCGCTAGAAAGAAACCTACGCCAGAGCCGAAGCCATAGACACCTGCCTCGGCTAGTGTATAGTCCCGCGTGGCCATAAATAAAGATCCACCTAGGATCGCGCAGTTTACCGCGATAAGAGGAAGGAAAATCCCTAAGGCACCGTATAAGGCAGGAGCAAATTTCTCCACGATCATTTCCACTAGCTGAACCATCGCAGCAATGATAGCGATGAACATAATAAAGCGAAGGAAAGATAAGTCGATCTCAGCGAATGACTCGCCCAACCATATTAAAGCACCCTCTTTAAGGATAAACTCATTCAAAAGCCAGTTAGCTGGTGCCGTTACTGTCAATACAAAGATAACGGCAGCCCCTAAACCAAGCGCTGTACTTACTTTCTTAGAAACCGCTAGGAAAGAACACATCCCTAAGAAGTAAGCGAAAACCATGTTGTCGATAAAAATCGACTTAATTGCTAAATTAAATAAATCCATTTTTACGCTTCCTTTTAGTGTTCTACATAACCTGTTTTGGTACGCTGTACCCAGATGATAAGCCCTAGGATAATGAAAGCTCCTACAGGAGACACCATTAAACCGTTGGTAGCCAAGCTAAAATCATCTCCGAAAAGACCTGAAATTTGATCGAAAACGGGAACACCGAAAACAGATCCAGATCCCCAAAGTTCGCGGAAGAAGGCCACAGCTAAGATAATCCAAGCATAGCCTAAGGCACTTCCGAAACCATCGAGTACAGAGTCGTAGGGCTTGTTCCCTAAGGCATAGGCCTCTAAGCGCCCCATAACTATACAGTTGGTGATGATTAGACCTACGAATACGGATAACTCCTTATACATGTCATAGGCGAAAGCCTTTAACACTTCGTTTACCAGTGTCACTAGGGAAGCGATAACTGCCAGCTGAACGATGATTCGTACACGGCTAGGAATCGTGTTCCGGAGTAGTGAAATGGTTAAGTTCGCAAAGACCATTACAAAGATTACAGACAAAGCCATAACGAACGTCGGCTGAAGCTGTGTGGTAACCGCTAAAGCAGAACAAATCCCCAATACCTGTATCGTGATTGGATTATCATCTACGAGCGGATCGCTTAATAATTTTTTTCTTCTTTTTGACAGGAGTGCCTCAGCAGGCTTTTTTACTTCTGTCACTTGTGCAGTTTCTGTACTCATTCTTATCGTGATATAGAGACGTGGAACATCAATTTAATACAGCCATACCGCCAGATTCACCACTTCGGCGCTTTTGAATGTAAGCGCTATAGTGGGACATATAGGCCTTTAGCATGTTATTCACACCGACGGCAGTAATAGTAGCACCTGAAAGGCCATCTACTTTATGTGCGTCATCGCTGTAATCTCTGCCCTCACCCTTCTGCATGTTGACCGACTGTAATTCACCCGCTTCATCGAAGATGCGTTTTCCTTGGAACCGTGCCTGGACGGAGCCGTCTGTGATTCTAGCACCTAGCCCTGGCGTTTCAGAAGCATGAGCGAAAGTAACCCCTTTAATGGTAGTTAGATCTGTCTCTAGGGCGACATAACCCCAAATCGCATCCCAAAGACCCGCGCCGTACACTGGGATGATGAAAGACTCTACGTCCTCACCATTCTCTGCCAAGAACATAAAGACAGGATAAAGGCGATCTTCTGGCTTACGCTTGTAATTTCTACCGATATCTACATTTTCAGGGATGATGGCGATACCATCCTCATCTTTTTCTACCTCTTCGCCCTTGATATTGACTACTTTCGATGAAATGCGCTTGTCATAGTACGCAAACACTTCCTCACCGCTCATCTTAGATAGCTCGGATGCTTCAAGTACAGCGCCCAAAATTTGTTTTTTCGTATCCAGCTCCACCGCTTTTTTCTGAATAGGCCCTAAAACCTGCGATGTTCCGGATAATAAGAGTCCCAGTACCACCGTAAGGATAACTGAGAACGTTACGATATAGACATTAGACTGTTGCACGTTGTAACCTCCTTGTTTTATTCGCTTTAACTACATAATGATCGATTAACGGTGCAAAGACGTTCATAAACAGAACTGCAAGCATGATTCCTTCCGGATAAGCCGGGTTAGAAACACGGATGATTACTGTCAACACCCCAATCATAATTCCATAAATCCATTTTCCTATTTCAGTCTGGGCAGCAGATACTGGATCTGTAGCCATAAAGACTACACCGAAAGCTAAACCTCCCATCACCCAGTGGTACTCAGCAGGCATAGCCATGTACTCGTTCACAGCAAGTAAGTTCATAAGGGCACCCATGATATAGGCTCCAGCAAACCCCCCCACGATAATTTTCCAGCTAGCCACTCCTGTGCCTACTAATATCGCAGCACCTACGAGAGCCATCAAGGTAGACGTTTCACCGATAGAACCCGGGATCCAGCCTACAAATAGATTTCCAAACTCAAACAAGCCAGCACCAATCGCTGTATTATGTGCAGCAAGTGCACTGGTTACTGCTTCACCTTCTACACCAGCTGTGTAAGCTACTGCTAGTGCGGTAGCACCAGAAAAACCGTCCACTACTGCCTGATCGCCAAGATAGGTCCAAACAGTATCACCGGAAATTTGAGCCGGGTATGCGAAATAGAGGAAAGCACGCGCCGTCATGGCCACGTTTAGGATATTCATACCTGTTCCACCGAAAACCTCTTTCGCGATTACTACCGCAAAAATGGTCGCTAGTGCCACTTGCCATAAAGGAATAGTAGCTGGAACTACTAATGGAATCAACATACCGGTTACGAGAAATCCCTCGTTAATCGGGTGTTTACGGATTACAGCGAAAACTGCCTCTACCAGTCCCCCTGCCGCGTAAGCCACGATAACGATGGGAAGAACCAATTGTAATCCGATAAGCATTTTACCACCGAAATCTTCCCAAAGACCCGCCGTTTGGCCTGTGGCCAAGAAATGCTGGTGCCCGGTATTGTAAATACCAAATAACAAACATGGGATCATCGCGATCACCACGGTAATCATCATACGCTTTAAGTCGATCGCATCCTTAACCTGAGCACCCTTTATACCGGCCGTATGGTTCGGTGTAAAGAGGAAGGTCTCTCCTGCCTCGAAAGCATAGTAGAATTTTTCAAGCTTACCGCCCTTTTCGAACATGGGCTTCTGCTTATCTAATAATTCTCGTAGAAACTTCATATCGTTAACTGTATTGTATTAAATCTATTCCTTTTCTCAAAATCTCCTGTACCGGATGCTTCGATACGTCCACAAACTCACATAGGGCTAGATCTTCCTCCACTAATTCGTAGATGCCGAGCTCCTCCATCTCATCAAAATCCTCCGCCATGATCGCCTTCATCAGGTACACAGGAAGAATATCCATAGGCGTCACACTCTCGAAAACGCCTGTCTGCACAAATGCCCGCTCTTCACCATTGGTGTTGGTATTTAAACGATACTCTTTGCTTCCATTTAAGAATGAAAGTAAACCAAGCGCACGGTGGAAGCTTAACTTTTTCGATGTAGGCTTTAACCACCCTAAAAACTCGTACTCGTTTCCTTCAGGAAGTACCGTGAGCTGATTATGATAAAAACCTAGGTAGCCATCCTGCTGGATGCGCTCTCCTGTTAAGACATTTCCAGATACTACACGTACATTATCAAAATTCAAGTTGCCAGTAACTAATTTATCGACACAAGTTCCGGAAATCACTTTGACATAACCCGTTTGCTTAAGTTCAGAGCCCGTTAATGCGATTAGTTTCGTCGCATCATACTTGCCTGTTAAAAGCATTTTACCGATCTGCGCCACACCACTTGGTGATACCGTCCACACGATATCGCCCTTGTTAATCGGGTCGATATGATGGATTTGTACACCGACATTACCCGCAGGGTGCGGACCGGAGAACTTATTGATCTGCACATCCTCTAAGTTCGCATAGACACTCGGAATTTCTTTCGCACTATCTATACCTAAATGCACCTTACCTGTAGTGAATTTCTTTAAAGCAGCGAGACCCGCTTTGAAGTTTTCTTCTTCACCTTTAAGTACCACGCCGTAATCAGGCGCTAAGGGATGTGTGTCAAAACCCGAAATAAAGATATTTTTCGGAGTGTCAGCAGGATTCGCGACTACGCCGAATGGACGCTGTATGATGTGTGGCCACATTCCGGATCCAGCGACATGCTTTTTCAGCGCTTCCGCATCTGTAGAACGTATAGAGGATAATGTAAACGTCGGCAGCTCTTCATAAACAATCTGGCTGTCAACCAAAATCTTTATTTCGAGCAACTTACGTTTCTCCCCACGCTTAATTTCTACCACCTCACCTGAAACCGGTGCCGCATACTTTACTTCATCCATCGCCTTGTCAAAGAAGATGATGCTCCCCGCTTTCACGGTATCACCCTCTTTCACCGTAACCTTTGGCCGCTGAATCCCCTGAAAGTCAGTAGGCTTAAGGGCAAAAGTTTTGGCTGTCTGGAATTCGACTTCCTTCGCTTCTGCCTTTCCGGCCAGCTTAATGTCGAAACCCTTTTTTAGCTTAACTATTTTTGACATATTTATTTAGAATGTATGATCCCTTGAAAATCGCCTCAAATCTAATAAAATACAGTTGTTAATTGAAGCGTTTTAAGCTAATATTTAGGTTTTACCGTGCGCATCGTCACCCGTAAACACGAAATGTTTCACCTGTTTTTTTATCCTAGTATTAAATTTTGCTCTAAAGCTTGAATATGCTCGCTCACCTGCTCCATGAGCCACATGGGGGTGGAGGTAGCTCCACAAATCCCTACCTTGTCTTCAGACGAAAACCAGTTCGGTTGAATTTCTTGTTCATTCTCCACGAAATAACTCCTTTCGTTTACCGATTTACACACCTGGTATAGAGCCTTGCCGTTCGAGCTCTTTCTTCCTGCCACGAAAATGAGTACATCATTCTCTTCGGCAAAGCGCGCTAACTGTGGCTCCCTATTGGAAACCTGACGACAAATACTATCATTTGCATTAAAATCTAAGGCAGAAAACTCTCCCTTCACCGCACGAATGCGTGTCTCGATTTTTTCCTTTAATGCGTAAAAACCTTTTGTGCTTTTCGTCGTCTGACTAAACAAAGTGACTGGCCGTGTAAAATCTATCCGGTCCAGATCCTTATCCTCCATCACCACGATCGCCTTCTCAAGCGTCTGACCCGTCAGGCCTACAACTTCTGCATGCCCTTTTTTACCATAAATAACGATCTGACCCTCCTCCTGCTGCATCTTATCGAAAGCCGTCTTCACCCGATGCTGTAATTTGAGCACCACCGGACAGGAAGCATCGATCAGCTCGATGTTATTCGCAATGGCTAATTTATAAGTCTCTGGGGGCTCCCCATGTGCTCGAATGAGCACCTTACAATCTCTAAGCTCCTGTAAGTCTTCTCGCTCGATGACCACTAGTCCTTTATCCCGAAGGCGCTGGACCTCCATATCATTATGCACGATATCGCCCAGACAGTAAAGTTTGTCCGAAACTTCCATTTCGTCCTCCGCCATCTTGATGGCAAACTCCACCCCGAAACAATATCCAGAATTCTTATCTATTGTGATTTGCATATTCACTTGGTTTGATGGTTCATGGCACGCCGTGCCAAAGTCAGGATCTGCTCTACCTGCTCTTCGAAGCGCAGACTGCTCGTATCTATAACGTGCGCATCCTTCGCCTGGTAGAGTGGGCTTTCCTCACGCGAACTGTCGATCGCATCGCGAGAGGCTAAATTATCCATGATCTCAGAAAGAGAAACTTCATCCCCGGCTGCTGCCAGTTCTGTCTGCCTACGGGCAGCCCTTACTTCTAAGTTCGCTGACATGTATATCTTTAACTCAGCGTCTGGAAAGACGACCGTACCAATATCTCGGCCATCCATCACCACTCCTTTCTCGGCTCCTAGCGCCTGCTGCTGAGCCACAAGTGCCCTACGTACCGCCTTAAGTTTACTTACCTTACTAACATAATTCGATACCCGCATAGTTCGAATTTCCTGCTCCACATGTCGACCATTCAGATACGTGTCTTGTGCGGAACCATTGGCCCCCGGCCGAAACCGAATCTCCATATCCGCTAAAGCCTCTGCTACTGCATCCTCCGAAGTAAGCTCAGTGTCCCTGTCTAAAAAATGAAGCGTCGCCGCCCGATACATGGCTCCAGAGTCGATATACACATACCCCAAGGCCTTCGCCACCGCCTTTGCAGTAGAACTTTTCCCACAACCTGAAAGGCCGTCTATGGCAATAACTATCTTATTCATTAAACTCAAAAGTCTCTTTGCGCTTTTACTTCAAATGCAAATATAGTAAGTTTATCGCATAAATTATGCCTCTAAGAGCGGGACTTCCTCCTCACACACGCATTTAGAAAATTTCTTAAAAATTGACATTCAAACCTTTAAATCCATACGGCATGAACGAGTTCCGCCTAAAAGGTCAGTTAGTAGATCTGCATCACGAAAGCATCTATACCGCTGAAATCGAAGTTAAAAACGGACGCATCTGCCGCATCCAAAAACTCCAGCACGATAGTAGCCTACCCTACATCCTTCCGGGGTTTATCGATGCGCATGTCCATATCGAATCCTCCATGCTCATTCCAAGTGAGTTCGCGCGCATGGCCGTCTGCCACGGAAGCGTCGCGACCATTTCGGACCCCCACGAAATCGCGAATGTATGTGGCATGGAAGGCATCCGCTTCATGATTGAGAATGGAAAAAAAACACCCTTTAAATTCTTTTTTGGCGCCCCCTCCTGCGTACCTGCCACTCCCTTCGAGACAGCAGGAGCTACAATTTCTGTGAGCGATATCCAAAAGCTGATGGAAGACCCGGATATCTACTACCTGGCCGAAATGATGAACTGGCCAGGCACACTAGCGCGTGACCCTGAGGTGATGGCCAAGATCGCACTGGCACAGCACCATAATAAACCTGTAGATGGGCACGCTCCAGGCCTTCGAGGAGCACAAGCTGAACACTATGCCGCCGCCGGAATCAGCACGGATCATGAGTGCTTCACCTATGAAGAGGCACGCGATAAGGCTGAAATCGGCATGAAAATCGCCATTCGGGAAGGCAGCGCGGCCAAAAACTTTGATGCGCTGATCGACCTGATCGATACGCACCCCGATCAGGTTATGTTTTGCTCCGACGATAAACATCCAGACTACCTGGCCATCAGTCATATCGATGAACTGGTCCGCCGGGCTATCGCCAAAGGAAAAGCCCTCTTTCCTGTGCTGCGTGCCGCCTGTTTAAACCCCATCCTCCAGTATAAATTGCCAGTAGGCAGCCTCCGCCTGCAAGATCCAGCAGACTTTATCGTGGTAGAAGACCTGAAAAACTTCCGCCACCTGGCCACCTACATCCAAGGGGAAAAAGTAGCTGAAAAAGGCCGCACCCTACTTCCTTCCTACCCCGAAACACCAATTAATAAGTTCTCCATCGGTGCGAAAAAGGTGGAAGACTTCCACCTTCCGGCAGCAGGCACTCGGGTACGGGTGATCACTGCCCTCGATGGGCAGCTTATCACCCCCGAAAGTAGTGGTGCTATTATCGTGAAAGATGGCCTGGCACATGCCAATGTCCCTGCCGATCTTTTGAAGATAGCCGTCATCAACCGCTACGCCGAAGCACCAGTAGCCATGGCCTTTGTGAAAAACTTTGGCCTGAAAACAGGAGCCATCGCCTCCACCGTGGCCCATGACTCCCATAACATCATCGCCGTAGGTGTAGACGATTCCAGCCTTTGCGCAGCTGTGAACTTGCTCATTCAAGAAAAGGGAGGAATTTCGGCCGTGGATGGAGAAGAAAAACAAGTCCTCGGCCTGCCTGTGGCCGGCTTGATGACCAGCGCAGATGGCTACAGCGTGGCGAAGGCCTATACCCAAATCGACGCGCAAGCCAAGCGAATGGGAGCACAGCTGCAAGCCCCTTTTATGACCCTGAGCTTTATGGCTCTTTTAGTTATCCCAGATCTGAAACTCAGCGACAAAGGGCTCTTCGACGGCCAGGCCTTTACCTTCAAAGACCTCTTCTTATCCTAAAATTCAACCGAAAATAAAAGAAAAAGGAAAAGCGGGAAACCAATTTTCCTTTTTCTTTTTCACACTTTCATTCGCGAATCTTTTTACTTTTTTCAGGGACGAACAACAACCAAGAGTCAATAAGCCGAAAGACCACATTCCCCAGCAAAAAATTATTATTAATCGAATTTCCAAACTTCATGTATTATTTGTATGTTTATAGGGTATAATAAAAGAATAAACCCAAATATAATTTTATATGTCGATTTACGAGCTCAACGAAAATCAAGTCATGATTTCCCAAATGATCCGAGATTTCGGAGCTAAGGAAATCACTCCCTTTCGAAATAAATGGGACGATGAGCAGCACTTTCCTCTCGAATTATTTAAAAAACTAGGTGAACTCGGCCTAATGGGCGTTTTGGTGCCGGAAACATACGGAGGCGCTGGCTTCGGCTACTTCGAATATGTCACTGCCATCGAAGAGCTTACCAAATTAGACCCTTCGGTGGGACTCTCCATGGCCGCCCACAACTCGCTCTGCACCGGCCATATCCTGCAATTCGGAAATGAGGAACAAAAACAAAAATACTTACCGAAACTTGCCACGGGTGAATTTTTAGGCGCTTGGGGCCTCACGGAGCCTAACACAGGATCCGATGCTGGAAATATGCGCACAGTGGCCGTAGAAGATGGCGATTATTATGTATTGAACGGCGCGAAAAATTTCATCACGCACGGTATCTCTGGGGATGTGGCAGTGGTGATCGCCCGTACGGGCAAAGTGGGCGACTCCCACGGCATGACGGCATTCATCATCGAAAGAGGCACTCCCGGCTTCCGCGGCGGCCGCAAAGAAGACAAGTTGGGCATGCGCGCTTCCGAAACAGCAGAGCTGATCTTCGAAGACTGTCGCGTACACAAAAGCCAAATTCTAGGCGAAATCGGCGAAGGCTTCATCCAATCCATGAAAATTCTAGACGGGGGACGTATTTCCATCGCTGCACTGTCCCTCGGCATCGCTCAGGGTGCCCTCGAAGCTTCCGTGCAGTATGCGAAGGAAAGACAGCAGTTTAATCAGCCCATCAGTAAGTTCCAAGCCATCAGTTTTAAACTGGCCGATATGAGCACCCAGATCGACGCTGCCCGACTGCTCACCTTTAAAGCCGCAGACATGAAAAACAAAGGCCAAAAAGTGACCTTGGCAGGCGCTCAAGCGAAATACTACGCCTCAGAAGTATGTGTAAGCGTTTCGAATGAGGCCGTTCAGATTTTCGGCGGCTATGGCTTTACGAAAGACTATCCCGTAGAAAAATTCTACCGCGACTCTAAGCTTTGTACCATTGGAGAAGGCACCTCTGAAATCCAGAAATTAGTGATCTCCAGAGAAATGCTTCGCTAACTACCTAGCGCTTCTCCTTTGGCCTTCGGCCAAAAAAAACCAAAAGGAAGCCCATACGTAAGGGGCTTCCTTTTTTATTTGGTGGCTAAGAATTGAACCACTTTACTCTTTGGTAGCAGCACGTGTCTTAAAGGAGTACTGCCCCTAAAACCTCAAACCATGCCCACCTGTGCCAAAAGCTGATACAAGCCTGCCGCCAGGGCCGCCCCGAGTAGTGGGCCTAAGATGGGCACCCAACTGTAACCCCAGTCGCTGGACCCTTTGCCCCGCAGGGGCAGTAGCTGATGCATCAAGCGAGGACCGAAATCACGTGCCGGATTAATGGCATAGCCCGTAGTACCACCTAATGACAGGCCGATCACCCAGACCAAAAAGGCCACCGGAAGTGCACCTAAGGCCCCTAAGCCTATCGGCGTCTGCACCTCATCCTGTAAAGCCGGCTCCTGTGCGTAAAGAATCACCAGGATCAATACGTTCGTACCGATAAGCTCAGAGAAAAAATTACTTGGCAAATTCCTGATAGCAGGAGCAGTTCCAAAAGGGGCAAACTTGAGCCCCGGATCCTCTGTGGCATCGAAGTGATCCTTATACAGCAGCCACACGATCCCTGACCCGAACATCGCGCCTAACACCTGCGCTAACACATAGGCTGGTAGATCCGTCCAAGGGAAATCCCCCGTCAGTGCTAAAGCCAAGGTCACTGCAGGATTTAAGTGTGCCCCACTATAAGGACCAGCCACCACTACTCCCACAAATACCCCTAAGGCCCAAGCTGTGGTGATTACCATCCAGCCCCCGCCATGGCCCTTCGTGCCTGGCAGAACGACATTAGCAACCACGCCCGCACCCATGGCTATTAATAGCGAAGTACCCACAAATTCTGCTACAAATGCTTCCATCAGTTCGTCCAGTTTTTCGCCCTTTCTACCGCCTTATGCCAGTAACGTAAGTTTTCCGCCACCTGCTCACCGTCTGCTTGCGGCTGAAAATCACGATCCGATTCCCAAAGCTGGCGAATCTCGTCCTCGTGCTTCCAAAACCCTACCGCCAAGCCTGCCAAAAATGCAGCACCGATGGCAGTGGTTTCGGTTATCTTCGGCCTGCGGAGGGTACAGCCTAAGATGTCAGCCTGAAATTGCATCAAAAAGTTATTGGCAGTAGCTCCGCCATCTACGCGCAACTCCTTCGTTTCCTCCCCGCTGTCCTGCTCCATGGCCTTCAGCACATCGTGCACCTGATAGGCGATCGCCTCAAGGGTAGCGCGGGCCATGTGCGCCTGCGTAGTACCACGAGTAAGGCCGAAAAAAGCCCCCCTCGCCTCTTGATCCCAGTGAGGCGCCCCCAAACCCGAGAGCGCAGGCACGAAATAAACCCCTTCATTATCGGAGAGGCTGCTGGCTAAATCCTCCGTTTCGCTGGCATGTTCCACCAGCTGAATGCCATCGCGCAGCCACTGCACGGCTGCGCCGCCGATGAAGACCGAGCCTTCCAGGGCATAGCTCACCTGGCCCCCTACCTTCCAGGCGATCGTAGTCAGTAGCTTGTTCGAAGAGTGCACAGGACTCGCTCCTGTGTGCATCACCAAAAAACAGCCCGTGCCATAGGTGGTCTTGGCCATCCCAGAACGCGTGCAGAGCTGGCCGAAAAGTGCCGCCTGCTGATCCCCCGCTACCCCGGCAATAGGAATTTTAGTCGACAAAATATCTCCTGAGGTCTCCGCCACCACTTCGGAGCTTTGCTTCACTTCCGGAAGCATGCTGGCGGGTATATTAAAAAGTGCCAGAAGCTCCTCATCCCACGTTAACGTATGAATGTTAAAAAGCATGGTGCGACTGGCATTACTGACGTCGGTGACATGACTGCGCCCCCCTGTCAGTTTCCAGATCAGCCACGTATCCACAGTGCCAAATGCCAGCCTTCCCGCCTCTGCAGCCGCACGCGCTCCCTCTACTTCTTCAAGAATCCAGCGTATTTTAGTGGCCGAAAAATAGGCATCTAAAATTAGGCCCGTCTTCTCCCGTATCTTTTCCGCATGCCCAGCCTCCTTCAGCTGATCACAAAAAGCCGCCGTACGCCGATCCTGCCAGACGATCGCTCGATGCAGCGGCTTTCCCGTCTCTCGATCCCAGACAATCGTCGTCTCCCGCTGATTGGTGATACCGATTGCCGCGATCTCCGCAGCCTTTAAACCCTCCTGCGTCAGCGCCTCGATCATTACCGCCGACTGCGTAGCCCAGATTTCCTGTGGGTCATGCTCGACCCAGCCTGCACGAGGAAAATACTGTTTAAAATCCTTTTGGGCCACAGAAACGATATGGCCCTCCTTATCGAAAACGATGGCACGGGAACTGGTCGTCCCCTGGTCTAATGCTAAAATATATGCACCCATGGTGTTATTTTGGTGTTTAGTGTTCTCTTCTTCTTTCCCGGTCTATTCCGACTTCAGCAGGTATTTTTCTGCCAGCTTAGTGAAATCTGCCAGCTCCTTTTCTAGCCAGTCCGCCGGGTACTGGTGATGCTGAGCGATAAGCTCGGCCACTTGCGGCGCCACCTTCAGGGCCAGTGCCGCATCTTGTATCAGCAGGCGACTTCTCCTGGCCAGCACATCCTCCACGCGCATGGCCATCTCCTCCCGGAGCATATACACCACCTCCCCTACAGTAAGAGGGTGATCCGGGTGAAGGCGTGCGCCAAAGTTCGGTTTTTCAGCTTCCACCGCTTCTACCTTTCTCAGCGCCGATCCATAACCTTTACGCGGGCCCGCTACTGGTGAATCCGTATACCCGAAGAAGCGAATGTCCGCCGAAGCGCTAGGCCTAAGGGTGCTGGTACCCGTAACCTGCTTAAAGTAAGCTACCGTGTCCTCTCCCATCTTTCGGAAAGTCGTCCACTTGCCCCCCGTGATCGACACTAGCCCACTGGAAGACAGGATCACCTTATGGGAGCGCGAAATTTCCTTGGTCTTCGTGCTGCCCTCTTGTGGCGCTGCCAGCGGCCGTAATCCGGCAAAGACGGCACGCACATCCTCTCTTTTGGGTGCTGGATTGAGGTAGGCCCCAGCCGTTTCTAGAACGAAATCCACCTCCTTCTCCAGCGCTTCCGGCTCCAATTTAGCCTTTTCCCGTATAGTATCCGTGGTTCCTACCACGATTTTATCCATCCAAGGTACTGCGAAGAGCACGCGTCCATCGGAAGTCTTCGGAATCATAAGCGCATCTTGCCCGCTTAAAAAATGTTTATCCAGCACTAGGTGGATCCCTTGGCTGGGTTGGATGCGCTTGGGAGCCGCCGGCTCATCCATGCGCAAAATTTTATCAGCGAAAACACCTGTGGCATTGACGATCATTTTGCCCTTCAGGGCAAAGGTGCCGCCGCCAATCGCGTCCTTCACCTGCACCCCACAGAGCTTGCCGTTCGCATCCTTTTCTAAGGCTTTCACCTGCATGTAATTCAACATACATCCCCCCATCTCCTCACAGGTTTGGGCGATGGCCAGCGCCAAACGCGCATCATCAAACTGCCCATCATGGTAGACCACCCCCCCTTGAAGCCCAGCAGCCTTCACTTGCGGCAGGCGCCGTAGGGTCTCCGCTCGGGAAATAAAACGTGACTTCCCCAGCCGCAGCTTACCGGCCATCCAATCGTATAATTTTAGACCTACACTATACTGTAGTCGGTCAAACCAAGTATAAATCGGGATAATAAACGGTTGGTTATAGGTCAGATGCGGCGCGTTCTGGAGAAGGCGACCGCGCTCCCGCAATGCCTCCAGTACGAGGCCCACATCCCCTTGCGCGAGGTAGCGCACCCCCCCATGCACCAACTTGGTACTTCTGCTGGAAGTGCCCTTCGCAAAATCAGCTTTTTCAAGTAAAATGACGGAAAGGCCGCGTGAAAGCGCATCCAGTGCCACCCCTAAACCGGAAGCTCCACCACCGATCACGATGAGATCCCACAGCTGCTTTTCATCGGCCACACGCTTCAAGTTTCTTTTTCTTTCCATTTTGTTCGTTTGTTTACCCAAATATACTCAAAAAGAAAGAAAAAGAAAGCAAACGAAAGCAAACGAAAGTGTTTTTCTTTCTTTTGGTTTCTTTTTCCTATATTTACATAAGAAATCGAACAGAAAAGAAAGCAAACGAACATTTGTCTAAGGACTTAAAATAACTTCAGATGACACAAGCAGAACGGCACAAGTACATTTTAGATAAGCTCCACGACGAGGGTTTCGTCAGTGTTACCGACTTAAGTCAGGCCCTAAACGTTACAGTAGTCACGGTGAGGAGAGATTTAGGGATTTTAGAAGAGAAAGGCTTGCTCTACCGGAGTCACGGTTCCGCCACACTTACGGCACCTTATGTGGCAGATCGCTCCGTTTCCGAAAAAAAGCTTGTGGCTGTGGCCGAAAAAATGAAAATAGCTGAGCTGGCGGCCGGGCTGGTGGAGCCCAAGGACTCCCTTATCATCGGCTCCGGAACTACTGTGGTGAATTTTGCTCAGGCTCTCCCCCGAAACAGAAAGCTGACCGTCCTCACCGCGGCGATGAATGTAACAGCAGCATTAATGGACGCGATAGATATCGAAATCGTCCAAATAGGAGGAGTCGTAAGAAGAAGTTCCAGCTCTGTGGTGGGACATTTTGCAGAGGACATGATCCGGCAGTTTGCTTGCGCTAAATTATTTTTAAGCGCAGACGGACTCGGATTCGAGCATGGCTTGACCACCTCTCATATGATGGAGGCCAACTTAAACCGGATCATGATGCGCCATGCCCAAAAAACTTACTTGTTGATAGATTCGAGCAAGTTTGGAAAGAAGAGTTTCGGCAAAATCTGTGACCTGGAAGCGATCGACGTACTGATCACCGACCCCGGCATCCCGGATGTATACAAGGAAAAGCTGGAAGAGCTCGGGGTGGAAGTAAAAATCGCCTATTAAACCCTCCACAGGCAGCATGTTCTATGTTAGTTTTTCACGGGCGTGGAGCGGGTAATATTTCCTAGAAACGCTCACAAAAAGACGATAAGGTATCGACTGCTTATAAAACACTTAGGAGCAGCATACTTGGGGAGAGCCAAAAAAATCACGCACGGATCGGGAGAGCCCAAAAATCCGTGCGTGGTCTTTACTTTTTAATTGTTTTTCTCGTAGTCCCGGTACACTTTGCGCATCGCCGCACTTTTCCCATCCTCCTTTAGCTCGATTTCAAAGATAAAATCATACTCCAAGTCGGTAAGCTCCTGAAAGGGCTCTTGTCCTTCCGAGAGAAAGTAATTAACGAGATGGTGGATCGTATTACTATGCCCCACGACGATGGCATTTCCCTCCCGCTGACGCAAGTTCTCCACCAGAGCATCGTGATCCTGTGCATCGTAGAGCTCTAGTGCTATTCCCTGAGCGTCGGCTAAAGGCTTCAGCGTGGCCAGGCAGCGGAGATAATTAGTGCTAAAAGCATGCTGAATCCTCTTATCCGCCATGAGTTGGTTTAGCTTCTCGGCACGTGCACTGCCCGCTACACTTAGCATGGGATCATCACCGCTCAAGAGTTTTTCCGCGTGGCGCACCACATAAATGGTTTTAGGTGACGGCTTAGGTCCACAGGCCTGAAAACAAACCACAACCAAGAGCATCCAAGCGAAAGCTATTCCTATCCGATTTCTCATTCTATTTTAGCATTTATCCTGAAAATGTATTGTCGATATGTTGATCCTTCGCCTTGATGGGCTCAAAGGCATAAAACTGCTCCCAAAACTCTTCCTCCGGCAGGGCAGCGCGGAGGTACAGCTTTTCTTTTTTGATCGGGTGCATAAATACCAGCTGAAAGGCATGGAGATGGATACTGCCATCCGGGTTCGGACGTACAAAACCATATTTTACATCTCCACGAATCGGGCAAGACATGGAGGCCAGCTGTACCCGAATCTGATGGGGTCTCCCCGACACAGGGCGCACTTCCAGCAACCAGTGCTCGTTCAGCTGCCCGAGTCGCTTATAGGAGAGCTCCGCCTTTTGGCTTCCCGGAACTTCTCGCTCATGTGCGCTTACCACATTACGCTGCTCATCCTTCACTAGGTAATGCGTCAGCTTACCCTTTTCCTCCTTTGGTTTCCGCTTGACCACAGCCCAGTAGACCTTATGGATTTCACGCTTGCGGAAAAGCTCCATCATACGTTCCAGCCCCTTGGAGGTGCGTGCGAAAACCACGAGCCCGCTAACGGGACGATCTAGGCGGTGCACGGGGTGCAAAAACACGTCACCCGGCTTGTTGTATTTTACTTTTATGTAGTCCTTACAGTAGTCGATAAGTGTTTTGTCACCTGTACGATCCCCCTGAACGAGTACCCCAGCGGCTTTGTTGACGACCAGTAGATGGTTGTCCTCATACACGACATTAAATGGTTTCCTTTTCATAGCTATTGGCCCTGGAAGGGCATCTGATAAGCGCTTCTTTATTCAAACTCAGAGGTAAAATGGAACTGAATATCCGGATAGTTATCCTGCACCATCTGCAACCAGGCGCGTGATTCCGCCATAAAAACGGGTTTGCCTTCCTTATCATAGGCGATATGCCGATTTTTACTGCGGATAAACTCGTCTAATAGTTTTTTATCCTTAGCATGCACCCAGCATGCTTTATACAGGTTCATAGGAGCGAACTCCACAGAGGCATTGTATTCGTTTTTCAGTCGAAACTGGATCACCTCGAACTGCAGCTGTCCCACCGTTCCGATGACCTTGCGCGCACCGATGTCGTAGGTAAAATATTGGGCCACGCCCTCCTCCATCAGCTGGCGCAAGCCTTTTTCCAGCTGCTTGGTTTTCATCGCATCTTTATTGATTACCTCCTTAAAGATCTCGGGCGAGAAAGCGGGAATACCTTTAAAGACCATGTCTTCCCCCTCTGTGAGGGTATCTCCGATTTTTAGGTTACCTGTATCGTAGAGGCCGACGATATCCCCTGGAAAGGCTTCGTCCACCAGCTCGCGATCTTGTGCCATGAACTGTGTCACGTTACTGAAGCGCAGCGGCTTGGGGCCTTTTACATGCGTGTAAGGCCTGTTCCGCTGAAATTTACCCGAACAGATGCGCAAGAAAGCGATCCGGTTTCGGTGATTGGGGTCCATATTCGCATGGATTTTAAAGACAAAGCCTGAGAACTTCTCCTCCTCGGGCAGGACCTCGCGCGCTTCTGTCTGTCTGCTTTTCGGGGCAGGGGCGATGCGGATAAACGTGTCGAGGAGCTCATTCACCCCAAAATTATTCACTGCAGAGCCGAAAAATACCGGGGCGACCTTTCCTTCTAAATAGCCTTGCACATCGAAATCGGGATAGACCCCTTCGATCAGCTCTACATCCTCGCGTAGCTGTGCAGCAGGGCCAGAGCCGATAAGCCCTTCGAGGCGCGGATCTTCCACATCGGCGAAGGTCTGACGATCATCACTTAGCTTGCGCTGAGAAGGCGTGAAGAGATTCAGCTGTTTTTCATAGAGGTTATACACCCCCTTAAAGGACTTGCCCATCCCGATCGGCCAGGAAAGCGGGCGCACCTGAATGTTTAGCTTCTCCTCCACCTCATCTAAAAGCTCATAAGGATCACGTCCTTCACGGTCTAGCTTATTGATAAAGCAGATCACCGGCGTATTTCGCATCCGGCAGACCTCCATGAGCTTTTCTGTTTGGATCTCCACCCCTTTCACGCAGTCGATGACCATGATCACCGAATCCACCGCCGTTAAGGTACGGTAGGTGTCCTCTGCGAAATCCTGGTGACCCGGCGTATCGAGCAAATTTATTTTTATATCTTTATAATGAAACCCCATCACAGAGGTAGCCACAGAGATTCCACGCTGCTTTTCGATCTCCATCCAGTCGGATTTCGTGGCGACATCGATCTTATTCGACTTAACCGCCCCTGCTGTCTGAATAGCCCCTCCAAAAAGGAGCAGTTTTTCCGTTAGCGTGGTTTTTCCTGCATCCGGGTGGGCGATGATCGCAAAGGTGCGTCTCTTCTGTATTTCTTTCGAGAAACTCATGTGTAAGCGTTAACTGAAATCGATATAAAACGCAAAGTTACGCTTTCTCACGGAATTATACCCATCTGCAGCCTAATGCTGTACGAAGTCCTCGGCTTTAAATTGGAAGGAAGGATCTTTTACCCCATTCAGGACGATGCGAAAGGTGGTCCCCATCCCAGGCTCTGACTGCTTGACGAAAATTTTCCCCTCATGATACCCTTCGATGATGCGCTTGGCTAATGTCAACCCAAGTCCCCAGCCCCGCTTCCGTGTCGTAAAGCCCGCTTGAAAAATTTTACCCGCCGTGCGCTTGTCCATGCCCTTTCCTGTGTCGCGAATGTCTACCAAAACATAGCGCTCTGACTCTCGGATGATGTTAATGTCAATTTTACCCTGCCCGCGCATGGCGTCGACAGCATTTTTACAAATATTTTCGATCACCCACTCGAAGAGCGCACGACTCATCATGGCCTCGATGTTTTCCGCATAGCCATTTAAGGTGATCGACACCTTCGTAGAGATGCGCGGCCGGAGGTAATTGATCGTATCGTCGATGACTGCATAGACATTCTCCGGTTTGATGACCGGTTTACTCCCGATACTGCTGAAACGCTCGGTCACCATACGTAGCTTGACGATATCCTTATCCATCTCTAAAATCACCTCCTTATTTTCATCATAAACAGGAGAATGCCTGAGGTAATCTATCCAAGCCATTAAAGAGGCGATCGGCGTGCCCAGCTGATGCGCGGTCTCCTTCGTGAGTCCTGCCCATACCCGATTTTGCTCGGCCAGCTTGGTCTGGTTAAAGACCACATAGACGAGCAGCCCAAACACTAGAATGACAGAAAGCTGCACATAAGGATAATAGCGTAAACTGTAAAGCAATTCTGAATTTCGGTAATACACATGTGCATCCTCGATGTAAATCGGTTCGTATTCGGCCTCCATCCGCTTTAACTCTTCCGCTAACTTGGTATCGATTTCTTCATCGGTGGCATTCCGTTTGAACTTGATATTTTTAAAGTCCGTAGGTGTGCCCGATCTGTCGACGACGATGACCGGAATAGAGTAATTCTGCTGAATAATCTCTTGCGTAACGAAATTCAGATTTTCAGAATAGATGTAAGCATACTCGAGCGCATTCGCGAAAAGTTCGATCTGTCGCTTCTCTCGCTCTCGCAGTTCCTCCACGAGCATATGCGTATAGAACAGCGAAGAAATGCCGATCACGAAAGAACTAACGATGACCAGCACCTTTATCCGACTGCGATTTCCGTATAAATCTAAGGTATTGATGCCCTTAAGGGAGAACTTCATTTTATCTATGATAATTTTTAATCGATAGACGCCGCCTATGAGATATCGAAACTAAGCATCTCGTAAAGTGTGGCATTCCCACTAATTAATGGTAAATTTGATTTCCAAAGTAAATAATTTCAATCTACTAAACAAACGCAACTATGAGCACGAATCAGATTGGCCTCCCGGCCAAAGACAGCAAAGCCCTCGCCGAGCAGTTAAATAAGCTTTTAGCCACCTATGAAATTTACTATCAGAACCTACGCAATTTTCACTGGAATGTGGCAGGTCCCAACTTTTTCGAGCTGCACGCGAAATTCGAAGAACTTTACACGGCAGCCACACTTGCGATCGACGAGACTGCAGAGCGGATATTGACCCTAGACCATCGGCCCTACTCCACGTTCGCAGAATTTATCACCCATGCAGCCATACAGGAGGCGGGAGAGGTAAAGGATGCTAAAGAAATGGTACGCATCGTTCGCGATAACATTACCGCGCTCCTACAGGTCGAGCGAGAGGTCTTAGAAGCCGCCGGAGAGCAAGCCGATGAAGGGACTGCCTCGCTGATGAGCGACTACATCACGGCGAAGGAAAAGGTAGTTTGGATGCTTTCGGCCTATTTGCGTTAAACAGCACGCCCTACAAAAGATAAGCTGAACAGAAAGGCTATTTAAAAGGGGGAGTATACCCCCTATTTTTGCGACAGTAATCACAGTTATAAACCCTAATCACATACAACTATGGAACAGAGAGCAACATCCGGGGGCAAGTGTCCCGTCATGCATGGTGCCAATACGGTACAAGAAAAAAACGTCATGGAGTGGTGGCCAAACGCTTTAAATTTAGACATCCTACATCAGCATGACCAAAAAACGAAACCGTATGGTCCTGACTTTTCCTATAAGGAAGCTTTTTTAAGTCTGGATCTAGAGGCGGTAAAGAATGACTTAAAGGCCCTGATGACGGATAGCCAAGACTGGTGGCCCGCTGACTGGGGCACTTACGGGGGCTTGATGATCCGAATGGCTTGGCATGCGGCGGGCACTTACCGTGTAGCGGATGGACGCGGCGGAGCGAATACGGGCAACCAGCGTTTTGCGCCGTTAAACAGCTGGCCAGACAATACCAATCTCGATAAGGCGCGCAGACTTTTATGGCCGATAAAAAAGAAGTACGGGAACGCCCTGTCTTGGGCCGATTTGTTCGTTTTAGCAGGAAATATGGCTTACGAATCGATGGGCTTTAAGACCTTTGGTTTTGCAGGAGGTCGCGAAGACATCTGGCATCCGGAAAAAGACATCAACTGGGGTTCGGAGCGTGAGTGGCTTGGAAAGTCGCGCTATGCAGACGCCAGCGCAGAGTCTTTAGCGAACCCACTTGCGGCCGTGCAGATGGGCTTAATTTATGTGAACCCGGAAGGTGTGGATGGCAATCCAGACCCGCTGAAAACAGCACATGATGTCCGCACGACTTTCGCGCGGATGGCGATGAATGATGAGGAAACCGTGGCCCTAACCGCAGGTGGTCACACAGTAGGAAAAACGCATGGAAATGGCTTAGAAGCACATTTAGGTCCGAATCCCGAGGGGGCAGATGTGGCGGAGCAAGGGTTCGGCTGGAAAAACCCGAAGGGCAAAGGGCATGGAGCGGATACGGTAACCAGTGGGCTGGAAGGCGCCTGGACCACGACGCCTGATCGCTGGAACCATACCTATTTCCACCTGCTGCTTAATCATGAGTGGGAGCTGACGAAGAGCCCTGCCGGCGCTTGGCAGTGGGAGCCTATCGCCATGAAAGAGGAAGATAAACCCCTAGATGCCCATGTCCCAGGTATCCGTAGAAATCCGATCATGACCGATGCAGATATGGCAATGAAAATGGACCCTGCCTACAAGAAAATTTCGCAGCGTTTTTACGAAGACCCGGCCTATTTTGAAGATGTCTTTGCCCGCGCCTGGTTTAAGTTGACCCACCGCGACCTGGGACCGAAAAGCCGCTATCTCGGTGCGGATGTACCTCAAGAGGACTTCATCTGGCAAGACCCTGTTCCTAAGGTGAGTTACACGCTCAGCGAGGCAGAGATAGCCGAATTAAAGGCCGGTCTGTTACAACTGGACATCGCTCCGTCGGATCTCATCAGCACCGCCTGGGACAGCGCCCGAACTTTCCGTAGTTCTGATTTCCGCGGAGGGGCGAATGGAGCACGCATTCGTCTCGAGCCACAGCGTAGCTGGGAAGGAAATGAACCTGAGCGCTTAGCGCGCGTGCTGACGGCTCTGAGTGAGTTCCGTTCGGACCTAGAAAAAGACATCAGCCTGGCCGATTTAATCGTGCTGGCAGGAACTGCAGCCGTGGAGCAGGCGGCCAAACGGGCTGGAGTGGCGATTACCGTTCCCTTTTCCCCGGGTAGAGGCGATGCCGACGAGGAGCAGACGGATGCCGAATCCTTTAGCTATTTGGAGCCTGTGCATGATGGATTCCGCAACTGGCTGAAGCCGGGCGTAGAAGCGAAGCCTGAGGAGCTCCTTGTGGACCGCGCACAGTTAATGGGGTTGACAGCTGCTGAGATGACGGCCCTGGTTGGCGGCATGCGGGTGCTGGGCACGAATTATGGTGCTAACACTAGGGGCGTGTTTACGGATCGAGTGGGCGTTTTGAGCCCAGACTTCTTCGTGCACCTCACCGATATGGCCTACAGCTGGAAGCCTACGGGTAAGGATAGCTATGCACTTGTAGACCGCAAAACCGGGAGGGAGGCCTTCTCCGCCAGCCGCGTAGACTTGGTCTTCGGCTCTAATTCGATCTTGCGTGCGTATGCGGAATACTATGCCCAAGATGATATGGCTGAGCGCTTTGTGCAGGACTTTTGCCGTGCTTGGGTGAAAGTCATGGATGCCGATCGTTATGATATAAAGTAATCGGTTAGGAAGCCATTGCGCTGCGGCGCAAAAGGAATGAAGTCCTTCCCTCTGGAACCTAGTAGTGGGCTCCAAAGAGGGAAGGGCTTTTTGTATGGCCGTGTAGCTGTGACCCTTTTGTGGGCTCTTCACGCCTGCTTTTCTAGGGGGGATAGGGCTAAGGCTGCTAGGAAGAGCCATGGTGATTTAATCTTCTCGCTTCAGCCAGGACCAGAGCACTTTAAAGTTGACTTTGGCCCCGTGGGCCAAAATTCCTATTTTATATATTTTCGCTGCCACCCATGTGCTTCCGATGAAACCGAGGATTAATAAGCTCATGGAGAGGAGGAGTTCCCAAAAGGGGATACCATAGGCGGCACGGCCCACCATGGCGATCGGGGAGGTCAGCGGAAAGACGCTGAGGTAAAAGCTGGTGCTGCTGTTCGGATCCTGAAGGACGAAGAGGAAGAGCCCCATGTAGGCCACGAGTAGCGGAATGGTGACTGGGAGAACGAATTGCTGGGCATCCGCGGGCGTATCTACCGCAGCGCCGATGGCAGCAAAGAGTGCCCCATAGAGCAGGTAGCCTCCTAGGAAATAGAAGAGGAAGATGCTCAAGATATAACCATAATCCACCTGCAAGAGCGGCATAAGCAGGCGAGCGGGACCCTCTGTGAGCGCCGGGTCGATGCTGTCCGCAGCTAAGCCCTGAGCTTCGAGGAGCTCCGCCTGAGGCATGCGGATTCCGAAAAAGGACCACAGGAGCGAACTTAGTAGGCTAATGAGTAACACCCAGATGCCGAATTGTGTCAAGCCCACAGCTGCGATGCCGATAATTTTCCCGAGCATCAGTTGGAAAGGTCTCATGGTCGCCACGAGCACCTCCATGATGCGACTGGATTTTTCTTCGATGACTCCCTGCATGATTTGATTGCTGTACAGGAAGATGAACAGATAGATCAAAATCCCGCTGATAAAGCCAATGCCATACTGGATGCGGGCATCTCCGGCGACCTCATCACCGCTGGAAGCCAGCGTGATGGTATCCAGACTGACGGGCGTTCGTACTGCCTGCAGGATGCTAGGGTCTATGCCGCTGTTTTGGAGCTTGGAGTCCTCGATGCGCCGCTTTAGGCTAGCTTCGATCATGCTCGTAAAGCTGAGCGGGGGACTGACTTCACTGTAAAAGCTGATGCCACGTGGCCGCTCCATATCCAATGGCGGTATGTGTAGCAGGCCGAAGCGCTCGCCCTTACGCACGAGTTCCTTCGCCTCTTCTAAGGAGATTTTACCGTAAGAAAAGGCATACTGCTCCATACTTTCCAAGAAAAAGAAGTCTTGTTCATCGACGACCTCGATGATTCTTAGGCTGCTGCGCTCCCCTTCGCTCATCGCCAGCCAAAGAATCCCACCCATGATGGCCGGAAATAGGAGTGGAGTAATCAATGTGGCGAGCAGAAAGGATTTTTTTCGGACGCGCGTGGAATACTCTCGCTGGATGAGAAGGGCTACTTTATGCATCATGCTGCTGGGAACTGGCTTGTTGGATGAAAATTTCTTCTATCGTCGGCACGTGGGGCTGGAAGGAGGTAACGAGACCTTTTTGGAGGTACTCCGCCAGCTGGGCATTCGCTTCACGTGCATCCCCTTGTATAAGCACTTGCTGCGGGGTGTTCGCCAGCTCTTCTGAGTGCTGCGACAGGTAGGGCAGATAGGACAGCGTATACGTTTTTTGGCTGAAGCGGGCTTTAATTTCAGGCACGGTGCCGTGCAAAACCAGTCGAGAGCGATGCAGCATCGCCAGTGCATCACAAAGGCTTTCTACCGACTCCATGCGATGTGTAGAGAGCATGATGGTGGTACCCTGTTTTTTTAGGCGAAGGATTTCCTGAAGGACGAGGTCAGCATTTACTGGGTCGAAGCCCGAGAAGGGTTCGTCTAAAATCAAAAGACGTGGTTCGTGCAGGACTGTGGCGATAAACTGAACTTTTTGGGCCATACCCTTCGATAGCTCCTCCACTTTTTTATCTGCCCAGCCCAAGAGGTTAAAGCGCTCCAGCCAGTCTTTGGTACGAATTTTCGCTTCCGCGCTACTTAAACCACGAAGTCGTGCGAAAAAAAGCAACTGTTCTTTGACCACCATTTTTTTATACAGCCCCCGCTCTTCCGGCAGGTAGCCGATTTTACGGATTTCTTTCGGGCTGAGGACTTGGCCCTCTAAAAGTACTCGGCCAGCGTCAGCGGTGATGATTTGATTAATGATGCGAATCAGGGTGGTTTTACCGGCGCCATTTGGGCCTAAAAGGCCAAAAACTGTTCCCTCCGGAACCTGAAAGCTCACATCCTGAAGGGCTTGATGTCCCTGGTAGCCCTTATGCAGGTGCTGGATGTCTAAAAGGGTATCGGAAGTCATGGAATAAAATTTTCAGGGAAAATACGTCGAATCCCGGAAAGCACAAAACTTCCAAGCGCTTACTTTAAGGTAAGGCTTCCTACGGAGATGTCCACGTTTACATAAAGCGCATTTTCTGGATCGCGCTCATAACCGCGTGAAACGTAGGTACGCTGCTGCTTATTGCCCGTGGAACGAAGATGTTTGGGCATATGGATGCGGCACATGGGGGAGGATTTAATCGTCAACTTATACGGCTTATCGGGATCAGGCAGCTGCATATTCAGTTTACCTGCGCCCACCATCGCATGTAAGGTGCCACCCTGATGCGTATCAGGATCTATGCTAATGTCGATGGTGCCATAATTGACATCGAATAAAATCGTTTTGGCTCGCGCCAAATTAATCTGTCGGGCCTCCAGATTACCCATATTGATTTTTACTTGCAGGGTATCCATCGAAACGGCGTTCGGTTTTTCCGCGTCATATCCCAGTGTGATGTCTGCACTAGCGGAGTGGACGCTGCAGTTCGCCACCTGCAGCTCAGAGAGATTGATAAATGCCTTTCCGATGCCGAAAACAAAATCCAGGTCGAGCGGATGCCGCTTATTGATTCCCACGCGCCAGTCATGTTCGAAATTTTCCTCTGTATTCGAGAAAAGTTTATAGCTGAGGCTTTTACTGAAGGACTCATTTTCCACATTGCGGTGGTGCAGCATGATTTCCTGTCGGCCATCGCTCATCGTATCGTCGAACTGAGGAAGGATATTAAGGTTGGACAGGGAGGCTTTTACCCAAACAGGTGCCTCTCCCATGCTGGAGTGAAAGCGGCTGACACCTTTATATACATCAAAATGGAAATAGATAGACTCTACCCCTTCCCGCTTGGCTGCGGTATAATCTCGTTTAATGACCTGCTGGGCATGCAGCGTCATGCTGCACAACAGGAAGACAAAAAGCAGGGGTACTCTTAACATAACACTCTCCTACGCACCTGCTACGAGAAGGTTTCTTTTCTAACAAAAAAAAGATCCCGAAGGATCTTTTTTTATGAAAACATGTCTTTCACACGGTCGAAAAAACCTTTTTCGGCTTTTCCCGGATCGGGGCGGAAGTTTTCGGCGTCCCGCAGCTTCTCCAGAAGTTCTCGCTCCTCACGGCTAAGTGCCTTCGGAGTCCAGACATTTACATAGATGAGTTGATCTCCGGCACCATAGCCATTGATATCTTTTATGCCTTTGCCTTTCAGGCGCAGCACCTTTCCACTCTGTGTCCCGGGCTCTAGCTTTATTTTTACTTTCCCATCGATAGTAGGCACTTCCAGTTGGGCGCCGAGGGCTACGTCTACGAAGCTAACATATAGATCGTAGATCACATTATTTCCATCGCGCTTAAAGTTATCACTTTCGATTTCCTCTATTAGGATGAGTAGGTCACCGGGTATTCCTCCAGCGGCTTCATTCCCTTTTCCGGACATGCTCAGCTGCATGCCATCAGCTACACCGGCAGGAATTTGGATCGGAATCACTTCTTCCTTCAGCACCATTCCGCGTGCATCTGCTTCTGCTGGCTTTTTGTCTACGATTTGGCCATTTCCGCCACAAGCAGGACAAGTAGAAGCGGAGACCATCTGGCCCAGCATGGTGTTCACCACCTTTTTCACCTGACCCGTACCCTGACAAGTGCCGCAGTTTTTAAAGGTGACACCATCGGCGAGCACTTGTCGTTTCACTTTGATTTTTTTCTCCACGCCGTTAGCCACCTCTTGCAGGTTAAGCTTCAGCTTTACGCGCAGATTCGTTCCTTTTTTCGTGCGTCTACGGCCTCCACCACCTCCGCCAAAGAAGGAGTCAAAGCCACCGCCTCCGAAGATATCTCCAAATTGGGAGAAGATATCATCCATGCTGGCGCCACCACCAGAAAAGCCACCGCTAACACCTTGATGGCCATATTGATCATAGCGCTGCTTTTTTTCTGGTGTGCTAAGCACATCATAGGCTTCTGCTGCCTCTTTAAACTTTTCTTCTGCCTCAGCATCTCCAGGATTTTTATCCGGGTGATACTTGATGGCTAATTTCCGATAGGCTTTTTTAATTTCTTCCGGGCTAGCGCTCTTCGAAACTCCTAAAACCTCGTAATAATCTCTCTTTGCCATGCCTTTTTCTTATGCTCCTATGACCACTTTTGCATACCGCACGACGCGGTCACCGAGCATGTAGCCTTTTTCTACTACATCTACTACCTTACCTTTCAGCTCTTCAGAAGGGGCTGGAATTTGCGTAATCGCCTCTTGGAAGTCCGCATCAAAAGGCTTTCCGACGGCATCTTCCATCGGCCTTAGGCCTTTTTGCTCCAGCGTTTTCATCAATTTCTGTACGACGATTTGGTTTCCGTCACGTACTTTTTCGGCCTCAGATTCTGCTGCATGCGCCTTCGCTGCACGCTCGAAATCGTCTAGCACGGGAATGATCGCTTTCAGCACCTCTTCCGAAGCTGTTTTAATCAAGTCTAAGCGTTCCTTAGCCGTTCTTCTGCGATAGTTATCAAATTCAGAATACAGGCGCAAGTATTTATCTTTATACACTTGGGCCTCCTCGCTTACAGGTGTCTCCGCGTCCTGAGCTGCTACGTCGGCCTCTTGCCTTTCTGCTGTAGCCTCCTCGGCCGCTTGCTGCTCCTCAGCTGTCTGCTGCTGTAGGATATCTTCTTCCTGTACGGTGGATTTATCGTGTTGTTTTTCTGCCATTTTTGAATTCATTTTCAATACCTCCTTCGCAATCAAAATGCCACACCGCAAGGGACTGACAAGTTGTCGCACTAGGCATGAATCGTTTTCCAAATTAAGTCTTTCAGCTGGTCCAGCTGATAGCCCGATACGGAAGAAATAAACAGGGAAGGGACATCCACAGGAAGTTCTCGCTTCATTTCTTCCATCAGCTCTTCATCGAGCATATCTGCTTTAGAGATGGCAAGCAGTCGTTTTTTATCGAGTAGTTCAGGGTTGTACCGTTCCAGTTCCCCCAGCAGTACTTGGTAGGCCTCGCGAATACTAGGTGCATCAGCTGGGACCATGAAAAGTAAAAGTGGATTACGTTCGATATGGCGCAGAAAGCGAAGGCCGAGTCCTTTGCCTTCGGCGGCCCCTTCTATTATGCCCGGAATATCTGCCATGACGAAAGAGCGATCATCGCGGTAGGCCACGACGCCCAAGTTCGGCACCAGCGTGGTAAAGGGATAGTCTGCGATTTCTGGTTTCGCGGCAGACAGGCTGCTTAGGAGAGTAGATTTACCAGCATTCGGGAACCCTACCAGCCCGATATCTGCCAGTAGCTTCAGCTCTAAGATGATCCATTCTTCGATACCCTCTTCCCCTGGCTGCGCATAATGTGGCGCTTGGTTGGTAGCCGACTTAAAGTGGTCATTCCCTAATCCACCACGCCCGCCGCGCGTTAGGATGACTTCCTGTCCATCTTCAGTAATTTCAAAACGCGTCTCAAAGGTCTCTGCATCCTTTGCCACCGTACCTAAGGGCACTTCGAGGATAATATCCTTACCATCACGTCCTTTTCGGCGGCCCCCTTCTCCGGACTTTCCTGCCTCTGCGATGACATGCTTTTTATATTTGAGGTGTAGTAAGGTCCAGAGCTGCGCGTTTCCGCGCAAAATAATATGTCCACCGCGCCCCCCGTCTCCGCCATCAGGGCCTCCTTTTGGAACGTGCTTTTCTCTGCGAAAGTGAAGAGAGCCCGCCCCTCCTGCCCCGGAGCGGGAGCAGAATTTTACATAATCGATAAAGTTAGAATCCGCCACGGCTGGTATATGTTAAATCTTGAAATTGACCCGTTAAAAAAAGGCTAGACGTTTCGGTCTAGCCTTTCGAGTGGCAAAGATACGGATAATATTTTTTATTCGTAACTATCTATGGTTTTGGCGATAGCGCCAAAGATCTCATCGATCTCCCCCACACCATTAATGCTGCTTAATTTCCCTTGTTTAGCATAATAGTCTGCTACGGGTAGCGTCTCATCTAGATAGACCTTTATTCGGTTCGCTACTTTAGCGTCATCTTGGTCATCACTGCGGCCAGAGGTTTTACCCCTTTCTTTTATCCGCGTTTTCAAGGTTTCCTCAGGAACTTCCAAGGCAATCATCCCTTTTATAGGTGTTCCTTTTTCATTTAGCAGCGCGTCGAGTGCTTCTGCTTGCGCTACAGTTCGCGGAAATCCATCGAAAATAAACCCTGGGCTATCTGAAGTGCTTTTAATTTTTTCATCGACCATGCCGATCACCACCTCATCCGGGACCAAGTTGCCTTCATCCATGTATTTTTTCGCTAACTGCCCTAGTGCAGTACCCTCTCCGAGATGTTTTCTAAAAAGGTCTCCCGTAGAGAGGTGGGTCAAGCCGTATTTAGCAATCAATTTTTCACTTTGCGTGCCTTTTCCTGCTCCCGGAGGGCCAAATAATACGATATTGAGCATAAGCGTCTGTTCGGTTTATAGTGAAAAGGGGCATCTCCCCTTACTTCATAAAGTATTTTAATCTTCTTTTAGCTGGTAGATCTCCCCGATATTCCGGCCGAAGCCATTATAATCGAGTCCATACCCCACCACAAATTTTTTGGGTATTTCGAACCCAGTATAAGCGATTTCCACCTGGTGCTGCAAGGCTTCTGGTTTCACAAGCAGGCTACATATTCGGATCGAGGCAGCGTTCTCTTTGGCCATACTGGCCAAAAGGTACTGCATACTTAGCCCCGTATCTACGATATCCTCCACGATTAGGATTTCCTTTCCTTTTAGGGATGTAGCTACACCCAACAGCTCGGATACTTCACCCGTAGAGGTCGTCCCTGAATAGGAAGCTAATTTAATAAACTGAAGCTCCATGGGAATCGTAATTTCCTTCACCAAGTCGCTACAGAACATAAAAGCACCATTTAATACAGCCAGCACACAAAGTGGCTTTCCTTCATAATCTTTACTAATCTCTGCTCCCAGCGCTTGAATACGCTCCTGCAGTGTTTCTTTAGCTAAATAGGGGACAAATGACTTGTCCAAAATTTGAATCATACCGATTTTTTTGCCTTCCGCAGAAGGATTAAACAAATATACTACAATTAGCGTCTGAGCCCTTGTTTATTCTTGCTAAACCGCTATAGCTTTTCGAGTAAGAACTTATACAGTGCTACCATCGCATAAAAATCTTTCCAATAGACTTTTTCGTTTGGCGTATGCACATGATCTTCAGGGGCTCCGATAAAGCACCAGTCGAGCGCATAGGGGGAAAATTGGACCTCTCGACCATCACTCCCTCCGTGTGCCTCCACTTCTAACTGAAAAGGTACGCCGGATTTTTTTGCCAAAGATACTATCTTTTCAAGAAAGGCTCTCCTAGGAATATAACGATCTCGAATCGAAATAGCCACCCCTTCCCCATGCCGCACACCTTCCGTCACCCAGGTAATATCAGAAATAAGCGCTTGCTTTACAGGATGCGTCTCCATTATAAAACGAAGTAAAAAGGGCATACTGCCGCCTCCATGTTCTTCATAGGTACTAAATACGACCCAGGCATCCCGGACCTCTTCACATAGGAGTAGCGCGTTATAGACACCTAAGCGGTTATCTAAGTAGGCTGCCTGTAGGTAGGTATCGTTACTACGGATATCTTGTGCGAAAGAAAAACACGTGCCGGGCTGGACAGCGCGCGGAAAATCATGAAACAGTTCGTCCTCCATAACGTTAAGACGGCAGTGGATAGGGCCTAGATCGTCTTCTCCATGAATATAAAAAGAAGCATCTAACTCAGGTCCACCGATAGGGATGAGCTGGTTCTGGTAGCGGCTCATAAACCCTATGGTATCTACATGAGCAAAGACCGCTGTTCTAGGATTTCCGAATTTTAATAGTAAACAATCATGAAATTCTTCTCCATGATAGATTTCAGGTTGAACTTTCCAAAATATTTTACGTTCTTGCACATAATTTAAAATATATTTGGTAATTTCCATTTCGTCTCCTGAAACAGACCTGATATGTAATAAATCCTCTAAAGCACCCGGTATTGGCATAATTTATGTTAATTAATCACGACTTATAAACTTAATTTGATTCAATTCTTGCTACCTTTTCTCCAAAAACAAGGCGGCGTTTTTGATTAGATGTTAAAAGTTGTAAATTTGAAGCTTGAAACCAATTAAACACTCAAATCTGGATAAAAATTTTTTATCATGAAAAAAATCCTACTATCTACCCTAATGGCCGGCGCCATGGCATATGGCGCTCAAGCCCAAGACGACTTCAACAAGTGGTCGATCGATGTTGGAGGTGGTTTTAACCATGCTGCGACACGTTTCACAAGCATGCAGTATGAAACGCCCTTCCTAAATTTAGGACATGCTGACATCGGTGTGCGCTACATGCTTACCGAAAAATTCGGTTTGAAAGCCAATTATGGTTTTGGACAGTTCGTGGGCTCTGACAATTCCCTACCCTTTACCACAAATTATTACAGAGCGAATTTACAAGCTGTAACGAATTTGGGTAGAATTATGAATTTCGAACAATTTTCGCAGAGAATTGGTCTCCTAGCGCACTTTGGTGCTGGCTTCGGAGCGCAGACTCCACAGGAGAATCAATTTGCGGACGTTAGAGATAATTTCTACAATTTAATGGGAGGTTTCACAGCGCAAGTTCGTTTAACGGACAGAATCGCACTTACAGGTGATATCTCTCACGCGATCCTTGGCCGCCTTTCTGTCGCTACTGATGGAGCTTCCGAGGTATTAGGAAGAAGAACAATCGGTAACTGGTGGACCGGTACTGTAGGCTTGAACTTTTACTTGGGTAAGAAATCCCAGCATGCAGACTGGTATATCGCCGCTGAAAAGTACGCTACGAAAGTTGAGCTTGCTGAGCAAATTGGCGAAATCAAGGATATGTTGAAGGATTCTGATGGCGATGGTATTCCGGATTACTTAGATAAAGAGCCAAATACGCCTGCAGGTGCTCGCGTAGATGCGTTCGGAAGAACTCTTGATTCTGATGGTGATGGTATTCCTGATCACTTAGACAAGTGTCCATTTGTTCCTGGCCCAGCATCGAATGACGGATGTCCGATCGAAGAAGTAGTAGAAACAGATTTCTTCAAGAAAGCCATTAACGAAAATTATGTGAACGTATACTTCGCATTCGATAGCGCTAAGCCACTAGGTTTCTCTGCTTCGGCTGTGAACCACGTAGCGAATTTCATGAAGCGTAACCCTGAAGTGAAATTAGAAATTAAAGGTTTCGCAGATGAGTTAGGTCCTGAAGACTATAACATGAAGCTTTCTGAGCGTAGAGCGAAAGCAGTAGAAAAGTTACTTATCGAAGCAGGTATCGATGCCAGCAGACTATCTGCTAAAGGCTTCGGAGAAGATACCAGCGTAGACAAAAAATCTGCTGAAGCACGTCAGTTAGCAAGAAGAACTTCATTTGAGGTAAAATAAGTTCTGATAATACAGATGAAAGGGAGGGCTTAGTCCTCCCTTTTTTTTGGCTTTCGGCGAAAAATAATAGTTGCCCATAAGAGAGAACCACTATTTTAGTGTCAGAAAAGCCGCAGTAATACCACCTATACAAGTCCTCTGCCCCACTACATTGTAGCCTATGTCCGTGCACACTCATATCTTAAGTAACGAAAACTCCATTTTACTCTCTTACCTCGCTGAACTAAGAGACCCTTTAATTCAAAAAGACCGCTGGAGATTCCGAAAGAATCTAGAACGTATCGGTATGTTGATGGCCTATGAACTTTCAAAAACACTCGCCTACACCATACGCACGATCCAAACACCACTTGGAAGCTTGGACAGCCCCATTTTGAATCAGCAGCCCATTCTTATCAATGTTCTTCGGGCTGCCTTACCTCTTTACGAAGGCTTTCTGTCTGTCTTCGACCAGGCAGATAGTGGGTTTATTGGTGCTTACCGGGAACCCCATGGAGCGACCACAGACCCGGAAATCGGCTTTTTTTATCAGGCTTTACCGGATATCGACGGCAAAGAAGTCCTATTTATAGACCCTATGCTCGCCTCAGGCAATTCCTGTATCCAAACCATCGAAGCCCTTTTACGGCATGGCAAACCCAAGCATATCCACATCGCAGCAGTCATCAGTGCGCCGGAAGGCATTCAAAAAATTAAAGATAAAATAGAGTTCCCGCTCACCATTTGGACCGCTGCCTTAGATGCCGGCCTAAATGATCAGGCATACATTTTGCCAGGTTTAGGAGATGCAGGGGATCTCGCTTTTGGCGTAAAAACCAGTTAACGAATAAACTTTATCCCCCCTATCCCTGTTTAAAAAGCGTTTATCCACTTACATGTTAGAGTACATTCTTACCTTTTTCTTCATCCTGGCCTTGTCCATGGTGAAGTTCGTAGCTGGCCCTGCCTTAGGGCTAGCGGCAGGATATTCCATATTTGAAGTAATTTTGGTTACCTTTTTAGGGATGATGAGTAGTGTCCTACTCATCACACAGCTTGGACAGTGGTATAAGCGCTGGCGCGCCACAAAACCAAAGCCACGACTATTTTCAAAAAAAGCCCGCCTCATCATTCGCGTTTGGAGAAGCTTCGGGCCTAATGGCATCGCCTTTCTAACCCCCGTCTTTCTGACCCCCATAGGAGGAACCCTGGTCATGAATGCACTCGGGGTGACGAAAAAGAAAATCTATTTGACCATGAGCATCAGCGCGATAGCCTGGGCTACTTTTTTCGCACTTTCCTTTGACCTATTAATCCAAATCCCCCTCATCGCAGCATTAATGCCTTCCTATTAAAGCCCGCTTACCGACATAAAGCAGGCCTTCCTTGCTAGCTAATACAAACGGAATCTCGCAGCGCTCTTCCCAGAGGAGGGGCTTGGTGGAGCAACAAGTAAGCTGAGAAAAAAACGATCACACTCACCGAGCATGGCTAGCGCAAACCCGGCAGGCTAATTTTAAAGCGCACTGCCAGCAGCCGAATACCAATAATGATGGACAAGCTAAGCAAGAGGTTAAAATCCCGCTGCATACCAAAATAATAGAAAATAAGATAGCAAATAGCCCCCGCTAAACAAGCAGAAGCATAGACCTCTTTCCGAAATAAAATAGGCACCTCATTCACCAGCGTGTCCCGTAATACGCCCCCCATGACAGCCGAAAACATTCCCATGATCGCGGCGATCTCTGGCCGAACACCTAAACTGAGCGCCTTTTCCACCCCCAAAACAGTAAAAAAACCGATCCCAAGCGTATCAAATAAAAAAAGCGTGCGCCTTAGCTTCATCAAGAAAGGGGTGAAAAGAAAGGCCACTACGATTCCTGCTAAAATGGCATAAAAGACATAGATGTCCCCTACCCAAACCAGCGGATAACTGCCCAGCAGCATGTCACGTAGGGAACCTCCACCTATAGCAGTGATAAATCCCGTAAAGCCAGCACCGAATAAATCATGATCTTTATCTCGTACAGCTAAAACGCCAGAAATGGCGAAGACAAAGGTCCCCGCCAACTCAAAAGGGTACTGTAAAGCTATGTCCATATCAGATAGACTCGCGCAAATAGCGTGCGGTATAGTTGTTTTCCTCCTTCATTAAATCGGCTACCGTCCCCTGAAAAACCAAGTGACCTCCGCCATGACCTCCTTCTGGACCTAAATCCAACACCCAGTCGGCAGATTTAATCACTTCTGTATTATGCTCGATGATTAAGACGCTATGCCCCTGCTCGATGAGTGCATTTAAGGAAAATAACAACTTATTAATATCGTGCATATGCAGCCCTGTCGTCGGCTCATCGAAAATAAAGAGAATGTGATCCTTCGCTTTCCCGGTAGGCTTGTTCAGATAAGCCGCGAGCTTCACCCTTTGGGCCTCGCCCCCAGAAAGCGTATTCGATGACTGCCCCATCCCAATGTAGCCAAGTCCCACTTCTTGCAAGGGCTGCAACCTATTTATAATCGCTGTTTTATCAGCGAAAAACGCCATCGCCTCGTCGATCGTCATGGCCAGCACATCTGCAATCGTTTTTTCCTTATAGGTCACATCAAGAATCTCCTGCTTGAAACGCTTCCCTTTACAGGCCTCACAGGTCAGGTGGATATCCGCCATAAACTGCATTTCGACCGTCACGGTTCCCTCTCCCTGACAGGCTTCACAGCGACCGCCATCCACATTAAAGCTAAAGAATGCAGGCTTATACCCCCGCTGCTTCGAGGTACTCTGCTCGGCATAGAGCGCACGAATTGGGTCATAGGCCTTCACATAGGTAACCGGATTCGAGCGGGAGGACTTGCCGATGGGGTTTTGATCCACAAATTCCACCTGCGTGATCTCTTCCACATCTCCCTCCAGACGATCGAATTTGCCGATCTCCTCCTGCACCAGCCCGAGCCGCTTCGAGAGGGCCGGATATAAAATTTTCTTGATAAGAGTAGATTTTCCCGATCCCGACACACCCGTAACCACCGTTAAGCAGCCCAGAGGAATGCGGGCATCGACCTGCTTCAGGTTATGCTCGCGTGCACCGCGAATCTGAAGAAAATGCTTCGGCTTCCGGGGACTTCGCCCACTGTCGATCTTCGCAGCGCCGTTTAGGTAGCGGGCGGTGTGGGTGTGGCCCTGGGCCAAAAGCTGCTCTAAGCTCCCCTGAAACATCAGCTGTCCGCCATGCGCTCCCGCATCTGGGCCGATATCGATCAACTCATCCGCAGCGCGCATAACTTTCTCCTCGTGCTCTACCACGATCACTGTGTTTCCCAGATCGCGCAGCGACTTCAGCACTTCGATCAGCCGATCCGTGTCGCGCGGGTGCAGCCCGATGCTGGGCTCATCTAAAATATACATGGATCCTACCAAGGCAGACCCTAAAGAGGTCGCCAGCTTAATCCGCTGAAACTCTCCACCAGAAAGACTAGAAGTCAAGCGGTTTAGGGTCAGATAACCCAGTCCCACTTGCACCATATAACTGAGGCGGCTAATAATTTCTTTTAATAGTCTACGCGCTACCTTTTCATCCGCCTCCGACAGCTGAAGCTCTTGGAAAAAGACCAAGGCCTCATCGATGGGCAGTAAGACCGCGTCGATAATGGAGCGACCACCTACTTTTACATACGCGGCATCCTTGCGTAAGCGCGTCCCCCTACAGTCCGGACAGGTCGTACGCCCGCGGAAGCGGGAGAGCAGTACACGGTACTGAATCTGATGGGTACGGCCACTCAGCTCATCGAAAAAAGCATCTAGCCCTTTAAAATAACTATTCCCTTTCCAGAGAATCTCTTTATGCCAGTCGTCTAGCTCCTCATACGGGCGATGAATCGGGAAATCGAACTCTATCCCAGACTTGAGCAGTGGCTTCAGCCATTTCTGCATCGTCTCTCCGCGCCAGGGCGCAATGGCCCCCTCGTAAACCGAAAGGCTTTTATCGGGAAACACCAGATCCGGGTCTATGCCCAAGACAGAACCAAAGCCCTCACACGTTTTGCACGCGCCATAGGGGTTATTAAAGCTAAAAAAATTCACGGAGGGCACCTCGAAGCTCATCTCATCCAGCTCAAAGCGATCCGAGAAGGTCTGCACGCCCAGCTCCGGCGCGATCACCTTACAGTCGCCATGCCCTTCGAAGAAGGCCGTTTGGACGGAGTCCGCTAACCGAAACTGCAAGTCCTCATCACCTACCTGAATAACTGCACGGTCGATCAAAATTTCGTACTCCCCCTTGGGCAACTTTTTCTGCCCGACCAGTTCTTCCACAAAGGCCACCTCACCATCGACTAAAATCCGGGTATAGCCCTTTTGGAGCAGCAGCTCCAGCTCCTGTGCGAGGTCGCGATCTTCTCCGATACGCAGGGGACAGGTAAGCATCAGGCGCGCCCCATCCCCTAGGCCGAACATGTAGTCAACTACGTCCGACACCGTGTGGCGCTTCACCTCCTCCCCACTCACGGGAGAATACGTTTTACCCACACGGCTAAAGAGCAACTTTAGGTAGTCGTAAATCTCCGTCGTGGTGCCCACAGTAGAGCGAGGATTTCGGGTGTTCACTTTCTGCTGGATAGCGATCGCAGGAGATACCCCTTTGATGTATTCCACATCCGGTTTTTCCATCCGTCCGAGAAACTGTCGGGCATAGGAGCTGAGACTTTCCACATACATCCTTTGGCCTTCGGCAAAGAGTGTGTCGAAAGCCAGCGAAGACTTACCCGAGCCCGATAGCCCTGTGACCACCACAAGCTTATTTCGTGGGATCGCCACATCGACTCCCTTTAAATTATTTACGCGGGCATTTTTTATGATGATAAAGGCCTTCGGGTCTAACGACTCGATGGCGACTTTTTCCTTAGATTCCACTACTTTCATGAGCTACAAAGTTACCATTTAACCCCTGTTTTTCGCAAATTGTTAACGCATTCCTTTTACAGCGGGAAGAAGAGGATAAAAAACGCTTCTGATCGTGTGCAAAAGGCATAAATGAGGGCACCTGTGACAATTGTTACTGATTTCTGTCATCAAAAAGAAGACCTTTATGAAAATTGGGTATTCCTATTTGAATAAAATCAAGGCAGAAATGCCTACTTCCCTGATTTTTTTATTCCTAGAACACCAAAGCGTAGCACAAAAATGAATTATTCGAAGCGAGATTTTCTAAAGAAATTAGGTGTCATCAGTGCCGGTTCCGGCTTTATCACCCTGGGTACCGGCATGGCAAAAACGGCAACTGCTGCACCGAAAGATCCGAAAAAACCTTTTAAACTTACCCTTTTACAGACCACAGATGTCCACTGCCAGATCCATCCTCATGATGAAATGTTCTGGGAAAATGAACAGATGGTGTTCCGTAAAACGGGTGGCTATGCGCATTTAGATACCGCATTAAAGCAGCTAAAAGCAGATGCAGATGATGCACTCATCATCGACACAGGGGATATGTTTCAGGGCTCTAAGCTCTCCGTGAAAACAACCGGAGAAGCGATGGTACCGATCTTAAACGCTTTGGACTATGACCTCTATCTGCCGGGCAACTGGGAGGTGGTTTATTATAAAGAAGCCATGCAGCGTCTCTTAGGTGCGCTGAATGCTCCGAAGGTGTGTGCCAATATGTACCATGAGGCAGCGGATGGCTCGCGAGGAGAACTTGTCTTCCCTCCTTACTACATCTGGCATATTAACGGTGTGAAAATCGGATTCTTGGGCTATACCGATCATTTAGTGCCGAAACGCCAGTCTCCGAACTACAGCAAAGGCATCATTTATACCCCACCGGAACATAATTTAGCCCATTACGCTGATGTGCTTAAAAAGCAAGAAGGTTGTGCCTTCGTGGCCGTAATCGCCCACTTGGGACTATCCCAACAGCTCGCTTTGGCAGATATGCCAGCATGCGAGGGCATCGACTATATCTTAGGTGGTGATACCCACGAACGTGTTCGCGTGCCAATTCAGCGTAAGTACGCTAAAGTAGTAGAGCCAGGCGCTTTTGGTAGCTTTATCGGTAAGCTAGAAATCACCATTCAGGATGGCAAAGTAATCGAAGATACCTATGAACTCGTGGAGGTGGACATAGAAAAATACCCCGCTTCACCGCGCGTGCAGGCCATTATCCAAGAAAATGAGGCTGCTTATGAGCAGGACATTAACCGGGTAGTAGGTTACAGCACTGTGCCGCTCTACCGCTATTTCGTGATCGAAAATACGATCGACACCATGATCCTAGACGCCATCAGCTGGAAAGTGCCCGATGTAGACATCGTTCTGTCAAATGGATTCCGCTTTTGCCCGCCTAGGGCCACGCCGGATGAGACAGGGAATATTCCGATTACGGCTGGCTACATTTTCGACATGCTTCCTGTGGATAGTGTAATCCGGAAAGGAGAAGTGACCGGCTCCCAAATTAAAACTTGGCTAGAAAAAGAACTTAACAATGTCTTTGCTGAAGAGGCCAGTAAACGTTTCGGAGGCTGGGTCATTAAATTTAAAGGAATGGACATTACGTTTCATGCCTTCGGCAAAGAGGGGGAACGGGTGCAGTCCATCCATGTAAAGGGTCAGCCACTCGTGCTCGACAAGACCTATACGGTGACAGCCTGCGAGCGGGATGGAGATCCGGAAGACGTTTTATGTCGCTTAGACGGCGTCAAAAACTCGGAAAACAAACCCTTTACACTGCACGAGGCGCTGATGAGTTACCTAGAGGAACATTCTCCGGTAACACCGACGCTTCGCGAAAGTGCGAAAGCACTAGACGCCCCACAGACTTTGCTCACGCAGGTTTCCGGGGTCCCTTACACCTTCCGATAATCACATGCATGCCAGCTCTCCAGTAGAGCTGACTGCTTTCTTAGCCCTTTTATGCCTACGATGTTTCAGCGAATACTCCGCTTTAGCCTGCTGGTGGTGGGCTTCTTCCTGTCAGAATCGGCGCTAGTTGCGCAGCACCAGGAGCTTCAGCAGGAGCCCAATCTTTGGCGTGGCCGGGAGACAGTAGCAAAAGATACCAGCTCCCTACTTTACGCCCTGCAGCAGGGACGTACTGAGGTTGCCTTCCGTTCCATGTTTATCGCCACCACGAATGAGGGGGATTTAACGAATGCCTATGCACTGGCCGCTGGAGGTGGTTTACGCTATGAATCTTCTTCCTTTCATGGCTTTCGTCTCGCTGTAAGTGGCTTTTATATCTTTAACGTTTTTTCCTCTGATCTCGCAGCTCGCGACCCGATTTCTGGTGGCAGAAACCGCTATGAGGTGGCCCTTTTCGACGTACAAAACCCCGGAAACAGGGGCTCTATCGAACGACTAGAAGAATTTCACCTGAAATATGTTAAAAATGGCCATACCATCACCTTCGGTAAACAGCTGATTAACACACCTTTCATCAACTTACAAGACGGACGCATGCGCCCTACGGGTGTTGACGGCCTTTGGTACCGAAACCGTGGCTTTCTGGGTCGCGCAGGAGTAGAGGGAGGTTGGATTTACCGCGTAACGCCGCGTGCCACCACGCGCTGGTTCTCGGTGGCAGAATCCATCGGTGCCTATGGCGCTGGCGTGAACCCAGATGGGGGGCCAGCCCAGTATTCAGGAAACGTAAGCAGCCGAGGGGTCGCCATGCTGGGCATCAACCGACGCATCTCTCCCTCTTGGGTCATCAGCATCTGGAATAAATATACCGATAATGTGTTTAATACTGCCATGGTGCAACTCGATGGACGCATACCTTTAGATACCCAGACCGACCTGATCATCGGGCTCCAAGGCCTTCGACAAGATGCACTCAGTGATGGCGGAAATCCTGACCAACAAAAAACCTACTTCCTACGTGGTGGAGAGGCGAATACCTTCGGTGGTCGTATCGGCTTGCGCCAAAATCGCCTCAGCGCTTCGCTCAACTATAACCGCATAACCGCTCACGGTCGCTACCTGATGCCGCGGGAATGGGGGCGTGAGCCTTTCTTTACCTTTATGCCGCGGGAGCGAAATGAAGGCTTCGGAGATGTACATGCATTCATGAGCAAGGTGGACTATAGCTTTCCCAAGCAGCGCACGCAAGTGGCCTTTGCCGCAGGCTACTTTAACCTTCCGGATGTGAAAAAAACTTCACTCAACAAGTACGGTGTACCCTCCTATGTCCAGCTCAACACAGATATCGGCTACACCTTTTCTAATGTCCTCGACGGACTAGAGGCACGGATCCTGGTCGTGGGTAAAATCGGCGTCGGAGAAACCTACGATAATCCTATTTTTGTGTTCAATAAGGTGAATATGATGAATTACAACATCGTCATGAATTACCATTTTTAAGGCTGGAAAGGAAGCTTATCCAGGTCAACGTTCCCCCCTGAAAGGATGATGCCGACCTTCTGCCCTTTAAAGCGCTCCGGGTGGCGCAGCACTGCCGCCAAGGGTACCGCGCAGCTAGGTTCAATCACGATTTTTAGTCGCTCGTAAATGAGGCGCATCGCCTGGATGATTTGTTCGTCTGTCACGGTGAGCACATCGTCCACATGCTCGAGGAGCAACTGAAAATTCAGCTCTCCAAGTGAGGTGAGGAGGCCATCTGCCAGGGTATTCGGTGCTACCATGGGAATACGTTCTTTCGCTTTAAAGGAGCGAAAGGCATCGTCGGCCCCTTCCGGTTCTGCGGCGATGACCAGCACCTCTGAGCGCAGCGCTTTGCTGACGATGGCGGTACCTCCGAGGAGGCCACCACCACCTACCGGGCACAGGATCACATCGAAATCTCCTTCTTGTTCCCACATTTCTAGAGCACAGGTCCCCTGTCCTTCGACGACGTCAGGATGATCATAGGGCGGAATGAAGGTAGCTCCAGTTCGTTCCACTACCTCCTGCAGGGTACGCTCACGCGCCTGAAGCGTGGGAGCACAAAAAAGAATCTCTCCTCCATAGGCCTTTACGGATTTCTTTTTTATCTCGGGAGCGGAGGTGGGCATGACGATATAAGCGGGGATGCCGACACTAGCCGCTGCTCGAGCCAGGGCTGCAGCATGATTTCCACTGGAATGTGTGGCCACCCCTTTTGCGCGCATTTCCGCTGAAAGCTTGAGCACCGCATTCGCTGCACCTCGTGCCTTAAAGGCCCCTACGCGCTGAAAATTTTCGCACTTAAAATAGAGGTCCGCCCCACTTAGAGCGTTTAAAGAGGCAGATTGTAAAATCGGTGTGCGGTGCACAAGTCCTTGGATGCGGTGGGCCGCTTCCTGAATGGAACTAAGGGTAGGTACAGCGAGTGGACGCGGCATAAGAAATGTATTTTTCAAGTAAAAATAGCCAAAACCAAGGGATTCCTACTATTTTTGAGCACACGAATTGCGCCTCCGGCGCAAAATTAACCTTTCGATGTATGCTGCCACTTCCTTCGGAACCTGCTTTTCCGGTATTAGGCGTTCCGCTGACCCTGGAAAATACCTGTACCCTCGATCTCTCTCCCTCGAATCCCCTTCTGGAAAAAGTGGAGATTCGGGATACAGCTGCCTTCACGCAGTTTATTCAAGCCTCCTGCGGGGATAAAATTGGTTTTGGGGGATATGGGGAGCATCGGGCAGTTTACCAGCGCTCGCCTGTTTTCGCGACCGAAAACCAAGATTTTCGGGACATCCACTTGGGCGTGGACTTATGGACGGAGGCGGGCAGCCCCATTTTCGCGCCATTGGAGGGGTTCATCCACAGCTTCCAGGATAATGCTGGCTTCGGAAATTATGGACCTACCCTGCTGCTGGCGCATCCTATGGGCGAAAAAACGCTCTACAGCCTTTATGGGCATTTGGCACTGGAAGACCTCAAGCAGTACACGGTAGGCGCGAGAATCGAGAAAGGACAGCGCATCGGCACCATCGGCCCCTATCCGGAAAACGGAGACTGGCCGCCGCATCTACACTTTCAGTTGATGTGGGAGCTACTGGATCATGTCGGAGATTTTCCCGGGGTTTGCGCGCGGAAAGACTGGCCAAGCTTCGCGGCTAATGGCCCGGATCCGAATCTGCTCTTAGGATTTCCCGGCGCCAGGTCTGTGAGGTAGGCGCTGCATAGGAGGGTTAGTTACTTTTTTTACTTTTTTTGGCCCTGGGCCAAAGTAATCAGCCGAATACCTTCTAAGGTCAGGAAACGGTCTGTCAGGTCGAAGCTCCCGGCTAGTGGATGTAAAATCGAGGAGAGTCCCCCAGTGGCCACGATGCTGCAGCGGTAGCCGAGTTCTTCCTGTATGGTCTGAAGCATGCCTTTTACTAAGCTGGTATAGCCGTAGAGTACGCCAGCCTGAATGCTGTGCACAGTGTCTTTCCCGATGGCCGAACTTGGCAGCTCCAGAGCCACCTCGGGAAGCTTGGCGGTATCGGTAAAAAGCGCGCGCATAGCAGTTTTCAATCCAGGAAGGATGTTTACGCCCATGATTTGGCCCTCAGGCCCTATCACGGTAAAGGTTAGGGCGGTCCCAAAATCCACGATGATGCAGGGGCCTAAAAAGCGCGTGTAAGCCGCCACCGCATTACACATGAGATCCGTACCGATTTCGTCTGGCTTCGTTGTTTTTACAGGGAGTCCGGCATAACTGCTCCCCTGGATGAGGTAGGGGGAGCGGCCGAAAAAGCGGCGGCAAAAGTCCTCTAAGGGCTCAATGCGCTCCGGGACGACGGACGAAAAGCCGATGGCACTTAAGGCATCGTGTCCGATCCGATGCTCCAGCATGTAGAGATGCATTTCCTTTTCCAGCTTGGCGAGGGAAAAGCCCCCTTGGGAGCTGATCCTGTACTCATGCGTCCAGCGCTGCTGCTGTTCATCATAAAAAGCGAAAACGACGTTCGAGTTACCGGCATCGATGGAGAGAAACATGTGTATGTGGTGTTTTCGTGTCATCAAACCTACTTTATTTTCTCCATTTCCGAAAATTTTTCCCACTTTTCCCCCGTGGATGCCCCGCATCAAGGCCTTTTTTAATAACTTGAGGCATGTTTACGATTCGAGAAGGAAGAAAAGAAGATTTACCCCGCACGCTGGAGCTAATCCACGAGCTGGCAGTGTATGAAAAAGCACCCGAAGAGGTGACCAATACGGTGGAGCGTATGGAAAAAGAGGGTTTCGGTGCGCAGCCGGCCTATGGGTTTTATGTCGCCGAGCGCCAAAGTGATGGCTACATCGTGGGCATTGCGGTGTACTACTACCGCTACAGTACCTGGAAGGGGCGGCGCCTCTATCTGGAGGACATCGTGGTGACCGCCACGGAGCGTGGCAAAGGTGCCGGCAAAGCGCTCTTCGATCGGGTACTGGAAAAAACGATGGAGGAAGCCTGCTCCGGAATGACCTGGCAGGTGCTCGACTGGAACCGCCCCGCCATCGCTTTTTATGAACGTTATGGTGCGGATTTAGATGGGGAATGGATTAACTGCAACATGCAAGCGACCGAAATCGCTGTTTATCTGGCTAAAAAGTAGGAAAAGATGCAGGTAGAATTAACAGGCAAGCGGGTTTTAGTCACGGGTGCTTCTCGTGGTATCGGCCATGCGCTGGCCCGCCACCTCCATGCAGCAGGAGCAGAGGTGCTCATTCATTTTGGCAGACAGCAGCAGGCAGCGGCAGAGCTGGCAGCGGCGCTGGGGGAGCGTGCTCATCCCGTGCAGATGGACCTCAGTAAACTGGACGAGCTGAGCGCTTGGTTCACAGGCCTCCGCGAGCGCTTCGGACCTATCCATTCCCTGGTGAATAATGCCGGTGTAGCCCATGCGGTCGCCATGGAAGCGGAGGAATCCCAGTGGCTGGCCCTGTGGGAGCACACCTTTCAGGTGAACGTGGGTGCCGTGGCAGTGCTTTGCAAAGCCTTCATTCAGCATGCGATTGCGGATGGACATTCAGGTAGAATCGTAAATATCGCTTCTCGAGCTGGTTTTCGAGGCGATACACCGGAATACCTGGCCTATGGTGCCTCTAAAGGCGCTGTGCTCAGCCTTACCCGTAGTATCGCCCGGTATTATGGAAAAAAAGAGATCATGGCCTTTAATGTGGCGCCCGGATTTACGCGTACGGACATGGCGAAAGACTTTATTCAGCGCTATGGCGAGGACTATGCGCTAAACGATATTGCCTTAAATAAGCTAACTGAGCCGGAGGACTTGGCGCCCATCGTAACCCTACTTTGTTCAGGATTGGCCGACCATGCGACGGGAACCAGTATCGATATAAATGCAGGCAGTTATGTGCGCTGAAGCGCAAACTTTCCCGCATAAGGGGTGTTTTTAGTAAAAAAACCCCTTATGCCTGCCAAGAAAGATGAAATTTTCACCCCCGAGATGGTGAAAATCTTGAAAATTTTCGGACTAGGTTCCCTCCTCTTTGTGTTTCTGCTCTCCTTTTTTAATGAACGGCGCGCAGATAACAGCGGCGACTCCGCACCTGAAATGCGTGTAGGAACGGCAGATCGCATGTATTTCCATAATATGCGTGCCTCGAATTATGAGCGTGAAGGGCGAAAAGATGCCAAGATGAGCATCTTTCGGCATCGAAAACGCACGCAAGAAGCTGCCTATCCACTTTTAAATTTTTCCATTTTAATCAACTGGGTAAAGGATGAGGCCTACATTTATGTGGAGCCTAATTTCGAAGAGCTTCCGATACATCTACGCTGGCAAGATGAAGAGGGCGTCCAGAGTGGAGAGGTTCTTTTTCAGGGAGGGGATAAATTTGCTCACTATTACTTTGCTCGTGAGCTATTCCCGCTATTAGAAGAGTCTAGGCAGTTTGAACTCCTCATGGAGGGCGAATGGGTCCCCGTCCTTGAAAACGAAAAAGAACAAGACATCCTCAAGACCACGCTTCAGGATTACTTTCGCATGACAAATTTAAAGTTGCCCGCTTCTTAGGAAAAGGTACCCTGGCTTATTTTCAGCTATTGAGCACGTATGACGTCTAGAGATTTTGCGCCGCACCCACCGAGACTGCTCCGAAATCCTGCATCTTTTCTCTAAGTTGACCCTTCAGCGCATGGCGGTATAGGTCAAAGCGGCGCTCCCCCACTCTGCTTTGATAGGCGTAGCCGTCATCGATGAGCATGGGCTTAAACTGAAGTCTATACACCGGTTTGAGCGTCTTGTTTTTTTGCACTTCGTGCAAAGTATACGTCCTTCCTTCTTTAATTTTTGGATCCCAGGTAAGCATGTAGCTATCTCCACGTGTATAATCGATGTAAGCAAGCATTTCCGTTTCCTTCCCATAGGAGTTAAATTTGCTGATCTGTTTGGCATTATCTGCATGTATAGCGATCAGGGTTTTATAATCTGGCAGCCAACTGTACGCTATATCCTGCGCATACCAAAATTTAATGTAAAACGATTCACTCGGCTCTAGCGGTGGTCCCTTGGGTCTGAAAATTGTGACGGTATCTGCATAGGAAATATCTGTGTAATGAAACGGCGGATTTTCACGCATGCGATAATAACCATAATACCCCATACGCCTGGGATTCACTTGTGGCATCAGCGGTCGATTGATAGAATAAAGAACATACCGTGCATCATTTTCTCCTGCTCCTGCTATCGGAGTCATACCAAAAAGGTGATAGGGGGTTAAAAACATGTGTGCCGTCTGAATGATCCGTGGGCGATCATATAGGTCATAGGCTTCTTTAACCTGCAAGCGACCGTTTTGTATTTCTATGATAATGCCCATAGAAATCTCCAAGACACTAAAAGTGTGCTCACTCAGACGTACCAGGTGTGAGGAAGACTCTACTTTCATTTCATCCACGATGAGGTTTTGTTTATCCAGCAGGTATAATTTGCGCCTAAGAAAGTTTCTATCATTAGAGAATAAGAGTAGCTTATATTCTCCCATGGGCAGATAAGAGGTTACTTTACAATTTTCACAACCATAAACCAGCTCGGGCCCCTCTTCCTGCGCGAAAGAGGAAAACGGACATAATAATAATAAACTACTGACCAAGAAAATAATCTGAATTATAAGCCGAAAGCTTTGCATAATAAATTTTTTCATTTATTTCAGTAACGAGTAAGGGGCCAAATGCATTTAAATCATATCTCAAATACACTTTTAGTTCTATAACTCCAATCCTTCATAGTTATCACAACTAGTTAGGAGACTTATCGTAAGGAAGATAAAGAGATAGAAATATTTTATTTTCTTCATAATAGCTATACATGATATGTAAACCTTTTTCCGTAACAAAACTAAATTGTGGATTTAAGCTTGGAGTATCGATAGGGGTTTTACCGACTATATCTAGCTTTTCGTTTAATATGTACAAAGTCCAGGATGCCTCTAGAGGGGTAATTTTCTCCCCTGTAACCTTACGTAAATCTGAGGATTCTTTAAAAAATCGGTAATAGAGGTTTCGATAAGGATCATAAAGTAAACGTTGAAACCAGGGGCTTGCAGTGTAATGATTTACAAATTTTTGCATATCGTCCTGAAATTCTACTCCATTATTATGAATAGAATTCCACGCAGCATAAACATGTTGTTTAATTTCTTCTTCTCCCACTGTATAAGCATAGATGGATGGCTCGGCGGGAAAAGTAACTAAAAAGGTGTTTTCTTTCGTATGCGTCAGTGCAGGTTCCCGTAATACATCAAAATAACGGTCTTTTTTGTAACGCTCTGGATAGGTTCCAAATGTCTGAAGTACCTCACCCTTTTTGGGATCAACTACAGCAAAACGATGTTTGTGATAGTAAGCTTTCGATTTTACTGGAACGTCGGGATAAACGGGTAAAACCCAAAAGTGAGGCAAGAAAAAAGGATCTTGGCCTGCATATTTAGCACTTACGGGATAAAGATTAGCTCCCTTATCGTCTACAAGTTTTAAAGGATAACTTCCTCTATAACCTTTTTTAACGGAAAAAACTTGAAATTTTCGTTCTCGATCTACAAGTGTCACGATACTATCCCGACTAAATACATGGAAGATGTCTAAATCAGCATCTACAGCGCCAGGCCCCTCCTCCTCAAAGGTCAGATGAAAACACGCTTCTGGATTATTCTTAGCAAATGGAATAAAATCTAGACTTAAGCGCTGTCTATTAAAACCCACTAAAAACTGTTCTTCCCCTTCAGTATAAATTTGGTATAAATCATAAAAGGGAAGGCTTTTATCATCCATATAGAGACTTAAATTTTGAACTAGCTCTAAGTCTATCGATTGCTTGGAGGCAGGGTGCTCGATTAGCCGAAAATTAGCTACAGAAGCATTCGGTTTATTGCACGCCATTAAGATAAGAAGTAAGCTGCTCTGGAGTATAAGTCTCCAAAGCAGCGTAACATTATTGCACCGAGCCATTATCTCCTAACGTTTGGTCAACATAGTAAACTGTGGCAGCGACAACACCTACAATGGCAACAACTGCCCCGGTGTCTTTCCATATACAAATTTTCTTCCCTGGACAGGTGTCACCCACCTGCTTGCATTTATCAGCCTGACTGATACGACAAAACTCTAATTCTTTCTTATTTTTATCTGATGAAGTATCAGAGGATGCTACAATAGGCTGATAAATACCGATAAACATTACCAATTGTACAAACGCAATTACTTTAGAGGTACATTTTTTCATATTTTTTATGGTTTATGTTAATAATTTAAACTTAATAAAAAAAACATACAGTACGCTATTTTGTTGATACTATTTTTGTATGAAAAAAAAAAAAACCAATAGAGATAGTCTATAAATCAACTTGCAAGGGGAATAACCTGCACTAAATCGTACTTTTGAATCAAGTGGATATTCCGGAACATGTTGCCCTCTCTACTCTAAAATGATTTTGAAGTTGAAACTTTGAGTTTCTCACTTCCCACAAAGACTATGGCGAAAGAAAGTCGAACAGGAAAATGGATATTAGTTCCCTCCAGTCGCTTTCCCATAATATCCTGTGTTTTGTTCGGTATATGTAAAACAAGAGTGCTTAATGGGGACTTCAATTCACATGCATCCTACAGTTGGTAGGTATCCCCTCATCAAAAAATTTTTCCAAATCAAAATCGAACGCATTACTGCTGTGCTTAGCGATGCCGTAAAGGGGATTCTTTGCGGCTTGATGGGCCTTATGTGTACACCTAAATCCTATGCTGTAAGCGCTAAACTGATATTTGTATAGAGGAGGAGTAGGTAAACTTTCGCCAACCATACTGTCCTAATAACTACTATGAAAATACCCCAGTGGCTATTAACAATCCATAAAAAGGCTCTCACCATTTAATAAATCGCCATGCACTTCGTGTATATATAAACCCCCCAAGCAGATGAAAACACTGCTCGGGGGATGGATAGCATACGAAATGCTTCCCTTTAAAAGCGTACCTGTAAGCTTGCCAGGAAATTCGTTCCCGCCATCGGATAAAAAAAGTTCTCTGTCACCAAAGCCCGACCCGCAGGCCCCTCATCCGGTAAAAAGTAACTAAACGTATAGCCATTTGGCTCATAGAGACGGTTAAAAAGATTATAAACCATAAATGTAGCCGTTACCTCAGGCAAAATCCCTGTTTGAAAGCGGTAGCTGGCGCGCAGGTCTGTCGTCCAAAACGCCTGCAGCATCCGGTCAGTATTCATGGTGTTATCTAAAAACTGGCTGCCCACATACTTCTGGAATAGATTCAACTCTAAGCCTTTTATGGGTTCAAAATCTATATTCCCCGCCGCCACTACATCAGGGGAAAAAGCCAGCGTCGTCTGCGTAAAGGTCTGCTCCTCCTGACGGAAAGTCTCCCCGGAAAAATCATCTATAAATGCCGTAAACTCTCGAATCTTATTGCGGCTAAAGGCCGCGTTACCTCCTACTCTCCACTTCGAGCTCAGCGCATAACCACCCATCAGCTCGATACCCGCACGATACGAATTATCCACATTATCCCGAACATAAGCGCCTACATCGTTCACCTGACCCGTCAGCACGAGTTGATCTCGATAATCCATCAAGTAAAAGGTGGCCTCATAATTCCATCGCCCACTCTTAGCGCGGATCCCTGCCTCCACATTCTGCATGCGCTCTGGGCGCGGAGCTCTATCTACGATGGGAGAATCTGTAAAATCCCGACGAACAGGCTCCCGATTCGCTACTGCATAACTTGCATATAAGGTCGCCCTATCCGATAAGAGATAGGAGAAACCGGCCTTTGGGTTCCAGAAGCTGAACTGTACCTCGCCACTCACATCCCGCAAGTCATTATTTATACCCTCGAAAGTATACCCAATACCTCGCCACTGCAGGTCTCCAAAAACATGGAAGCGCGGCAGCCATTCATAGGTGAACTTCGCATATACATTTACATCGTCCTTCGTGGCTACGTTATCGTAGTAGCGGTCGCGAATAGCATTATCCGCCGCAAACTGCATCCAGATTAACTCTCCAAAGTGGTCACCTACATAACGATTCGCTCCACCACCCACGATAGCATCCAAGCGCCCATCATCTGAAACATAATTTAAAGAGTACACCGCGCCATAGAAATCATTATCCAGCCAGCGACGGCGGATGATGTCCATACGCTCGATGCTTTGGCCTCCAATTTGAAGCGCCGGCAACCCATAATTACGCAGCCGATCATTCGGTCGGAACTGCTCAAAGTACCCCCTACCATAGGTGTAATGCAAGGCGGCATGGGCATTCCAGTTAGGCGCCAGCTGCCCCGTGTAAATGAGTTGATAATGATCCTGCTGATAATTATCTACCTGATTATCATAGGTATATGGATTAAACGTTCGCTGAGTAGCCAGCAGATGTTCCGGCACTCCTTCCCAGGCCTGATACGTTTCTTGCTGACCGGAAAAAATATTGACCTTCAGCATGTGCTTGTCTCCGTAATAGCCACCACTTACAAAAAAGGCCCGCATATCCGAGCTTGCTCGATCGATGTAGCCATCCGAAGTCAGTCGAGACAGGCGTACATCCATGGCCCAGCGATCCGCCAGCAGCCCCGTGCCCGCCTTCACGGTGTGGCGCAGCGTCCCGAAGGAGCCCACTCCATTATCCACCTCGGCGTAGGCCTCCTCTTCCAGCACATCGGTCTGAATGTTCAGGCTAGCACCGAAAGTCGCCGCGCCATTTGTGGAGGTTCCCACCCCACGCTGGATCTGAATGCTTTCCACCGACGAAGCAAAATCCGGCATATTCACCCAAAAAACGCCATGTGACTCGGCATCGTTAAGTGGAATACCATTAAGTGTCACATTAATGCGCGTTTGGTCACTCCCTCGAATCCGCAGGCCTGTGTACCCGATCCCCGCTCCCGCATCGGAAAAAGTCACCACGGAAGGCGTATAGTTCAGCAGCATCGGCAGGTCCTGCCCCAGGTTCAGCTTGCCCAGCTCCTGCTTATCGATATTTTGGAAGGTGGTCGGTACCAGCTCACTCGCGCGCGTCCCATACACCACGAAGGCCTCCGTCGTAAAGGTTTGTTCCTCTAAGGTAATGGTGAGCGGGCTACTTCGCGGCAGCTGTACCTCGATTCGCTGGGTCTTAAAACCGATAAAAGACACCTGCAGATGGATTTTGCCTTCGGCTAAAGCCTGAAAACGAAACTGCCCTTCGGCATCACTGATTTGGCCCTTTGGGGCTTCGCCCAAAACCATCAGCGAGGCTCCCGCTAGCGGCTGGCCAGCGCCATCGTAGACAGTGCCTTGCAGACTGTGCTGCGCCCAAGCACTCGTCCACTGAAGTAGGCCGAGCAGGCAGCATAAAACATACTTTTTCATGTGTAGAACTGGTAATAATGGTGAAACACAGGCTCTCCTGAGGTGAGAAAGCCCCTTAATGGTTTTACCCGAACGGCATAAAAATCCCTTTGGCGCGTGTGCGCACGATTTCCTGGAAAATTTTTAGACGTTTTCATGTTCCCTACGCCGGCATTACCCGGATCAGGTGGATGGGTATGATCTCAGCCCGTTATGTTAAGGCACCCCCTCATGATCGTGCTGCAAATGTACGCGCTACCTATTCGTTTTCCAAATCGCGCACTTTATTTATTACTTGACGCACTTGTTCCTCCACGCTTCCACTGGTCTCTAAAAGTGGTATGGGGCTTTCCAAAATTTCCCGCTTATGCCAGGCATGAAAAAAAGCTCTATCTACGGGATCTGGGAACCCACGCAGCGGATCCGGCTCCCACGGCAGGTCATAATCAGGAAGTACATAGAGCGCATATGGGTGCTCGGCATAGGCCTGTGCGATAAAGGGGGCTACCGCCCCAAAGGCATGCTCCTCCCAAATTTTCATCGTCAGCATGCTCGTGTCACACCAGAGATAGCGCGGCTGTAGCGCACGTGCGGCAGCTTCAGCGGCCAGTTGCCCTTTAGCGATTTCCCAAAGCGTCTCCCGCGCGTAAGGTGGCCCCTGATCACCCAAATATTCCCGAGCGTACTCTGGCAGCCAGATGCCTCCAAGCTGCGCCTGCAGTTCTTTAGCGAGCGTACTCTTGCCCGAGGACTCAGGACCTACGATCGCAATACTAAGCATGGGGAAGGACTTTTGCCTGCTTGTCGCGCTGCACAGTCAGGTACCAGGACCGCAGTCCGATGACAGCCAACACGGTGAAAAATGCAAATTGAAAAGCCGTCAGTGGGAGACCTTTATACAGGTACAGCGGCACGGATACCAGGTCTGTAATGATCCAAAAAATCCAGTTTTCTACCTTCTTTTTTGCCATCAGCCACATGGCTACAAAGGCGGAGGAGGTGGTGAAGCTGTCCCAATAAGGCACATCCGAGTCTGTAAATTGCGATAAGAGGATATACAACAAACCATAGCTCCCTAAGAACAGACCCGCGCTGATCCAGCGCTCCTGCGGAAGCATCCAGCTGACGGGGCGCTCGGGTAAAGGACCTTTGGGCTGCGCCCAAAGCCACCAGCCATAAACCGACATCACCGTGTAATAGCCATTAATGCCCATGTCGGCGTATAGCTTGTACTCCCAGCAAATAAACAGGTAGATACAGGTACTGATGATGCCTGTGGGGAAGACGGCGATATGCTTGCGTATCGAAAAGAGTACGCTGACGATACCGAAAAAAACCGCCACCGCCTCTAAGGGGCTGAGGGTTTCCCAGCGCATATCCCCGAACCAGGCTTTCCAGTCAGGGCTCAGCATCAGGAATCCTTATCGCGATCCTCGATAAACTGCTTTTGGATGTCGTCCAGCGGCTCCTCTCCTTTCTCTTCATCCCGAGCCGTTTCAGGCTTAAAAAAGGTGTTTTGAAAGATCAAAATAATCCCCACGCCGACGAAAATGGCGGCATCGGCGATGTTAAAAATGGGCCAAAGCGCTGTGTAAGAACCTCCCCAGAAGGGGATCCACTCCGGCACCACGCCTTCCCAAATGTCGACGTAAAACATGTCGATGACCTGCCCATGAAACCAGGGAGTCGGTGCATTATAGGGCGCGTTTTCCAACCACACCCCATAGAAAACGCTGTCGATGAGATTTCCGATGGCTCCTCCTAAGATCAGGGCGATGCTGACTAGGTAGCCCCAGTGCTGCTTTTGGCGAATGAGATAAAAGAGATAATAGCCGATGCCGAGCATGGCAACAAGGCGGAAGCTGGTCAGGATCAGCTTGCCATACTCTGTTCCCAGCTGCATGCCGAAAGCCATGCCGGGATTCGTGGTATAGTGGAGCTTAAACCAGTCTCCCAGTACCTTAATCTGACCCGGCGTGCCAAAATCCATTTGATAGTGCACCCACAGCTTCACCGCCTGATCCAGCGCGATGATAAGCAGCGTGAGGCCAAAATATTTCCAATATTTCATTCCACCTTTTTTAAGCAGCAGCGCCTTCCGCTAAGAAAGTTCTACTGATGCAATTTATATTTTGTGCAAATTCACAAAAACTTGTAACTCTTCCAAATCCAGTAGAACCCCATCCTGCATCTCCTCCACCTGCTCGAGGTAGAGGGCCTGTGTTTCGGCTTGGACATAGGAGGCGAACCCACCGAGAGTGGCCGCTAAACTCGGATGCGTACTTGCCAGCTGCACGCTGATCTTATCCTGCACCTCCAGCCCCATATCTTTTCGGATGTTTTGGATCCGGTTTACCAGCTCACGTGCCAGCCCTTCTTGCTCTAATTCTGGAGTAAGCGTAACATCTAGTGCCACGGTCACGCCACGATCACTGGCCACCGACCAGCCCGGAATATCCTGCGAAGTAATTAGTACCTCTTCTAATGTGATCTCTACCGTTTGGCCTTCGGCCAAAAGCACCTGCACCTGACCGGCACGCTCTATCTCTGCGATCTCGGCAGCACCCCAGCCCTGAATAACAGCACCCACCTGCTTCAGCAGCGGCCCGAATTTTTTCCCGAGCAACTTAAAATTCGGTTTCACTTGCTTCACGAGGATTCCTGAGGTGTCATCGATATAGGCCACTTCCTTGATATTTACCTCGCTCTTGATCAGGTCTTCCACCTGCTCGATGCGTATTTTCACGGCAGGGTCCAGCACTGGAATTAATATCTTCTGAAGCGGTTGGCGCACTTTTAACTTGTCCCGCTTGCGCAGCCCATGCACTAGGGAAGAAATATCTTGCGCCAGCTGCATGCTCTGCTCCAGTTCTCCATCGATAAGAAGGCTATCCGCTGGCAGCCAGTCCGTCAGGTGGATAGAAGTCGGTAGTGTGGCGCCATCCACGCGCACGGCTGCGGTGAGCTGCTGATACAGCCAGTCCGAATAAAACGGCGCAAAGGAGGCCATCAGCTGGCTGAGCGTAAATAAATTTTCATACAAGGTCTCATACGCAGATTGCTTATCTACGGTAAGTTCTCCACGCCAGAACCTTTTGCGCGCAAGCCGCACGTACCAGTTCGACAGCTGGTCCACGGTAAAGTTCATGATGGCTCGGGTAGCCCGGGTAGCATCATATTGGTCCATGGCCTGCTCCACCTCTAGGATGAGCGACTGCAGCTTCGAGCTGATCCAGCGGTCCAGCTCTGGCCGCTGCGCCACAGGGATCACCTGCTCTTGCTTATAAACGAACTCATCCAGATTCGCGTATAAAGCAAAGAAATTATATGTATTTTGAAGCGTCCCGAAGAAGCGGCGCTGCACCTCTCCTACACCATCGGTATTGAATTTAAGGTTGTCCCAGGGATTTGCATTACTCAGCATGTACCAGCGGAGCGCATCTGGTCCGAAGGCCTTTAAGGTCTCGAAAGGGTTCACGGCATTTCCGAGACGCTTGGACATCTTATTCCCATTTTTATCTAGCACCAGACCATTCGCGATCACATTTTTAAAGGCCACTTGGTCGAAGAGCATAACGGCGATCGCATGGAGGGTAAAAAACCAGCCGCGGGTTTGGTCTACGCCTTCGGCAATGTAATCTGCGGGGTAGTTCGCCTCGAAAAGAGCTTCATTTTCAAAGGGGTAGTGCCACTGCGCATAAGGCATAGCGCCGGAATCGAACCAGACATCGATCAAGTCGGGTTCGCGGTACATGGCTTTGCCGGAGGCAGAAACCAGCACCACCTCGTCTACATAAGGACGGTGTAGGTCTACTGGCTTATCGGCGTATGGGGAAGCCTGCATAAAGCCCTTAGCGATGGCCTCTTCTATACCTGCTTCCAGTTCCGCGATAGAGCCGATGCAGCGCTCCTCTGTGCCATCCTCCGTGCGCCAGATCGGCAGAGGTGTCCCCCAGAAGCGGCTCCGGCTCAAGTTCCAATCTACTAAGTTTTCGAGCCAGTTGCCAAACCGTCCCGTCCCAGTAGCTTCCGGCTTCCAGTTGATTGTTTTATTCAACTCCACCAAGCGCTCCTTATACGCCGTCGTTTTGATAAACCAGCTTTCGAGCGGATAGTATAAAATCGGCTTATCCGTTCTCCAGCAGTGCGGATAGCTGTGCTCGTATTTTTCTACCTTAAAAGCTTTGTTTTCATTTTTCAGGATGATGGAGATCAAGACATCGGTGGATTTAAAATCCGGATGTGTTTCGTCCTCACCGGTATAATTTTTCACATAAAAATCGTCCTTTCCGAACGTTTTATGTGCCGTAATGCCATGTTCCTGTAGCTTATCCGCCAGGTAGGCACCCACTATAGGTAAAAATTTCCCTTGCTTGTCCACTACGGGTACATCGGCTCCTGTTTCATCTTGCACGAACACCCCTGGGATGCCCTGCTGCACGAGGGTGCGAAAGTCATCGGCGCCGAAGGCCTTCGCTAGATGTACGATTCCGGTACCATCTTCTGTGGTTACATAGTCGCCCGCTACGATGGTAAAGGCGGGTGCTGGCAGCTCTAAGCCCGGAATAGGCAGCAGCTGCTCATAGCTTTGGCCCAGCAGGGCCGCTCCTTTAAAGTGCTCCACCACCCGGTAGGGAATCACCTTATCTCCTGGTTTATAGGCATCTAAGTCACCCTCAACCCCTTTTGCCTGTAGGTAGCTGTGGATGCGCTTTTCGGCTAAAATCACAAACTGCCGCTCGAAGGTGTAGGGGTTAAAGGTCTCCACTTTCACATAGTCGAGCTGGCTGCCCACTGCCAGGGCAGAATTAGAAGGAAGCGTCCATGGGGTCGTGGTCCAGGCCAACACATAGGTATTTTCCGCTTCGCGCAATTTAAACTGCGCGGTAATGGAGGTGTCTTTCACTTCGCGGTAGCAGCCCGGCTGGTTCAGCTCATGGGAGCTCAGACCGGTGCCGGCAGCGGGAGAGTAGGGCTGAATCGTATACCCTTTATAGAGGAGTCCTTTGTCGTAAAGCCTGCGAAGCAGCTGCCAGAGCGACTCGATATACTTGGGCTCAAAGGTGATGTAAGGATCATCCAGATCCACCCAGTAGCCGATTTGTTCGGTTAGGGCATCCCACTCGTCCTTAAAGCGCATGACCGTTTCTCGGCAGCGGGCATTATAGTCCTCTACAGAAATTCTTTTACCGATGTCTTCTTTGGTGATGCCGAGTTCCTTTTCGACCTGGAGTTCCACAGGCAAGCCATGGGTATCCCATCCCCCCTTTCGTTTTACTTGGAAACCTTTAAGGGTTTTATAGCGACAAAAAATATCTTTCAGGGTGCGGGCCATGACATGGTGAATGCCCGGCGTGCCATTTGCGGAGGGTGGACCTTCGAAAAAGGTAAACGTTTCTGCTCCTTCACGCTGATCTACAGAGGCTTGGAAGGTACCGTTTTCTTTCCAAAATCGAAGGATATCCTCGGCGATCTGGGGATAATCCACCTGCTTAAATTCCTGATACTTTTTCACGTATAGCTCGTTAAGGAGGTCTTTCCGCTGACACCTAGCCCTACGGGCAAAAGAGACGGAATGGAACCTCATTTATTTTGATGCGCAAAGTTACAAGAAAATAGCGCTTTTCGGGCATTTTTCTGGCACTAAAACGGCTCTCGGCGGTAGATTCGCATGTATGGCCTAGCGGCCAAACTGTCTTAGATGGTGATCGCTATGCTTAAACAGGACGATGGACCATTCCCGCTTATTTAGTGGCCCGAAAAAGGGGTGTGGGGTACGGATGCTGGAGTCAGGCGCTGCCAGAAAGGCACGTAAGCGCCCCTCAAAGTGAGCTTGCGCATCGCTGAGCTCCAGGTCATCTACTTTGCCCTGCGTCAGCAGCGGCTGGGCCACCTTTACATGCTTCGGGAATCGGGGCTGGAGATATAAAAAATAGAGTTTTGCCGCGCGCTGTTTCCAGGTGGCTGACCGGAGTGGTTTATCCCAGGTCAGGACTTTGTCGGCTACTAAGGCGCAGTGAGCGCACATTTCTACTACGTTCATTTTACCCCAGAGGGGCTGATCCTGTGCCTGAAGCGATTGGATACGAGGGAAGAGGGACTCGATTCGGGACATGGTCTACATGGTCTAGTGGGCAAAAGGTGGCTTTAGAATCAACTTTCTTCGCTTAGGGCTTCGTTTCCTTGTGTCTGTTTTTCGTAGAGGGTGGCGTAGACCCCTTTCGCCTCCATCAGCTGCTCATGGCCGCCCTGCTCTACGATACGCCCCTCATCGAGCACGATAACACGATCGGCTAGTTTCGCGGAGGAAACCCTATGGGAGATGATGATAGAAGTTCGCGCTTTCATGATGCGCTTCAGCGCCTCTAAAATCGCATTTTCTGTTTTGGTATCTACAGCCGAGAGACAGTCGTCGAGTAGGAGAATGGCTGGCTCCTTAGCGATGGCGCGGGCGATGGACACCCGTTGTTTTTGGCCGCCGGAAAGGGTAATCCCACGTTCCCCAAGGCGCGTTTCGAAGCCTTTCGGAAACTGAATGATGTTTTCGTAGACATCTGCATCCCGGGCAGCCTGTTCGATCGCCTCCTGCGAAAGGGTATCTGCCCCGAAGGCGATGTTATTTGCGATGCTATCGCTAAACAGGAAAACATCCTGCGGCACAAAACCAATCTGGCGGCGCAGGCTATCGGGGGCATAGGCGCGAATGGGTCGGCCATCAATTTGAATTTCACCACCGCTGACATCATATAGGCGCATGAGCAAATTCGCGATAGTAGATTTACCGGACCCTGTGGTTCCGATGATGGCTAGGGACTGGCCGGGGGCTAAATGGAAGGAAACCTCTTTTAACGCTTGCACTCCAGAGTCGGGATAGACGAAGTCCACATCCGTGAAGCGCACCTCCCCTTTGATGTCTACATCGAGTGCCTCCTCGCTGATGATGTCATTTTTCTCATCGAGAAATTCATTGATACGTTCTTGGGAAGCCGCCGCACGCTGAATGATGCTCGTCACCCATCCGAGAGAGGTGACGGGCCAGGTCAGCATGTTGACATACAAAATAAATTCAGCGATTACCCCATAGCCGATGGTTCCTTCGATGACCTGAATGCCGCCCACGTAAACGGTGATGATGGTGCTAATGCCGATTAAAGCTAAAATGAGTGGGTAAAACAGTGCCTGTACGAGGGTAAGTCGGATGGATTTATCTTTATAATCTTCCGAAGCTTTACGGAAAGCAGCACCGCTATCTTCCTCTCGGACGAAAGCTTTCAGCACACGAATACCGGAGAAGGCTTCCTGCACGAAAGTACTTAGGCCAGACAGGCTACGCTGAATCTTCTCAGAACGCTCGTTAATCATGTTGTTAACGAAATAGATACTGATCGATAGGATCGGCAGGGGTAGCAGGGAGTAAAGTGTGAGGGGCACATTTACGGACAGCATGTAGCCGATCACCAGTGGGAAGAGCACGAGTAAGTTAATCCCGTACATGATGGCGGGGCCGAGGTACATGCGGACGCGGCTCACGTCTTCTGTGATGCGTGCCATGAGGTCACCTGTGGAGCTTCGGCGGTAGAAGCTCAGCGGGAGCGCCTGATAGTGGGCATAGATTTCGTTTTTCATGTCAAACTCGATGAGGCGAGACATGATGATGATGGTTTGGCGAATTAAAAACAGGAACAAGCCACGAAGTAGCGCCATTAAGAGGATAAGTCCCCCGAAAAAGAGGATATGCTGGAGGTAGACGGCTCGAACTTCCTCAGCATAAGCAAGATCTGAAAAAAGCTTATAGAACGTAAAGCTATCGACCACATAATCTATGGCCACACGAACCAGCTGAGCAGGGATTATAACAAATATATTTGAAATAACGGTAAATAGTATGCCGAGCAGCAGGTAGTGCTTATACTTGTAGAGGTATTTATTTAATCTTAAGAGGGGTTTCACGAAAGAAAAACTTTTAAATCACTTGATTAGTTTCAGATAACTCTTTTAATTGCAGTAGAAAAGCCGGTGATAAATACATAATTTTGTAGCGGGTTTTTCAGTGCAGATAATCCCAAATATAACACTTTAATAAGTACCAAGTTCACATGCTAGAGATTAATACCGTGGAAAACGTACAGCAGACTTCTGTTTATGGTCAAATAGAAGCGCTCGGACACGAGCAGTTAGTGATGTGCTATGATGCGCCTACTGGATTAAAGGCCATCATCGGCATCCATAATACTACTTTAGGCCCTGCTTTAGGGGGAACGCGTATGTGGCCGTACGCTTCTGAAGAAGAGGCGATTACGGACGTGCTCCGTTTATCTCGTGGCATGACCTTTAAGGCGGCCATTTCCGGCTTAAATTTAGGGGGTGGCAAGGCTGTCATCATCGGGAATCCAGCCCAGAAGAATGAGGCGTTTTTACGTCGATTTGGTCGCTTTGTAGAAAGCCTTAGTGGGCGTTACATTACGGCTGAAGATGTAAACATGAAGACGAGTGACATGGAATACATTGCCATGGAGACACGTCATGTGACCGGTCTTCCTGAGACGCGTGGTGGGGGTGGAGATCCCTCTCCAGTGACGGCCTATGGTACTTACTTGGGGATGAAGGCTGCCGCCAAAAAGGCATTTGGCAGTGACAGTCTGACCGATAAGCGCATCGTCGTACAGGGCATCGGGCAAGTAGGTAAATACCTGGTAGAGCACCTGGTGAAGGAGCGCGCTCAAATTTTCATCACGGATATCTTCGAAGACAAGCTCCGTGAAGTAGCCAAAACAAGTGGAGCCACGGTGATTCCTGCCGATGCCGTCTATGACATGGATATGGATATTTATGCCCCTTGTGCTTTAGGCGCTACGGTAAACGACGACACCATCGACCGCCTGAAGTGTGCTGTCATCGCAGGGGGTGCGAATAATCAGTTGAAGGATGAGCAGCGTCATGGACAGCTTTTATTAGACAAAGGCATCATCTATGCGCCTGACTTCCTGATTAATGCGGGCGGCCTTATCAATGTAGGTGCAGAGTACTTCGGTGGATATAATCGTGAAAATACCTATGCGCATGCGGAAAAAATTTACGATATTTGCAGCGCGATCTTAGATAAGTCGGCGAATGAGGGGATTCCTTCTCAGGAAGCGGCTATCGCGATGGCCATGGCACGGATCGAGGCGATCGGCCGGGTGAAATTAGCCTTTTAAGTCAACTCTTATAAACAATCAGACGAGTATGGGGCCTAGGCTCCTACTCGTTTCCTTTTGGGGCGGTAGCCCCACCCAACGTTCTTTAAAATCAGGCATGTTAAACAGGAGAATTCTACGCATAAAAGCGTTCCAAAACCTTTACGCTTATGAGCAGTGTAAGGGAGCTAATCTAGAAATTGCAAAAGATCAGATACGTACGGCCTTTTTGCCCGATCTGAACAGCATGGAGTTTCAGGATAAAAAGCAGCTCAAAGAAGATGCACAAACGTGTATAGCGGTTTTTACGAAGCATTTATCCAGTAAGCATTTGATTAGCCAATCCGAGCTTTCGACGAAGATTAAGTCAGAAGCGATAAAGGCGATTCATGCCTTTCATGAGCTGAATAAGAAAGATCTAGATTTTTTATCGAATAACATGGTGATTGCGGCTGAAAAGATCCCACAGCTGTACCTATTCGCCATTGAGTTAGTAGTTGCCTTCGGCAAACATGTAGCAGGAGAAGAGCAGCGGAAGCAAAAGCGCCAAACAGGCATCCGAGAAGTACATCCCGGTGCATTGAACTTGAGCCGTAACCGAATATTAAGCCGCATTCAACGAGATGTCCACTATCGCGCGGCGCTTACGCGTCTGGATGTGGATTTAGAAGAAATTTCTCTTGACATTAAGGACTGGTTCAGGACCTATGTCAAACCGGATGAGGCATACCAAACCTATGTCAGCTTGGAAGAGACCACTGAAGAGAAGGATGCTGCTATTTTAGAGCATCTTATAAAGAAAATTATTTTTAAGGCAGAACCCATCGTCGAGTTTTTAAGTAGTAAGGACTTGCACTGGTCGGAAAATAAGGCGGTCATTCGAAGTTTGGCATCAAAAGTGATTAAAAATGCTTCTGAGGGTGAGTTGGCGCAGGGCGACTTACTTCCTGAAATCGCGATGAACTGGGAAGAGGACAAGGAATTTTTCCAAAATATCGTTAACTTCACCATCGCAAATGAAGAGCATCACAGGGATTTGATCGCCAAAAAGACAGAAAACTGGGACATCGAACGCGTCGCGCTTACGGATAAAATTATTCTGTCGATGGCCTTAACGGAAATGAAACAGTTTCCAAGTATCCCGACGAAGGTGAGTATTAATGAGTACATTGATATTTCGAAGCATTACAGCACGCCGAAGAGTAAGCAATTCGTAAACGGTCTGCTCGATGTTCTTTCAAAAGAATTAACTGAAGCCGGAGAAATACGTAAAAGCGGTAGAGGTTTACTAGACAATAGATAATTATGAGCAAAAACAGCACATCTTGGTTAGCATTTATAGCAGGTGCCGGTGTAGGCGCTGCCTTAGGAATTCTTTTTGCGCCTGATAGCGGAAAGAATACGCGTGGAAAGCTTTCCTATCAGCTTTCCAAATACAAAGAAGAATTAGAGGAGCTGATCGAAGATTTAAAGGAAGGCAAGAATCTTCCAGCGAATGAGGCGAAATCGGAAGGTGACCGCGTGATAACGGAAGCAAAATCAAAAGCGGAAAATCTACTAAACGACGTCAACAAGCTCATCGATCAAATTAACACAGATAAAAATTAAACAGCATGAAGTACATCGTGAAAACCGGGCTCGCTCTAGCGCTGGCCGGAATCGCCTTTGTCGCCTGCGACAGTAAAGGCAGTGATAACGATCAAGCCAATAAAATAGCCGAGTTAGAGCAGAAGTTGGCACGCTTAGAGGCCAATCAACCGCAAGCTGCCGTTCCTTCGAATGTGCAGCAGGTGCAGCAGGTGGATCCCTCTAGTTTGGGGGCCTTCCAGTTTTCTGAAATTGAGCATGATTTCGGAACGATCAACGAAGGCCAAGTAGTCGAGCACACCTTTAAATTCGTGAACACGGGAGAGTCTCCTTTGGTCATTAACAATATTACGGCCTCCTGCGGATGTACGACACCTGAGTATACCCGTGCACCGATCAAGCCAGGGGACGAAGGTTTCGTGACGGTAAAATTTAACTCTACAGCGAAGCCTGGTGCTCAAGCGCCCACCGTAAGTATCCAAGCGAACACAAATCCATCTATCACTCGGCTCCGACTTAAAGGCAATGTCACTCCAAGGGGAGGCGCTGCTACGAATCAGTTCGGGCCTATCAAACGTTAATCGGTAAAGATGTTAAATTTTCTTCTTTTACAGGCAGATACCAGTGCTATCATGGGCCAGGTATTTCTATTTGGGGCGATTATTCTGATCATGTATTTCTTCATGATCCGTCCGCAACAACAAAAACAAAAAGAAACGAAAAAATTTCTAGAGGAAGTTAAGAAAGGCGATGCTGTCGTCACGATCGGTGGCTTGCATGGCAAAGTGTACAGTGTAGATCAAGATACGCTGACGATAGAATTAGATCGTGGGCTTAAGGTAACGATCGAAAAGACTGCTGTTTCTTTAGATTATACCAAAAGAACTACGGGTAAATAATTCGGGTTTTGAGCAAGATAAAAAAGGTTCTCCGACAGGTCACACCTAAAAATGTGGCCAACACAAAAGTGGCAGCGCTATGTTTACTAGCAGCTGCCACTTTTTGGGTTTTAAATGCTTTAAATAAAGACAATTACACTACGGTGGTGGACTATCCTATTTTGTTTTTATACAATCAAGAAGAGTTCATGCCAGTAAAAAAGCTTCCCTCCTCGATAAAGATAGAGGTAAATGGAAACGGCTGGGATTTATTTCGCAAGTATTTTCAAGTCAATCAAACGCCTTTTATTATCGAGCTCTCAGACCCTTCATCTCGGAATTTTATCTTGACGAATGAAATTCGTAGGACGCTATCCGAAAGCATCTCACCGACGAGTCTGGTATCTACAGTACAAGATTCGATTCACTTTCAGATCGACCGCATCACGAAGGCCCGTGTAAAGATTGAGCTTGACCAAGGAGAGAATCTGCTTGCGAAAAACTTTCGTCTGGATGGACAAATTAGTATAAGCCCGGAGACGATCGAGGTGCGCGGCCCTACCTCTATTTTAGAGCAACTGAACGGGAAGCTCCTAATCCGTATTAGTGAAGATAAGATCGCTCAGGATTATAATCGTATCATGCCTTTACTTATTCCTGAGCCTTATCGTGAATTTCTTACCCTCTTAGATGAATCGGTGCAGATTCGTTTTCAGGTGTACGAAATGCTGGAGGGTACCAAGCGCCTGAATCTAGAGTTAGCAAACTTCCCGAACGATGCCTTTTTAGTGCAGGAGCCCCGCTATGTGATGCTAAGCTATAAAGTAGATGAGAGACGCTTAGAGGATTTAAATAATACTCCCTTAGAGGCGGTCGTCAACTATAATACACGTGACCGTTCGGACAGCACGGTACTAGTGGAGCTGAATCCAAGGATAAACTTTTTAGAAGATGTCCAACTGGAGCCTGCGCAGCTCCGCATCCGCTACAAAAATGAGTAGGCGCGCGCTGTTAGTAGGGATCACGGGAGGTATCGGTGCGGGTAAGTCCATCGTGGCTAAAGTTTTTACGCTCTTAGGGGTACCTTTTTACGCTGCGGACGCACGAGCCAAGGAGCTGATGCAGACCGATGCAGAGCTCCGGGAACGCATCCAAGAGGCCTTTGGCCGGGAGGCCTATACGGCATCAGGAGAGGTAAATCGAACGTACTTAGCCCGCAAGGTTTTTCATGATGAAGCAGAAATCAAGCGCCTAAACGCCCTGGTTCACCCGGCTGTAGCCAAGGATTTCGCCACCTGGAGTGCAAGCCATGCAGGGCATCCTTATGTTCTTAAGGAGGCAGCATTGCTAGTAGAATCTGGATCCTATAAAGAATTAGACAGCCTGATCCTCGTGAAGTCGCCTTTAGTCGTGCGCATAAATCGTATTCTGGCCCGTGACCCACAGCGGGATATGAAACAGATAAACGCCATCATCGACCGTCAGCTTCCTGATGAAGAGAAAGCGCGTTTCGCCGATTTTACGATTAAAAACACGGATCAGAAAGCCTTACTCCCGCAAGTTTTAGCGGTGGACGCACAGCTTCGTAAAAAAGCCGCTGAAAATTCTAATCTTTGAGTTGAATTTGGTCAAGATAAAAATTCATACGAGAGTGATTTTCATTTAAGAAATCGATCTTGTCGATTTTATCGGCCTTATGGTTATAGAAAACCTCGATGTACTGCTGGTCCAGCAGGTAGAGATTCACCTTATGCGTGTAGTAGCGGATGCCCACAATAAAGGTGCCTTCTGCGTAGAGAAGTTTAATTTTTTGATGGATGCTTAAGGCATTAAATTCCGCTCTGCTCATGTTCTTCTAGGTCCGCTAATGCTTTTTCGGACGCAATATACCCAAAAGCCGCCCAATATCCAGTGGACAGCACCCGTTTAAAAACGTTTCTAGCCGCTTCAGGTTGCCCCCTGCGCATATAAAACCGTCCTAGCCCATACCCTTGGGTTACAAAACCCAATCGAGCCTCTTGGGTATCAGGATTTTGCTCCAGATCAAGCAGCTCTTCTGGCTGCAAGTGGCCACTGTACAACTTCAGTCGCTGGAAATAGGCGTCATTCTCGATGATTTCGGCATTTTCTAGATCGAATGAAGCGAGTAAGGCTTCTGCTTCTTCTGCCAAGCCAAGGCGATGCAGGGTCATGTAATACCAGTCAAGGGTGGCCACGACAGAGTCATCATTTTCGCAGACTTCCAGGCAGCGTTGGTACGCCTGCCGCGCGCTTTCGAAGTCGCCTGCCAAATAATGCGCTAGACCGAGGTGGTACCACACGTTAAATTGCAATGTCGAAAGCGGTATATTTTGCGCATTGGGCAGACCATCTTCCTCCACTTTTAGGGGCATTCCTTCCATGTACTGAGCCGCCAGCGAAAAGTCCCTAATGGCAGCCTCTAGCTCTCTCAGGCTGATGTAGCGATGCCCACGGTGCCGCAAAACTTCTGGATTTCGGGGTGCCTTATCTAAAAGAGCAGAATAGGCATCTATCGCTTCTCGGTGCAAGCCCAAGTAGGCCAGCCGGCGCCCTACCCAGATCCCCTCTTCGACTTCTTGTGTGCGTTCGAAGGCCCTCAGCGCTTCCTGGAGCCGCTCGGTTTCGGCAGCCTGCCGCTCTGAAGAGAAGTCAGTAAAAAGCGTATCTCCTAAAAAGCCGATGCCCTGCATGTAGTTGCCATCAGCAGGCAGTATGAAAGGGGAGTTATCCTGCTTTTCAGAGGGAGAGGTGCAGCCGACAACAAAGAGCATGGCGAAGGCCAAAAAGAGGGGCATAGAGCTGGTTTTCATGTGCTTACTGGGTTTTAGGAAAGGAAAATACAGCTATTTGTAAGGATTTCCCAGCCTACGGATCATTTTTCCATCAGCGGTTTCCCCCAGGACTTTCCGTTCACCTAGTAAAAACAAGAAAATTCCTGTAAATTCGAGTAATAAAGCGCGAAAAAGCATGAGAAGAAGTTTTCTTACCCCTCTTTTTTTAGGTGTTTGTTGGCTAATTCTGGGCAGCTCCTGTGCCAGTGTCAAGCGGGTGCGGGAAGCCCAGGTGGACCAGGTTTTGCGCACGGCGCAAAGTTACCGCGGCACGCCCTACCGGTATGGAGGCACGGGCCGTGAGGGCATGGACTGCTCAGCATTAGTCTTTAACAGTTTTTCGAGTGTACAGCTCCTGCTGCCGCGTACCTCTGCTGAGCAAAGCTTGATTGGAAAGAAGGTGGGTAAGCGGAAGCTTCAAGAGGGAGATGTTTTGTTTTTTTCTACGGGCAAAAACCGCCGGGAGATTAACCATGCCGGCATCGTAACACGTCGAGAGGGGAAGGATATCGTTTTCATTCATGCCTCCACGAGTCAGGGGGTCATCGAAGACTCTCTAGACAAAAGCTACTGGCGGAAGACGTATCGACACGGGAGGCGGGTGTTTTAATGGTATAAAATTCAGTTTGCTTGGGTAGCTAGCTGCACATTATAGAGATGAGACAAAAATTAAGAGCTGCTTTTCTTCATAAGTTTGGTACGCAGCCCATCCTCGTACGTGCCCCCGGGAGAATAAACTTGATCGGCGATCATACGGATTATCATCAGGGCCTCGTCTTACCGGCAGCTATAAATGCCTACATGTACGTGGGGATTCAAAAAAATACATGTTATCAAAACAGACTGTATGCCGCAGACCTAAAAGCCTACCTAGAGCTAGATCTGCAGTCGCTGACAGCAATGGAAAAGCTCCCAAGTTGGGCTAGATATATCGTCGGCATGTTAGACTGGATGAAACAACAGGAACCTGATTTTCCAACGATCGATTTACTCATCAGCAGCACGCTCCCTATAGGAGGGGGACTCTCTTCCTCAGCCGCCCTTTGTAATGCTCTGGGCTTAGCGTTTATGGCGCTCATCGACAAAAAACCAGACCCGAAAGACATCATCTTCGCAGCGCAAAAAACAGAACATGTTTTTGCGGGTGTTCAATGTGGAATAATGGATCAATATGCATCCATGTTTGGTAAAAGCCAACAGGCACTTTTACTCGACTGCCGAACCATTCAGCATCAATGGGTTCCTTGTCAGCTAGAGAATTATCAGTTCGTTCTCTTCGATACAGGAGTAAAGCATAATCTAGCTGAATCTGCCTATAATATGAGACAGCAGGAGTGTAGCATCGGGTTAAAAATGATTCAAAAGAGTATACCCGGTATCGACGCCTTGAGTGCTGTAAGCATCAGGGAGTTTTTACCCTTTAAAAATCACTGTGATCCTCTCATCTTTGATCGCTGCATGTTTGTGTTAGAAGAAAACGATAGGGTCTTAAAAAGTTATGCCTGCTTACAGACAGGTGATGCTATAAGTTTCGGGAACCTTATGTACGCTTCTCATGCAGGACTATCGAAGAAATATGGAGTAAGCTGCTCTGAATTAGATTTTTTGGTTGCCCTAACCGAAGATTATGCTCCCGTTCTAGGAGCCCGGATGATGGGGGGTGGCTTCGGTGGAAATACACTGAACTTAATTCATAAATCCGAAAAAGATACAGTTATTCAAGCATGCAAAGAAGCTTATAAGCAGCAGTTTTCACGCCCCCTTGAAACCTACGAGGTGAGCTTGGTAGATGGAGCCAGCACGGATCCATTTAATTTCCAGTGAGCGAAGGGATTCATTCAGTCAAATACAAGAAGGCTATACTAGCCAACAAAAAACCCAGAAGCTAAGCTACTACTTGCTTCTGGGTTTGTGAAATTACCAGCTCTTTGCCGTCAGGCAAAACCTTATAAAATTTCCATCAGGTAGCCTAATCTATCTACTCGGCTGCCTGTACGAGAGCATACTCAAAGGAAGGACGGCCGCGCTCCCCATCTCGAGTGAGGGATACCCAGCGCAACTTATAATGATTTCCCTGCGCATCTTTTACGATGAAATACCGATCATCAAGCATAGTAGGAGCCTGATTAGGACCTCCACCACCACGCCAGTTAGCTCCCATAGCTAAGCGGTTATCAGTTGTTAAGCTTAAGCCCGTCAGGTCAGAGGCTGCAAAATCTTCGTAGGGAATAGCCTCCTCCATGACCATCGCTATCCCTACCTCACTCTGGATGTTATGGAGCACCAGGTCCTGAAAGAAATAGGCGATGATGCCATTTTCTCCCGCAGGAAACCTGATCTCATTTGTGCCCGCAGTCCAAACAAAATCCCACTTTTTACGTGCTGGCTCCACTTCCACCACTGCATCAGTGGTAAATGAGAAGTAGTTCATGTGCGTGTCTGATCCCTTCGCGATAACCGCGCTGCGCTCGGCTCCCCCCATTTCTTTATATGTTAGCCTATATGCATTCGACTCACGATCTACACGCAGTAACACCCAGGGACGCTCGGCAGCACCACTTTCTCCACGGCTGTAGATGTATACCTGGTTTTCCAAACTATTCGCCGAAACTGGCTGTATCGCCGTTCCATTCCTCCATGGATTATTGGGATCATCCACATAACGTCGACTTACCATATTGTTAAAGTCTAACACCAACTTGCCTTCTGTGCGCAGCATTTCCATCGTTTCAGCTTCCACTTCTTCGAAGGTTTGCTTGCCCGTAGGATACGCCATAGCTCCAGTAGTACCATTTATCAGCACCTCGAAACCGCTCCCATTCGTGAAGCTTAAGTCCCAACTTTCACGCGGCACAGCTACCTGCTCCTCTTCACTTAAATTCACGAAAACCATGTTCGGGAAGCTAGCGCCTCCACCATTAATTTCGATAAAACCTTCTTCCGCGGTAGGCTCCACCGCCACCACTGGATTGTTTTCCTCGCTACAAGACACACTGAGTACTCCTGCCACCATGGCAGAAAGTACGTACGGTAAATACTTCATACGATAATTGCTTATTTTTTATTGAATTGATAAGTTATGCCTAAGAAATAGGAGCGGCCATAGCCCATCGGACGCTCTGGCCCCCCTCCATGTGCACCACCGTTTTGGGCTGTGCTATTGATTCGACCGATGTCCATCATATTTCGGACACCGCCCGTGAGCATCAAGTGTGTGCCTATCGGCTTGGTTAAGGTAAGGTCCATCCAGTGGAAGCCTTCCAGTAAAATCTCTCGAAATTCCGGATTCTCCGCTGTGCTATCCACCGTCTGCTCGAATCCCGGAAGGGCTCCGTTATACTTGTAAAACACATTTAGCCCCAGATCCCAGATCGGCAGCTGCACCATCAGATTTGCCGTCACCTCATTCGCCCAGACAAAACTTGGAAGCATCAAGCCCTCCACCCCTTGGCCGATACGGTTAAATCGACCAATCCGGGAATATCCTACATTTCCGCTCACCGCCCCCTTGCTAAAACTCTGCGTAAAGAGCCAGCCCGTCGTGCGGAAACGCTCCACATTAAATAGAGTCGTGATACGCACATCCCGAGGATCTACACCAAAAGCGATCTGATTCCGCACATCGTTATAAAAGAAGCTCAGATTAGACGTGCTTTTCCACCCGAAGAACTGATAATTCTGGTACTGCAAGGATCCATTAAAGGCGTCCGAAATTTCTGCCTGCAGGTCAGGATTACCGCGAATACTATGACTGGCGTCAAAGAAATCGAAATACATCTCTCGGATGGAAGGAGCACGGAACCCTTTGGCGTAAGCCAAACGGAAATCCAATCCCTCCCTCAAAATAAATTTGGTGTTAAGGGAAGGTATGAAAGGCGGGGGAGAAAAAGCAGTATTATAAGCACTGCGAATTCCAGGACGAATTTTTATGCGAGGCGTCGGACTCCACTCAGCCGACAAAAAGGCTGCATAGTCACCGATGCCCTCATTTTCTGAAATCCGATCCCCGACACCATCTTCCACATTTATGTCGATACCGGGCTGGATGTTCAACTTATCATGTACCTGCCAGCTCCCTAGCATCCTCCAGGTCAAGCCATTATACAAGAGGCGAGCTTGAGCACCAGGTGCCTGAGAAAGAAAGCGCTCCCCCGTGCGGACATTGGTGACAGTTACCTCCGTATCCCGTGTAAAATGGGTATAGGCACCTTGCCAAGAAAGTTTAAAACGACCAGGCAAGTTTAAAGCACCGTTTAAGCGATGCATCTGTCTGTTGGTAATGAAGTTTTGATCGATCCACTCCAAACGACTTTCGGGCCCTGGTGAGAAAATATCTTCCAGCATATAATCCACATGGTAATCTAGGGTAAGGATCCCCTTTGTGTAGTTCAGGCCCGCATTCGCGAAAAACTGCTCGCGCGGTAACCAGTCAAACTGCCTGCCCTCGAAGTCCCCCCGCCAGCCGCCAAAACTATTAGATGAGATGCCAGCATTAAAGCCGATCGAGCCGAAACGACCCGCACCACTGATGCTGCGGAGGTGATTCCCACGGCCGAAGAAAGGCTGATACTCGGTGCCGACAGTCTCCTCCTGAAGACGTGCAGAAAGCGTCCACTGGTTTTGCTGCAAGCTACCCGAACCTGCCTTGGTAATGATGTTAATCACACCCGCTAAGGCGTCTGCACCGTAAATGACGGACATAGGACCCTCTACGATCTCGATCCGTTCGATTTGATTGATGTCGATTTGATTGATGTTAATCTCATTCGACACCCCCTGCCGACCTACCATCGGCACCCCATCAATGAGGATTTTAACGTTTTGGCCGGAAAGGCCATTTAATTCCAAGTTACTCGCCCCTAGCGCATTATCCTGAGAAAAACGAATACCTAATTCTGTATTTAGCACTTCCTGCATGTTTCCAGCCGCACGCTTTTGGATGACCGCCTTGTCGATGCTGCGCACCTGATAAACCGACTGCCGCGCAGATTGCGCTTCGAAATTTCCCGTGACGACCACTTCCTCTAAATCCGAGATACGCTCCTTGAGGAGAATTTCCACAGACGCTCGGCTAGAGTCTATGCGCACTTTAAGCGGTTCGAAACCTGCCGCAGACACCTCTACACGAGCAGCTACCTGTTCTAATAAAATCTCCGCTTCACCATTTTCATCCGTCACCACGCCACCGCCAGATTCTAGCCGTATCGTAGCAAAGGGTATTCCCGCTCCCTTCTGATCCTTTACCTGCACCCTTGTCAGCCCCTCAGCAGCAGCCGGCAATAGAGTCGATAGAAAAACCAAATGGAAAATGAAAACCCATAAATTGATTTTATTTAGATTAAATCTACACATAAGCCTCAAGAAAAGCGGGTGAAAGCCACCCGCTCTTTTCCACAACATTAAACCAAGCTATCAATTATTTTTTTCCACGTCTCGTTTTGAGCCAGACCCGGCTTGCGTAAGCCGAAAAACTGTGCGATCATCTCTCCGGTAGCATCAAAAAGCTCCACAGAGGAGACCAATCCATCTGTCGTTTGCTTATGCACCACCCAGGCGGAAGCTACTTGCTCCTCGTTCAGGTGCATGTTGAAATCAGGATCCATAACGTTCAGCCAAGTGCCAAACTGCTTGATATTTTTTACCTTACCCTGATGAATCTGGATATTGCCCCTGTTGCCTGCAAAAATCATGATGGGCAGTTGCTGCGCCGCAGCCTCTTGTAAAATCGTGCGCACCGCTTCTAGTCGGTCCACGGGATAAGCCCATGGCTTGCCGATCAGTTTTAAAGCCTCCAGACGATGTACATTAAAGGTCTTCAGCATGCCGAAAAAGTCATGGGTATCCTTCATGTTTTCCCATGCCGTGCGGAAAGCTGGAACGTCGATCTCCTCCGCGTAAACAGGGGTGGGATAAGGGGCTAGCGCAAAGTCCTCACCCTGGTCCTCCGCTGCATAGGTCGCCACGAAATCATCAAAAGCATCTAAGTTAGACTTCGACTGCATAAAAACCTTCAAGACGGCCTGTCCTTCTCCATCGAAGTACTGCAAGCTACGCATTACCCCCCGCGGGCTATCCTGCACTACGGCAAAACCATATTTCCAGCCCGACAAAAAGACACGCTGCTCGATAGGGCCGATGACCGTAGCCACAACCTGGGGCATAGCACCATGCAAGGTGATTTTTTGAAAAGGACCTTTGTGCTCAAGCACACAACCCTCATTACGCGTGAGCGCCATCACCCTTCCGAAAGTTGGAAATTGTTTCAACTGCTCATCGAAAGCAGCAGTTAAGCGGGTCACACCTTCTCCTAATTGCGTCGTCAGCAGCTCCAGTTCGGATACGCCCAGCTGTGCCGCGGCATCTCGAATACGCAGTTGGGGTGAAGCTGCTTTCAATTCGGCCCAAGCCTGCTTTAATGCCTCCGTGTTAGGCGTGTTAGGCGTTTTAATCGTCGTTTCCATAGTATCTTATGCTAAATTTTTATTCCAATTTTTAACTGTGTGGGGGATGCTATGCACAGACAGCATGCCCATGTCCTGGCGGCTTACTTCGATAGGATGATCGAAGAGCTCGGCCAGACGCGCGCTGGTCATCATCTCCGCAGTGCTCCCTTGACCGAGCAGCTCCCCTTTTTTTAGGAGTACGACCTCATCGGCGTAGTTGGCTGCCAAGCTCAAGTCGTGTAAAATCGCTATTACAGCGATATTACCCTGCCGCATGCGTTTAAGTAGATGCAAGATATGATGCTGCTGGGCGATGTCCATCGAAGAAATAGGCTCATCCAGCAGCAGGTAGCGCGGAAAGGGCTGCGGCTCCAAGAGCTGCGTCAGCACACGTGCCAGCTGCACCCGCTGCCGCTCACCACCCGATAGTTGATTGTAAAATTTATCGCGGAAATGGAGGACCTGACACGCCTCCATCGCTTCTTCTACTCGTTCTTGGCCACGACGGCTTTCACTTGCCAGCAAGCCCAGTTCGACCACTTCCTGTACCCGAAAGGGAAAGGTCAGTGTGCTATGCTGCGGCATGACCGCGCGTACGCGTGCGAGGGCTTTTGCCTTCAACCCACGGAGCGGCTGAGCATTATACAAGACCTCCCCTTTGGCGCAAGCCTGATCCCCAGACAATAGGCCGAAAAGGGTGGACTTTCCCGCACCATTCGGACCTAAAATCACCGAAAATTTCCCTGGACTGAACCGAACATCTACCTGATGGACGATAGTCCGCCCACCTATATGAGCACTTATCCCCTTCGCTTCTAACATGATGTGGTACGTTTTACTTGCATAATCAAATAAATAAAAAAAGGCGCCCCGAGGAGGGCTGTGATGATGCCGATCGGAAGTTCAGCAGGCGCCACCAGCGTACGCGCGAGCAGATCCGACAGTGTGAGCAATAAGGCTCCGAGTAAGAAGGAACCCCCTAAGACCAGACGATGATCGGCCCCTTGCCACATGCGGATGAGGTGGGGAACGATAAGCCCCACGAAGCCGATGGTGCCCGTAAATGCCACGGCAGTTCCTACGATCAGGGCGCTGCAGAGCAGCAAAATTCCTTTCACACGCTGTACATCTATCCCCATATGGAAGGCCTCCTGCTCCCCGATCGCCAAGGCATTTAAAGCCTTATACTGACTGAGGATCAAGGCCATAGCCGGAACCATAAAGAGGAAAGCGAGCTGAAACTTGTCCCAGTTGGCGCCCCCTACATCTCCTAGACTCCAGAAGGTAAAATTGCGCAGCGCCGCATCGTCCGCATAATAGATCACGAGCCCGATTAGAGCACCTGCCAGCGCATTTAGCGCCACCCCCGCTAGGATCAGCAGGGAGATATCGGTTTTGCCGCCCAGGCTTCCCAGCCGATAGACGAGGAAAGTGACCAGGAGCCCCCCTAAAAAGGCCGCCAGTGGAAGTAGAAAACGGATCGGTACTGCTGCCACCAAAGGAATTAGCGGACCAAATACGATCAAAATGACAGCAAATAATGCCGAACCTGCGCTTACACCGATCAAGCCGGGCTCTACGAGCGGGTTCCGAAAAAGCCCCTGAAGGGAAGCCCCCGCTATCCCTAAGCCTCCCCCCACTAGGGAAGCCAAGAGCACCCTCGGAAGGCGAAGATGTACTAAAACGTGTAGATCCTGCGCCTTAAATGCATGATGTTCGATACCTATACCCTGTAAAAACACCGCCCACATACGCTCTGCATCTATCCCGTAGGCTCCACGCGCCATGCTAAAAAGAAGCATGAACAGTAGCGCCAAGCCTAGCACAGCGAAAAAGCGAGCGGCTTGATAAGATTTCGTATCGGTAGCGCGTAGTGTTTTCATATCAATTTGCAGGGTAAGTGGCTTCCGCCAGTTCTAAAGCCGCCTGCGCTACGCGCGGACCGAATCCTGATAAGTAGTGTCCATCAAAGGCCAGTATATTTCCCGAGGTGTAGGCCCGAAGATGCTCCATGCCACGGATATTACGTAGACCTTCCCGACCGCCCATAGCCTGAATGCCTGAGTCAAACAACAGGATGTAATCAGGGTCTATTTCCAAGAGCGCTTCGGGCGTTAGCGGAACAAAGTCCTGAAAACCTAAAGCGGCCGGCTCTGCTCCTGCCATGCGTATCATATTTTCCGCAAAGGTGTCTTTTCCCGCTATAAAAACCGTCTCCGGCCCGCGCGCCATGATAAACAGCACCCGCGGAGCCTCTCGCTCCTCCTGCTGCTTGAGAAAAGCTGCTAAAGTCTTCTCCCCCTCCTTCAAAGTCGCCTGCAATGCTTTCGCCTTATCAGCCGCTCCTAGAAAATCCCCTATCTGAGCGATGGCCGCATAAGTCTCCTCCACATGTTTCGGCTTCGCAAAAAATGCCAACTTAATTCCCGTGGCTTCCAACTGCGAAACGACATCATCGGTGAGATACCCTTCCTCCGCCAGGAGCATATCCGCCCCGAGCGCTAATATCCCCTCCGCTTTAATTTGATTACGATAACCGATACTAGGGAGCTCCTGCATCTCTTTCGGATAGGTAGAGGTGATATCCGTTGCGATAATGTGCTCCCCATACCCTAAAGCATGCACGATCTCAGTAACCGTTCCACCCGCAGTAATCAGTTTTCCGATCGCCTTTCCCTCCCCCAGTTGCTCTGCGGGTTGGTTTTGGCCGCAGGCCAAAAGGAACAAAAAGCATACAATCCAAAGCCCTCTCATTTATTTAGATTTAATTTTAATAATGCAAAGATGCAGTGTGTTTAGATTAAATCCAAATAAGTATTAATTGAAAAAATCTATTGGATTTAAGAAGCCATTTAAGAGGTAAATGGCAGATTTATTGGGGTTTATCTGGTAAAAAAAATGGAGAAAAATATAAACCTAAACTCCCTCTTTACGTAGCCGGAATCGACTTTTGACAGTTGGGACCTAAGCAAGCACGATCAATGACACCTTCAGAAAATCAAGCATACTGTCGTACAGGGATTGGACCTACTAGGCACAAAGGATAGAGACGCTGTACCCATAGTGTGTGGCGGCTAAAAAATGGAGAAGAAGTATAAAATTTTTCCAGAAGTCCTCTTTTGTATAGCTATTGACCAAGTTAACCCCCCTGTTTAGAAACAATTCCGTATTTATTACGGCCATATCCTTTCGCATTAAGCTTTTATAATTAATTTTGCATGCGAGTTTAAAAACACGTCATTCCTTTTTTACATCAATACATTAAAATGGCAAATATTGGTAAGATAACGCAGGTAATTGGTCCAGTGGTGGACATCTCCTTTGAAGGGGGAAAATTACCTAACATCCTGGACGCCCTCGAGGTAGTAAAGGAGAACGGTCAAAAAGTGGTTTTAGAAGTGCAGCAGCACTTAGGGGAGAACCGCGTGAGAACGATCGCGATGGACTCTTCTGAGGGCATGGTGCGCGGCATGGAGGCGAAGGATTTAGAAGGCCCTATTTCTGTTCCTACTGGCGAAGGTATCAAAGGGCGTCTCTTTAATGTAGTAGGTGAGGCGATCGATGGGCTTCCTCAAGTAGAAAACACCAAACGTCTACCTATTCACCGCTCTGCGCCTTTATTTGAAGACCTGTCTACATCCACTGAGGTACTTTACACAGGGATTAAAGTTATCGACCTAATCGAGCCATATGCGAAAGGGGGTAAAATTGGATTGTTCGGAGGTGCCGGAGTAGGAAAGACGGTATTGATTCAGGAACTCATTAATAATATCGCGAAAGCGTACTCTGGTTTATCTGTATTCGCCGGTGTAGGAGAGCGTACCCGTGAAGGAAATGACCTTCTGCGTGAGATGATCGAGTCAGGAATCGTAACCTATGGTGATGATTTCGTGCACAGCCTAGAAAATGAAGGAGGTTGGGATCTTTCTAAAGTAGACCTAAAGAAATTAGAAGAGTCTAAAGCGACCTTCGTATTCGGTCAGATGAACGAGCCTCCTGGGGCGCGTGCTCGGGTAGCCTTGACAGGTCTAACGCTTGCAGAATATTATCGCGATGGTGAGGGTGATGGCCAAGGAAAAGATATTCTTTTCTTCATCGACAACATCTTCCGCTTTACGCAGGCCGGCTCTGAGGTATCCGCGCTTTTAGGACGTATGCCTTCTGCGGTAGGGTATCAGCCGACGCTAGCGACGGAAATGGGTGCCATGCAGGAGCGTATTACCTCTACGAAAAATGGCTCTATTACTTCGGTTCAGGCTGTTTACGTACCTGCAGATGACTTAACAGATCCAGCGCCAGCGACTACATTCGCTCACCTCGATGCTACCACCGTACTATCACGTAAAATCGCTGAGTTAGGTATTTACCCTGCTGTAGATCCCTTGGATTCCACTTCCCGAATTCTATCTCCAGACATCCTCGGAGACGAGCATTACGGATGTGCCCAGCGCGTGAAAGAAATCTTACAGCGTTATAAAGAACTTCAGGATATCATCGCCATCCTCGGTATGGAAGAATTATCGGAAGAAGATAAGCTAGTGGTACATCGTGCGCGCCGTGTACAGCGTTTCCTTTCTCAGCCTTTCCACGTAGCGGAGCAGTTTACAGGCCTTAAAGGAGTTCTTGTAGACATTAAAGACACCATCAAAGGATTTAACATGATCATGGATGGTGAGTTAGATCACCTACCCGAAGCAGCCTTTAACCTCGTAGGTAGTATCGAAGATGCCATCGCCAAAGGGGAGAAAATGCTCGCTGAAGTAAAATAAGGAATCCGCATGATGCAACTTGAAATCGTAACACCTGATAAAAAAATCTTTGAAGGTCAAGTAACAGAAGCTACTTTCCCAGGAGCAAATGGTTCCTTTCAGGTCCTCCAAAATCACGCTGCTATCGTTTCCGCACTCGCGAAAGGGGTAGTGGCATACAGTGGCCCTGCGGGCAAAGCCAGCATGGTCGTAGATGGAGGGGTCGTAGAAGTGAAAGATAATAAAATCGTTCTTCTCGTAGAAAAAGTGCTTTCCTAATAACAGGAACACCGTTAAACAACTAGCCACACCCCTAGTGGGCAGGCGATAGGAGCGCGTAAGTGAAAGGTTCTTTTTTACTTACGCGCTTTCTTTTTTTCGCCCTACTAAGCCCTAATGCGAAAGGGTGCTTGGGTCGAACGGCTATCCACTTATTTCCACTTCCCGAAAGGATTTAGCATATTATACTGGTTTAACCTTTGGGGAATAAATCCTTTTCACTACCTTTGCAAGCTGAAAGGAGGTGTATACATATGATCGTAGTAAACGTAAAAGAAAACGAGTCTATCGAGAAAGCGCTGAAGCGTTTTAAAAAGAAGTTCGACAGAACAGGTGCTATTAGAGAACTAAGAGCGCGTCAGCATTTTGTGAAACCTTCTGTAAAAAGAAGAGATCAAGTCATCAAAGCGGCTTACAAGCAGCGTCTTCAAACCGAAGCAGGCCAGTAAGTTTTTCTATAAGACGAACACCTACGCACGATTCAGGAAACACTCCAGAGTCGTGCGTTTCTTTTTTCCTAATTCCATTCTCTTAGCGCTGAAACTTTTACCACCCACTACGGCCCTTAGCCCACCTGATGCCTTGCTAAAGAAGTAGGATTTCTGCCCGAAATGCACTACCTTAAGGAAAGAATTAACCCGTATGGCATGGTTGACAGCTTTCTGAATCACCTCATCTACGAAAAACGCTACAGCGCACATACGTGTACGGCTTATGCGACAGACCTCAAGCAGCTAGGGCAGTTTCTGGAAGAATACTACCCGGAGCAGTCCATTACTCACTGCAGTCATCGCGAGCTGCGCGCCTTCATCATTCACATCGTGGATAGCGGGATTCAGGCCCGAAGTGTCAACAGAAAAATCGCTACACTAAAATCCTTTTACCACTTCTGTCTTCGAGAAAACCTGATCAGCAGTGACCCCACCCTGAAGCTTCAAAGCTTAAAAACAGCACGGAAATTACCCGAATTCATTTCCGATGCCGGCATGGAGAGCCTGCTCCATGAACTTCCCTTTCCAGATACCTTCGAAGGTAAGCGCGACTATACGCTTCTAGCTACTCTTTACTATACCGGTATCCGACTTTCCGAGCTGCTCAGCTTACGCTGGGAATCCATTTCGATCCCAGAGCAGCAGCTAAAAGTATTTGGTAAAAGAAAAAAAGAACGAATTATACCTATACCTAATCCACTTTTAGGGAATTTAATTTTGTATAAAAAAGAATACGAAAAAACGTTTTCGAATATCAATAAGAGTGATTATTTTATCGTTAAGAATACAAAAGAACCACTATATCCCATGAAAGTTTACCGCATTGTTCGGCACTACCTCCACCACGTGGCTCAGACCACGAAGAAAAGCCCCCATGTGCTGCGGCATACTTTCGCGACCCATCTCTTAAATAAAGGGGCAGACCTAAATGCCGTAAAAGAACTCCTCGGTCACAGCGGACTCGCCGCTACACAGGTCTATACCCATAATGCTATCGAGAAACTAAAGGCGGTGTTTGATCAAGCACATCCTAAAGCTTAATATACGTTTAACTTAAATTTGAATACTATGAAACTTCAAATGCATTCCATTCATTTCGATGCCGATCAAAAATTAATCGACTTCGTTCAGAAAAAAGCCGATAAGTTGGACACTTTCTATGATCGCATCATCGACGGTGAAGTTTTTATGAGACTAGACAAAAACGAAAACAATGAAAATAAATTAATAGAAATTAAACTAAACGTCCCTGGAAAACAGCTCTTCGCCAAAAGTCAGGCAGACTCTTTCGAGGCAGCAGCAGATGATGCCATAGAAGGCCTCCGCCGTCAAATCAAAAAGTTTAAAGAAAAAGCTGTGCTGGCCAGACAGTAACGTTACACTGCTACATCACCCATTTTTTCTACAAAAGCCTCCCTTCCGGAGGCTTTTTTTTCGACCTTTGGGAAAATTTAAACCCATGGACCAGAAAAACTCTCCCTATTTTCGCCTCCTCCTGCTCACCATCGTCATCAGCTCCCTGCTTAAAATTGCCTTTTTCGCTTTCAGCGGCCTCTCCATTTTCACAGAAGAAGCCCAATACTGGCTCTGGTCGAAACACCTCGACTGGAACTACTACTCCAAGCCACTCCTTATCGCGCTCTATAATGCCCTCAGCAGCGCGCTTCTCGGAGATACCTGGTGGGCCATAAAGGCCAATGCCCTCCTCTTCCATGCCGCCACCCTCCTTATCTTCTACCGCCTAGCCTTGCGCTTCCTAAGCCCGAAACAAGCGTTTATCGCCAGCCTCTTGCTGCTCTGCAGCCCCTTCCTTCACATCGCCTCCCTGTTCCACACCACCGACTCCTCCCTGTACTTTTTCTGGACTCTCGGACTCTATCTTTCGGTTAAAACAATCGAACAGCCTGTCCTGAAAAACTGGGCCGCACTCGGACTTTGCCTGCTGCTCGGCATACTTTCAAAAAACATTATGGTGCTCCTCCTTCCTACATGGGCACTCTTCATGACCCTGCAGGCACCGGGTACCTGGAAAAAACCAGGCCCTTACCTCATGCTCGGCATCAGCCTGCTCTCCCTCATCCCTGTACTCTACTGGAACCTCCAAAATGATTTCGTAACCTTTCGTCATGTCGGCACCCTCGGCGGTGTGGCGGGTACCAGCACAGGCCCTTCACTCCTTGCCCGACTGGGTGAGTACATCGGTGGGCAGCTGGGCTTCTTCTCCCCCTTTTACCTGCCCCTGCTCGCGCTTGCCTTGAAAGACCTCCGTTACGAAAAATCCCCTTCCCTACGCTTCCTACTCTACAGCAGTAGCATCACCTGGGTCCTTTTCCTACTCATCGCCATACAGAAACCCGTCTATGTGAACTGGCCCGCCTTCGCCTGGTTCCCGATCCCGATTCTTATCCTCCGCAGCATCGGGCGCAGAGCGCCAAAGTGGAGGTCTTACACCTATGGCGCACTCGCACTCAACACCCTGCTGCTCTACACCCTATTCTTGCTCCCACTCCAAAAAAATACAGAGAGCCCCTGGAATCGCCTCGTTCCCCCGGCCAAAGACCCATTTAAACGCCTGGCTGGCTATGAAAGCCTGGCCGAAGAAGTGGATCGCCTCCTCTCCGAAAACCCCGGAAAACCCTACTTCGTCTTTAGTGATGACTACCACACCGCCTCGTCTATGGCGTTTTATTTGCGCCAACAGCCGCAAACCTACGTCATCAACATGGGCAGGAGAATGAACCAATTCGATCTCTGGCCTGGAATAGAGCAGTATGAAGGACAGGAAGCCATCGGTATTTACCTAACACGGGCCGCAGCGATTCAGCCTGCCGTTCATGCGGGGTTTGAACACGTACAGCACCTCAGCTCCTTCCCCATCCGCTACCGTGGAGAGATACTGCACCACTTCCAGATCGGGGTGTTCGAAAACCTCATCCACATCCAGGAATTCGATACCAAAACCTATTGACAGCAGCCACACAAAGCACGGCTCCAACTTCAGCAGTATAGCCAGGAATTAATTGCTATATTTGCGCTTCATTCGCCCACATCTTGTTTTGTGAAAATTTTGTTTTATGAAAAGCCCCACCCTGTCAGTTGTCATTACCGTATATAATGAAGAGGATAACATCCAGCCACTGTTAGCCCAAACCTACACGGCTCTAGAGGGGATCGACTATGAAGTTATCTTAGTAGAAGACGGCGCCACCGACCGCACCGTAGAAGAAGTAAAAAAATACGCCAATAGCCGCACCCGCCTGCTCATTTTTAATAAAAACTACGGACAGACCACCGCACTAGCCGCAGGAATCGATGCGGCTACAGGTGCCTACATCGCCACTATGGATGGCGACCTCCAAAACGACCCCTCAGACATCCCCGGCATGCTAAAAAAAGCCATGGAAGAAGACTGGGACGTGGTCGCTGGCCGCCGTGCAAATCGCCAGGATGGCTTCGTGCTGCGAAAAATCCCCAGTAAAATCGCCAACTGGATCATCCGAAATACTACCAAAGTATACTTAAACGATTACGGCTGCACGCTTAGAGTATACCGAGCCCACATCGCACAAAACATGGGCTTGTATGGCGAACTGCACCGCTTTATCCCCGTATTAGCCAAACAAGAGGGTGCCCGTATGACCGAAGTCGATGTCAAACATCACCCACGCATCCACGGCACTTCTAAATATGGACTTAGCCGCACCTTTAAAGTGATGGCAGACCTTATTTTAATGCTGTTCTTTCAGAAATATTTCTTACGTCCCATTCATATCTTCGGCTCCTTCGGTCTGCTGGCTCTGTTCATTGGCGTTTTGATTAATATCTACATGCTCGCCCTGAAGATCGCGGGAGAAGACATCTGGGGCAGACCCATGCTCCTACTTGGCTTTATCCTCTTTATCGGGGGTATCCAGCTGATCACTACCGGACTCATCGCAGAGGTCATCATCCGCACCTACTTCGAATCTCAAGACAAGAAAACCTACCGCATTAAAGCCGTCTATCAGGGTGAACACGAAAGCGTTTAAACTTATCCTCAAGCTGGCCCTCACCGCCCTGGCGCTCTACCTCGTTTTCCGCAAAATCGACACCGCAGCGCTAGGGGGCCTTTTGCGCCAGCTTCACCCTGGCTACCTCCTTCTCGCTTGGCTGCTGTTTATCGCCAGCAAAGTCCTCACCGCCTTCCGCCTCCATGATTACTACCGAGCCCTTCAGATTCCCATAAACCGCGCCGACAACTTGCGCCTATATGCCATCGGCATGTTTTACAATCTATTCCTTCCTGGAGGCATCGGTGGAGATGGCTACAAAGTATATCTCTTAAAAAAATCCGGGCAGACAAGCTTGCGACACCTTCTCCAAGCCACACTCCTAGACCGACTGGGGGGACTTGTGGCCATCTTCGGCCTTCTCTTCCTGCTGGGCTTTGGCCTGCTCGAACCCCTAAGCCGCCTCCTGCCCGCTACACCCTACTTGCTCGGGGCAGGAGCACTCCTGTTACTCCCCCTTTGGTACGGCGCCCATCGCCTATTTTTTATCCCCTTTATCGGCAGCTTTTGGTCCGCAAATGCCTATTCCTTTGGCGGTCAAATCGCCCAGCTGGGCAGCGTCTACGCCCTCCTCCTGGCCCTAGGCATTCCAGACGGCCACTTGCCCTATCAGTTTGTCTTTTTACTCTCCTCCATGGTAGCAGTTTTACCCCTAACCATCGGCGGAGTAGGTGCCCGCGAGCTGGTCTTCATCTATAGCCCAGACTACCTGGCCATCGATACCCCCGTGGCGGTGGCCTTCTCCCTTCTCTTCTTCCTTTTATCTGCCCTCACCTCCTTGAGTGGTGCTTTTTTTGACGTCCCGGAGGGACAAAGGGCACACAAGTCCCCCCCATCGCCTTCATGAGGAACCTCCAGGAGCACCTAAAAAAACACTTAGCCCTGCTCGGCTGCCATCCGATCGATCAGCGCACGCATAAGCGCATCGAAGTAAGCCGCCTGATCCGGTCCAAACCATGACATATCACGTGCCTCATACACCGGCAAATCATACCAGGCATCTACCGTCACGTATCCTGTGTAGCCTCCATTAAAACAAGAAAGCGTCAGCAGCAGTCCTCGCTCCTCTGCGTAGCGCGCCCAAGTCGGCATCAGCATGCCCGAAACCTCCGCAGGTAAACTGACATGCAACCAGGCGCCCTGCCGCATCGCCTGTACCCGCGCACCCACATCACCAAAAAGCCAGCGAAACACCCAGGGGCGTAAACTAATATGCCGATGGATTCGATACTGAGGCGCACGCAGGGGCAGCGGAAAATCCATGACCTGCAAGGCCCCTGCCGCGACCTCCTGCACGGGAACATGAAGTACTGCCTGGCTGAGCGCATGCGCATACCGCTCCATCGCCTGCCGACTGCGCTCCTCTACGCCCGCCCCATGACTGCCCACCGGCCCCGCTAAAAAAAACGCCTGTCGGTGCTTCTGTGCCGACACATGCTGCACCAGGAGCCCCGGATAATCCCCCGATAGCCCCATATAATCCGAAGGCAAAAGCGTGGGATGTGCCTGAAAATACAGCATATCCAGCGTATCTGCCTCCTGACGAAGCTGAACCTGACGCAGCATAGGATCTACCTCCGCCTCCGGAAAAACCCTGTTGACGACGAAGTCCGGCAGGGCCTTTTGGCCGTAGGCCAATGTATACGGTGCCAGCTGCTCCCTTAGCTGCTGGTAGAGCTTCTCACTCTGCGCCTGCAAAAAGGCAACAAAAGCAGGATCATAGCCCCCAAAGGCAAACTTGCCCGCCAACCCCGGCACCGTGCCGCCTGCCCCACTGTGGGTATGCGTGGCCGAAAAAAACAACTGCAGCTCTGGGTTATCGGCGCGCACCTGGGTAGCGATTTTTTCTGCCAAGTGCGGGTGAACCAGCATCAGCTCAAAGTTCAGCCAAAGAACTTCCCGGCTGCCTGCACGAAATAGTAAGCCCCTAAGGTAAGTAGAGTCGGCGACGAAGGTATAAGGCCCCCGTGACCGGTAGCCCAGCAGCGCTACGGGCACCTCCGAGGTCATGGAAATTTGGCCCCAGGCCGCTTCTAAATCCCCTTCGTCGCCGTAAAGTTCTGTTTCCGACACCAGACGTAAAGCCTGCTGATAAAAATCCGTCTCCTCCAAGGCCTGCCGATCCACGGGACTAAGCAGCGCCAGTAGCAGAAGCAACAAGAAGCCCAACATAAAGCCTAGGCTTCGAAGCAGATGGAATAAAATGGAGCGCTGTTTTTTCATGCCTAAAAAAAGGCCCGAGGGCCTTTATCGTGTTAAACCGAATACATTTAGAAATAGTGGTAAGTACCATGTTCGCCTTTCACCGTTACCTGCTTGACAGGGGCTGCCTCCACGCGGCCGATCACCTGCGCCTCAATCCCGAAGGACTGACTGATACGGATGATGTCTCCTGCTATTTCTTCAGGAACATACAGTTCAAGGCGATGCCCCATGTTGAAGACCTTATACATCTCCTGCCAGTCTGTGCCGCTTTCTTCTTGTATGATCTTAAAGAGAGGGGGAGTGGGGAAAAGGTGGTCTTTAATCACGTGTAAACCTTCGATAAAGTGCAGCACCTTCGTCTGGGCACCCCCGCTGCAGTGCACGATGCCTTGGATCTGGCTGCGAAACTCTTTTAGCACCTCCACCATCACGGGGGCATAGGTACGCGTAGGAGAAAGGACTAGCTGCCCCAGGTCCACACCCAGCTCTTCCAGTGGATCCGTTAGACGAAAGGAACCTGTATAGACCAGGTCTTCGGAAAGGCTGGGGTCAAAACTTTCCGGGTATTTAGCTGCCAGCTCATGATGAAAAACATCATGGCGGGCGGAGGTGAGCCCATTACTGCCCATTCCACCATTATACTGCGTTTCGTAGTCGGCCTGTCCATAGGAGGCCAGCCCTACGATGACGCTACCTGCCGCTATCCGATCGTTACTGATCACATCAGCACGTTTCATCCGACAGGTAACGGTGCTGTCCACGATGACAGTGCGCACCAGGTCGCCGACATCTGCAGTCTCGCCACCCGTAAGCAAGACCTGCACCCCATGTGCACGAAGCATCTGAAGCACTTCTTCTGTGCCCTGAATGAGCGCCTCGATCACCTCTCCAGGAATCAGGTGCTTGTTGCGCCCGATGGTAGAGGAAACCAAAATATTATCGACTGCACCCACACAAAGCAGGTCGTCGATGTTCATGATGATAGCATCCTGCGCGATTCCTTTCCAGACGCTCAGGTCACCCGTTTCTTTCCAATAGAGATAGGCCAGGCTGGATTTAGTTCCTGCGCCGTCAGCATGCATGATGTTACAGTAGTCCGGATCGCCGCCGAGGACATCTGGCACGATTTTACAAAAGGCCTTCGGGAAAAGCCCTTTATCCAAGCCTGAAATGGCCCGATGCACATCTTCTTTGGCAGCCGAGACACCGCGCTGCATATACCTCTCGTTCATAAGCTAAGCATTAATCCTTACAAAGGTACACATTTCTAACGGAGGCTGCCTAAGGCACTGAATGAAATCTCCTCACGAAAGCCCGAAAAGGCAGTAACCGTTCAGGGAGTATTTCAGAAGGGAAACTACTTATGTTAAGAAGTTTTCCTAAATTTACGCCCTGTAAGGAAAAGCCTTAGTATTTACGTGTAAAACGAACCCTATGCCATACTTATTTACTTCGGAGTCCGTATCCGAAGGACATCCTGATAAAATCGCTGACCAAATTTCCGACGCTCTTATTGACCATTTCTTGGCCTTTGACCCCAAATCAAAGGTGGCTTGTGAAACTCTCGTGACCACAGGTCAGGTAGTTTTAGCGGGAGAGGTGAAGTCAGATACGTATTTAGATGTACAGCAAATCGCCCGTAATGTCATCAACCGCATCGGTTACACAAAGGGAGAATACATGTTTGACGGAAACTCTTGTGGAGTTCTTTCCGCTATCCACGAGCAGTCTCCTGACATCAACCAAGGAGTCGATCGCGAAAACCCGGAAGAACAGGGGGCAGGAGACCAAGGAATGATGTTCGGCTATGCCACACGCGAAACAGATAATTACATGCCGCTGGCACTCGACCTTTCGCATAAAATCCTGAAGGAACTGGCTGCCATGCGTCGTGAACATGATGCCATAAAATACCTACGCCCAGATTCTAAGGCACAGGTAACCATCGAATACAGTGACGATAATGTACCACAGCGTATCGAGGCGATCGTTATCTCGACGCAGCACGATGATTTCGCGGATGAACCGACTATGCTGGCTAAAATCAAGAAGGATATGATCGAGCTTTTGATCCCACGCGTGGTAGCGCAGCTAAAGCCGGAAAATCAAAAGCTGTTTACAGATAAAATCACCTATCACATTAACCCTACAGGCAAGTTCGTGATCGGGGGACCGCATGGCGACACAGGCCTCACAGGCAGAAAAATCATCGTAGACACCTACGGTGGAAAGGGTGCACATGGCGGAGGTGCCTTCTCGGGTAAGGATCCTTCTAAAGTGGATCGTTCCGCCGCTTATGCCACACGCCACATCGCGAAAAACGCCGTAGCTGCTGGTATAGCCGACGAAATGCTCGTACAGGTTTCCTATGCCATCGGGGTAGCCAAGCCGATGGGCATTTATGTTAACACCTACGGCACGGCGAAAGTGGGGCTTAGCGATGGGGAAATCGCACAGAAAATCAGCGAAATCTTCGACATGCGTCCTTATGCCATCGAAAGCAGGCTGAACCTACGCAATCCTATCTATGAGGAAACCGCAGCCTATGGCCACATGGGCCGTGAGCCTGAAATCGTAACGAAAACTTTCCGGACACCCGATCAAAAGGAGTTGACCCTCGAAGTAGAACTCTTTCCATGGGAGAAATTAAACTATGTAGATACACTACGAAAAGCATTTGGAATAGCATAAAATTAAGGCGGCTCGGGATGAGCCGCTTTTTTTTATCCTTACTTTTATGTAAATTTTGTGTTTATCGGATTTTTTTAATGCTTCGTCGAATAGCTGGACTTATGCTTCCAAGAATCCGCTTTATTTCGCCCAAATCATCACCCAAACTATGAACCGCTGGTCTTTTCTTTTTTTCCTCATCAGCTGCTGCGGCCTTTGGCTTGGAAGCGCGACACACTCTAGTCAGCAGGTACAAGCACAGACGGCACTTGAAACTCTGGAATTACCGAATGGACGCTTCCTACTAAATCGCTACACACGCGTCACCTCAGATATACGCCCAGGCGATAACCAGCTACGCGTCGCAAACTTATCCGAACTGAACCGCGATGCAGTGCCTTACCTACCTCCAAATATCCAAACACCCGCGGGAACTTTTGCTACGAACACTCTAGCACCGGGAGACCTGATCATGCTGTACCAAGCACAAGGGGCAGAAATCGATACCGTAGAACAAATCCAGCAGTTCGGACGTGTCACGCAGTTGAATGGAGCTGGAAATTACGAGTTTGTCGTCGTTTCTGAGGTGCAGGGCAACTTGGTTTTACTTACCTGTGGCGTAGAAAAAACCTACGTCGCGAATGCGAACGTTCAAGCCATCCGCGTACCCCGTTTTCGTAATTTGCGCGTGAGCGCGGGAGCAGAAATCGTCTCCATCCCTTGGGGTGCAGAGGCCTTTGCCCCCGGCAGCAGTCCCGAGTCCATGGCACGCCGCCGCGGAGGGGTTATCGCCGTGGAAGCCGATAACGTAGAGATCGAAGGCCAGATCAATGCCGTCGGTGCAGGATTTCGGGGTGGCATCGTCAATAACCTCACCTCAGCGGCTGACAGCAGCTTCTGGACGGCCTTAAAAACCCGAAACGCCGCACGCGGGGCCATGAAAGGAGAAAGCGTAGCCGGCTGGGGGGAGCGCTATAACACCCTCTTTGGAGGGCAGTTCGGGCGTGGCGCTATCGCCAATGGCGGTGGCGGAGGGAATGCGCATAATGCCGGCGGTGGAGGTGGCTCGAATGGCGGAAATCCCGATGCCTGGTTTCGCGGCGCCGGTGTCATGAATGATTTTGGTAGCTGTGGCAGCCCCGGTGCCTGGGCTTTAGACCCAAATTATATCGCAAATGGAAATCGCCTAACCAATTCTTCCGGTGGAGGACATGGGGGCTACACCTTTACAAATATAAATCTAGACGCTTGTACGAATGGCCCCTCCTATCCCGCTAATTTTATCGCCCCAGGAATTCCTGCGCAAGATGTATTCGCACCTTGGAACAGGGCGAAACGCGATGCTGTCGGCGGCCTAGGAGGACGCCCCCTGGCACTTACAAACCCTGAAAATACCGCCTATCTAGGTGGCGGTGGCGGTGCCGGGGAGGGAAATAACAGCGCCGCAGGTGATGGAGGTGCTGGAGGGGGCTTTATCCTCCTACTAGCGAACCAAGTAACCGGTAATGGTACCATCACCGCAGATGGAGCGCCCGGAGGAAATACACGGAACACCCATCTCGACGCAGCCGGCGGGGGAGGGGGAGGCGGAACCATCGTCGTCCAAGCCGACCGACTGGAAAACGGTTTGCGCCTCAGCGCAAATGGAGGTAGAGGGGGAGACCAACTGATACTCCTCGTGGAATCCGAAGGCCCGGGCGGCGGTGGCGGCGGTGGACGAATCCTGCTAAATGTCCGCCAGGATAATGCGAATAAAACCGTGAATGGAGGCCGTAATGGTGTGACCAGCTCCGTCTCCATGACGGAATTTCCCGCTAATGGCGCCACAAGTGGAAATAGCGGAAGCATCGCCACCTTCACCCGAACCATCGGACTATCGGACTGCGCGGACCTGGCCATAGCTAAAGTCCTCGAACAGCCTAACCAGCTGCTTGCCGTTAACGACACAGTAGCCTTTCAGATCATCTTAACCAATCTAGGCCTGAAAACTGCGAGCTCCATAGAGGTGCGCGAGAACCCAGGATCCGGCCTCGCCCTGCTTAGCGCAGTGCCAGAACGCGGCACCTACACAGCGCCCTTCTGGCGTCTGGACAGCCTAGCGGTAGGCGACACTGTACGCATGCGCGTCACAGCGCGCATCCGAAGCACTGGAAATTACCTAAACGAAGTTCAAGTTAGTGCTGCCACCAATGACCCCGATCCCACAAATAATGTGGCTTCCGTCCTACCAGCCCTTGCGAATGCCCTTATCGCCACCGATGACGACTACCGAAACTTTCCGGCATCCAGCGGTGGAGGTCGGCTTCTTCCCTTCAGCATATTAGAAAATGATCAAGTAAACGGAGTGGTCGCGTCGCCTGAAAGTGTCACCTTCCGCCTGCTAAACCCTCCTCCCTTTATCCGCCTAAATGCGGCTGGAGTGCCTGAAATACTGCCCGGAGCACCTCCTGGCGCTTATAGCGTCAGCTATGAAATCTGTGAACGAGCGAATCCGGCCAACTGTAGAACGGCTCAAATACTCTTTCTTGTCGTAAGTAACCTTATCGAAGCCCAAGACATTGATTTCGGCACCTTCCCGCTGAACCATGAAGGTTTTATCGGCATCGCTACTGCCAACGATCGCCTGAATGGCATCCCAATTCGGGCAAATGAATTCACCTTCACACTGCTGGATGCCGGTGGACTCGTAGGCATCAGCCAGTCCCCTGATGGCGAGCTTTTTCTGCTGCCAGGGCTAAATCCCGCAGGGACCTATCTGCTCAGCTACCGCATCTGCGAAACGAACGATCCAGCGAATTGTGACGAGGCCACGATCCTCTTACGCCTAGAAGACCCGCCGATCGATGTTTCGATCTTAAAAGTTAGCGAACAGGCAGATGCCTGGCAGGGAGAGACCCTTGTCTACCGCATCACCGCCAGTAACCTGAGCCCAGTTAGCGGGACACAAGTGCGGATCGAAGACATCCTGCCCAACTCCCTGCGCTTTATCAGTCAAGAAATAGCAGAAAATGAAAACGACCTCACCCTACGCTTCGAGCAGGAAAATGAGCGTAGCCTAAGTTGGACAATCGACGAATTCCCCGCCTTCAGCACGGTCACCATCCGCCTTACCGTAGAGGTGCGTCGCGCTGCCGATAACAGACCCTTTATTCTCCAAAACACCGCCTCCATTGCCGTGGAGCAAGAAGAAACCAATGTGGCCAATAATAGCTCTACCTCCGCCGTCATCGCCGATATCTTCTTTATCCCAGACATCATCATCCCGAATAACTCCGGCCGAAACGATACTTGGCGAATCCGCGGCCTAGCACGCTTCCCCTCAAACCGCGTCGTCATCTTTAACCGCTGGGGCGATCATGTCTTCGAGATGACTAATTATAACAACAGCTGGAATGCTCCCGGGCTCGTCTCCGGCACCTATTACTATATCCTTACCGTCACTACAGAAGAAGGCGAGGAACGCAATTTTAAAGGTTGGATCCAAGTAAACCAAGCACCATGAAGCAGCACTTAAGCGTATACCTCCTCATGCCTCTGCTGCTCCTGCTGGCCTTCCCTACCGCAGCGCAGCAGTTGCCACAGTTTAGCCAGTACCTGTTTAACCCCATCCACGTAAACCCCGCCTATGCCGGCTATAAAGCAGAAGGCTATGCCCAAGGTACTTTCCGGGATCAGTGGAGCTCTTTCCCCGGCGCACCACGCACCCTCTCCTTCAGTGCAGACTTCAGCGCTAACGAAGGACGCATGGGCATGGGACTCTCCGTATTCCACGATGAAATCGGCCCCACCGCCAATAGCCAGCTGACTGCCACCTATGCCTACCGCATCCAAGTGGGCGAAAAACAGTTTTTGTCCGCAGGACTCAGTGCCGGCTTGGGCTCCTACCAGCTACGCGCCGCCTTTAACGCCTTCGACCCCGATGACCCCGACATCCCCGGGCAAGATATGCAGGCTTTTACCCCCCTGATGCATCTCGGCATTTTCTACCATAGCGAATATTTCTTCGGTGGCATCAGCGCCTATAATCTGCTGGCGCAAAGCACCCTACAGCGACAAGAATTTCAGCTTGCCCTCGCCGACCCCCATTTCTTCCTGCTCCTCGGCGGCCTCATTCCCCTGCACCCCGACGTGCAGCTGAAGCCCTCCATCCTGATAAGAGAAGTCCAGGGAGCTCCCCTTCACTTTGACCTAAACGCGCTTTTTCTGCTGAAGTCTCGTGTTTGGGTGGGAGGCTCCTACCGGAGCAATGTGCGCGCAGGGAAAGAAAACCTATCCCCCACGCTTAACCGCCGAAATGCAGTAGCCGCCATCGTGGAAGTATTTATAAGCGATGGGCTGCGGCTTGGCTATGCCTATGACCACAACCTAAACGCACTCAGCGACCTGCGCTTTAACTCCCATGAAGTGTCCCTAGGCATTTACCTATCTCCTAAAAACATCCAAATCCGAGATTCCAGATGGTTCTAAACGCTACGATACGCTTCTTTCTTTTGATCGGCCTACTCGCTGCGGCCCTAGGAGGAAACAGCCTAAGCCTGGCGCAGCAAAATCCGCTCTTCAGCACAGACTATACAGAACTCCTCCAGCAGCAAAGAAACTTTCAGCAATCGCTGGAACTTTCGCTTAAGAATTATGAGAAAAAAGCTACTGGACGTGAGGCCCGACGCATTGCAGCGCTTTACGACACGCTCCACCGATACCCAGAGGCCTTCGACTGGCACCAGCGTATCATCAAAGAGCATCAGCCGGAGCGCGAAGATTACCGCGCCTACGTCCGTGCAGGAGCGCGCCTGGACATGCCCGTCCTCCGACTCGAGCAGCTCCTGGGAAGGTCAGGCTATCGCCTTTCCCAGTTGGAAGCCGTGAACATGGCTTTTATGCGTGCCGCCCAAGCCGCAGAACCCAGCGTAAACCTAGAAGCCGACAGCAGCCTGAACAGCGCACAGAGCGACTTCGGGCTGCGTTACGACAGCCGCGGCATCGCCTACTGGAGCAGCGACCGCGGCATCGGAGGAGAGACTAAAAAACCGCTCATCCGCATCGACTTGAAAACCAAAAAGCCAACAGCGGATTTCTATGCACGAAATGGACGTGACTACCTCTGGATCTACCGTAAAACCCCGGAAGGAACGCCTGAAAAGTTGGTTTTTGAAGACATGGAATTTCTCATGACCAAGGACCCTAGCATAGCCCAAAACAGTAGCTCTATTTTCTTTACCGCCGTAGAAAAAACCGCCTGGAAGCGGAATAGCGTCCAGCATCCGGGTATCTACAGAGGCCGCTTAGGTGCAGACGGCATCGTGCGAAACATCGAATCCCTGGCCATAAACGATCCCCGCCAACATGCCACCCAGCACCCACACCTGGATGAAGCGAATAACTACCTCTACTTTGCCAGCGACCGGGATGGAGGCTTCGGTGGTTTCGACCTCTACCGAGTGGCACTAAATCCCGACATGAGCACGCAGGGCCTCCCCGAAAACCTCGGCGAAATCATTAACAATGCCGCCCATCAAGCCTACCCCTTCCTTTTTGGTGAAGAACTATACTTCTCTTCCAACCAAGCGCCCAGCCTGGGTGGGCTTGATATTTTTAAGGCCTACATCGAGGAAAACAACTTCAGCCAGGTCCAAAATCTCGGCACACCCTTTAATAGCGGTGGAGATGACTTCGGATACTATCAAAACGAGCAAGGAGGCCTCAGCATCTCCTCCGATCGACTGCTACGCGAAGGTGCTGGAGATAATATCTATCGCATCGAAGATCGCCGCGTCTTCTTCACCGCACGATTCGAAGACTGCGCTGGCACTCTGCTGACCTTTTCCGAAGTCCCCGAACTGCTCGATCGCACGAAAGATCAGGAGCTGGTGCTGCGCAAAAACCGCGTAGGAGAATTCTTCACGGAGGTAAGCCTCGGAAGGGATTTTGCCCTAAAGCTCGACCTGCCCGGCTACAAAATCCTGGAGGACAGCAGCATCACCTCGAAAAACCTGAAGCTAAACTACATCGAAAGAACCTATCGCTTGCAGCCTGTCCTACAAGCCTTTACCCTGCTACAAGACACCATTTACTATGACCTCGACCGCTCCTTCATTCGTCCAGAAGCGGCAGAACGACTGGATCGCCTGGCTGAGGCCCTAAAACAATACCCCGAAACCACGCTGCACGTGGCTTCCCATACCGATTCCCGCGCGAGTGACACGTATAATGAAGCCCTCAGCGAGCGCCGCGCCCTGGCCGTACACGATTACCTCGCCCGACGCCATGGAATCCCCGCCAGTCGGCTGTCGATGGGCTGGTTCGGTGAGCAGCTCCTGCTAAAAGACTGTGGCGACGGCATACCCTGCCCAGAAGAGGAGCATCAGCTAAACAGGAGGACCGAGCTACGCTTGCAAGTAGACCCCGAACATCCCGTCCTGCAGCAAGACCCACGTTTCCGCGACTTAGATCCCTGCGACCCAGAAGCCTGGAGACGCTACTTTCGAGAGCGCTCCCAGAAGTGAAAAAAAACGTCTCCCGCTGTGTCAGCGGGAGACGGTAGAAGGGAAAGGAAAGGTCTTTAGCAATAACTATTTTGGCCTTTACGGCCAAAAACTTAGGCCCACATCGCCTCAATAAGCAGCGTATAAAAATCACGCACTTCCATCCCTGCGGCGCGCACCTGCTGGGAAATCAAGCTCGTCTCGGTCTGGCCCGGCACCGTGTTCAGCTCGATGAAAAAACACTTGCCATCGGAATGCCGCAGAAAATAATCCATACGGACCGCTCCCCTGCAGCCTAGCGCCTCATATACAGCGGCAGCGATACGTTCTACACGCGCCACCTCTTCGGCATCCATGCGTCCCGGCGTAATCTCCTCCGTGACACCCGCCACATACTTGGCCTCAAAATCAAAAAATTCCTTCGAGCTCACGATTTCCGTGGCGGGCAAAACATGTACCTTGCCCTCCGCTTTGTAGATGCCGATAGAAAACTCCCTGCCGGAAACAAACTCCTCCACCAGCACTTCCGCATCCTCCTGAAAAGCACGCGCGAGCGCCTCTTCAAGGGCAGCCTCTTCCTTCACTTTCGACATCCCGATGCTACTTCCTCCACTGTTCGGTTTCACAAAAACAGGAAGCTGTAGCTCCGCTAAAACACGCTCGGCAGCTTGCGCTTCCCCACGCTGAAGCCGCACACTTTTCGCCACATACAAGTCTGGAATAGGCGCTACGATAGCCTTCGTGAAGGCCTTATTCATCGTGATCGCTGAAGTCAGCACATCACTCGTGGTGTAAGGCATGCCGATCAGCTCGAAATAGCCAGCAAGCTTACCATCCTCTCCAGGAGAACCATGCAGACAGTTGAAAACCCCATCGAAGGTGACTTTGCCGCCAGGCAAATCCAAGGAAAAATCATTCAAATTCACCGGAAACTGCTGCCCCTCCGCCTCGTAATACCAGCGACCAGGATAGACGAAAATCGTAAACACCTCATATCGCTCCGGATCTAGGAGGCGCGCCACCACGGCGGCACTTTTCAAGGAAATAACAGACTCTCCGGTGAAGCCACCGGTAACCAAGGCGATCGTTTTCTTCATGCTGGAAATCGGCTAATATGTGCTACGAATTACTGCAAAAAACAGCAGACTTCCTGCATGAAATCCGAAAAAATAAAGAGAATTCTTGTCTTGGCACCGGCAGGACACTGAAAACTCCCCCATAAGCAGGCCTGCCATCCTTTTCCATCCCCGCTTTTCCGAAATTGTGCCGCGCCACTACGGGAAAACCTGTATATTCGCCTACTTAAATATGCGATCATGAGAAAAAGAAATTGGATAGCCTTCAGCCTCTGTGCACTCCTCGGACTGAGCAGCCCACAGCAGGCAGAGGCACAGGAAGCACGCCCGATCACCCTAGAGGATGTTTTTCGCTCGGATGCCTTTAACCAGCGCAGCATTGCGGGCATCAACTGGATGAACGATGGCCGCTTTTACAGCTCCCTGACCCGAGAAAATGGCGCCACCAAGGTGGTACAAATGGAGCTCGCCACAGGAAAGCAAACCGCCGTCATCGTCGATGGAGCTGCCCTCGGCCTGCGCATCAGCGCCTATGCCTTTAACCCGGACGAAAGCATGCTTCTGCTCGAAACCGAGCCAGAAAGCATCTACCGACGCTCCCGAAAAGCGATCTTCCACGTCTTCGACCGAGCCAGTGGCCAGGTAACCACCCTCATGGACGGAAAAAAAATCATGCACGCCACCCTCTCCCCGGATAACAAGCAGGTGGCCTTCGTCTACGAAAACGACCTCTACATCGCCGCTCTGGCGACGGGAGAGCTACGCCGTGTGACCGATGATGGCCAGTGGAACGCCATCATCAATGGCTCCGCGGACTGGGTCTATGAGGAGGAGTTTTCCATGTCGAAAGCATTTGAGTGGTCGCCTGACGGCAAAAAGTTGGCCTTCATCCGCTTCGATGAACGCGAAGTGCCCGAATTTAATATGCAGCTTTGGGGGAACCTCTACCCGGAAGACTACAAATTTAAATACCCGAAAGCAGGGGAGAAGAATGCGCTGACGAGCATTCGTATATACGATTTGGCCAGCGGCCAAAGCACCACCGTGGACAGTGGCTCCGAAACAGATCAGTATCTGCCGCGCATCTACTGGACCGCAGACAGCCAGCAGCTCGCCTACATCCGCTTAAATCGCCTTCAAAATCAGCTGGATTTCTTCTATGCCAACCCTAAAGATGGCAGTTCTACACTTCTCCTACAAGAGAAAGCGGCCACCTATGTAGACCTCAACTATAACGATAATTTTCTTTTCCTAGACCAAAATAAGGGCTTTATCCGCACTTCAGAGCAAAACGGCTACAAGCACATCTACCACCATGCAAACGACGGGAGCCTGATTCGCCAGCTGACCGACGGCCCATTCGAGGTGAATAGCCTGATCGGTGTAGACGAAAAAGCCGGCAAGCTTTATTTCATCTCTTCGGAGGTCTCTCCCCTAGAACGTCATGTGTATGTGGTGGGCCTTAACGGCAAAGGAAAAAAACAGCTCACCACCTCGAAAGGAACCCATCGCGTGAGCATGAGTAAGGATTTTCGCTATTTTATCAATTATCACTCCGCCGCTGACAGTCCGCTAACCGTGACGCTGCATGAGAGTAATGGTAAACTGCTGAGCACCTTAGAAGATAACACAGCCCTGCGGGAGCGTCTAAAAGGATTTCAGCTGGCCCCTAAAGAATTTTTCCAACTGGATGGCGCCGATGGCACACCGCTAAACGCGTACCAGTTGAAGCCAGTAAATTTTAACCCCGAAAAACAGTACCCCGTCTTGATGTTCGTTTATGGAGGTCCAGGCTCACAGCAGGTGACAGATAGCTGGGGAGGGGCGCGCGACTTTTGGCACCAGCACCTCGTGGCGGAAGGCTATATCGTCGTATGCGTAGATAACCGCGGCACGGGCGCAAGGGGTCGAGAGTTCAAACACGTCACCTACGCGAATTTAGGGAAGCATGAAGTAGCCGATCAGATTGCTGCCGCTCGCCAGCTGGGAGCACTTCCCCATATCGACGCGAGCCGTATCGGCATCTGGGGCTGGTCCTACGGAGGCTATATGTCTTCTCTAGCCCTTATGCTCGGAAATGATGTCTTTAAAGCCGCCATCGCTGTGGCTCCCGTCACCACCTGGCGCTATTACGACACCATCTACACCGAACGCTACCTGCAGACCCCTCAGCTAAATGCGGAAGGCTATGATGCGTATAACCCGATCACCCATGTGGATAAGTTGACAGGCGAGCTACTTCTCATCCATGGTACTGGAGATGATAATGTCCACTACCAAAACGCGGTGGATTTAGTCGATGCGCTTATCGCCGCCGACAAGCAGTTCGAGACCATGTACTATCCGAACCGAAATCATGGCATCTATGGAGGAAATACCACCTGGCACTTGTACAGCCTAATGACCGATTTTATCAAAAGAAAACTCTAAGATTACTGCGGAGCCCCTTGCTCCATAATTCCTTTTTCCATACCTTAAGGCAGCGAAAGATTTATCTAGTATCGCTGCCTTTTTCCTTATATATCCCGCGCATGAAAGAACGTATCCACCTTTCCTTACAGACAAGCAGCTTTCTGCTCGTCTCCACGGGCATCCTCTACGCTACCTGGGACCCGAAAGTCAGTTTAGCACTGGTTTTAACCTATATGCTGCTCTTAGTTGCGGCCTTGGAAGCGATCTCTCTCTCCATCACACGGCCACTCTATCCAGAAAGTCATACGACATTTAAAGCCGGGATGATCGCCACCTTCTTTATTCTGATCGGCATCAAGACTATGGCGCCTGCCACATTTATTCCTCTGACCATAACCGTCTTCGCCGCTAACTACCTCTATAACTTTTACATGAATACAAAGCGACGGGGAGCCTTTCACCGAGTAAATCGGCCTAGTGGTGCGCGTAAAAAGAAAGTTCGCCGCTAAACATAGTAAGCACCGCAGTGAGACATCACCTGCTCCGTTTCAGGCTATGGGGCTTGAAGAAAGAATACTTACAGAAATTAGACCCTTGTGCCTACTAGACGAATCCATATCCAAACCTCTACTTAAACCAAACTTACATGCTAAAAGAATTTAAGGAGTTTGCCATGCGCGGCAATGTCGTAGACCTAGCGATCGGTATCATTATAGGCGGCGCCTTCGGGAAGATCGTCTCCTCCATGGTTGCCGACATCCTGATGCCGCCCGTTGGCTTGCTGATCGGCGGTGTCCCATTTTCAGAATTGAAACTAACACTAAAGGAAGCTATCCCCGCCCAGCTGGATGCCGCGGGAAATATGCTCATGGAAGCTGCTCCGGCAGTTACGATTAACTATGGCAACTTTCTGCAAGTTGTGCTCGACTTTATCATCGTCGCCTTCGTCATCTTTATGTTTATAAAGGCGATAAATACCGCCAAAAAGAAAAAAGAAGCAGCCCCGCCCGCCCCTGCACCGAAGCCAGCCCCTACGAAAGAGCAGGAATTACTTTCCGAAATTCGAGATTTACTGAAAAAAGGTGGGAATCCCTCCTCTGGAGCTCCTTCTTAACGCATCCAAGAGCGAGCAAGCCGAAAATCGGAGAGTCTACCTCCATGAAATGCACGAAGAGGGGCATAGTGGCCTGACCTTTGTGGCGTAAGCCACTAAAAAAACAACCACTAGATAACTAACCATGAAGCAAACGATTGCTATCATCGGAGGAGGGGCCTGCGGGGTCGCCTCCTTTATAGAACTCTTTATAAAAATTCATCAATTCGGCCTGCAAGACAGCATCCGTATCGACTGGTTCGAAAAGGAAAAAACACTCGGTTATGGGTTGGCCTTCGGCTCTGAGGAAAAAGGCCACCTTCTGAATACACCCACCGACCTAATGGGCGTCTACGCGAAAGAGCCCTCCCACTTTACGGATTGGGTGGCAGAACGCAAAACCCGAGACTCCGAGCTCGTCCACGGCGAAGGGGAATGGAACGACATGAGCACCCGAGAAAAGGTCAAGTTCATGCGGCACCTGGGGGAACACTGGTAAACTACCACACCCTCCAGGTTATAGCCCCTCAGTCCGCCAAAGGGCTTTTTACCACAGGCTACCTCCTCAAAAATTGACGTAAATGCATTGCGCCTAGCGCAAAAGACGGTACATGCGCTGAATGCCTTCCTCTGCACGACGGGCAGCAGCACGAGCACGTGCAGGATCTACTCCTAGCTGAGCCAGTTTAGCAGTATCTGCTAACCAATCGCCAATAGCTTTTTTCCCCTTACTCTGATTAATGCCGGCTAAGGTAACACCCAAATTCTCGGGACAGTTGACCAGCTCAGCGATCTGCTCATTCGTAAGCTGACTGCGGAAGCGCATAAAAATTTCTTCGGAAGAAATGATGTGCTCATACTGGTAGGGATCACCACCACGAAGCGTTTGGCCGGTATAACAATCTTCAAATAGCGCCACGCCACCACCACGCTGCTGCGCCTGATGATGCATTTCCGCTTTGCGCTTTAAAAACACTTGATCGATTTCAAATCTCCAATAAGGGCGATTCGGGCGGGTATCTTCTTGTTTCTGACTCATAAAAAACGGTTAAAAAGAACGATTTGGAAGGTAAGATAGTCGGTTAGACATAGAAAAGCTATTTTTTGAAAGCGCTGTAGAAGCCAAAAAGAGGCTTTTTAGGCCCATTTTAGACCCTTTTTCACCCCAACCGAAACGCAGCTATGCCGGTAAGGCATGCGCCTACACAACAGGAGCCTACACTTATAAATTTTGGTGTCGATTAGCCAAAAAAAATAATTTTGCGCGCTCCTTTATGCCCTGCTTCCCCTCCTTTGCCTTCGGCATATTTTTTGAAACTGGTAAAAAAGTAAACAACTTTCCGAACATGTTTCTTTTCAAACTCACCCGAATCTTTTTCCTATTGCTATTTGGGCTAACGCTACCCCTAAGCGCGATGGCCCAGGCAAAACTGGAAAAGCTTCTAGAGGACCGTGCCGCCCTCCATCAGGCTTGGAAATCCTCTGAGGCGAATAAGTCAGGTATTTTCGGGAACAGGACGAAAAAAGATATGCAGGAGACGAATGCTTGGCTAGAGCGCATCTTGCAGAAAGATAATTTGATCATCCAAGAGCTAGAGCTTCAGCAGCGCATCGTCACCTCCGAAATGACCTATGAAAAAAACGACTATAAATTTATCGTACAGCGCCTAGAGCGTGAAAATCGACAGTTAAAACAGCACCTGGCACGGGCGGAGGATTTGCTTTTAGAGCAAAAGAAAACCACCTCCAGCGTATGGAAGTGGTTGACATGGACAAGTTTATTTTTACTTGTCCTCCTGATGGGAAACTATTGGCGGATGCGCCAGCGTCTTAACCCTTCAGCCGAGCGATAGGCGTTCTACCACCTTTAGTTTTTTGGTCCATTTGGACTAAAATTTCAGCATCTAAAGGCAGGTACAGGTCTACGCGTGAGCCGAACTTGATAAAGCCAAACTCTCCGCCGGCAGGAAGAACAGTTCCTGCATCCACGTACCACTTGATGCGGCGTGCTAATGCTCCAGCGATTTGACGCACCATGATCTGCACACCATTCGGATGCTGCAGCACCATGGAGGTCCGCTCATTTTCCGTACTTGATTTCGGGTGCCAGGCCACGAGGTACTTGCCCGGGTGGTACTTGAAATAAGCGACTTTACCCGGGATCGGGGCTCTGTTCACGTGGACATTCACAGGAGACATGAAGATAGACACCTGCTTCCGCTTTTCTTTCAGAAACTCATCTTCGAAAGCCTCCTCGATTACGACGACCTTGCCATCAGCAGGCGCATAAACCAGCTGCTCGTCTTGGGGCAGTGGCACGAAAGGGTTTCGGAAAAACTGCAGAATAAGCAGATAAAAGAGTACACTCACTAAGAGTGCGATGTTATGCAACTGCCCAGCTTCAGGAAATCCAAAGTGGAGAGCCGCATTTAGGGCTACCAGTATCAGGAGGAGCCAAAATAGGAGCGATCTGCCTTCTTTATGAATGCTCATAGGTTTAGGGGATAGGTCAAAGAAAAGGCTGTGCACACAGACACAGCCTCAAATATAGAAAGAATTCCTGTATGGCGTTTAGAAACCACCGCGGAAGGTATAAGTTTTTGCTACCTTGTCGATAGCCACGATGTAAGCGGCGATACGCATCGGCACATCATACTTGATCGAAGCTTCATACACATGATCGAAAGCATCCTTCATGATCCGATCTGAACGTCTATTGACACGCTCTGCTGTCCACTTATAACCCAAACGGTTCTGTACCCATTCGAAATAAGACACGGTCACCCCACCGGCATTCGCTAAAATATCCGGCACAGCCATAATGCCTTTTTCGTTAATAATAGCATCCGCACGTGCTGAAGTAGGACCATTCGCGCCTTCTACGATCAGTTTCGCCTTGATTTTATCTACATTTTTAATCGTGATAACATCTTCCACTGCAGCAGGCACGAGTACATCCACATCAAGCTCCAGAAGCTCCATCGGGTCGCTTAGTTTCTCAGCGCCATCGAAGCCCTCTAAGGTGCCATTATTTCCATCTCGATACTGGATGGCCGCCTGAATGTCGATACCATTTTCGTTATGATAAGCACCTGAAATATCCGATATCGCCGTGATCTTCAAGCCTCTTTCCTCTAAAAGTTGCGCCGCCCAAGAACCCACATTACCGAATCCCTGCACGGCACAGGTGGCTTGGAATGGGTTAATTTTCAACTTCTGCATCGCAGCTAAGGCAGAGACCATCACCCCACGACCGGTCGCCTCGGTACGCCCTAAAGAGCCTCCTAAAACGAGTGGCTTACCCGTCACTACGGCATTTACCGTCATGCCATGTGCCTTCGAGTACTGATCCATTAACCAGGCCATCTCACGAGGGCCAGTACCCATATCGGGAGCAGGGATATCCTTGTCAGGGCCGAAAACATCGATCATCGCTGTGGTATAGGCACGCATAAGACGCTCGATTTCTCCTCGTGACATCTCACGCGGATTACACTTCACACCTCCTTTACCACCACCATAGGGAATGTCTACGACGGCACATTTCCACGTCATCCATGCGGCTAGGGCACGTACCTCATCCAAGTGCACGTCAGGTGCAAAACGGATACCCCCTTTCGCCGGACCCAAAATGTTCGAATGGATTACACGAATCCCTTCGAATACCTCTATCCGACCATCATCCATGGTGATGGGCAGGGAGACGATAACTTGCTTGGCAGGATTTTTTAAAACATTATAGACCTCATTCGAAAGTCCTAATTTCTCTGCCGCGATGTTAAATCTTTCCATCATAGACTCCAAAGGATTTTCTTTATCCTTTATGGGAGCCGGTTCTATGTAAGCCATATTTGGGTTTTGTATGTTGATGAATGAATGACACTACAATATTAAAGCAATTTTTAATTTAATCCGCTCGTTTTAGAATATTTTCAAAAAAGCAGCGATAAAGGGAGCTGATAATAACAATCCATCAAAACGATCCATAAATCCACCATGCCCCGGAAGCAGTCTACCGCTATCTTTTATCGCGATACTCCGCTTAAAAAGGGACTCGATTAGGTCACCATACGTACCGGCTACAATAATAATCGTGGTGATACTGTACCACTGCCAAATCGCTAGCGTATTAAAATATATACCCAAGCCGTAAGCTAAAACGTAGGCCAACACAGCCCCTCCTAAAAAGCCCTCCCAGGACTTCTTCGGAGATACACGCTCGAAAAGCTTGGTCTTGCCAAACTTCGTTCCAGCAAAATACGCTCCCGTGTCCGTAGCCCACAAAATGAACAGTGAACCGATGATGATCTCATAATGAAAGGTATCATCTACCGCGAACGCTGCCACATTCAGTAAACTAAACGGAATCGCCACATAAAAGATGCCTAAAAAAGTGTACGCCACGCCCGTAAACGGCTTTTTATCTGATTTTCTGTACAGCTTGATAAAAAACACTAAAGAGGATAAGGGAAAAATCAAGAAATAGAACTTGTCATCGATATGCCCAAACTCAATGGTGAAAGTCAATACAAAAATCGCTAAGCCTAAAAAAGTCCCAAAAGACTTCAGTGGTAGCAGCCCATCTAAGCCAGAAAGCTTGTAAAACTCCATTTGGCAAAAGCCTAATATGGTCCCAAAAACAATAAAATAGGTCCACTCGCTATAAATCGAGGCCCCTACTATCAACGTGGCTCCGATCAGCGCCGTGATCACACGCTGCCCCAGGTTACTGTAATTGTTGATATTAAACCTATCCCTCACTCTCAAACCTGACCTCATGCGCGATGATGTTTAAGGCGTTCATCACTTCGGCTGCCGGAACCAGCACCTCGTAATAGCCATGAATTTTATACACTGATTCTTGTTTATTTAAGACCACCGCCGGAACCTCATGCTCCAGCAAGATAGACTTGACGATCTCGGCACGTACCGGTGACCCATTTTCAAATACTTTTTTCCAGCTCATGCCGCTTTCTATTCATTTTTCGTAAAAGGCCAATCCCTAGCACCAAGAGCCCTCCGGCACCTAGCGACACTAGCGGCGCCACTAAATCGGGGTCCTGAATGTCCATCTCCACTAGCTGCTGGCGGTACAGATACAGCATCACGATCGTCAGCCCATTATTAAAGGTGTGGGCTAACATGGGATACCACAGGCTGCCGGTATAATAATACAAATAGCCAAAGAAAGCACCAAGGAAAGCACGAGGAATCAATCCATAAAACTGAAAATGGATAGCAGAGAAAATAAAGGCCGTCACCCAGATAGCCACATGTGGACTTCCGGTGTAGTGCTGCAGCTTGGGCTGTAAAACTCCTCGGAAAAAAAGCTCCTCCCCTACGCCTGCACCTACTGCCACCACCAGCAAGCCAAGTAAAAACTCCCCCACATGTTGAAAATCAAGCAGAAATAAAGTAAGCGCTTCGATACGTTCCTCCTGACTTTTTAAAAGCTCCTCCAGAGAAGACCAGGCCTCCGGAAAGATCAGCTGGCTGTTCCACTGAATGAAAAAGGCATTGGCCGTAATGGCCAAAACAGAAAGTGCTACCACATACACGGCGAAATCGAACCGAAAGCGCTGATTTTGTTGTTTCCATCCAAAGGAGGCTTGATCGATAAAGCGGGCATATAAAAGTGCGGCGAGCGCAAAGGCCAAGCCCGAAGCGATACCCTGCATGAGCAAGAAAATAATGCGCCCATGCGGAATCGTAGAAGCGGCTGGATTACTGGCAAACTCCTGTAGCTCCGCCGAATCGAGTCCAAAAAGCAGGCTGACCAGCAGGACAGCGACACCATTTAAGACCACCACCACCCCGAATCCGATGAGGAAAAGGGACAAAAGCCCTAAATACCAGGGACCTTGGCGGCCTATTTTGGATTCTGCTTTATAAATCTCCATAATTAGCCGTAAATTTACGCAAAATTAAGACATACACGTGGTAAAGATTGGAAACTTAGCGCTAGGGGATTTCCCATTGTTATTAGCCCCTATGGAAGATGTGAGCGACCCGCCCTTTCGGGCTGTGTGTAAACAAGAAGGTGCTGACCTCATGTACACCGAATTCATCAGCTCGGAAGGCTTGATCCGCGATGCGGCCAAAAGCGTCCAAAAGCTGGACATCTACGACTATGAACGCCCCATCGGCATCCAAATATTTGGGAGCGAAATCGAATCCATGCGCCAGGCAGCAGAAATCGCCGAAGCAGCGGGACCCGATATTCTGGACATCAATTATGGCTGTCCCGTCCATAAAGTGGCCTGTAAAGGTGCTGGCGCCGGGATCTTGCTGGACATCGATAAAATGGTCTCGATGACTGCAGAAATCGTCAAGCAAGTAAAGATTCCCGTTACCGTGAAAACCCGCCTAGGCTGGGATCATAACAGCATCCGCATCGTGGAAGTAGCCGAAAGACTGCAGGATGTCGGCATCCAAGCCATCAGCATCCATGCCCGAACCCGCCAGCAGATGTACAAAGGGGAGGCAGATTGGTCCTACCTAAACGAGGTCAAAGCGAATCCGCGCCTCCATATCCCCGTTTTCGGCAATGGCGACATCGATAGCCCGGAAAAGGCCCTGGAGTACCGCCAAAAATACGATGTGGATGGCATGATGATCGGGCGCGCCTCCATCGGCTACCCCTGGATCTTTAATGAAATCAAGCATTTCTTCGCGACCGGCGAAAAACTGGCACCCCCGACTTTGGACGCCCGCCTGGCCATCGCCCGTAAACACCTGGACTTCTCCATCGAATGGAAGGGAGATAAATTAGGCATTCTCGAAATGCGCCGCCACTACACGAATTACTTCCGTGGCATGCCGGGCTTTAAAGCCTACCGCAGCCGCATGGTGACAGCAGAACAGTACGAGGAAGTGGTCGAAATTCTGGAAGAAGTACGTCATGCCTATGCCGACTATTCTTTCGTGTAATCAGGAGTTCGGGGCTCGGCGCCCCAAAAGCAGGTAAATGGAACGCGACATACAAAAAGAGAATGCCCTGAAAGCTTGGGGCTTTCTCATTATTTTAGCATTAGTCTGGGGCAGCTCCTTTATTTTGATTAAAAAAAGCCTGCTGGTGTTTTCTCCCGGGGAGGTAGGCGCCTTCCGCATCGTGGCGGCAGGAATGGTCTTGCTGCCCCTCTCGCTGCCACGACTCCGCGGACTAAACCGCCGCCAAGTCACGAACCTCATCGTGGTGGGAGCTGTAGGCAGCTTTATACCCGCCTTTCTTTTTGCCAAAGCCCAAACCCAGCTGAGCAGCTCCCTTACAGGAGTCTTTAATGCCATGACCCCACTTTTCGTGGTCCTCATCGGAGCACTGTTTTTTCAGGCCCGCATCACCCGTCGAAATGCGATCGGACTCTTTATCGCCTTTCTCGGCGTCCTTACCCTGCTCTTCGTGAAGGAAGGCGGCTCCCTCGGAGAGCTAAACGCCTACGCCTTCTTCGTTTTAGCCGCCTGTGCATGTTATGGCATTAACTTGAACATTATTAAATACCGCTTTGTCGCCCTGAAGCCAGTAGCCATCACGGCCATCTCCCTACTTTTCGTCCTGCCCGCTGCTGCCCTCTACCTCTTCGCTTTCACGAACTTTTCCTTTAAAGTAACGCATGTGGAAGGCGCCCTGCCAGCACTCGGCTATATCGCCACACTGGGCATCGTGGGCACCGCCCTGGCACTGATCCTTTTTAATGTCATGGTAAAGATCGCCACCCCCGTTTTTGCCAGCTCCGTCACCTACCTCATTCCGATCGTCGCCATCTTATGGGGGCTTTGGGATGGTGAGGTGCTTCTTTTCGGACATTATCTGGGTATCGCCGCGGTCATCATCGGCGTATATATCGGAAATCGCAAGCGATAAACCCTATTTTCTTGCACCACTAACATCGACCTTGTCTCGGGCAGCCCTTTACCCAAAAAAGGCTTACTCCCCCGTCCCCCGCTGCCGCCACGCAGCCGCTAACATAGGCAGTTCATTATAGCTCTCCACGCCCGCCTTTACCCCCTGGGCCTTCAGAAAGGTGTCATTTACCTTCTTCGAAAACTCCAAAGCCAATGGACGATACTGCTCACGGTTTTCTTGTAAAGCCCGTAAATCAGCCAGCAGACCTTTGGGCAGCGCCCCTACAACAGCCCCGTACTGATCAGGAGCTAAAAAATAAAAATCACGCAGCTGATACAGCAGCAGCTGAACCTGTGCGCTATAGCGCAAAAGTGGATCAGCAGAAGCATAGCCTACTACCCAAGCCACTAAATTCGCCTCTCCCTCAGCGGTCACGCCGAAACTGTGTGCCATCTCATGGGCGATCGTGAAGGGCTGCTCTAAAAAGTGTAAGGAGGCATCGATATAGCTTTCCCCCGTAAAGGGAAAATAAATGCCGATAATTCCCAGCCTTCGCATAAGCCCCTTAGGATAAAGGGGATGCGTGCGCGGACGACCTGGATTATTTAAGCCCAGCAGACCTACATGCTCCTTCACCGCCGCCCGAATATCCCGCTCCAGCTCCCGAAAAGGAACCGATGCCTCCAGCGCCAAAGTGTCCTTCGTCAGTAGCGCCCGCAGGCTGTCCAAATCGCGCACGGTGTACTCCATCTCTGCCTGCAGCTGCTCTAAAGTAAGAGCCGACTTCTGCAGCCCCGCCTGCTGAACCACAGGAAAACGCTGATAGTTAAAGCCCCAAACCACTAAAAAGCTAAACAGAAGCAGACCTATGCCATTGAAAAGGGAGCGTGCGGCGAAACCCAGACGCTGCGTCCAGCGGGGCCTTTGGCGTAGCCGCCAAAAAAAACGAATAAGAACCAAGATTACCGCTACAAAAAAAAGGTAAATCAGCGGAATAGGAAGAAGTCCGATACTATAATCCAGCCCCAAGCGCAAAAAAGGAAAGAGCCCACGCGAATAGCCATACTCCGCTAGCTGCGGAAAAGCATCAAAAAGAAGCCTGACCGCTAGCGCGATCAGGCCCAAAAGGAGCCCTGAATAGGACTTCATATACTTTTTTACTTTCATAAATCTTACACCCCTTCCGCCTGAACTTCCTTCACCTCTGGCAGCATACGGGTTAATAAATTCTCAATGCCCGCCTTTAGGGTGACTGTGCTGGAAGGGCAACCCGAACAAGAGCCCTGCAGGAGTACCTTTACCACGCCCTCCTTAAAACTATGGAAGACGATGGCTCCCCCATCCTGCTCCACGGCAGGGCGAATGTACTCATCTAAAATGCCTTTGATTTTCTTTACCGTCTCCGAATCATTTTCGTCAAATAGCGGATCCGCATCGAATGTTTTCTTGACGGCGGCCTTCCCCGAGGCGAGGTATTGCTTGATGTGGGAACGGATATGTTCCTGCACCTCGATCCAATCTACCTCCTCTTTTTTCGTAACGGTCACGAAATTAGAGGCGATAAAAACGCGGGTTACAGCATCGAAATTAAAGAGTTCTTTCGCTAAATCGGAGTCCTCGGTCTGCGTGGCATCAGGAAAATCAAAGCTGATGCCCTCATCTACGAGTAGAAAATTGGCCACGAACTTAAGCGAATTCGGGTTCGGATTGGCCTCCATATAAATATGTACTGGTTTTTCTTGTGCTTGTAACATGCTTGCGCGTTTGTTTAGATAGTTAGAAGAGTAACAATGTACCCTAAAATGAAAGTTCCTTTTTACTAGCCACCAGTGAAGACTTACTCAAGAGGACGGTGCTTCAAAACCCGGAAGAGATAGCTGAGGGTGACCTCGATGACCACCGCGTTCTGGTCGAAGATGCGGTTTTGGAGCTCTGGACGAGCAAATTCATAGCTAGCACGCACCTCCGCAGCCAAGGTGGACTTACCAAAAAGTCCACTAAGCCCCGCACCCGCCGCCAAGCCGTAGGTAAAGGCATTTACCCGGTCGCCCTCCTGTGCATAGGTAGGCAAAATGTCCGGAGCGGACCACTCCCGCTGCACATCTACTACATCCAATAAAAAGCCGATATAAGGCCCCGCCTTGATATGAAAGCGCCCTTTATTACCAAAATAGAAATTGGAAAGCAGTGGAATACGGATATAATCGAAGCGTGTCTGATTGGTGTTTTCCAAGGTGTCTCGCTCCGTAAATCCCAAAGAGAGGACCTGCACTTCCAGCTGTACTCCGGCATTTTTCGCTAGAAAGGTCTCTGCCACTAGCGCGAAGGTAGGAGCGGTAATGCCCGCATCCGTCCGGGTAGTAAGCGAGGCTGGTTGCACGCGGTAGCTGTAGCTGTTCGTGCTAAAGCCCGCACGGAAGCCCACGCTCGTTTGTGCCAGCAGCATCTCGCTGCCTCCGATTCCTAAAAATAAAATAAGCCATAGGCTCCATGCTTTCGCCATACCCGATTTTTTTCCAAAAATAAGGATTTTTTATGGGTTTTCAGGGCTTTCTGCACGCTCTTCCCCTAAAGGAAGCGCTACCACCAGCTGTGCCACTGCCTGCGCATACCCACGCGTGTGTGAGATACTTACACTTAGCTGAAAAGGGCGATCGAAAGCGGTCTTCAGATGCAGGCGTGCATAGGGATAGCCTTTTGAAGGATGTTTGAGAATTTCCACCTCTCGGATATCCAGCGCTAAAAAAGGAGCAAAGGCCTTCACCACCGCCTCCTTCGCACACCAAATTCCCGCCAGCGACATGGCGCGCCGCGCGGCAGGGAGCTCCTCCCGCCTCTCAGCAGGATAAAAAAGTCGCGTGATGAGCGCTGGCCTACTGCTCAGCAGCCGAGCAAAACGAGCCACCTCTTCATTATCTGTGCCGATAGAAAAGCGATACGATCCAGGAAAAAAAGTCGAGATAGTGTCTTGTACGATAGCCATAGGAAAGCGAATGTGAAACTAGGACCTGCTGCCAGACAGCTGTTGGGTAGGCACTCCCAAGAAAGGGAACCCACCCAAGAAATCCCCCTAAAAAAACGGAAAGTAAGGCCGCAGGCCTGAAAAAAAGAGGAGGCTAACGTCCACAGACATCTCCTCCTCTCCTAAACTTTATTCCTTATTCGGATTTTTTCTTCCGCCCGGGCTTGGCAGGCAGCTCATCCCCTTCCTCCCTGTCGCGTAATTTCTTATCGTCCACGTTTTTATTTAAGAACTCGTTTATCCGATCGATCGGAAAGCTGCTCGAGATCTCTCCGAGTGAGTTAATATCCATTTCGAACCCCTCGAGGTCGGGATGCACTTTCGGCTTATTTTCTTTTTTCGGTTTCTTGCTCATACTTTTATGCGGTTCATACATGAAATAAGCTGCGCAGACGTTTTGGCTTACGGCCAAAGCAAACGGGCAGGATTAGGACTGTACGGGCAGGACCGCCAAGGCATGCGCGATGCGGTTGACCAGCTCCTCTTTCCCGATGATGGCAAAAACCTCCATCAGATCAGGGCCTGCGCCCACCCCCGTAACAGCTAGACGTACGGCCTGCATGACCTTACCCATCTTCACATCCACGGAATTAGCCGCTGCTTCGAGCAGTTCCTTCGCACGTGTGGGCTGTAAGGCTTCTGTCTCCGCCTCCAGGGCTACTTTATAAGCATTTAACACAGAAACGGCTTCATTGTTCCATTTCTTGGCAGCTACCTTCTCGTCGAATGCTTCCGGTACGCGGAACATAAACTGCCCCTCTTTCCAGAGGTCTGCCGGGAACGTGGCGCGCTCTTTCATGATGGCTGCGATGGCTGCAGCCTTCTCATCGCTAACGCTGATCCCCTCCCTTTGCAGGTCCTCCTGCAAGTAAACAGACAGCTCCTCATTCGTCTTCGCGCGCAGATACTGCTCGTTATACCACTTGGCCTTATTAATGTCGAACTTGGTGCCGGACTTACCGATGCGCTCCACAGAAAAGGCCTCCACCAGCTCCTCTAGGGTAAACATTTCCCGGTGGTCGCCAGGGTTCCATCCCAGGAAGGCGAGGAAGTTCACCATCGCCTCCGGCAAATAGCCCTGCTCCTTAAAGCCCATCGCCTGCTCTCCCGAGTTCGGGTCCTGCCAGTTCATCGGAAATACGGGGAAGCCATGCTTGTCGGCATCGCGCTTGGACAGCTTGCCATTACCATCTGGTTTCAGCAGCAGCGGCAGATGCGCAAACTGCGGCGCCGTGTCCTCCCAGCCCAGATAGCGATAGAGGAGTACGTGCAGTGGAGCAGAAGGCAGCCATTCCTCACCACGGATGACGTGGGTGATGCCCATCAAGTGATCGTCTACGATGTTTGCCAGGTGATAGGTGGGCATGCCATCAGACTTCATCAGCACCTTATCATCGAGTGTGCCACTGTGTACCATGACCCAGCCACGGATCATGTCGTTTAGACGCACCTCTTCTCTCCTTGGGATTTTTATGCGGATCACATAAGGATCCCCGCTTTTCAGCCTGGCCTGCACCTCATCATCAGGTAAGGTCAGTGAATTTTTCATCTGCGTGCGGGTGATCGCATTATACTGCGGGCTCACCACGCGTGCCGCTGTCAGACGTTCGCGCATGGCCTCCAGCTCCTCCGGCGTATCGAAGGCATAGTAGGCATAGCCCTTTTCTACTAGCTCTAAAGCATACTGCATATACATGGACTTGCGCTCGGACTGTCGGTAAGGGCCGAGGTCGCCCGGATTCCAAGGGCTCTCATCGGGAGCGATGTTCAACCAGTCCAGGGCCTCTCGGATGTAGGCTTCGGCGCCAGGCACGAAACGTGTCTGATCCGTATCTTCTATGCGAAGTAAGAATTTACCTCCATGCTTACGTGCAAAAAGGTAGTTATACAGGGCCGTGCGGACCCCTCCGATGTGCAGGGCTCCCGTCGGGGAGGGAGCGAATCGTACACGTACTTCTCTATTCATGTTCCTTTTTCTTCTTTATCCGCCCTCATTTGGAGGTGGAAAACTCGTATAAATTCCGAAAATCAGCTGGTAAAGATAGGGAATTTCGTTCATTTTATCAGCTGAAACACAAAAAGGGAACCCCTTAGGACTCCCTTTTTATACCACTGCGACGCAGAACGCTTATTTTGTTCTTGGTCTGATTTTTTCTTTGATACGTGCTGCTTTTCCTTGACGTCCTCTCAAGTAGAACAGACGTGCTCTTCTTACTTTACCTTCTCTTAATAGATCGATCTGCTCGATGCTTGGAGATAAGATAGGGAAGATACGCTCTACACCGATACCGTTCGAAATTTTTCTAACCGTAAAGGTTTCACCGTTTGTATTCACGTTTTTACGCTGGATAACAGTACCCTGAAACTGCTGGATACGCTCTTTGTTACCTTCTTTAATACGTACGTGTACATTTATGGTATCACCAGACTTGAAGGAAGGAAACTTCGTTCTCGCTTCGCTGTATTCTGCTTCTACAAATTTAATTAAATCGCTCATAGCTTTGTATGTTTTGCGTTTTGCTGCTGCGTGTCAGGCAGCCTAAATGTTTCTATAATCTATCGTGTGCTATTCTCGTCTCCTCCTTCGAATTTCCGGTACAAGTCCGGCCTACGCTCTTGGGTTCGACGAACCGATGCTTCAAATCTCCAGTTGGCTATATGCTCGGTATGACCGGATAACAGCACCTCCGGAACAGCCTCTCCCCTCCACACCGCTGGTCGTGTATAGACCGGCGGAGCGAGTAAGCCATCCTGAAAGGAATCTGTCAGCGCAGAGGTCTCATCATTCAGTACTCCAGGCAGCAGACGTATGAGGGCATCTGCCACCACGGCCGCCGCGAGCTCACCTCCCGACAACACATAATCTCCTATGCTGATCTCCCGGGTGATGTACTGCGTACGAATGCGCTCGTCCACTCCTTTATAATGACCACAGAGGATCAGAATATTCTTTTTCAGCGAAAGCGCATTGGCCATCGGCTGCGAAAAAGGAGCACCATCCGGAGTCATATAGAGTATTTCATCGTAGTCACGTTCCTGCTTGAGCGCTTCGATACAGGCCGCTATCGGCGCCGCCATGAGCACCATTCCAGCTCCCCCACCGAAAGCATAATCATCCACCTGCTTTTGCTTGCCCGTCGCGTAATCACGCAGATTATGCACCCGAACGGTGGCGAGCCCTTTTTCTTCCGCACGCTTTAAAATAGAGTGTGAAAAAGGCCCTTCTAATAGCCCCGGAACGACACTGATAATATCTATATGCATCCTCAGTCTTCCAAATATAAGTCAAGTAATCCCTCTGGCAGCCGCGTATAGACTTTTCTTTCGCGCTGATCTACTCGGGTAAGAATACCATCCGTGATCGGTATAAGTACTTCTTTACCTCTGTAGTTTACCCCCAGTAGGTTTTGTGTCTGCAGGTCATAAAGCGCATCTACTGTGCCGATGCTGCCATGCTGCTCATCCTCCACCTCGAAGCCCACCAGATCATGATAATAATACTGATCTTCTGCTAAAGGCGGCAGCAAAGACAAGGGGAGATAAACGCCTTTGCCCACCAGGGCACTCGCCGTATCCACATCCTCTACATCCTCAAACTTGGTCAGCGCCCGATCCCCCGGCTGTAGCACCAGATGCTCCAGAAAGTAAGGCACCAAGCGGCCATTGATTTCGAGGAATAGATGCTCCAACTCTTCATAAGGAGAAGGATCATCGACGTCCAGCTTGAGCTGCACTTCTCCCTGCAACCCATGAACCTTGGCTACATAACCAAGCTGAAAGCATTGTTCGATGTTCATGAGTAAATCTTAAGACTTAAGCTTCTGCAGTACCTTCTTCTCCTTCAGCGCTAGCCTCTTCAGCAGGTGCATTAGCGGCGGCCTCAGCGGCAGCGGCTTCCTCCTGACGCTTCTTGATCGCATCCAGACGAGCTTGGTTTTTCGCGGCTTCTGCTTCGAGCGCTTTTGCCTTCGCTTCCGCTTTCGCTGCCGCAATCTTATCTACCTTACCGGTGATAGCACCTTCTTTCGTGTCTACCCAAGCCTGGAATTTGGCATCTGCCTCCTCCTGCGTTAAAGCACCTTTTAAAACACCGATATGCAAGTGTTTTTTCAACAATACGCCACGGTACGAAAGCATCGCACGAACAGTATCTGTGGGCTGTGCACCATTTAACAACCACTTAAGAGCGCGCTCATTGTTGATGTTAATAGATGCCGGGTCAGTGTTCGGGTTATACGTCCCGATCTTTTCGATAAAGCGTCCATCACGTGGAGCTCTTGCATCAGCTACAATTACATCGTAGATAGCGAGTTTTTTTCTACCTCTACGTGCTAATCTGATTTTTACTGCCATAGTACAATAATGTTAAGTAAGAGATGGATCTCGTCCATCATAATTTTAGAGGTGCAAAGATAGCGTAAATAATTTAATCCACATGGAATCAAGCGAATATATTTGAGGGTTTTTAGGAAGAAAGTTCTATCTTGCGAAGGCGAAAGGTGTAGATGGCCGCTCCTCCTTTTGGGCCTCTCGGCCCAAAGCACGGGACCCGTCTCCTCCTCTAGGCGCTTCCCTGGCCCCGTAGTTCAATGGATAGAATAGAAGTTTCCTAAACTTTAGATACAGGTTCGATTCCTGTCGGGGCTACTAAAAATGCTTTTTACAGGCTTTACTCAGGTCTTCCTCCCTATTACATACCCCTTAGCGATGACCTAAGGAAAGAATGAACACACAGCGAAGATGTAGAGCTCTAGCATCTGATCTATTCTCTGGGAAGCTACAGGTCATCCGAGAGTCTGTAGGGTCGAAGGTCTTCCTTAACGAATGAGGATTTTTGTATGGGTGGAAATCAATGAACTATCTCTGAACTATCCCCAACAGTCTCCCCATCTACGAGCCAAAACGAAACTAAACGATCAGAAACGAACATAAAAAGGAAAGGAAACGAAAGCAAACGAAAGCATTTTTCCCTAATTCGAAAGCAAACGAAAGCATTTTTTTCCTAAATCGAAAGCAAACGATCATCCAGGTAGGCAAACGAACAGCTCCCGAAAAGAAGTGATCAGGTACGAATACCTAAAAGATCAAAGACAAAGGCATACTCCAAAGCCACTTCCTTTAAGCGCTCAAAACGCCCGCTAGCCCCCCCGTGCCCGGCATCCATGTTGGTCTGCAAAAAGATCGGGGCAGCAGCAGTCGTCGCTTTGCGCAGGCGCGCCACCCACTTGGCAGGTTCCCAGTACTGCACCTGAGAGTCGTGAAAGCCCGTCGTCGCCAGCAAGGAAGGATAAGCCTGCGGACGAACATTATCGTAAGGCGAATAGGCCAGCATCGCCGCATACTCCTCCGGAATGGCCGGATTTCCCCATTCCAGCCATTCAAAGGTGGTCAGCGGAATGCTATCATCTAACATCGTGGTCAGCACGTCCACAAAAGGAACCGCAGCGATTAAACCGCGGTATAACTCTGGCGCCTGATTGTATACCGCTCCAATCAAAAGACCACCAGCACTGCCGCCAGAAGCGAACAACTTATCCTTCGCCACATAGCCTTCCTCCTGCAACCAGCGCGAACATGCGATAAAATCTTGAAAAGTATTCTGCTTCTGCAGCATTTTGCCGGAGGCATACCAGTCGCCACCCAGCTCCTGCCCGCCCCGCACATGGGCGATCGCATACACCATGCCCCGATCTAAAAGACTGAGCCGCGCCGAACTAAACGTGGCCTCCATCGCATATCCATAGGCCCCATAAGCATAAATCCAGCCCGGCATGCTGCCATCCTTTCGAAAAAGATCCACACGATACACCAGCGAAAGGGGAATTTGCACCCCATCGGCAGCCGGCACCCAAACCCGCTCCGTACGGTACAGCGTCCTGTCAAAACCCCCTAAGACCTCCTGCTCTTTTAACAGCTCCTGTTCCCGAGTATGCATAGCATACGCCAAAGTGCTATGCGGTGTCGTCATCGACGTGTACTGGTAACGCAAGGTAGTGGACTGAAAATCAGGATTGTGCCCCAGACTTGCCGTGTAAGCAGGCTCCTGAAAAGCGATGACATGGTCCGCCCCATCCGCTCTATGCAGCACGCGCAGCTGGGCCAAGCCAGCCTCCTTTTCTTCTAACACGATAAAATCCTAAAAATAAAGGACATCCTCTAAAAAAACCTTTGGCCTGTGGGCCAAAAATTCGGTCCAAGAAGCCGCTCCTGTTTCCTCCAAACCACAGCGCATCAAGCGGTAGTTCGGCGCCTGCCAGTTGGTATGGATATAAAAATGCTCCCCTCCTGCATGCTCTACGCTGTACTGCACATCCGGCCGCAAAGGGCTAAACAAGCGCAGCTCCTCCGGCCGATCTGCTGGTGCCACATAGCTCACCGAGGCATCTGTCCGACTCGCATAAACCAGCAAAAAGGCTTTCGAGCGACTCAGGTACACGCCACAGTCCAGCGTCTCATCGGTCTCCTCGAAAATCAACTGGTCCTCGGAGGGGTCTGTACCCAAGATGTGGCGCTTGACCTGGTAGTTTCGCAGCGTCACAGGATCCGGAATCGTGTAATAAAAAGAGGCATTATCCGGTGCCCAAATAGCGCTGCTCCGAACATCACGCACCTTATCCTCTAAAAGCTCCCCCGTCAGCAGGTCCTTCACCTGAATGCTGTAGAAATTACGCCCTTGGGTATCCATGATGATGGCCACACGCTGATGGTCATGACTCACAGAGATAAAGAAATTCAGGAAGGATTGGCCTTCGGCCAAAGCATTTCCGTCTACCAAAATCTCCTCAGGCGCCTCCATACTGCCCTTTCGGCGGGCATAAATCGCATACTCGCCGCCCCGGCGGTAGCGCGTATAATACAGATAGCCTCCTAAAGCATAGGGCACCGAGCTGTCCTCCTCCTGGATACGAGCACGCATCTCCTGAAAAAGCGCCTGCTGAAAGTCTTTGGTATGCGCTAACATGCCCTCCAAGTAGGCATTTTCTGCCTTTAGGTAGGCCTGCACCTCCGGGTTATCCCGCTCGCGGAGCCAGTAGTAGGGATCCTCGCGGCGATGACCATGGGGAGCAATGACGGTATAGGGTTTCTCCGCCGCCACGGGGGGCTGCAGATTAGGATAAGCGAAGGGCTGCTGTGTATCTGTGGACATAAAGATCGGAGACTATCGCTCGGCAACCTCTGGGCCTGCCGGCGGGTAAAGGGTTCCCACAAAGATACAAGAATTGCCTGCTTAGCGACGTCTTTTTTCTTCATTCCGCGGAATCTGATGCCCGGGACGCGACCACTTGGGTTTCTCGCCCAGGGCAGGACTGAGCACCTCGGCAGCCTGTCGTGGGGCATGCTTCTCGTACGGCGCCTGCGGCTCTATGCCTAGCGCACGAAATAGCACCTGATCCTCTGCGATATCCGGGTTCGGCGTTGTCAACAGCTTGTCCCCTGCAAAAATCGAGTTGGCACCAGCATAAAAGCAGAGGGCCTGCCCTTCCATGCTCATGCTCGTTCTACCGGCCGAAAGACGCACCTGTGTAGTCGGCATTAAAATCCGCGCGGTGGCCACCATGCGAACCATCTCGAAAATCGATACTGGCGCCTGAGCTTCTAAAGGGGTGCCTTCCACTGGCACCAGCGCATTTATGGGCACACTTTCCGGGTAGGGGTCCATGTTGGCTAGGCGCACGAGCATGTGCATACGATCCTCCAGCGACTCCCCCATCCCGATGATCCCGCCAGAACAAAGCGTCACAGAGGTCTTCCGCACGTTCTGAAGTGTTTCCAGGCGGTCCTCATAGGCGCGTGTGGAGATGATTTCTTTATAATAGTCCTCTGAGCTGTCCAGATTATGGTTATAGGCATAGAGCCCAGCCTCCTCCAGCCGCTTCGCCTGATGCGGTGTCAGCATGCCGAGCGTACAGCAAACCTCCATGTTCAGGCGGCTTACTTCGCGCACCATCTCTAACACCTGCTCGAATTCGGGCCCATCCTTCACATTGCGCCAGGCCGCTCCCAGGCAAACACGGGAGGAGCCAGCAGCTTGTGCGCGTAGTGCCTGTGCTTTCACCTGGGCCACTGACATCAGAGGCTCCCCTTTGACCTTCGTGTGGTAGCGGGCGGCTTGGGGGCAGTAGCCACAGTCCTCCGGGCAGCCCCCCGTTTTGATTGAAATCAGGGTGCTAATCTGTACCTTGTTTGGGTCGTGATGGGCACGGTGGACCGTGGCAGCTTGATGGAGTAATTCTAAAAAAGGAAGCGCATGCAGCGCTTTGGCAGTAGCTAAAGTCCAAGGAGTCATCGGCAAAGTTTTTCCAAATATAAAAAAGCCAGTTCTAATATGCTTTTATTTATAAATAATTATATTTTAAAATGCAATTCAGTGCGATGCATTTCAATCTACTCGAAAAGACCCCTGCTTTAAGCACATTTTTTCTACTCAGAGTGAAACTATTTCTCCGGAAAGAGCAGGCATTTTTAGGGGTGCAAGCAAGCGATTTCCCTTTTGCCCTTCGGGCAAAGCACCTGTCTGTACCCCTCTAGTGGAAAAGAGTCGCTTACAACTTTCTACAGTGTTCCCCGTAAAATAAAATCAAATACGTTTTTTATCCACATTAACCACGATAACCATGGATTTCCAAAAGCTTTTAGGTGCATTAGATGTAAAGAAAATAGCCGCCCTCTCCGAGAAGGTGGATCTAGGCAAGCTCGTTGAGACGGTAAGCCGCATGGATGAGGCTTCCTTAGCGAAAATGATGAAGATGCTGGAGCGCGCTGGCGCAAACGGCCAGGAGAAAAAAATTCCTGAAGTAAATGGCGACTTTTATGGTTTGGGAAAAACCCTCAGCCCAGAGGATCGAGAGATTCAGTTGAAGGTGCGGGCCTTTATGGAGGAGGAAATTCGCCCTATAGCAAATGATTACTGGAATCGCGCTGAGTTCCCCATGCATATCATCCCGAAGATGGCAGAGCTAAACATCGGCGGCCTGATCTATAAGGGTTACGGCTGTCCAGGAAAATCGGCTTTGCTGGAAGGCTTTATCGCGATGGAAATGGCGCGCGTGGACACCTCCATCTCCACCTTTTTCGGTGTTCAGAGTGGCCTGGCTATGGGGTCCATTTATCTTTGCGGTAGCGAGGAACAAAAGCAGGAATTTCTTCCTCCCATGCAGCGACTGGAAAAGATAGGCGCTTTTGGGCTGACGGAGCCGGAGGTAGGTTCAGCCGTGGCGGGTGGCCTAACCACGACCTGTAAGCGCGAAGGAGACGAATGGGTGTTAAATGGCCAAAAGAAGTGGATCGGCAATGCGACCTTTTCGGACATCACCATCATTTGGGCACGCGACTTGGATTCCCAGCAGGTAAAAGGGTTTATCGTGCCAAAAGATACGCCAGGTTTTCAAGCGGAGAAAATGGAAAATAAGATGGCACTCCGTACGGTGCAAAATGCCCTGATTACCTTAAAAGATTGCCGGGTACCAGAATCCCTACGCCTGCAAAAGGCAGAAAGCTTTAAGGACACCGCTGCGGTGCTGCGCATGACCCGGGCGGGAGTGGCTTGGCAGGCGGTTGGCTGTGCGCGGGGTGCCTACGAGGCAGCGCTCGCCTATACGAATAAGCGCGCCCAGTTCGGTAAGCCCATCGCTTCGTATCAGCTCGTGCAGGATCTCCTGGTCACGATGTTGGGCGACCTCACGGCCATGCAGACGATGGTTCATCGACTGAGCGTCATGCAAGATGAAGATGCCCTTCTAGACGAGCATGCCTCCTTGGCCAAGGTGTTTTGTACGCTGCGCATGCGTTCGATCGTAGACCATGCACGCGAACTGTTCGGTGGCAATGGCATTTTGCTGGAGCATGATATCGCCCGTTTTGTGGCGGATGCGGAGGCGATTTACAGCTATGAAGGCACGAAGGAGATCAACTCCCTAATCGTGGGAAGGGCCATAACGGGGCACTCGGCTTTCGTGTAAGTATTTACACGGCTGGGTGTGGCCCCTCCTCTCTTCCTTTCCTAAAAGGGTCCTTTCTATTGAAGAGGGGTCCCTTTTTTAGCTCTATAGGCAGGAAAGGGCTTGGGAAAATAGTAGGCAAAGAAGGTGGCAGAACAGGGAAAAGGAGAGAGATCCTTTCCCTTTTTTTTGCGCTTCAGCGCAAAAGGGAAGCCAGCCAGGCCAGGGAAAAGCTCGCCTCCGTGCGCATTCGCTGCTGCTGCTTGGAGAGCTGTCCTTGTAAAAACACCTGTGCATGGAGCCCTTGCATCAGAGCCAGAACCAAAAAGAAAGGCCCATAAAAACTGGGAAAGTAAAACAGCCCACCTACAGCCATAAAGAGACCTAGGGCATGCAGGGCATAAATCCGCTTTTTTAGGATTTCGGCTCCTAGTGGCTGAGCGGCAGAGCTAAAGCCGAATTTGGCATCATCTTCGTGATCTTGGAAGGCCAGCTGGAGTAGATTCGTATAGCTGAGCACCACATAAAGCAGCAGCAAAACACCGAGGGGGAGCCACTCAAAGCTGGAGCGGAAGGCGAGGGATTTAGCTTGGAGGGCATAATAGAGTGGCACCCAAGCGATGCCGGCAACATACAAGATGGCTACGAGTGCCTCTTTCCAATGCGGCAGCTGCTGGGGGGACAGACCGTAAGCCAGGATAAGTGCAAGTACGGCAAGGCTCCCCATGCCAACAGAAAGTAGCAAGTTTACAGGAAGTGTGGTTCCCGTATTGCTTACACTGAGGATGACCAAAAGACCCATCCCGAAACACAATGCCCAGGACAGCGCCCTTTTATGCTGCTGATAAAAGGCCCTGCGACCACTTTTTATCGCATTTTCTTTGGTTTTTCGTGCATCCAGCAGATGGTCGAGCGTATACACACTCCAGACAAAAAGTCCGAGCAAGAGGTAATAAAGAGGGGGAACGGTCACCTCAAGCAGAGCAGAAAAAAAGGCCATGCCTCCTAAGCTCCCCACCACAACATCTAGAGCGAGGAAGGACAGAAGGTGGAGAACTTTACGGAGCAACTTTCCCATAGGGATAGAACAAAAAAGTCACCCGAAGGTGACTTTACTTGTAAATCGGAAGTAAAATTATTTCGATTCAAGTGCATTCGCACCTGCTACGATTTCTAAGATTTCATTTGTGATGGCCGCCTGGCGGGAACGGTTGTACATGAGACGAAGATCTTTAAGAAGTTCGCCTGCGTTTTCGGTCGCCTTATCCATAGCTGTCATACGCGCACCATGCTCGGAGGCATTACTTTCTAAGACCGTTTTAAAGAACTGGATCTTTAAAGCTGCTGGCACCAGCTCCTCGATGATATATTCGCGGGAAGGCTCTAGGATATAGTCCGTTTCGACGGCTTTTGTGTCTTCAGAAGCGATTTGCTCCATTGGGAGAAACTGCTCTGCGATCACCTCTTGCGTGGCTACGTTCTTAAACTGATTGTAAACGATGATCACCTTATCGAAATTTTCATTCACGAAAGACTCCATGGCAAAAGAGGCTGCGCGATTCACATTTTCGAAAGAGACATCAGCAAACACCGTATAAAAGGTATCGATGAGTGTGTGTGGGCCACGTCTAAAGGCATCATAGGCCTTCTTTCCTAGCGGCATGATGCTTACTTCCTGGGCAGCGTAATCCACTAATAGAGATTTGGTAGCCTTTAATACGTTCGTATTAAAAGCACCACAAAGGCCCTTATCCGAGGTGACAGGAACTAAAAGCACACGAGTAACCTCTCTTTTTTGGGCGAAGATCACGTCTGTTTCACCTTCAGAGGAAGCGGTAACATTATTTAAAATGCCCGTAAGCTTCTGAGAGTAGGGACGCATCTGCGTTATTTTATCCTGTGCACGACGCAGTTTTGCTGCTGCCACCATTTTCATTGCTTTGGTGATTTGCTGCGTAGAAACGACAGAATTTATTCGTTCTTTAACTTCCTTTAAATTTGCCATGAGGGATATCGGACAACAAGTAACGTAAGGTGGGGGAGCGTGGCTCCCCCAAAATTATTTATGCGTATTTCGGAGCAAGTTCTTTAGCGGCTTTCTCGAGTAGAGGAGCAGCGACATCGATTTTACCTGCTTTTATCGCGTCTAAGGCCTCGGTGTAACTAGCACTTAGTAGGGTGTAGAATTCTTTTTCGAAGGCTCTGGCCTTTTCTACAGGCACGGTATCCATGAGGCCTTTGGTAGAGGCATAAATGATAGCCACCTGTAATTCTACAGCAACAGGAGAATACTGCGCTTGCTTAAGGATTTCTTGGTTTCTTCTTCCACGCTCGATGGTACGCTTGGTAGAGGCATCGAGGTCGGATCCGAATTTAGAGAAAGCTTCTAGTTCTCTAAACTGCGCTTGATCTAACTTGAGTGTACCAGCTACCTTTTTCATGGATTTAATCTGAGCAGATCCACCTACTCGAGATACCGAGATACCTACGTTGATCGCAGGGCGGATACCTGAGTTGAAGAGGTTCGTCTCTAGGAAGATCTGACCATCCGTGATTGAAATCACGTTTGTCGGGATATAGGCAGAAACGTCAGAAGCTTGCGTCTCGATAATCGGAAGTGCGGTTAAGGAACCTCCCCCTTTCACGAGGTGCTTGATAGACTCAGGAAGGTCATTCATTTCCTGTGCGATCTTGTCGGAAGAGTTGATTTTCGCTGCTCTTTCTAACAATCTAGAGTGTAAGTAGAAAACATCACCGGGATAGGCTTCACGTCCTGGAGGTCTTCTTAGGAGTAGGGAAACTTCACGATAGGCAACAGCTTGCTTGGACAGGTCATCGTAAACGACAAGTGCTGGACGACCAGTATCTCGGAAAAACTCACCAATAGCAGCACCTGTAAATGGCGCGAAAAACTGCATCGGAGCAGGATCAGAGGCAGAAGCTGAGACTACTACGGTGTAAGGAAGCGCTCCTCCCTTTTCGAGAGCAGCTACTACGCCGGCTACGGTAGAAGCTTTTTGGCCGATGGCCACATAAATACAGAATACAGGCTCGCCTTTATCGTAGAATTCTTTCTGGTTCAGGATGGCATCGATCACGACAGCGGTTTTCCCAGTCTGACGGTCACCGATTACAAGTTCACGCTGTCCACGACCGATAGGGATCATGGCATCGATAGACTTGATACCTGTTTGTAATGGCTCATTTACAGGCTGACGATAGATAACACCTGGTGCTTTGCGCTCAAGTGGCATATCGTATAATTCACCCTTTAATGGTCCTTTTCCGTCGATGGGCTGGCCAAGCGTGTTCACCACACGACCTAGCATGCCTTCACCCACGTTTATGGAAGCGATCTGCTTGGTTCTTTTTACAGTATCCCCCTCTTTAACGCCTTTAGAGTCTCCGAAAAGTACCGCACCTACATTATCTTCTTCGAGGTTAAGCACCATCGCTTTCAGACCAGTTTCAAACTCAAGCAATTCACCCGCCTGAGCTTTAGAGAGGCCATAGATACGGGCTACACCATCACCTACTTGGAGTACAGTACCAACTTCTTCCAATTCAGCTTCAGTTCGGGCGCCTGAGAGCTGCTCTCTCAATATAGCCGAAACTTCATCAGGTCTTACTTCTGCCATTATTCTGTATGATTAAATTGTTAATGCTAATTAATATAATTTTTCGTACTGGTTTTGCGTCAGCTGAAGACGTAGGGCTCTCAGTTTTCCGCTTAGCGACTCATCGAGTTGGCGGTCGTTTACACGGAGAATAAAGCCACCGATGATTTCTTTGTCCACAGTTTCGGAAAGCTGCACCTTAGACAAGCCCGAGATTTCTTTCACTGTACTTTCGAAGGCCTTACGAAGGTCATCTGTAAGGGGGAAGGCCGTTGTGACGGAAGCTTCCTGAATACCCTCATGAACATTATACAGTCGTAAAAATTGCTTTAAAATATCCACGGTAAGCGAAGCTCTATTCTTTTCAGCCACAAGTCGGAGAAAATCCACTGTAAGCTTTTGACCGCTAGCACCGAGAATCGCCTGTAAGATCGAAAATTTCTTGTCCGTACTAACTACGGGGCTTTTAAGCACAAAGACCAGTTCTTTATTCGCCTCGCAAGCATTCATAACCCGATTCACATCGGCTTTTACTGCTTCTAAGCTCTTAATTTCAACCGCTAGCTCTAGCAGCGACTTGGCATAGCGCGAGGCTACTCTAAATTCAGACATGAGGCTTAGGGGTTAATTCAATTTCAAATCTTTCACGAAAGTATCTACCAGCGCCTTCTGCTCAGTATCATTTGCTAAAGATTTTCTTAACAATTTCTCTGTAATGTCTAAACTAAGCTGTGCCACCTGGACCTTGACTTCAGTTAATGCTGCTTTTTTCTCTGTTTCAATAACCGCTTTAGCATCTTCTATAATGCGTGTGGCCTGCGTAGACGCTTGATTTTTGGCTTCTTCAAGCATCTTGGTAGCCGCCTCATTGGCAGACTTTAATATCGCATCACGTTCAGCGCGCGCTTCTTGGAGTAAGCGCTCATTTTCGGACTTTAAATTAGCCATTTCGGCCTTTGCTGCTTCAGCAGCACTTAATGCCTGCTCGATCGTAGACTCGCGCTCTTCTAGGGCTGCTAAAATCGGCTTCCATGCGAACTTCGCTAAAATGAATAGCAAAGCTAGAAAACCGAGAAGCTGCCAAATAATTAAACCGGAACTAGGGGTTATTAAATCCATGAGTATATCGCTGTATAAATACTAAAATTCAATGAAAAGAGGAGGGCAGCCTAACGCTACCCTCCGGATTCTTTTGTTCTTAGAACTCGAGGCCACCTGCGTTAAGCGCAATAAGTAGGGTTACTACTACTGCGAACAGGGAAACTACCTCGATAAGTGCTGCAATGATAAGCATGGCAGTCTGGATCTTACCAGCAGCCTCAGGCTGACGAGCAATAGATTCCATGGCCTGACCACCAATTCTACCGATACCCATACCTGCGCCAATCGCGATGATACCAGCACCGATGCCAGCTCCTAAAAGGGCTAGACCTGCAGACAACAATAATGAAGTTAACATACGTGTTATAGTTATAAATTGAACAAAGAAATTTCTTTAGAAAAAGAATTAGTGGTGTTCATGCTCCGCTACAGCAGAGCCGATGTACATGGCCGTAAACAGCGTGAACACATAGGCTTGGATCGTAGCTACCAATAATTCGATAATATTTAAGAAAGTCACCATTAGGGTACTTACCACTCCGATCGCATACGACTCGAACATAAAGACTAATGCAATGAAAGCCAAAATTACAATGTGACCCGCCGTAATCGCCACAAAAAGACGTACCATTAACGCGAATGGCTTCGTGAATAAGCCTAAAATCTCTACAGGTACGATCACAAATAAAATAGGGAAGGGTACTCCAGGAGTGGCGAAAACGTGCTTCCAATACTCCTTGTTGCCATTTACATTCACCACCACGAAAGTAAGCATGGCTAACGTAAAGGTTACCGCGATATTTCCTGTTAGGTTAGCAGCACCCGGTAATAGACCGAGGAGGTTTCCGAACCAGATAAAAAAGAATAAAGTAAGCAGGTAAGGAACGAATTTCATGTACCCGGGTCCGATAGATTTCTTTGCGATTTCATCGCGAACGAAAATGACGATCGGCTCGATAAAGGAAGCCACTCCTTTAGGCGCTTTCACCCCATTTTTCTTGTAGTAGGAAGAAGAGCTTAAAAGAATCGCTAACAGCACGACAAGCACCAGAAAGAGCATCATTACATTTTTCGAAATGGATAGATCGACAAAAGACGCACCGTCTTCGCGAAATAAATGCTCATGGTCATCGATGTAATACCCCTCATGGGCAAACTCTTTACCGAATTTATGCGTAACAGGATCTTGAAAGTCAGAAGAAGAAAATACCTTAAGCCCATGGTCTTTCGCGTAAACGATTACCGGTAAGGGAAGCGTAAGATGCTTCTCACCAAAAGTAGCAAAATGCCACTCGTAGGAATCCATAATGTGGTGCATGATGAAGCTTGTCTTATCCTCTTCATCAGATGCGGCGGCTACCTGGGGAACTGTAGCGAGGAAAAATGCTGACAGTAAGAAACTTAGGTAAAGAAATTTACGGAACATCAAATTGTTTTTTAGAACCTACCTTGAATGCGGCCGCAAATTAGCTATTAAGGAGTGAATATCAAATATTAAGTACAACAAATAAATAAGGAAGAAATTGACTACAAACCATAACACGTCATTTATGTTTGTAAATAGCATGTAACTAATAAACGCCAAGCTCCCTAAAACCCGAATTACTGTCAAGCCTAAAAGCATACTCGTAGTATTTTCTCCTGCAAAAAGGCCTTTTCTCACCATCACAATCCTTGTAATCCCTACAAATAAGGTGAAGAACAGAAGAATATTCCAAACTTGAGGATGTACCCAAGGAGCCCCTAGATATTTTTGCAAAATAGCTATAGTAAGCCCTAATATCCCACTGATGCCGATCAGACGCAACCAAAACGATGCCATTACTTCCTCTAAATTTTAAGTAAACTACATTTATTTATCGTCATTTTTCATCGATAGGAAAAGTTGGTAAAAAGCCAGTCCAATCGATAAAAATAAAAAAAGCAGCAGCCAAACGGGAAACTGCATGGAAGAGCGCTGCTGCAGGTACCAGCCGAGCCAGGTGCCCCCCCCTATAATGCCAAAAAGCTGAAAAGAAAGGCCTATGTACTTTACATAGGCCGGTACATTTTTACCTGACTTGGGTGCATCCTTCATACGCTTAAGCGACTGTAGCTCTATCGTGCTTCTCGACCACGCGGGCAGCACTCTGTTTCGGGGCACTACCCATCTGACACTTCCCATCAAAATGAGCTCCATTTTCTACTACCAACTTTTCGGTGATGATGTCACCAGAAATGTGCGCACTTTTCTGTAGGAGCAGCAATCCATAGCAGGTCACCATACCTTCTACCTTGCCTGCGATCTCTAATTCGGAGGCGAAAATTTCTCCCTTTACACGAGCAGAATCTCCCAATACAATTTTACTTTTAGATTCTAAGCGCCCCTCAAAATTCCCTTCGATACGAATATTCCCCTGACTGGTAATATTTCCCACTATCGTCGTTTCCTTTGAAATAACATTACTGGAAGTGACCAGTTGGGTCGTCGCCTTTTTATCCTCTTGCTTATTACTCGTGAACATATTGTATGGATTTTAATCGAACTTTATAAACTCTTGCGGATTTACTGGACTTCCGCGATACCATAATTCAAAATGCAAATGCTCTCCCGAGCTGAGCTCACCCGTGCCGCCTATGATCGCGATGGGCTCTCCGGCAGTCACGGCATCTCCAATTTTTTTCAATAATACTGAATTATGCTTGTAAAAGGAAATCAAATCCCCATCATGCTGAACTCCAATGACATAACCGGTATCTAAAGTCCAGCTGGCGAAGATAACACGCCCACCTGTCACTGCTTTTACAGGCTCATTTTCTTTGCTTAATATGTCTACCCCGAAATGCTGCTGCCCTGGATTAAAGGCACTGATGACCATGCCGCGCAGGGGCGCAAAGAAATAGGTTTCTCCTCCGGGGGTGCGGATACCTTCTACTCGATCCGTGTAGGGACCTATCCCTTCCCGAAATTCTGCGATAATCGCTTCCGTGTCAGCATTTTTCTCAAACAAATCAACTTCTCTGCGCTGCGGCGCAGCATCGCCCCCCTTCCTTTCTTCTGCCTCTTGTTCCTCCCCTCCCGGGTCCTGACCGACTATTATTTGCCGAAGGCCACCTATAAACCGATCCTTTCTATCCACTTCCACCAAAAGAGAATCTACCGTCAGGCTCAGCTCACGCAGCATGAGGGCATTTTCTGTCTCCAAAAATCGGGGATCAGCCCAGCGTTTCAAAAAGGTATTCGCTCCTACAAGTCCCAAAATAAAAAACACCACAAATGCCACGAAAAGAAGTACCGCGCCACTGGCCTTACTTACCGAAAAAGAACGGATAACCGAGAAATCGATCTCCCGACGAATGACGATGATGAATTTTTTATTTACCCATTCTTGGGCTTTTTGCTTTATACTCAAGGCTACACGTAATTTTTATACTATTTTCAAGCAAGCAGGCGTTTACCTTTTAGAGTAATTCCCGTTATTTGCTTCTAGATTTTTATGAAACAGTGCCCTAGCCCTATATTACTCTTCTTCTCGAGCTGTCTCATCGGCCTTGCATTCGGCATGGGCGCCTGTTCATCGGAGCGCAATACGTTTACGAACCGCCTTTATCACAATACAACGGCACGCTTCAACGCTTATTTTTTAGCAGATAGCAAAATTAAGGAATTAGAGCAAATAATCGCTACCTCTCATCAAGAGGATTACACGACGGTGCTTCCTATCTTTTATCCTATTGACAGCGCCATCGTAGAGGAGCATGATGCTTTACTGGAAGAAGCGCGCAAGCTATCCTCCAAGGCCATCGACTGGCACCGCATCAGTAAGTGGGTGGATGACAGCTACTTACTATTAGGCATCGTAGACTACTACCGTGCCGATTTCGATGATGCTATTAACACCTTCAAGTACATCAATGTCACCAGTAAGGATGATGCCCTGCGCCATAGAGCGCTCATTCAGCTACTGCGCGCCTTTATCGATTTAGACTATTTCGAAGACGCCACTTTCGTGATCGACTACCTCTCAAAAGAAGGGCCTATCTCCGACGACAATCGCTTTTTACTCTATAAGACGCTGGCCTATTACTACGATAAACGAAACGATTTAAACGGTAAAATCGGTGCACTCGACCAGGCTGTCGCCTTAGCGAGTGATAAGAAAGAAAAGTCTCGCCTTCATTTTATTTTGGCCCAACTTTATGAACAGGCCGGCATAGAATCTTTGGCCTACTCTTTTTATAGGGAGGCACAGAAGGGGAATCCCCCCTATGAGCGGTACTTTTTCGCTCAACTTTACGCCCAAAAAGTCGCCGATATTAACCGAAACAAAGATTTTCAGAAAATCAGAAGTTATTACGATGAGCTCTTTGAGAACAGTAAAAACGTCGAGTTTAGAGATGTCATTCTTTACGAGAGAGCCCTTTTTGAGCTTAAGCAGGACGACTTAGACCTGGCACGTTCCCTTTTGCGCCGTGGCGCTGCCGAACCAGGAAAAAATAAGGTCACAAAGGGTTATATCTATGATAAGCTGGGCTCGCTGGCCTTCGAGGTAGATCAAGACTACCGCGCAGCCAGTTATTACTATGATTCTGCGCTACTTCATTTTCGTAAAGGGGACGCGCCCGTGGCGCAAATTAATGCACGCCATGCGATTTTACACCCCTATGTAACCTATTACGAAACGGTGCAGGAAAACGACAGTCTGCTTCGTCTGGCTACGCTCAGCCGAAAGGAGCAGGAGGCTTTCGTGGATAAATTCATCGCAGCGGAGGAGGAACGCCTGATTCGGGAGGCTGAACGTAAGGTGACGCCTAAAAGTAGCAGCGTATTTGACAATTTACTGGCTTTCGGTGGTGGTCGGGGCGGAGGTGCGAACACCTTTTATTTTGAAAATCCTGTAGCGATGCAGCAGGGTGCTATCGAGTTTAATCGTGTTTGGGGAGTTCGGCCTATCCAGGATAACTGGCGCAGAAGTGCAGCCCAGAGCTTCGGCGGAGAGGAAGAGCCCACTCCACGTGCATCCACGACAGAAAAGGAAACCGAACCCGGACCTTTAGCTAACTTGCCCGATAGGGGCGCCTTGTTGGACGCCATCCCAAACAGCCCACGTGCACAGCAGCGACTAAAGGCAGATTTAGAAGATGCCCTCTTCGAATTAGGCAAGTTGTTGCATTTTAGCTTTAAAGCCTACGCTGCATCTATCGAAAACCTAGAAAAACTATTACAAGAATTTCCAGAAACCAGTAAACGACCAGAGGCCTATTACACGCTGCATCTAGCCCATCAAGCGCTGGGAAAACCCGCTGACTATCAGGCTCGTCTTAATGCCGATTTTCCGCGTTCACCCTTCACCTTCTCTGTTAATAACCCGAATCAACCGACGGGCAACTTGGCCTATATAGCGTCCTCTAGGTTATATGACCAGGCCTACACCGCCTATCAGGAGCGCGCTTATGAGGAGTCTAAGCGACTCGTTACGGAGGCTTTAGAGCAGTATCCGCTGACGCGCAATACGGACCGCTTGGTGCTCTTAGATATCATGCTGAGCGGCAAGCTAGAAAGTGAAGGTATGTATCAGTATAAGCTAGAAAAATTTATAGGAGAAAATGAGAATCAGGACCTAGTAAATTTGGCAAGGAAAATGCTGCGTGCGCTGATAGGTGATCCCGAAGAGCCGGAGGAGCGCGTTGCGGAAGCTTTGCCGCAGGCAAAAGAACCAGAGGATAAGCCAGATACTGCTGCCGTAGCGGAGGCCGATAAGGAAGTGGTTTACAAAGAAAATTTAAAGCAAACCCATATCTTTGTGCTGGCTTTAGGTGCAGAACAAGGGGATGTAAAGGGCTTACTAGCCGAACTAGAAGAGTTTAATCGCCTCTATTTCGAGGCTTCTAGGCTAAGGAGTGGGAATATGAGCTTAACTTCTGATCAGGTAATCGTGCTCATTAGTCCTTTTAACAATGCGGCTACGGGGCTTGAATACTATGATAGGCTGAAGGAGTTCCAGGAAAACTCGTCTTTCTTAACGAAGGAGGAGCTGGCGAATAGCTTTATCATCTCGCTGGAAAATTTCCAGCAGCTGAACCGCAGAAAAGATTTAAATGAATATTTACGCTTTTATAAACGTGCCTACAGCTTTTAAGGGCTAGGACTGTGTTATGACGAAGAAATTAATTATCGGAATTTGGATAGGCTTTACAGCGCTACTGCTCGGAATCGTTTTGTTTATTTGGGCGGTGAGTGCAGATTTCTTGGGTCTTTTCGGCCCCTTGCCGGATTTTAAGACCTTAGAGAACCCGCGCAGTGAGATCGCTTCGGAGCTTTACTCTTCGGATGGTGTTTTGCTGGGCAGCTACTTTCGTGAAAATAGAAGTCCAGTAGCTTATAACGATCTTTCGCCGAATTTAGTGAATGCGCTGATCGCGACAGAGGATGTACGCTTCGAAAAACATTCTGGAATCGATTTTCAGAGTATGGGCAGGGTTTTATTTAAATCGCTCATCCTGCGTCAAGGCGCCGGTGGTGGAAGTACGCTTAGCCAGCAGACAGCGAAAAACTTGTTTAAAACGCGACGCTCGGTAAATGAAAGTCCTTTAAACAGGGTTCCAGGACTTCGCATGCTGATCATTAAGACGAAGGAATGGATCGTGGCCGCCAAATTAGAGCGAGCGTACACCAAAAACGAGATTTTAACGATGTATTTGAATACTTCGGAATTTGGGAGTAATGCCTATGGCATCAAGACAGCGGCTAAAACCTTTTTTAACAAAGCCCCTAATGAGTTAAACATTGAGGAGTCTGCTACTCTTGTAGGTTTGTTCAAGGCTCCAAGTTATTACAGCCCCATTTATAATCCAGAGAACTCCTTGCGGCGAAGGAATACGGTTTTAGCACAGATGCATAAATATGGATACTTAGAAAGGGGGCTTTATGACTCTTTACGCACCTTGCCTATAACCTTGGATTATGCAGTAGAAAGTCAAAACATGGGAGTGGCTACTTATTTTAGGGAAATCGTCAAGGCCGATTTAATTCGATGGGCTCGGGAAACCCTGAAAGCGGACGGAACACCTTATGACTTATTCGGAGACGGCTTACGTATTTACACGACGGTGGACTCTCGACTGCAGCGCTATGCGGAGGAAGCTGTAACGGAACACATGGCGGAATTACAAAAAGCCTTTATGAAAGAAAATGCGGGTAGGGAACCGTGGATCGATAGCAATGGCAAAGTCATTCCTGGTTTTATCGAAAATGCGGTAAAACGTACGGATGCCTATCGAAACTTGACCAATCGCTTTAAAGATCGTCCAGATTCAGTAGACTATTATCTCAATCAGAAGAAGCGCATGCGTGTGTTTTCTTGGGACGGGGAATTAGACACCCTCATGAGTACGATGGACTCTTTACGCCATTATAAGCGCTACCTACAAACGGGCTTTATGTCTTTGGACCCCAAGTCTGGACATATAAAGGCTTGGGTGGGTGGCATCAACTACAAGCATTTTAAATTTGATCATGTGAAGCAAAGTAGGCGGCAGCCTGGCTCGACCTTTAAGCCTTTTGTTTATGCGGCAGCCATAGAGAATGGTTACAGTCCCTGCTATGCTGTAGTCGATCAGCCGGTGGAAATTACCACACCGGGACAGGAGCCTTGGAGGCCAAAAAATGCCGACGGAAAGTTTTCCTATGAAAAAATGACGATAAGAGCGGCCATGGCACAATCCATCAATACGGTTACTGCCTTTATGATGAAGAAGTTGGGACCGAAGGTAGTGGTAGAGACGGCTCGCCGCTTAGGTGTAGAAAGTCCCCTGGATGAGGTACCTGCTTTATCTTTAGGGACATCTGATGTTTCTGTTTACGAGATGGTCGGTGCTTTCGGGACTTTTTTAAATAAAGGAGAACACATCACCCCTTTTTACATCGACCGAATCGAAGATAAAAATGGAAATATCATCCAGCAGTTTACGCCAAGGAAGCGCTCAGCGATGAGTGAGGAGCATGCCTATCTGATGGTGCACATGCTGAAAGGAGGTTTTGAAGAACGTCAGGGGACAAGCCAGGGGGTGCCTTTTGCGCTACGCGAAAATAACGAGCTGGCTGGCAAAACGGGGACTACACAAAACGCCTCTGATGGTTGGTATATCGGCATGAGCCGAGACTTAGTCAGCGGGGCATGGGTAGGGGGTGACGACCGTGCTATCCACTTTAGAAGTTGGATCTCAGGACAGGGGGGTAGAACAGCCCGACCGATTTGGGTCAAATACATGACGAAGGTATATGATGACCCTACCTTAGGCTATACGAAAGGTCCATTCCCGAGGCCAGAGCGGCCACTCAGCGTGGAGATAGACTGTGAGGTTTACGAGCGTGAAAGTAGTCGTTTCCGAGATTTTGATTACGATTACAGGCAGAACGATTATTAACCGAAAAAGAAAAACAGTCTCTCTACCAGACTGTTTTTTTATGCATACAGAATCTATTTATGAGAGCGACATCTTATACGCCCGATGCTTATGGAGAGCTGCCGGATGCTCCGGGAGTATACCAGTACTATAATGAAGAAGGTGACCTCATTTATGTAGGCAAAGCCAAAAGTTTGAAAAAACGGGTGAGCAGTTACTTTTCGAAAACGGTGGGTATGGCCTATAAGACCAAACGCATGGTGAAAGAAATTCGCAAGATCGAAATCATGCTGGTGGACACGGAACTGGACGCGCTTTTACTCGAAAACAACTTAATAAAAAAGTTTCAACCGAAGTATAACATCCTCCTGAAAGACGACAAAACCTATCCTTACATCGTTATCACACAGGAACACTTTCCTCGTATTTTCCCGACGCGTAAACGCTTTAAAAATGCAGGCACCTATTTTGGGCCTTTTGCTAGTGTAAAGGCTATGCATAACGTCTTAGGCTTAATACGAAGTCTATTTAATGTTAGGACTTGCAAGTTAGACTTACATCCTGCGAAGATTAGCGAACAGAAATACAAGGTCTGTTTAGAATATCATATAGGGAACTGCTTAGGCCCATGTGAGGCCTTACAGGGAGAGCCTGATTATTTGAAGGACATCGAACAAGCTAAAAACATTTTAAAGGGAAATTTAGGCGTCGCCAAAGCCTACTTCAAAACGAGAATGCAGGAAGCCGCCGAGGCATTGGCCTTTGAGCGTGCGCAGCGCTATAAAGATAAACTGAACCTCTTAGAAAAATACCAGGCGAAATCCATGCTGGTCAATCCTGCAATAAAGGATGTGGATGTCTTTACTTTAGTAACAGATGAGCGGATTGCCTTCGTTAACTTCTTGAAGGTAATCAATGGGGCTGTGGTGATCACGAAAACCGTGGAGTTAAAAAAACGGCTAGAAGAAAGCGACCAGGAGCTCATTTTAACCGCTATTATCCGACTTCGTGAGCAGTTTAACAGCACTGCCGAAGAAATCATCACGAACGTAGTTTTCGACGAGCCCATAGAGGGTTTAACCATCACCCATCCGAAAATCGGTGATAAAATGCGCTTGATCGAACTCTCCTTAAAGAATGCGAAGTATTCGAAACAAGAAAAAGCGCTCCAAACGGGCGAGCAGCATGACAAAAAGCACCGCGTATTACACCAACTCAAACAGGATCTATCACTAAAGGAATTACCGCTACATATTGAATGCTTCGATAATTCTAACATTCAAGGGAACTACCCTGTGGCCAGTATGGTATGCTTTAAAGAAGGAAAACCTGCCAAAAAAGAATATCGACATTACCATATTAAAACGGTTATCGGAGCGAATGATTTTGCCAGTATGACAGAGGTGGTAGGAAGACGCTATAAACACCTGGTAGAGGAAGACCTACCCCTCCCCCAACTAATCGTTATAGATGGAGGGAAAGGCCAGCTGTCGTCAGCAGTAGAGGCCTTAAAAGAGCTGGATTTATATGGTAAAATCCCTATCATTGGCATTGCGAAACGACTAGAGGAAATATATTTTCCCGAAGACCAGTATCCTCTCTATATCGATAAAAAATCACCTGCCCTGCAGCTCATACAGCGTCTGCGTGATGAAGCACACCGCTTTGCGATTACCTTTCACAGAAATATACGGAGTAAACAGAGCTTGGGAACCCAGCTCCATCAGGTCCAGGGTTTCGGACCTGCTACTGCAGAAAAGCTATTAAAAGAGTTTAAAAGTATCAAAAAGATTAAAGAAGCAGCTAGTAGCGAATGGGAAAAAGTGGTAGGAAAACGAAAAGCAGAACTTCTCGCAGAAGCCATAAAAAAAGGAGAACTCTAGGTTCTCCTTTTTTTTGTAGTATCTAAACAGACGATGTGATTACCACTCCCACAGTCCATTTTCGAACTCTAACAAACGATACTCGAAATCGAGTGCTTCTATATACGCTTGAAAATCAGGGTTCGGGTGATTCACGGGTATCAAGTCAGCGATAAGTGCCTCATCCGGATTCGTAAAACGCCTTATAACGGAACGAAACATTCTTAAGTCAAATGCTTGATCATAGGTAAGGTGTTTACTGGTATTGGCATAATTATACCAAACAGCGTCTTCACGATCACTAAAATACTCATAGAAATCCTTAAATCGAATAAAGCCAATCGTCTTCTGACCTGCATTCGCATTCGTCTGCGAAGGCATGACTAACTCGATGTATTTGATATCAAAGCGCACTTGCGAATGATGCTTATCAAAGATAAAATCCTCTTTAAAATCCAAGTAATAAAGATTTTTAACGAAGATAGAATCTCCCGCAGCATTTACCCAAAATCTTTCCTGAAACTCTGAAATAGAGAGCGGACGTTTAAACTCATCATCAGCAAAAATCTCTAGCGCATTCTCTTCTACGATGGCCTTGTAAATATTGTTGATGACGCCATTTCTTCTGGAATCCCCTGAGCCAAACCAAGAAAGATTGAACTTTTCTCGAAGGTCTATTCTCCTCCAGATTTCCACCTGATACATTTTATCATCTTCCCGAATAGATTTCGCGGAGAATAAGGTATCCACACGAAACTTACGATCTCCATACCCTGAGGGACTCACACTCGTAGCCCGCTGGGCAAAAGCCGTAGCGCAGAACATGATAAAAAGAACTCCAAAAGCAATACTATACTTTACCTGTGCCATAGCTGTGCAGTTTAATTTATAGGTAAACGAATAAGTGCATTCTGACTAGACTTGATCTTGTTTCCTCGGAAATTAGTACGTGTTACCTCAGTAACGCGAATAACCAAGTCATCTCCCTGTCTAGCAGATTCTAATAACGAACGAACCGCAACATTAGTACCTGAAATAGGCACAGAACCACGAGGTACCTCATTACGAATCAAGATAACCTCACCTCCTGTCACCTCAAAGTTCGCATCACGCGCCATCGTACGACCAAAAGTCGGCTCGGAGATCGCTTCCACACGTAGCGTAGTCGGACCTGGAGAAGGGTAGGCCTTGCTAATATCGATGGGGCCTCTTCCATCACTGATCCTAACAGTCGGATCAGGAACAGGTACGATTTCATAATCTACATTGCCAATCTTATTACCACCGCTGCTAACTCCGATGACTACTTTACCGCTATTCCCAGGGACAATTGTTACCTGCCCCGGGCGCGTACCCTTGATAGCCGTACCATTAGACACGCTAAATTCAGGCGCATAGGAATTACCTAAGGCAGGAACATCAATAATTAAATCATTCGCACACTCAGCATACAAGCGGTTTACCACCTCTGATTGTACACGAATGACAGGCTGAGCGACAAAATACTCATAATCCACAGTCAGAACAGAATCTTTTCCAGCGATATTCACAGTGATCTCACCTTTCAGAGTTCTCTTAGCTAGGCCGCGATCATCATAATCACTTGCTGGCGCTACTGGGAACTCGATTTGGCCAAAGCCATCGATTACCTCTACCTCTTTACCATCCACTACCATTTTAGGCTGAACAGATGAAGACGAAGACGCGATAAAGAGATTTCCTTCAAATTTAGTACCTGCAGCGACCACGTTAGAATTAGCGGCGACACTTGCTTTAAAGACATCCGACTTGAAATAAAAGCTACCTATTGAATTCGAAATGAGTGATAAAGCTTCGCTTTCGATATTTAGCACCTCATTCTGAAACTGTGAAATAGTAGCCAAGACGGCGCCCACAGGAGATTTTACAAAATTAAGATTGACGAAATCCTTGATTCTCGCCTCTCTGTCATTTTTAAACAACTCAATATCTTTAGCGTCTCTGGCAATATCTCCAAATGATACGCCATCAATACCCAGTTTACCTAGAATACGCTCCACTTCTTGCGGAAAGGCATTCAGCTTTTCCTGCATTTCATACCCTTTTCGCTGGTTATTAAAGATAAAACCAGGAACCTCCACATTTTTCAGTGAGGCATTCTTAAAATTCCCTTGCTCATCTTTGACATTTGCTTCTGAAATTACCTCATTTTTAAGATCATCTAAATACTTAGTAAGCTCAGCGCTTAGTGCACGTAATTCGCGAGCGGCTTCCACTTTAGGTAAATCCTGTTCATTATTCCCCTGCTGTTCCACAGTACCAGCAATGGTCGAAACCAAAAACTGGTTTTTCTGGATATAATTTCGGGACGTACGTTCTAAGCTATCGTTTATTAAGACAAACTTTTGAAGGATCTGATTACTTACCTGTAGCGCTAACAGTGCTGTTAACACCAGATACATCATCCCGATCATCCGTTGTCTTGGGGTTTCTTTTCCTCCGGCCATTATATGCTTCTCTTAAAAAAACGTGTTTTTTAACCTTTCATGGCAGTTAACATGCTACCATATACCTTATTTAGAGCACCGACGTTCTGATTGAGTTTCGCTAGCTCTGTTTTAAATGCTTGAGTTTCTTTACCAGCTTCCGTAATCCCCTCCATGGCCGTGGACATGTTTGCATAAAACTTATTCAAGGTTTTTAGATGACTGTTGGCATCCTGAAGCTCTAATTCATAGACATTATTCAAGGCCGAAAGATTTTTAGTTACCTGTACCACTTGTCCGTGATAGGCTTTTGCGTCAGTAGAAGCAGAGGATAGTTCATTTAACGCTTCTGCTGTTTTTCCATAAGATGCATTAATCGTCACTAAGGACTGCGAAGCCTTTTTCACATTATCAGCATATTCAGTCGTCGCTACAGCGGCGTCAGAAATCTGACCCATTTTTTCGGCAGATGTGGCTAAATTCTTAATTCCTTTGTTTAAACTTTCGAAAAGCTCTGGACCGATCTTAGCATCCTCTAGAAGCTTGTCCACTTTTTGTGTAAGCGGGTCTCCAGAAACCAAACCAGTAGCGGTCTTAGCGCGGGGCGGTACTGGCGAGCCATCCGCGAGTTCAGGATAAACTTTTGACCAATCGACTTCTTCTTGTTTTGGTTCGAACGCCGAGAAGGCAAAAATTATGGCCTCTGTGGTTAAACCCACACCAATCATCAGGTTAGCTCCTTGCCAGTCTAAGATCTTAAACATGGCACCTAAAATAACGACGGACGCGCCTAGACCGTAGATTTTAGGCATCCAGTCTGCATAAAATTTGTACTTAAAAGAAGTTTTGTCAGTTTTCATGTGAAATAATTTGGGGTGCTTTTTTGTGTTGCGTTGAGTTTAACGTTGTCTTCTTCTATTTCCGGAACCAGAATCCATAGAACCAGAGCGACCGATAAAAGTCATGGCCGTTCTGAATCCAATATGAGCTGCCTTCACATCTTGATATTCGTAGGTACGTGTACTCGTTTCAAGATAATGTGCGATATCTTTCCAGGAACCTCCACGGATAATTTTTCTAGGTTCATTCGGATCTTTATAAACAGGATCTAAGTCCCACGTCAAAGAGCCAGAAATGGGGTTGTATGCATCCATCACCCATTCGGCCACGTTGCCAGACATATTATACAAGCCATATCCATTCGGGCTAAAAACATCTACAGGAGCCGTGTAGGCAAAGCCATCGTCAATGTAGTTTCCTCTTCCAGGCTTAAAGTTTGCCATTAAGCAACCTCTTTTATTCTTTAGATAGGGACCACCCCAAGGGTATTTCGCGATCTCTTTTCCCCCACGTGCAGCATATTCCCACTCTGCTTCAGAAGGAAGACGGAAGCTGGGGAAATCGTAATCAGAGCGATTATTCGCATTTAAGTGGTAGGTTCTCCATAAGGCATAAAGCTGCGCTTGATCCCAGCTTATACCCACTACAGGATAGTTATCGAAAGCAGGGTGATCAAAATAAAACTCCATCAAAGGATCCCCATAATGATAAGAAAAGCTAGAAGACCAAACGGTGGTGTCAGGTAAAATATCATTCAGGGCGATAACAGGAGGGTCTTTCAGCGTGGTCGGCGTCCCATAGGCAAACTCCCCATCGCGAACTGCTTCGATGAACTGACGGTATTTATTATTAGACACCTCATACTTATCCATATAAAAAGCAGATATCGTCACCTGGCGATTCATAACCGTATGCGAGCGGGCGACATCTTCATCCGCCTGTCCCATCCAGAACGTCCCCGCCGGAATGGCAACCATGTCCATCGGGAGCGGCTGTTGCCAGTTGGCACGCTTCGGAACCCCGGTAACTTCACCTCTTCTATTGTCCTTTTCATTCGATGAACCTCTGCTTCCAAACAGGCTACAGGCCTGAAAGGAGAAGGCAAACACTAGAAGTAGTGCTAGAGGAGCGTATCGTTTAGTTATTGCAGAAAACATATTTACCTATCGTTTTAGCTGTATCTTCGCTTCTAAAAGCTCGAAATATAGACCTTATTTACTTAAATATCCAAAGACTAAATCATTAATTAATACCTAAATCTAGGTGTCCGCTGTATAACACGCTGAACTTCTCGTCGTGCCTGCGGCAAATTATAAGTTACCATGAACTCATGGGAGGTGGGAGCCTTCGCTTCTAAACCACCAAAAACCAAATCAAACGCATACCCAACTCGAAGCGCATTATTCGGTAACAGGCTGTAGCCCAGTAATACAGAAACACCTTCCTGACCTCTGAATGCCAAACCGCCACTAATTGTTCGATTATGTGTCGCAATAACGCTGACATCATACGAAAAATTATTGAAGCCAACGGTTTTAATCAAAAAGCTCGGCTCAAATTCCCACATGGCTAAACTACGAATTCTATATCCTGCCGTCAAATACGAATGATTACGTAGTGGGTTTTCTGCACCATCACCAAAATTAAAAGCGGGCTGATTCACATGACGGCTACTGATACCTACGTAATAATCACGAGTATCATACACAATACCGGCGCCAATATTAAAATTTATTTGTGTCTCTCTTCCTGCATCCGGCAGCACTAAATCAGGATTTACCGGATCGAGCTCCCCAAAACGAATCGTACTCGCGAATGCCCCACTACTTAAGCCCATGCTCAGCACACCCCTACGGATTCGTCTATGGTATGCCACAGAAAGGTTAAGCTCCTGATTTATCGTGGGACCGATATCATCGTTCACTATGTTTAGGCCAAAGCCTAAGTTGTACTTGTCCAAACGCCCATTAGCTGTAATCAACTGCGTATTCGGGGGATTTCCCGTACCTGTGTAATTAAACCACTGCGAGCGATGGAGTGCTGAAAACACATAACCCGACTCTTGTCCTGCGAAAGCCGGGTTATAAAAGGTTTTATTAAACATGTACTGCGTAAACTGAGGATCCTGCTGAGAAAATCCCTCCTGTAACACGCAGCTAAATAGGGCGAGCCATGCTAAAAAGAATCTATAAAAAAGGGGCTGTTTAAACATGCTGAAGGAAGTTTCTGGAAATCCATTTCAATTAACACATATTTAAACTGAAATCCACGCCAAAAGATTATAAATTATTTGCTTTTTTTATGTAGAGCTCTAACGCTCCCGTCATGCTCGGTGCATTCGGCATCGGCGCCTCAATATCCAAAATCAAGCCCTGTTCGCGTACCTCTTTGGCCGTAGTAGGCCCAAAAGCTGCTATACGCGTGTTATTTTGCTCAAAATCAGGAAAGTTGTGCACCAGTGACTTAATCCCTGAAGGACTAAAAAAAGCTAAAATATCATACTTTATGTCACGAAGATCAGATAAATCTGCAGCTACAGTATGGTAAATAATCGCCTCTGTAATAGAAATATTATACTTTTCCATATAATCAGGGATCTCCGCCTTACGGATATCCGAACATGGGAAAAGATACTTTTCGTTTTTATGCTTTTTAAAATAATCGAATAAGTCCGCCGCCGTACGCTGTCCTACGAATAGTTTACGCTTACGAATAACGATGTACTTCTGCAGGTAGTGAGCAGTCTGCTCAGAAATACAAAAGTACTTCATGTCCGCTGGCATCTCCACCTTTAACTCTTTACAAATCGTAAAGAAATGATCGATCGCATTTCTACTTGTAAAAATAATCGCTGTATGCTTTAAAATCTCGATTTTCTGCTTCCGAAACTCCCGAATAGGTAACGGCTCCACTTGAATGAACGGGCGGAAATCAATCTTTAACTTATACTTTTCTGCTAGCTGGAAGTAAGGTGAATTCACATCAGCAGGCTTAGGCTGTGATACTAAAATGCTCTTTACAGGTTGTAAACGATCCTTCGTAGATACACTCATTTTTTAGCTTTTCCGTCTTTGGTTTAAGGCTATGATTCAACCGATTAGTAACTTGGCTACAATCAAAGCTGGAATAAGTTCCGCGCTGCAAAGGTAAGCAATTATATGGTATTTTTTAAATGTGCCCACGTTTATCATTTGGAAGCCCAATGAAATGACGCCAAGGCCATAGAAGCCAAGAAATGCCCAAAAAGCATCTCCCTTACCCATGAATGCAAAGTCACTGCGAGGAACTAAACCCGTGTAGCCCGAAGCCATCAGAAAAATACCTAGAAAAAGTAAAACCCTAAGCAGATAAAAAAAATGATTGAATTCCATTTGGCCTAGGCCAAAAATAAAGGAAAGCAAACGCAATAGAAAAAACTTAGCCACACTAAAGCCAAACAATAAGGAGGTAGTAAAAAAGAAAACAGGCCAAAAATCGCTAAACACCAGCATCAGACGTGCGCCGAATTCCTCGTGAAAAAAAGTGATCCCCATCAGTCCCAGGGCAATTACAGAATTAAAAAGCCATAAAAACAGTAAAATGTCCCAAGATAAAAACTTTTGTACCCGCTGATTCTCCGCAAAGCCTTCGCCGGACCACAAACGCTGCACGCTAAAAAAATAGCCAAATAGACCCGGGGAACCTACCCTATAAATACCTAAAAAAAACAAAAGCAGCAGCATCGCCAGCACATAATTATCCTGAAAACGCAACTTCTCTAGGTCCCTTTGCCGCGAGGCGTACACCAAACCCTCTACCCGAACTTCCGCCTCAGAAGAGGCGAACGAGCTTACCTGGCGAAAAGCAGGTACCTGAACACTCCCACTGCAGAAAATGCGCAATTGCTGCGCCTCCAGAGAGGGGAACTGTTTCCAAAGCGTCGCGTATTGGCCACGAATAAGCGTGTCAGAGACGGCTTGAAACCAAAATTTATCGCCGATGAATACCTGTGCACCCTGCCCGACCTCAAGCTCAAAATACGCATAGGGGAAGGAGGCTTGAGAAAATGTGGTGCTATACACATGCGAAAAACCCGCATGCCGAAAAGCAGAAAGTGGCTGGTGGTCAAAAGAAAACTCCCGCAGTAGCTGCCCCTGGACGGAGCCAAGGCTTAACCAACAAAAAATAAAAAATACACAAGCACGCATACCGACACCGAATGAATATTACAGCACAAAAGTGAAAATTATCCGAATAGCGAACAAATGCTTACCTTTGAAATTTAAATTATAGCGCTTTGGCAGGAATCTACCTTCACATACCCTTCTGTAAACAGGCATGTCACTACTGTGACTTCCACTTCAGCACCAAGCTTGACCTCCAGAAACCTATGGTGGAGGCGATGCGGCAGGAATTAGCGCTGCGCAAAGGCTTTTTCCCTGCGGACGCCACCGTGGAGACGCTCTATTTCGGGGGAGGAACCCCTAGCCTGCTAGCACCCGAGGAGGTGGCCAGCTTAATAGAGGCGGCGGCCACCCATTTCCCGCTACGTCTTAAAGAGATTACCTTAGAAGCGAATCCAGACGACCTAAGTCTAGAAAAGGCACAGAAGCTCCGCGCTGCCGGCATTAACAGGCTTAGCATTGGCATTCAGACTTTTGACGCCTCACTTCTCAAGCATTTTAACCGCGCACACACTGCCTCAGAGGCAGAAAAGGCCGTCTGGAATGCTGTAGAAGCAGGCTTCGATAACATTACCATCGACCTGATGTACGGTGCCCGATCGCTGAGCCCAGAGCTTTGGGAGGAACAGCTGGAGCGCGCCGTCCACCTGCCTGTACAGCACATCTCTGCCTACAGCCTGACGGTAGAGCCAAAAACGGTTTTTGCCCATAGGGAAAAAAAGGGGGATGCCCTTACTTTAGAAGAAGATGCGCAGGCGAAGCAGTTTGAACATATGCAGGATCGACTAAAAAAAGCTGGTTTCATCCAGTATGAGGTTGCTAGCTTCGGTAGGCCTGGCTTTTTTAGCCAGCATAATAGCAACTACTGGAAAGGACTCCCCTACTTAGGTATCGGCCCAGGTGCACATGGTTTCGATGGTGCAAAACGATACAGTAATATGCGCCACAACCCACGCTACATAAAAGCCTTGCGGGAAGGCAGCCCCTTTTCCGAGGACGAGACACTTAGCCCCGAAGAGGTCCTTAATGAGCGGGTGCTTACCGGGTTACGTACCATCTGGGGGATTTCCTGCAGTGAACTGGAAAGCTTACAGCCAAACTGGAGGCAGCGGCACGCGAAGACGCTCCTCTGGCTACGCCAAAATGGCTATCTAGAGGAAAATGAAGAACGGATATGGCTGACGCCAAAAGGTTTTATGCTGGCAGATAGCATTGCTTGCCAACTCTTTACCTAAGACAACCTATAGCGCGAAGCACCTGGTCTCCCGCGGCCTTTTGGATTTACAAACCGCTTCCCTTACCTTTAACAGACATGAAAAAAAGTGGATTTGAATATTATAAGCGCAAGCGCGAGGTAGCTCCCCTAGAAGAAGCCTTTAAGGATCTACTAAGAGCATATCGCTTGGAACGCAAGTTCGAAGAAAAGCAGCTGACGCAGGCTTGGCAAGAGATCGTAGGTACCACGGTGGCTAGCAGAACCTCCGCCCTTTATGTAAAGGAGGCTACACTTTTCGCTAAAATCGAATCAGGACCACTAAAAAAAGAGCTCAACATGGCCAAGTCGAAGGTGCTAGCCAGAATTCAGGCGCAGTTCGGTGAGGCCCTTATTAAAGAGATTCTTTTTTATTAAAAATCAGGAGCCATCCGGCGAGAGGGCTCTCGTCGGATGGCTCCTTTTTATTAAGAGTTACTGATTAAGGGTTAGCAAAAACACGACGTAAAATCGCCGTGGTTCGCGCCGCCGGGTCGGCTCGAATCGCCGCTTCCTCTTGGGCCACTAACTGAAACAAACCATCCACAGCCCGCTGCGTGACATAGGCGTTAATATCGGGATCAATCTTGCGCGTGGTCAGTGGAATCGCATTGTAAGCAGTCGCTATCTCTCCATAAAAACGTGTGGCCCCCACCTCATTTAACGCTTCCTCCATATGCGGCTGAAAACGTGCGATTAACTCCGCCTCTGTCGTACGACGTAAAAACTGTGTAGCGGCATCTTGGTCGCCACGTAAAAGGGCGAATGCATCTTGAATCGTAAGCTGGCGAATGGCCGAAATAAAGATAGGCTTAGCCTCCTGAGCGGCACGCTCAGCCCCTCGATTAATGGAAAGCAGTGCCCGATCTACTTCAGCACCGAGTCCGATTTGGCGTAGTGTGCTTTCCACCCTACGCGCATCTTCAGGGAGTAAAATGCGAATCAATTCATTTTGCCAAAAGCCATCTTGCACGCTCGCTCGATCGGCCCCCTTACTAATCCCCTGAATAAGCGCCTCTTTTAGGCCCGTATTCACTTCGCCTTCCGTCAGCGGAGCAGTGCCTGACATTTCTTTCATAAAACGCTTCAGGTCAGAAGAGCTACATGCTGCGAGCAAAAGACAAAAAATAACCAATTGTAAAGACCGAGCTGTACGGGTGAGTGATCGTTGTATCATATTAAAATTTTAATGGTATCTATTAATTTTATTATCGTACTGACGTAAATCAAACGTGATTGCTTATTTTTGTTCACAGAAGACCCTATGAACGACCTCCGCCGTGTAAATATCACAAAAGTTAGCTTTTTCACCGCCATAATTGCATGGCTAATTTTGCTGTTCGTTGATATTACCCGCTTATTTAACAACCTAAATCAGCTCGAGGGCCGCACAGCCTCTGAATTTACGTATATATTAGAGGTGCTGTTTTTTATTATGGTCTATCTTTTTTACCAGAAAAAGATAGAAGAGCACGAACAAAAAGACTTTCTTGAGCTGATTTGGCGGGGCACCTGGACAGGGCTCGTGGCATTAGGGACCTCATTAGCCATTAGCTTATTTTATTATTTATTAGGTGACAGCCGTTTAGGGAATGATCCCCTACTCGCAAACTTTTTTTATCACGTGAACTTTGCGCTCATGGCGCTTTTTCTGGTATCCTGCGCACTTCTCTTTAAACATCTCATTCTGTATCAAAGATCTAAAAAGACTGTCAAACAGTGGCAGGTTTTTGAGGTCGCCATGCTGAGTAGCATGTTTTTGTCGCTACTGAATAAAAATAGCTTCGATTACACCTTTTTACTCGGCCTTGTATTCCTTGTCGTTCTGGGCACCAGCTTGGCCCTTAACCTAAAATGGATTCCCTACCTCACCTTTAAGGAAAAACTAAAAGCCCTGCTTTTCTTTTTTACCATCCAGCTCGCTACCGCCTACCTATTCATTCAGCTACTTAACTATTCAGACAGTTACTTTATAGAGGTAAATCTGACGGATAATCTTTTTTTAATCGCCCTATTCTTTTTTGTATTTATCTACGCGTTGATCAGCTTTTTGGTCACCCTTTTTAACCTCCCGACCAGTTCTGTCTTCGAGCAGAAACTAACAGAGGCCATGAGTTTTCAGCGTCTTAGCCAGTCGATTAAGCCGGGAGAAAATGAGGAGCAGGTGCTAGACATTCTTTTGGACTCCTGTATGTCAGCGGCATACGTAGACGGAGCCTGGCTGGAGCTCCTGACGGAGCAAAAAGTCAGCACTACCAGTCAGCGTCGTTTTATTTCTAAACAGGAGCAAATCGAGCTTGAAACGCTAATCGAATCCACCAAGCCCTTTAACACTTTTGACTGGAAAGCAGACGAAAAAAACGCTCTGTTTAATGGGCGGATCGCGCATTCTAAATTTCAGTCAGCTGTCATGATGCCACTATTCGTTAATGGTGAACTTATCGGGCGCATGTTTTTAGTGAAAGAGGTCAAAGACGGTTTTAATAAGGAGATGCTGGACATCCTGAGGACTTTCGTCGGACAAGCTTGTATCTCTGTCGAAAACTACCGACTGCTAAACGAAGCGATAAAAAATGAGCGCTACCGGGAGGAGCTTAAAATTGCGCAGCGCGTACAGCGTAGTTTGTTACCACGCACCCTTCACTCGGACGCGACCTTTCAGATTTCTGGCTTTTCGGAAGCAGCAAATGAAGTGGGAGGTGATTATTACGAGACCTTCCCTTTGAGCGAAGCTCAATATGCCATCATGATGGGGGACGTCTCGGGGAAAGGCACTTCTGCAGCCTTTAATATGTCACAGATGAAAGGGGTCTTTCATAGTCTGGTGCTCGATCACCCAGAACCAGAGGCCTTTATTAAGAAAGCGAACCGTGCGCTTAGCAAATGCTTAGAGCGGAATCACTTCATTACAGCGATCTACATGCTGGTCGATACGCAGCAGAAAAGTATCCGCTATTCGCGCGCAGGTCACTGCCCTATTCTCTACTACCGACATGCCACAGCAGGTGCCGACTATCTCGCTAGTGAGGGCATGGGCTTAGGCATCCTCAGGAACCAAGGCTACGAGCGTTATGTGCACCTAAATGAGCTTAACTGGAACTCCGGGGACATTTTAGTACTTTTTACCGATGGCATTATAGAAGCGAAAAATGAGCAGCAGGAGGAATTCGGCTATAAGCGACTAAAGGAGGCCCTTAACCTGCATGCGGAGAAAAGTGCGCAGGAAATTCAAGAGTCCATCAAGCAGGATGTGTATCGCTTCATCGGTAAACAGCATTACATGGACGATGACTACACCATGCTCGTATTAAAATTTAATTAGAAAAACCCTGCGTTTTATTACGCGTATACTGAAGTAGTTATGTTAGCAATTAAAGAAGTTTTTCACGCCGAATATGTTACCTTACAGCTATCTGGAGAGATAGATGCGAGTAACTCCGTACTTTTAGATGAGGCGATAAAGCAAGCCATAAATGGAAAACACCAGAAAATACTCATCGATGCTACTGGCCTTACGTATATCAGCTCCGCTGGGCTAGGGGTTTTTATGTCCTATCTAGAGGTGTTTGAGGAAAAAAACATCTACTTCGCACTCTATGGGCTCAGCCCAGCAGTGTTTCAGGTATTCCAAATCCTGGGGCTCGATCAGCTTCTTACCATCACCGGCAGTGCAGAGGAGGCACTACAGACATCGTAATGGGGGCGCATGTTTTCACATTGCATAAAGGCCTAGATCAGTTAGGTGAGCTTCGCGGTTTTATTCGGAGCCAGTTAGCGCGTACCCCGATGAAAGAAGAAAAACAGATGATGGTGGTACTCGCCATAGAAGAGGTCTGCGCAAATCTTATCATCCATGAATTTAAACAGCGAGATGGAGAGAGCATCGTCGTGAGCATCCGAAATACGGATAAAAAAATCATCTTTGAGATTAAAAATAGAGGGGGCAGCTTTAACATGCTGGAGTACCAAGAACCTAACTTACGCGAAGTGAAGGCGAGCAAGCGTAAAGGAGGAATGGGAATAGCATTAATAAAACGTATCATCGATCACATCGAATACGACATTTCTCCCGAGTACAATACGTGTAGACTAATCAAGGTTCTCGATTAATTTTCTCATTAAACACTTTACTTTAAGCATTTTTAACCCTTTTTGTACTCAATAATTCGTAACATTGTGTTTGAATTGAGTAAGATCATGATGAAGGGTAGATTCCTCGTTTTAATTGTTTTACTGATAGGATCGGCATGTGTGAGCAGGCCGACGAATAGCAGCGCGGAGAACGAAGAAATTCCTGCGGTACCGCTCTTAACGGTGGACGGCAGAGAGGTTTTTTCGGACGAATTTTTATGGGTGCTAGAATCAGGCTCGGCGACCTCTCAAGATCCTGACACCTTCGGTGAAGAGCTACAGACGTTTATCGATTTTCAGTTGAAGGTATCTGAAGCACTCGCTTTAGGGCTCGATCAAACAGAGGCATTTCAGGCAGAATATGAAAGTCTGAAAGAAGAGCTGGTGCGCCCCTTTTTAATCGAAAGTAGCCTACGGGAAGGTGAGGTGAAGAAATCGTATGACCGCATGCAGGAAGTGGTGGCTGCCAGTCACATTTTAATTCAGTTTCCGCCTGCTGCTTCCCAGGAGGATAGTCTGGCCGTCCTACGCATGACGTTACAGCTGAAAGAACGAGCGGAAAATGGAGAAGATTTTAATGCATTAGCCGCTACTTACTCAGAAGATCCTTCAGCGAGCGAAAACAAAGGCCGCCTGGGTTACTTTACGGCTTTGCAGATGGTATATCCTTTCGAAGATGCTGCCTATAATCTGCAAATTGGCCAAATTTCAGACCCTGTTCTTACTAATTTTGGCTATCACTTGATACGGGTAGAAGACCGAAAGCCTAACCCCGGGCAGATTCAGGTAAGTCACATCCTTTTGCGCAGCCGCGCAAATGACCCTGTGCAGGAGGAACGAGCACTTCGACGTGCTGAAGAAATATATCTGGCTTTAGAAGAAGATCCTTCCCGCTGGGAAAACTTGGTGGAGACCTATTCAGATGATCCAGGGAGTAAGCAAAACGGAGGGCGTTTACCCTTTATTAGTTTAGGGTCACTGGTACCTGAATTTGAGCGGGCGGCCTTCAACTTACAGGAGATCGGAGCCATTAGCTTACCTGTTCGAAGTAGCTTCGGGTTTCACATTATCCGTTTAGAGGATAAAAAGCCCCTTGCTCCTTTGGAAGAAATGGAAGCGGAGATTTTGTCCAAGATTTTGCGCGATACACGCTCTAATTTGGTCCGCGAACAGACGATGGCGATTCAGAAGTCACGTTTCAACTGGGTGGAGAACGCCAGCTTTTCGGCCTATCTAAATCAATCATTCAATGAAATGGGGCGTGAGCGTTTTTTGTCGCACATCCGTGAAGAGCTAAGCTTGCAGGATTCTGTTTTGTTTACGATCGGTGGAAATAGTTATCGCTTGCAGGATTTCGTCCAATATGTAGGTGATAACCCTCGTGCGCGTCCTTCGGGAACGAAAAACACTTTCGAGGTCTGGGAGGAAGGTTTTTTAAAACAAAGGCTAGACGCCTATGAAAGAAGCTACCTAGAAGCGACCCACCCCTCCTACCGGCAGCAGTTAACCGCTTATCGGTCGGGGATTTTAATGTTTTCGCTTATGAATGAGCGTGTTTGGCAGAAGGGAATAAATGATGATGCGGGCTTGAAGCGTTTTTATGAGGAGCATCAGGACGACTACATGTGGCCCAGCAGAAAAGAAGTGGTGCGCGTATATGAAGTACTTCCCGCCTATGAGGCACGGATAAAGAAATTTCTACAAGATAAGCCTGTGAATGCAGCACTCTTGGATAGGCTCGAGAACACCTATTTACTTGAAGAGCCTAATGCTTTTAAAATGGAGCTCATTTTACTGGAGGAGCATCACCCCTGGCTTTTGGGCAGGGAGGCGCGACAGGTATTTCGGAACGAAGCAGGCATCTTTAAGGTGGGGCAGCAAGTAAGTTCTACGCCTAAAAAGCTAGAGGAGACTCGAGGACCGCTCATCCGAGATTACCAAGCGCATTTAGAACAGGAAATGCTGGAGGAGGTGCGTAAGAAGTATGCTGTAGAAGTTAATGCGAGCGAGCTCGATCGCTTAAAAGCCCTTCGGTACCCAGATGAAAATTAAACGACAGCCCATTCTACTCCTGCTGCTGCTCCTTCTCAGCAGCTGTGATCTTTTTCGGTTAAAATCAGACGAAAACGAAGAGATAAATCCTAAATTAGCGGAGGTGGGCAATCAAGTTTTACGTATGGACGATGTGCGTTTTCTCTATAAAACGCCCCTATCCACTATGGATAGCAGCCAGCTACTGGAAGCCTACGTAAAAAGCTGGGTAAAGAAGCAGTTGATGATAGCTGAAGCGAGCCAAAGCGTCAAGATAGATGAGGCAGAAGTGAACCGAAAGCTTCTGGACTACAGGTACGCCTTGCTGGTATATGAGCTAGAGCGTCAGTTTGTAGAAAAGAATTTGGATAAAAGCATCCAATTGGAAGAGGTAGAAGCCTATTATGCGGCGAATAAGGAAAACTTTATCTTGAAAGATGCTATCTTACGCGTGCAGTATTTTAAGGTAGCGAAGGGTAACGATCGGGCGATCAAAAAAATCCTTTCTTTAGTCGGAAAAGAAGACGAAAAAAGTTTGTCGGAGCTTCGCGATGTAGCCCTGAACAGCACGGTGACGCACTTTGTGGAGACGAATAGCTGGATAAAGTGGGGGGAATTAGCTGCTGGCACTCCTTTAGAAACAGCCTCGAATGTAAACAATGTACTCCGTAGACCGGGGACATTAGAGTTTGAAGACGAAGATTACGCGTACATTTTCCATGTTTTGGAATATAAATTGTACGATGAATATCCACCGATGGAATTTGTGGAAGCAGAGATTCGCAAGATTCTCCAGACAAAACGCCAGGCGGCCTTAGTGGAGCAGCTGGAGCGTGAGATTTATGAAAGAGCACTTGAAAAAAAGGAATTTAAGATTTATGAGTAAGCATGTGAAAACACTGGGATTACTTCTCTTTTTATGTTTAGGGCATTTTGCGTTACAAGCGCAAGAGGAAGAAAAAAAGGAAGAAAAACCAGCGACCAGGCCTTCGGGGCAAGTGATCGACAGGATTGTAGCTAAGGTGAATAATTATATTATTTTGGAATCTGAGGTGCAGCGAGCTTTTTTAGAAGCGATCGCGAGTAACCAAGACGGATTCGAAACCCCCTCTCGCTGTGACATCTTCGAATCTCTACTGATCAATAAGTTGATGGTTGCTAAAGCAGAACTTGATTCCGTGGAAGTAAATGATGCAGAGGTGATTTTCGAGGCGGATCAGCGTTTTTCGATGGCACTTCAGCAAATCGGTGGCGATGAAGACATGCTGGTGGAGGTTTACGGAAAAACCGCTGACCAGCTGAAGAACGAAATTCAGGCCTCTATAAAGGAGCAAATGATTATTGGTCGTATGCAGCGACGGATCACAGAAGATTTACGCGTATCCCCTGCAGAGGTGAGGCGATTTTATAACTCCATTCCTCGGGATTCTTTACCCCTATTCTCGAAAGAGGTAACCGTGGGCCAAATCGTTAAAGAGCCGATCGTATCGCGCGAGATAAAAGATAAGATTGCCGCTCAGCTTATGTTGTTTAAAGAACAGATTCTGAACGGGGAAAAGACCTTCGCTGAGCTGGCTAGGGAATATTCCGAGGATCCGATGTCTGCCATTCAAGGTGGTGATTTAGGGTTTTTCAGAAGGGGTGAGCTCGCCCCAGAATACGAGGCTACAGCGCTTGGGCTTAAGCAGGGGGAGATTTCTGATCCCGTGGAGACCATGTTTGGTTTTCATATGATCCAACTGCTAGAAAGAAGGGGAAATTCATTTAACACGCGTCACATTCTGATCCGTCCACAGCCTTCCGATGCTGATATCGCACGCACGGAACGGTTTTTAGATAGCTTACGGACTGAGATAGAGGCGGGTAAAATCACCTTTGCTAAAGCGGCAAAAGAGCACTCCGATGATCGGGAAACGTCAGATAACGGCGGATTCTTTTCAGATCCAGGCTCCGGGGCGAACCGGCTGACACTACGTACGCTGGATGATCCGGTTTTATATTTCACGATCGATTCCATGAAAGTGGGTACGATGACGAAACCGATGCGCTTCGAAGACCCTAGAGCAGGTATCAAGGTAAGGATGCTTTATTTTAAAGAAAGTTTTCCGGCCCATCGCGCCAACTTGAATGATGACTATGAAAAGCTTAAAGAAGCGACACGCCGAAAAAAGCAAGATGAGATGCTCAGCAAATGGTTTCTGACGGCGAAGGAAGATGTTTTTATCGATATAGACCCTGCCTACGACCGGTGCAATGCACTAGGAGATAAGTAAGAAAGACCTATACGCCAAAAAAGCCTCTACAGGATTTGTCCCTGTAGAGGCTTTTTTGTTATTAAACATCGGATAGGCTCGACAGGCTAAACGAGCTTGCCAAACTGATGTAAAAACCGAATGTCATTTTCAGTAAAAAGCCTCAGATCCTTAATCTGATAACTGAGCATGGCGATACGTTCGATTCCCATCCCGAAGGCAAAGCCCGTGTACTGCTGCGGATCGATACCGGAAGCTGCCAAAACGTTCGGGTCTACCATGCCCGAACCACCGATTTCTACCCAGCCGGTTCCTTTGCATACATTACAGCCTTCCCCTCCACATAGCTGACAGCTGATATCGATTTCCGCACTCGGCTCTGTGAAAGGAAAGAAGGAAGGGCGGAAACGCACCTTGGTAGAGGCGCCGAACATCTCTTTCGCAAAGTGGTAGAGCGTATTTTTCAGGTCTCGGAAACCTACATTTTTATCGATGTAAAGCCCTTCAACCTGATGGAAAATACAATGTGCACGTGCGGAAATCGCTTCGTTTCGATACACCCTCCCTGGAGAAAGAGTTCGAATAGGGGGGCGCTCGTTTTCCATGACCCGAACTTGTACCGAGCTAGTATGTGTGCGTAGCGCTATATCTGGATTCTTTTCTATAAAAAAAGTATCCTGCATCTCTCGTGCTGGGTGGTTTTCAGGGAAGTTTAAGGCCGAAAAGTTATGCCAGTCGTCTTCTATTTCTGGCCCCTCGGATAGATTGAACCCGATGCGCTCGAAAATGGAAATAATTTTTCTACGGGTGGCAGTAAGCGGATGTACTGCTCCCGAAGGAGTAAGAACAGGAGGTAATGTCAAATCGAAGGCCGCTTGTTTCGCTCCTGAGTTTCCAGCTTCTAACTCTTCTATTAGCGCCTTAAACTTGACTTCAGCCGCCTCCTTTACCTCGTTTATAAGTTGACCATAGGCTTTTTTTTCCTCATTTGGAACAGTACGCATGGTCGCAAACAGCTCCCCTACGACACTTTTTTTACTTATAAAACGCATGCGATAGGCTTCTAGCTCCTGCGCATCCTTGGCAGTAGCAGCAGCTATGGCAGCTTTAACCTCTTCTATCTTCTCTGTATTCATGTAAATTATGCGATGCTAGCACAAATCTAAAGCTTTCTGACGTGAATGAAAATATTTTAAAGCGTAAATAGCGCCCTCCTAGCTTTAGCCTAATCGCTAATTCCTAGGCGAAGCCGTCACAAAAAGGAAAAGAGCGGCAGCATCCCACACAGCACTATTTTTCTATCTTTTCAGTGGAAATAGTAGATTTTTTACTACGCTTTACATCTAAGCGATAAAGTACCTGCGTATATCTTCCCAAATCTAAAACAACTATTATCATGAAAAAGCTTTCATTTTCGTTTTTAATTGTGGCTATAGCCTTTTTAACCACATTTAATTCCGCCATGGCACAGAAAGAGAAAACAGTAGAAGTAGGTGGTGCACCGATGTATCCTTCTAAGAATATCGTAGAGAATGCGGTAAACTCTAAGGATCATACGACATTAGTAGCTGCTGTTCAAGCTGCCGGCTTAGTAGATGTTCTACAGTCAGACGGTCCTTTCACTGTTTTCGCTCCAACAAACGCTGCCTTCGGAAAACTTCCTGAGGGAACAGTAGAAACACTTGTGAAGCCTGAAAGCAAGGATTTACTAACGGCCATTTTAACCTACCACGTCGTAGCAGGGAAATTCGGATCTGCTGAAATCGCTGACGCGATCAAAAAAGGAAATGGAAAAGCTACCTTCACTACCGTACAGGGTGGAAAACTAAGTGCGGAGATGAAAGGCAAAGACCTTATCTTAACAGATGAGAATGGCGGAGCATCTAAAGTAACGATCAAAGATGTTTTCCAGTCTAATGGTGTTATCCACGTGATCGACACCGTGGTAACTCCAGCTATGTAAGCTGTACATAGTGTATTAAAAGCAAAGGCTGCCTCTCGAGGCAGCCTTTTGTATGTCAAGTTATTTTTTCTTATTTACCAAGAACGTCCACCGGTAAAAGGAGGTCTTCCTCCGCCAAATGGGCTTTGTGCAGGCTGACGCGTAGGGGCTTTAAAATTACCGATGTTGTAGGTGAAGTTAAGTAGACCATAGCGGGTCAAGACACGAGTAAAGGTATCTGTAACGGAAATATCGTTTACCTCACGAGCAATAGCTTGGTTTTGACCTAAAAGGTCAAAGATAATCAAGCGCAATTCTCCCCGATTTTCTTTCAAGAAACGATAGCCAAACTCAATATTCCATAACCAAACAGACTGATCAAGTCCTTCAGATAAACCACGAAATAAGGAATTATTTACCACGTTCGACACGTATAGCTTTCCGTTATTTGGTGAATAATACAAACGGATATTGGAGTTCTGGATATAGAAGTTATTATTCAGGTTTTGCTGCAAGCTACTGTTTACAATCGTATAGGTACCCGAAGTTCCGATCGTGAAATCTACATCTTTACTGATATTAGAAGTTAAGGTAATGCCCTGCGTCAGATCGATGTTATCGTTCGTGTTACGCTCTCCATTTATCAAACCCGGGGTACGATTAAAGGAAACACTGGTATTAGAGTTAAACTGAGATTTCAACTTTTTAATCGGCGAGCCGAAGGTCGTAAACAAACGTGAGCGGATTTGACCATCTAAGTTGACAGGCTGGATTAATTGCCCGCCAGGGCGAAGAGGCACTTCTCCATTTATAAGCGTATCACGCCTTACGACTGTGGTGCTGCTCCCGATAAAATCTTCTGTCACAGAGGCAAATAAGAATACAAAGAAGGTGCGTGACTTTTCGATATTGATTTTACTGTAATTGGCGAACACATTATGCGTAAATGCTTGGCCCAAGTCAGGGTTACCTACACGAAGTAAAAGTGGATTGCTGTTATCGATAACATTTTGGAGCTGGTTGACACTAGGCTCATTCGTAGAGGTTCGGTAGCGGATTCGCAAGCTATTGCCTTTTTCTCGGTTACGGTACTGAGCGTTTACTTGTGGGAGGAAATTACTAAAAGACTGATTGAATACGCGTTCTGTGGGAAATAGGCTTTCATTATCTTGTACGGCGTACTGGTAATCTAAAGATGCATTTATATTCCATTTCCCTGCATTGAAGCGAAGGCCCGCGCTAGGTCGCTGCACGACAAATCGGTTATCGAACACGTTACTTAGAGCTGTGTCTAAAACCATGATCCCGATTTCCGGCTCTAGCGCGAAGGTCTGTTGATCGGCGGAGGTTTTATTATTCGCCACCTGATAGGAAAGTGTCAATAAAGACTTCTCTCCCAAAGTTTCTGTAAACTGCACGGTGGCTCTATAGTTAAAGCCTTCCGTCAAACCAATCGTCTCTTGGTTCAGGGTGTCGCGTATGTCTCGAACGAAGTCCGTATTGCGCGCAATAAGCTCATCGAGTTGATCACGCTGATTAAATGCCGTGAAGATGGTCGTCGATAAAGTTCTTCCACGCTTATCGAACTTGTAGCGGTATACTAAATTATTCGAAACATTATAGCTGGTGTTTTTATTATCCGTCACACTCCGTAAGCCAGAAAGTGGGCTTAAATCACCCGCTGAATTTAATGCTTCTCGATCACCTAAATTAAAATTCTGAGAAAAACGGATATTCGGAGTGGATATAATCGCGTGGCGCTCATTTATGTCATACTCTAGACGCGCATTCACACGATGGTTATTGCTTCTGGAATTATTTAAAAGTGTTTCTTCATAAAACTGACGATCATTGCCTCCTAAGATAAGCTCTCTATTCGTCAGTCTCAATAGATTATTCGCACTGTTATTAAAGAAGTAGCTGGCGGTAAGATTCGCTTTCTCTCCTAATCGATCGCTGTAGTTAACACCTATCGAGTTCGTGGTGATGATTCCATTATCATTCGATGCCCCGAAAGGATTATTTCCTCCACGGCCACCGCCTCCACCGCCGACACCACCGAGGTCTTCTGAAGCGAAGTTCTGCTGGTTGATGTTATTAAACAAGCCGATCACGGAGATACGTCGGGTACCTTTAAAGAAGTTGATATTTCCTCCCGTGCTGTAGCGATCATCTGTTCCATAGCCGCCATAGACGCGCCCGAAAACTCCCTGACGGCGATCTTCACGCAAGACAATATTAATGGTTCGGGAGTAATTTCCATCGTCAAAGCCCGTCAAACGACTCTGATCGTTTTGCTGATCCAGGATCTCTACGCGATCGATCACATCAGCCGGCAGATTTCGAAGAGCTAAAAAAGGATCCGATCCGAAAAATTCACGGCCATCCACGAGCACCTTTTGTACATTTTCTCCACGAGCTTGAATCTGCCCATTCTGAATCGTTACCCCTGGGAGCTTCCGGATAAGGTCTTCCGCTTCAGCATTTTCGCGGGTTTTAAAGGCACTGGCACTGAAGGAGGTTGTATCTCCCCGCACCTCTCCCACGTACACTTGGCCTTCTACGACCACCTCCCCGAGGACTTTACTGTCTTCTTTCAAGACGATTTCACCTAATTCTAAGCCATCGCGAATGCCTAAGACCTTCTCGAAGCGCTCATAGCCGATAAAAGAAATGCTTAATTTCACTTCTCTCACCCATGGCCGCTGAATACTGAACTCCCCGTTCGCACCCGTCACAGTACTTACCAGTAAGGAATCCTCCATGGATCGAATGATTACATTCGCTCCTATCAAGCCCTCCTTTGTCCCCTCTTCGAGAACCTTTCCTGTCATAAAAAGTGCGCGTCCTTGGCCTTGCCTTTGGCCCTGAGCCTGAACTCCTTGAAGCACGAAAAATAAGAGCAATACGCCCCAAGCATAGTAGATTTTTTTCACCTTGATCGTAATTATAACATGTGATGATTAGACCAAAGTGACCTATAAAAGTTTAATCGAGCAGCTAACTTCGTGTTAAACCCTTAAATTATATCCATAATCGGTAGAAAGTTGATGTAAAAATTTTGCCCAAAGGGCGGCTTACAAAGAAATTTTTAGACCAGTTTGGACTTTAGAGCTGGATAATTTATCCCCATGTGGCTTTCATGGTACAGCACCTTTCCATCACGCAGTACCAGCACCTGGGGAGAGGCATGCTCGATGCCAAGTTGCTGAGCGACAGCGTTCGAAATCTCCCGAAACTGAATGAGGTCGAGAAAGTAAGCATCCGCGATCTGATCATCCTCTGCCGACCAGTTGCGCTTCAGCCGATCCCATGCCATCGAACTGATAGAGCAGCGTGTACTGTGTTTAAAAATGACCACTGGCCGCTGCCGACTGCTTGATATAGCTTCCCTTAGATGCTCCGTATTCTGAAGAGACTTCCACATAAACCTTATACTTTGAGTTGAAAATGCATTTTAAATGCCGAAAGTTCCCGACCAGGGTTTTGGGGCGAGCCCCAAATCGAAAGCTCGAAAAGACATCAGGAAGAAACATTCCTGCCTTTCTCCAGAATTATGTAAATTTGGCATGATTTAAGTCCCTATATCGCATGCGCTTATCCTCTCTTTTGCTTTTCCTTCTTTTCATGGCTTCCTGTAGAAGCTTTCAGCCTGATCCACAGTTGCGTAACGGCCCTACCCAGCCGGCTCCTGAACGTACGAGCTTTCTAGCGGTGCCAGCTACCCTGGATGCGAAGGAAATGGCTGCCTTTTTGGGGACCGCCTTGCCTCCTGTAGTGGATGCAGCACTGCCTTTAGATGAAGGCATCGTGGGTGACTTTCGGATCACCATTTTAGATGCGGCTGAAGTCAGGGTCAGCGATGAGGCACATTTACAGGTGAAACTCCCCATAAATTTAACAGGAAAAGTGCAAGTAGAGCGGAGGGTTTTCGGCCAAATGGTACAGACTAGCGTGCCTATAAATGAAAATTTAGCCCCTGAAGTGCGTTTTACCCCCAGTATCGACAGCGATTATGGTCTGCAGCTAGCGGATGTAAGCCTTCTAAGCCTAAATGGACGTCTTCGAGTAAATGTCCTGGGCTTTCAGATTAATATTGAGCCTTTTGTAAAGGGAGAATTGGAGCGGCAGCTCCAAAGTCCACGCCTGCTGGACCTACTCGGTGGCTTTTCCCTCGCTCCTATCCTAGAAAATGCGCTTCAGGGATTCCTTTCCGGTATACCCTTACCCATTCCGGAGCTCGAAGGCCAAATCATCCAGCCTACCCTTACCAGCATGGCACACCGACTTCGCTTAAATCCTGAGGAAAATCAGTTAGAACTGGATCTACTCGTGGAGGCACAAGTACGTACCGCCCCTGCCAATGCTCGTGCAAGAAGACCGTCTGAGAAGCTCCCCCCGCTGAAAATGTTAGAGCGCCCCCTGCCCACTGAAAGCACCCTGTTTTTACCTATACAGGTCCCTTACACTGCTTTAGAAGGGCCCCTACAAGCAGAAGTCCTAAATAAAGGCTTCCGCGTTAACCGAAAGAATACCGTTATTCCGCGTAAGATCAAAGCGGTGAGTTACGATGCACGCACTTTATTAGAAGTCGACGCCGAGGTCCAAAAATCCGATGGCAGCAGTGTTCCAGGCACCTTTTTCTTCCTAGGCGACCTCGGCTTTTCGCCCGAGGAACTGGAAATTCGCTTCGAAAATATTCAGTCCGGCGTAGAAATAGACGATGCCACTATTCGCACCGGTGTACGGCTGCGCCAAAATAAGCTGCGCAGAAACCTACAAGCGCGTAGTAGGCTATCGCTACAGGAGCCCATCGCCGAAGTGGAGCGCATGCTCGAAAATCGTTTGCAGGAAAATAGCACGCTACTCCAGGGAGCCTCTTTCACGCGGATTCGCCTAGCGGACATGCAGTTTTTTCCTCAGGAAAACGGTATAGAGGCGCAAATGGAAATCAGTACTGCCATCAAGCGCTTCCCGATACGCTTATCCCTGTATTAGCGTGCCTAAGGTGCGGATACCCTTCTTTTTCGCCAACTGCAAAAGCTGCTGCAGAAGACGTGCGGTGGCTAATGCATCTCCTCCGGCCGTATGACGGTCTTCGGTAGGAACCCCATAGCGTGCGCAAACGGCATCTAATGTGTAGTGTCCTTTTTTAGCTGTGTGCACATCGAAAAAAGGGCCTTCCTCCAAACGTGCGGCCAGGTACATCGTATCTAATCGAGGGTTTGTTAGACGCCTCAGCCCAAAGGGGCGCAGCGCTTTTTCGAGCATGGCGATATCGAAAGCCACATGATGCCCGACAAGTACTGTTTGGCTCAGCTGCGGGAGCACTGCCCGTGCAAAATGATGTAATGGAGTGGGGTTCACTGCCTGAATCAAGCCATGCACTTCGATAGACTCGCGTACACCTTTCGGGCTTTTTAGGTAAAATTCCAGACTGTCTTCCAGTCGGATCGCAGCCTGCTGTAGCCGTACCGAACCGAAAGAAAGTATATAATCATCGGTAGGGTTAAGGCCTGTCGTTTCCGTATCAAAAACAAAGAAGGGAATACGTTCCAGAGGCTGTTCGCGAGCGATCGGCTGCTGACGCTGCGCCTGCTCATAGGCGAGGACTACATCTGCCTTGGGCAGTGATCGACCGAAAAGTGTGGCAAAAAAATCTCGAAATTTGTCCTGCATCAGCCGTTAAAATAATCCGTTTGGAACCTTACCTTAAGAATCTTTTGTACTTCTTCGATGGGAACGAAAGTATTTTTCAGCAGTTGCCGCTGCAACTTTCCCAGGCTGCTAGGTGCCAAGTAGCGCCCCGAGCTGGCATTTGCAAGCCCATTTAGGGCGCGCATACGGATCAGGATTTCGTACGCCTTACCCGCTTCTCGGTAGGTTTCGGCATGCTTTGGCTCAAGCTGGGCCAGTTTTTCAAAACGCTTGAAGGTATTATTTATCCCGACCACATGATGCTGCAGTACCAGCGTTCGGGCAGCATCCGCCAGTGGCATCATCGCCCGCAGTTTGATATCGAACTTATCCTGATGTTCGCCCGACTTCTCTACGATGAAGTTACGGAAAAACCCTAAGGGCGGTGGATTAAGGAGTGCATTCTTAGCGAGAAAGTTCATAAAGAGCCCATTCGCTTTTATCTCACTATATATGTGTTCGGAAAGTTGTCGGCTCAGCTCCCGAGAACCATAGACGCATCTAAAATCAAAAAAAATGGTGGCATGCATCACCGCTTTTTGGCTGGGCGAAGTAATCCAGCGGCTGAAATAGCTTTTCCATTTCGCTAGGGACACGCACCACTGCGGATTCGAGGCCATCATATCTGCGGGACAGCGCTGAAAGCCGCAGCGCTCGAGGATCTCGATAAGCTGTTCGGCAAGCGCTAAGAAATAAGGTTGTACTTCTTCCTCTTTTTTGCCGGCAGGCAGATCATACACTAGGGCATTATCCAGATCGGTACGCAGCAGCTGTTCCTCTCTGCCCTCACTCCCTAAGGATAAAAACGCAAAGCGAAGCTCTTCCATACCGGGAAAGTCCTCGCGTAGCTTTTTCTGTGCGATCTGGATGCCACGCTTGAGGATTACATCATTTATTTCAGATATAATATTGGTTACAAAATCGATGGCTACTTCATTTTCGAGATAATAGCGTAAGAGTTTTTCGGCTTGCTCCCGGATTTTGGCCATTTCGGCCACATCGAAAGTATTCATCAGGGCATGAATGAGTACGGCTGGGCTATTTCCCTGCGCCAGCAGAATGTCATGATCGGAAACCAAGCCTGCGATAGGACTCTGAGCTGTTCCGTCAGCGGTAAAAATTAGATGATGGAGACGATGCTTGAGCATGGTGAGGTATACCTCGGAGAAGCTACTTCCTGTTTTTAGCGTCATGACAGGCTGGGTCATGGCCTTCGAGATGGGCAGGTCCGGGCTAAGTGAGGCGGCCACTACTCTTCTTCTCAGGTCTTTATCGGTAAGGATCCCTACAGGCAAGCCTTTTTCATTCGCGATAACGATCGAGCTTACATCTGCAGCCGTCATGCGGGCGGCAGCTTCGCGGATGGAGGTGTCAGCCGTACAGGTGAGGACTTCTCGGGTGTAAGAGAAGCTGGACTTTCCTGTAAAAATAAAGAGACCAGTATCGTTACTTGCTTCCTTAAAGGTGGAGCGGGCTACTTGTGCCTGCGATAGATCTCTTCTGACGACTACCTGTCCGGAGGCGAAGCCTGCCGCAAAGTAAAGTGCTACACGTGAATTTTCTTCTAAAAGTTTTTCAAAGTAGGAAACTGGAAGTGCATAGACGAGAGAGCTCTCTAATACCTCGGCTTGCAGTGTGTAGGGTCTTTTTCCGATGAGCGCCATGACGCCGAAGACGTCACCTTCGTCACAGGTTTCGATAATGGCTTGTTCGGTCGGATTAATGAGGTTTACAGAACCTTCTCGTAGGACATAAAAATGATTGGCTGGTTTATCCCCAGCTTTAAACACGAAATCTCCCGCTTCGAAAAACTTGATCTCGGCTTTACTGGCCAGAGTTTCCAGGGCTGCTGCTCCAATAAAAGAAAAGGGCGGGAAGAGTTTTAGGAATTCAGCGACGCGCTGGACGATTACATTCGCCATGAGGAGGTATTGTTCGTGGGTAAAACGTCATGTAGAAAAGGCTATGGAAAGAAAAGCCAAACACTTCCTTTCCAGGGAGGTTCGGCTTCTCTAACATATGCATACACGCTGTACGTGCATGACCATTCAACCTGTTATTTTCTTCCGTCAATAATTTCAGTTACTACGTCCGGATCTAAGAGTGTGGAGGTATCTCCCATGCTATCCAAGCTATTTTCTGCGACTTTACGCAGAATACGTCGCATAATTTTTCCAGAACGCGTCTTCGGTAAGCCAGATACGATTTGCACCTTATCTGGCTTAGCGATAGGGCCGATGATTTTAGATACTGTGTCTTTGATTTCCGCTACTAAATTTTCTTCTGTACGGTTTTTCATGTCACAGATCACATAGGCATAGATACCCTGACCTTTTACTTCATGAGGATAGCCGACGACTGCTGACTCGATGACGAGTGGGTGTTCATTGATCGCATTTTCCACCTCAGCAGTCCCCATGCGGTGTCCAGAAACGTTAATCACATCATCGACACGACCTAGGATGCGGTAATAGCCATCATGGTCTCTTTTTACACCATCCCCCGTAAAGTACATTCCCTTATAGGTAGAGAAGTACGTTTGCTTACAGCGCTCATGGTCTCCATACGTGGTACGGATCATGGATGGCCAGGGGAACTTGATACAGAGATTGCCTTCTACGGAGTTTCCGGTTAGCTCATTCCCTTCAGGGTCTACGATGCTAAGTTGAACCCCTGGGAGTGGTAGTGTCGCGTAAGCCGGTTTATTCGGGGTAATTCCTGCGATAGGGGATACTAAAATCCCTCCGGTTTCGGTCTGCCACCAGGTATCTACGATCGGGCACCGTGAGTTTCCGATATGTGTATGGTACCAGTGCCAAGCTTCTTCATTAATCGGCTCTCCTACTGAACCGAGCACCTTTAGTGAGCTAAGGTCGTAGGGCTGGATAGGGTCCGTGCCGTAAGCCTGAAGTGCGCGAATGGCGGTGGGTGCTGTATAAAACTGATTTACTTTATATTTTTCAACTACTGCCCAGAACCTTCCTGCATCGGGGAAAGTAGGTACTCCCTCGAACATGATGCTGGTGGCGCCTGCCAGTAGGGGACCATAGACGATGTACGAGTGTCCAGTAATCCATCCGATATCTGCCGTACACCAGTACACGTCGCCAGGCGCATACTGAAACACATTTTCGAAGCTGTACTTGGTATAGACCATATAGCCACCAGTGGTATGTACGACTCCTTTTGGTTTTCCTGTAGAGCCGGATGTATATAAGATGAACAGCATATCTTCGCTATCCATGATCTCTGCTTTATTCGTGTCCGCTTGCCCCTGAATGACATCATGCCACCAGTGATCTCTACCCTCCACCATGGTGACATCTTGGCCTGTACGCTGATACACGATTACATGTTCGACAGAGGCCTTTTCTAGGGCTTCGTCGACGACTGCTTTAACAGCGATTTTTTTATTACCACGGAAATTCCCATCAGCGGTGAGGACTGCCTTTGCTTCGCAATCGTTTATCCTGTCAGCGAGAGCGCTGGAGCTAAAGCCGGCGAAGACGACAGAGTGAATAGCACCTATTCGCGCACAGGCTAACATCGCGATGGCTGCTTCTGGCACCATCGGCATATAGATAATGACACGGTCCCCTTTTCCGATCCCCTTGGCTTTCAAGGCATTCGAAAAGGTACATACTGCATGATAAAGCTCCCGGTAGGTAAGGGTTCTTCCCTCTTCATTCGGATCATTAGGTTCCCAAATGATAGCTGGCTTATCTCCCAAAGTGTACAAATGCCGCTCTAAAATATTTTCAGTGATGTTTAGCTTGCCATTCACAAACCATTTCACATCTGGTCCCTCGAAATCCCACTCAAGGACTTTATCCCAGCGCTTCTCCCAGTGAAAGGAATCTGCTATACGTGCCCAAAACTTTTCAGGCTCAGTTACAGACTTTTGATACTCGTGGAAGTACCCGGATAAGGTGTGTACTTTGTCACTCATAATGCTTGTATTTTTAAGGTTAATTGTTTGTTTCGACTTGTAGTAACTGTTTGACCTGAGCGACTAGCTCTTTCGTAGAAAAAGGTTTCGTCAGATAAAGATCTGCACCCATTCCGAGCCCCTTTTCTTTATCTTTCTGTTTGCCTTTAGCGGTGAGAAAAATAACCTTTACTTCGGGATGATGCTCTTTAAGAAAATTACATACCTCATATCCATCTACTTTCGGCATCATGATATCGAGAATGATGAGTGTGGGCACATTTTCATCTATGATGGCCAGTGCCTCTTCGCCATCTCGGGCGATAAAAACGCGATAGCCCTCTTTTTTGAAAAGAAATTCAAGAGACAGTAGGATGTTTGGCTCATCGTCGACGATTAAAATCTTATCCATAGTTGGTCTGTTTTTCGCTTAGTTTAGTTTTTGATGTTTCCGACTGAATCGGAATGGTAAAATGGAAGCAAGTGAGCCCGTCGATACGCTGTATCTCGATTTCACCCCCGTGATACTCGACGATTTTTTTCGAGATCGCCAGCCCTAGGCCGCTTCCAATCGGTTTTTTGCTGGTTTGATTTTTCGCTTGGAAAAATTTATCGAAGATGTATGGTATTTCCTCCTCTGGTATGCCTTTTCCATCATCCATTACACGTACAGAAAGGTAATGACTATCGCGTGCAGCGGCTAGGACCACCTTAGATTTAGCGAATTTAGCCGCATTAGACAGTAAGTTAAGAATGACTTGTTTTATACGGTCTTCATCCACCAGTAAGAAAAGCTCTTCAAAGTCCAGGTTGATTTTAAAGATAAGCTTTCGCTCCTTAAAGACCTGTCCCATGGAGTCACAGGCTTCTAATAGGAGAATACTCAAGGACACCTTTTCTAGATTAAGCTCTTGTCGGCCACTATCGAAGCGTTCCAGGTCGAGTACCTGATCGATAAGCCGCGTCATGCGACTGGTTTCTTGGATGATGATGCCTAGGAAACGTTTCTTTTCTTCTTCTGGAAGGTCATCGTCAAGTAGAATTTCGGAAAATGCACGAATAGAAGTAATCGGTGTTTTCATCTCGTGCGTAACCGTAGAAATAAACTCATCTTTTAGTAAGTCATTTGTTCGCAGGGCCTCGTTCATACTTTGGAGTTCCCGAGTGGCCTGCTTCAACTGCTTACTTTTTACCTTCAGTTCATCATTCAGAGACTTTAATTCCTGGGTTTCTTTTAGGATACCGAGAACTTCCTCCAGGCTTATTTCTTCTTCTTTCACCACAGACGCCACCATAATCCGAGCTGAAGCAGCTCCGATAATTCCCGCTAAAACCCGTTCCGAATAATTCACGAGCGCAGGATCTGCATACAAGTCACCATGAATGGGTTTTCCCATGGTAAGAAAAAAACGGTCAAGCAGTTTTTTAGTCTCCGATACTCCGAGGAAATTTTCCAAAAGCGCCTTGAGGTCGGGCAGGTAGGCCTTACCTTTCCAGACGATGGAAGAGTCCAGTGTCTCACTATACTTAAAGATATCCACAAAAACCAGTGCTTGGTTATGTTCTTTGGAGTTTTGTTTCGTCCAGATAGAGAGTAGGATATAGGCGAGAATATTAGGCACCAAGCTAAAGAACAGGCCATGGCTAACATAGTCTAAGTCTTGAAAACCGAACAGGGCATAAGGCTTTAGGAAGGAAATTCCCCAAGGCCCTTCCGTGAGCATCTGTTCGGATAAAAACCCTCCGTGCACGATAGTGGGCAGTACGAGGGTATAAAACCACATGACAAACCCTACGCTAATTCCTGTTATGGCTCCAATGCGCGCACCACCTTTCCAAAAAATGCCCCCCAAAATGGCTGGAGCAAATTGCGCGATAGCGACAAAAGAAACCAGTCCTATAGAAACCAATGAAAAGTCCCACACGACGATACGGTAATACATGTAGGCCAGAAGGATAATAGCTAAAATGCTCAATCTTCGCGACCAGAGCAGTAAAGCGCTTAAGCGATTTTGATATTTGTTTTGCATCCTGCTACTCACCAGAAGAAGAGGCATAACCAGGTTATTCGATACCATCGTACTGAGTGCGATAGTAGAAATGATGATCATACTGGTAGCAGCAGAGAAGCCCCCGAGGTATACGATCACCGCTAACCAGGCTTGATCTGTTGCTATCGGTAAGGCGAGTACGAAGGTATCTGCATTTATGGCTTCTCCCTGAAAATACGTTAAGCCCGCCAAAGCTATCGGCAAGACAAAAACATTTATAAGAAACAGGTATAGGGGAAATAGCCACATCGCCTTATCCAAGTGACGCTCATCGGTATTTTCGATGACCCCTAGTTGAAACTGCCGAGGTAAGAAGAGCATGGCTAACATAGAAAGAATACTAAGCCAAAACCATTCGAAGTTTACATGCTCACCCTTTAAAGTAAAGAGTTCTTCATATCCTGCTCGGGAAGCTGCATCGAAGATGCTTCCGAAACCGTCGAAAATAAAATAGGTGACAAAAACACCAGCTGCTAAAAAGGCAAATAATTTAAACAGTGATTCGAAAGCTACTGTCATCACCATCCCGTCGTGCCGTGCATTCGCTTCAATGGAGCGGGTTCCAAATAAGATAGTGAAAAAAGCGAGCCCCAGCGACAGGTAAAAAGCTGTATCGCGAAATACGGTGTTAGCCACTGCCTCGGTTTGATTCGAGATGTGCAGGATATTAAAGGAGTTGGCAATGGCCTTTACTTGCAAAGAAATATAGGGAATGATGCCCACCAGGCAAAAAATGGCTACGATGGCGCCCAAAGTGGCATTTTTACCATAGCGGCTGGAAATAAAATCAGCTATAGAGGAAATCCCCTGTAACTTGCTGATGCGAATAATTTTACGCATCACCACCCACCACAGTGGTGCTATGAGTGTGGGGCCGATGTAAGTCGTTAGAAATTGTAAACCATGTGTGGCCGCTTGCCCTACAGAGCCGTAATACGTCCATGCGGTGCAGTAGACCGCCAGTGATAAGGCGTACACGTAAGGATTTTGGCCTAAGCGCCTACCTTTCTCCGCAGAACGCTCCGTGTACCAAGCGATCGCAAACAGGAGGGCTAAATACCCAAAAGTGAACAATATGATCAAACTATCAGAAAGCACTATTCAGATCCCTTTTTGGTGACAAAAAATGTAAGCACAATTAAAAGCATCCAGCTGAAGAAAACCATAATAAAGAGCACAGGAATACCAAGCCATCGATCAGGAACATTATACATACCCAGCACCGGATAGTTAAATAGGATAAGTCCTAAAATAAAGATGAGTAGGAGATACTGCTTTTTTTTCGATTCTTTCATCTAGCAATCACTTTTTATATTTGAATATACAGGATTTTAAGAGGAATTAAAAACAGAAGACAAAATGAAAAAGCGAGCTCTTCCCTATACCTTACCCTATCGAAAGGAATGCTAGGAAAGAACTCGCACAGCGGCTTAGTGATCTACGGCCTCACCTGCTCCACGGGGGATTCGTATCTCTTCGATAAGATCCTGAACGTTTTGAGGTGGCGCTGGAGTCAATTTAGATACCACATAGGTAACGATGAAGTTCACCACCATACCCACGGTACCAATGCCTTCAGGAGAAATCCCTAAGAACCAATGATCCGCATTATTAATGTCACTGTTTATGAACTTAAAGTAGATAATGTATGCGAGGGTAAAGAGTAAGCCCGAGACCATACCGGCTATCGCACCTTCTTTATTCATCCGCTTAGAGAAGATCCCCATGATGATGACAGGGAAGAAAGAGGCTGCCGCTAAGCCGAAGGCAAAAGCTACTACTTCCGCCACAAAACCAGGAGGGTTCACACCGAAGTACCCGGCGATCACCACCGCTACTGCTGCGGAGAGGCGGGCGATTCCCAGTTCTTTTTTCTCTGAAATGTCTGGCTTAAAGGTCTTGAATAGATCTCTTGAAACAGAGGTGCTAATTACTAATAAAAGTCCTGCTGCTGTAGAGAGTGCTGCCGCCATACCGCCAGCTGCCACCAGACCCACTACCCAGTTTGGCAGATTAGCGATCTCAGGGCTGGCAAGCACCATGATGTCTCGGTCTATTTTGAGTTCATTCAGCTCTGCATTAGCAGAATACTGCACGACACCATCTCCATTTTTGTCTTCGATGGTGATCAGATTGGTCTTACCCCAGTTATCTACCCATTCTGGAAGCTCATTTATATTCTTATCTGCCACGGTATCGATCGTATTGTAGATACCGAAAGCCGCGATGGCAGGAGCTGTCGTGTATAGAATGGCGATGAACACAAGTGCATAACCCGCCGATAAACGTGCATCTTTAACACGAGGTACCGTAAAGAAGCGTACGATTACGTGCGGAAGTCCTGCTGTACCCACCATAAGCGCTAGTGTTATGGCAAAAACATCAATCATTCCCTTACGCCCGCTAGTATATTCAGCAAAACCAAGATCCCCTAAAACGCCATCTAATTTGTCTAACAAGAAAGTACCATCTGCTACTGTCCCACCTAAGCCCAGCTGAGGAATCGGCGTTCCGGTTAACTGCATAGAAACGAAAATCGCGGGAACCATATAAGCGAAAATCAAAACACAATACTGCGCCACCTGTGTATAGGTAATTCCTTTCATGCCTCCTAATACGGCATAGAAGAACACGATACACATACCGATAATCACGCCTGTATTAATATCTACCTCTAGGTAACGTGAAAACACAATACCCACACCGCGCATCTGACCTGCCACATAGGTGAATGAAATGAAGAGGGCACAAATGACCGCAACGACACGCGCTTTATTCGAATAATACCGATCTCCTACGAAATCAGGCACCGTGAATTTCCCAAACTTCCGCAGGTAAGGGGCTAATAACAGGGCCAGTAACACGTAACCTCCTGTCCACCCCATTAAATAAACAGAGCCATCATAGCCTGCAAAGGCAATAATTCCAGCCATGGAGATGAAGGAGGCTGCCGACATCCAGTCTGCCGCCGTGGCCATCCCATTCGCAAGCGGAGAAACCCCTCCCCCTGCCACATAAAATTCTTTCGTAGAACCTGCACGCGTCCAGATCGCGATGCCGATGTAGAGGGCAAAAGACAAGCCCACTAATATATATGTCCAAGTTAAAATATCCATTTTGTAAAAGCTTTATAGCGTGAGCGATTTCTTAATTTTCATCTACATCAAATTCCCGATCTATCTGGTTCATGCGAACCACATAAATAAAAATCAGTACGATAAAGGTGTAAATGGAGCCCTGCTGAGCAAACCAAAACCCTAACTTGAAGCCTCCGAAACGAATCTCGTTTAACTGATCCACCAGAAGGATTCCGAATCCAAAGGAAACTAAAAACCAAATGATCAGTAGTCCTAGCAGCGTGGAAAGATTCTTTTTCCAATAAGCCACTTTGTCAAATTTGTTGTTGAGCATAATGTGAAAATTTATTTTGGGTATGTTTAGAGAAAGATGTGTGTCTGTACGATGAACTCGCCTGCAGAACCCGAGCGCTGAAAATTTTCAAACAAAGGACGCGTGCTATACTGAAGCGTTATCTTTGCCTGATGGGCATTCACTAAATAGTTAAAGCCTATATCATACTGCCAAGAACTATCTTGGAAAAATTCGAAATTTTTATAAGTGGTAGCCGCGAAAGGTTGTAAACGGCCCTTGTCTCCCAAGATATCTCGAGGCAACAAATAACCCGCTTGCGTGTAGAAGATTTGGCCTGTGCCGATCGTCGGCTGCGCATTTCCAGGACCATTTTGGGTAGTTCCAGCTCCGAATCCGATGTTCATAATGCCCACATTACGCATATAGTTAGGACCAAAGTCGTAATTATAAAAAACAGAATAAGCGGTTAGGGCAGTGCCTTTCGAGCGATCCAGTGGAAGATCTAAGAAAGCATCGACGCCGATTAGCGTAATGTCATGAAGCGCTGCCTCTCCTGAAGCCGTCATCGATTTGGTCGCTGAACCGTGGTGATGCCAGCCCGCCCCGATATTAAAGACCTTTTTCGTACCTAAATAAGTACCCACGAAAAAAGGAAGCTTGTTATTTTCTAATTCTAAAAATTGATAGTTGATGTACCCCTGCGTAGCCCAATTATCATTTATCACATTTGCGGCCACCTGACGCTGATTGGCCTCATCGAAACGACCTCCCGCTCCTACTGAAAAAGGCTTATTTAATGCCATACGATAATCGACACGACCAAACTGTCCCTTCGTGTAAAATCCAAACTGACGCGCGAACTGATCTGTCAATTCGATGAGAGGCCAATTGAAAATTGGAGCATCTATCGCCAAGAAGTTTAATGTTGAGGCACTGGTCATCCGAGATATACCATTCCAATAATGTAGGCCTGTACCTACGTATATCTGTTCGGTAACTTTAAACTCTGTCCAAATATCATGGAAAAAAAGCTGCGGCTTTTTGGCCGATCCAGCTAAAGCGCTTCCCTGTCCAGTAACTGGATCCACTGTGACGGGGATATTCCCTGCATTTCCCGTGGCACCTCCACCCGGAACACCCCCATTTGTAAAAGTCTGATTATTTATCCCCCAATGGGTCAAAATCAAAAACCGAGGAGAAATTTCCGCATAAGCCAATACACGTGCGCGGCGAATTCCAATATCCGGTGTAACATTCCGTGGCGTACCGTCCACGCCCATAGTGCCTGGGTTATTTTCAGTTACGCGGGCCCACATCTGATTCCATACGAGAAATCGAATATACTTCGACCCATCATCACTGAGTTTGAGCGTTAGCGGCTTGTAAGTATGGTCTACAAATTCTTTGACGCCTGCTTTATCGTAGGCAGCTTGGTTCGGATTAGGGGGAATGCTATCCTGTGCATGTAAAGCGGAACCACTGAACAGTGCGACACAGGACAATAAGGCGGTATAGAACTGCTTTTTCATTTTCGTTTTCTTGGGTTTGTCGTTAATTACAGCAGCGACCGGGCCCTAGCCGCTTTTGCTTACCCCAAGTTGGAAAATGCTACACAGAATCAAAAACTACAGATAGATATACGTTAACTGTATATAGCTAAAAAATTATCTATTGCGAAAGCGTTCCCACTTAATGATCATAAATTTATCACCCAGCTCGGTTATAAGCATTCCTGTTTCTGTTAAATTCTCCTTATTCGCTAAAAATTTAACTAACTCCGTGTGATTTAACACCTTGTAAGTGGGTCTATAATCGTAATTCTCGGGTGCTTTGATCTTGTACTGACGCACCCAATTCATCACCGATACATGGCTTACTCCTAATATTCTTTCGATTTCACGATAAGAGATCCCTTCGATATACAGCTGCAAAGCCTTCACCACATAGTATTTATCGATCGATTTACCGATCTTATTGACCGTAAAATGATAACTGCAGCTTTTGCATTTATAACGCTGTCTACCGCCTACTACGCCACTTTTTACTACTTTATCATGATCGCATTTGGGACAAATAGGACGCTCGTTCATAGGATTTTGGGTTTAGATATACAAATTTAGCGAAGATATACCTTTTTAGCAACAATAGGAGGAGAGCGTTCTTGAATTTAGAAAAAATCAAAATTTTTATTGCCAGAAGCAAGAAAAACCATACCCCACCACACGCCGAAAGGCCTATTTTCCAAATCTACACAGGAAGAAGAAAAACTACATAAAAATAGCACAACTATTTTTTAAAAAACTTTTAAGCTGGCTTTCGCACGATAAAAAGCATGCGCTCACTCCAAGAAGGATGATAGGCATTAAGCGCATAATCCCCAAACAGCTCTTCCACCACCAGCCCACAGCAGCTAAAGTAGTACTCAAAGCGGTCTTTGCTGATAAGCTTCACCCGTTCCATATAGGCGAATCTGCTCGCACCATCCTGAATCGCGATATCCTTCACCACAAAACCATCCCGAACCTGACGCCGCAGCAGAAACCGAACGCCATCGATGACCTTTTCCTCATGTGCTTGCAAATTATCCAGCAAGAAGGCCGGATTTAAAAAGTCTAAAACCAATCGACCACCAGGCTTTAAAGCTTGAGCTATGGCTTGTATCACGCAGTAATCGTCTTCATCCGCGTCGAAATACCCGAAACTGGTAAACAAATTAAACACATAATCGAACCGACCCTCCGCGAAAACGCGACGCATATCATGCTCATAAAAGCGCAAGCGCGCATGCGCTGAGGCATTCGCGATCCGAATATTTTCTTGGCTCAGGTCCAGGCCAGTAACATCTAAGCCCTTTTCTGCTAAATAGATACTATGCCGCCCTTTGCCACAGGCCAAATCCATCGCCTCCTGCCCCGGCTGAAAATCCAGCTGAGCCGCTAAGCGATCGATAAAGTACTGCGCCTCACGCGTATCGCGATTACGGTACAACAGATGGTAATAGGGGGTATTAAACCACTCCTTAAACCAGCCACCCTGAAGCACCTGGCTACACTTTTTCGACTCCATTTCTTACTCTGATGTTAAATAAACACGTAACTGCTGACTGATGCGCGTCTCCCCACGTGCCCGCACTGCCACGTACTGCAGGCCATCCCCCTCCAGCTGACTTAAAAAGTCTTCCCTTCCCGATGCCAAGGCCGCCCAGGCAGCTAATTCTGCCGTAAAGGCATCTCCTTCATAATACATACTCACCTGCAGTAAATCATGCTGCACCGGCACGCTCGTCTCCGGATGTACATAGGAAGCAAAGACATTCCCTAATGGATCCGTATAAAATGCGGTATAATCCCCTATCGTCACGAAAGAGGCATCCTCAAGCGCCATCACACGGAAATTTGGCCCCTCCGAACTACTAAACGATTTTTCAGGTAAAGGCAGCGCGATGCGCCAAAGTTCCCCGCTCGCATTCACTCCAGCCGCACGCACCAAACTTCCTACGTTAATAAGAAAGTTTTGGATACCCTTTTCTACTAAAAAATCCGCTAATACATCCACCGCCAGTCCCTTGGCACCCTGGTGCAGCGTGACCTTTACCGTGGTATCACTACGAACATACAGGGGGGGCGTTAGGCGCAAAGTTGCAAAACCCGGTGCCGGAAGTTCCTTCAGCCGTGTACTGTCCCGGAAAATAGGCCCTTCCGGACGAAAATCCCATAAATCACGAAGCGGATGCTGGGTAGGCTCGATCCCCCGCCCGAAACGCTCTCGAAGCTTCCCATACCGGGAAAACAACTCCTCCCAAAGTGGATCCTCCACCTCAAGACTATCCGTCCGGTTCCATCGGCTGACTAAGGAGCTGGAGGAGTAAACAGAAAACTTCTCTATAAACTCCTGAAAAATAGCCTCCACCTCTGTCGATAAATCACGCCGCTGCTCATCGATATACGTGAGCTGATAGGGTACACCTAAGGCCTCTCCCTGCACCTGCATACGATCCGAACCTGCCTGCTTCTCCAGCTGAGCCGGCTGCTGTGGCATGTAATTACGATACAGATAAACGATTCCTACTAAAACAATAAGTATAACAGAATAAATAGCGTTTTTTCGCGCCAACTGCTTCCGATCCATCTTGACTCTTGAATTTCTCGAAAGTTACAGCTTAAATCCGAAATCTTCGTGACTTTAGTCGGTGAGAATCCTGGTCGTGGGCAGGTCCCGGATCGAAAACGCGGAAAGTTTAGAAAGACTTCCGTACCTTTAAGGCAGGATTCAAACTGGAGCATGAGAGAAGATTATTTATCAGGAGAAAGTGAAAACATGAACCCGAAAGATCAGGAGCTGGAGCGTGCCCTCAGGCCTTTGCAGTTTTCTGATTTCACGGGCCAACAAAAAATCGTGGATAATATCACCGTTTTTGTGCAGGCCGCTAAACAGCGGCAGGAGCCCCTGGATCATGTGCTGCTGCATGGCCCCCCCGGTCTGGGAAAAACGACACTCTCCCATATTATCGCGAATGAACTGGGTGCAGGTATCAAAATTACCTCTGGCCCTGTCCTCGATAAGCCTTCTGATCTCGCCGGCCTGCTCACGAATTTAGAAGAAGGCGATGTTCTTTTTATAGATGAAATTCATCGGCTGAACCCTGTTGTGGAAGAATACCTTTATTCTGCCATGGAAGATTATCGGATCGACATCATGCTCGACTCTGGGCCGAATGCCCGATCGGTTCAGATCGCCCTGAGCCCTTTTACACTGATCGGTGCCACTACCCGATCCGGACTGCTGACAGCTCCGCTGCGGGCCCGCTTCGGCATTAACGCCCGCCTGGAGTATTATGATGCGAAGCTGCTGACGCAAATCGTTATGCGGAGCGCTGCACTCCTGAAGTCCGGCATTTTCGAAGAAGCGGCCTTTGAAATCGCCCGGAGGTCGAGAGGAACGCCCCGAATCGCGAACATGCTGCTGCGCCGTACACGGGATTTCGCCCAGGTTAAAGGAGATGGACAAATCACCCTGGAAATCGCCAAAATCGCCCTAAAGGCCCTTGACGTGGATGAAAATGGCCTGGATGAAATGGACAACCGCATCCTACTCACCATCATCGATAAGTTTAAAGGCGGCCCTGTAGGATTAAGCACCATTGCCACAGCTTGTGGGGAAGAGGCCGAAACCATCGAGGAAGTGTATGAACCTTTCCTTATTCAGGAGGGATACATCAAGCGCACTTCCCGCGGAAGAGTGGCCACCGATAAGGCTTTTGCCCACTTCAAGGTAAATCCTGGCATCCGACCAGGGGAGACGGGAAGCCTATTTTCGAGCTAAACACCTCCCGCATGGTACACCTAGAAAAGAAAAGTGAACATGTGAAAGCCATCGCCACAGAGCTCGGCTTCCAAGGCTGCGGAATCGCACAAGCTGCTTTTCTCGAGCAGGAGGCCGCTACACTCGAAAACTGGTTGCTAAAAGGTTACCAAGGCCAGATGCGGTACATGGAGAATCACTTCGATAAACGTTTAGATCCACGCCTACTCGTACCGGGTGCGCGTACGGTGATCAGCCTGCTATACAGTTACTTTCCTGAAAAATCGTTGCTCGACCAGCATCAGCCCTATAAATTGGCGAAATACGCCTACGGGGAAGACTATCATTTCGTGATAAAAGATAAGTTGAAAACGTTTTTTTCCCGACTAAAGGAGTCTTTCGGTGAGATAGATGGCCGAGTGTTCGTAGACTCGGCACCGGTGATGGAGCGCCAGTGGGCGCAAAGGTCCGGCCTCGGCTGGTTAGGTAAGAATTCCTTGCTCCTAAATAAAAAGATGGGCTCCTTCTTCTTTTTAGCTGAGGTTATTTGTGACCTGGAGCTGCAGCCTGACTTGCCTGCGGCAAAAAACCACTGCGGCACCTGTACCCGCTGCATCGATGCATGCCCGACAGATGCTATCGTCGGAGATGGCGTGGTGGCAGCAGACCGCTGCATCTCCTACCTAACGATCGAACTGAAAGAGGCTATCCCGAATTCCTTTAGCGGACTCATGGAAAACTGGGTCTTTGGCTGCGACATTTGTCAAGATGTGTGTCCCTGGAACCGTTTTTCAGTCCCACATCAGGAGCCCCGCTTTCGACCAAACGAAGCGCTAGAAAACTTGGATGGAGCCACCTGGCGTGAGCTCACCGAAGAAACCTTTCGAAAGGTATTTAAAAAATCGCCTGTAAAAAGAACCAAGCTAAGCGGAATTCACAGAAATATAGCCTTCTTAGAGGAAAATAAAAAGGAAGACTAGGGTCCCTACCTAGACTGGTTCTGAGTAAAATAGGGTGAGAGCAGATAAAAAAACCCTTCCGAAGAAGGGTCTTGAACTGTTTGCAGATTGTTTTGTGGTTCGCTGTAAAAGCCTCCCTAACCAGCAAGCCCGACAAAATACTTGTCTAACACTGGCTCATAAGGCTTACCAAACTGCTTATAACACCAGGCTCTAAACTCCCGGACCTCGTTAGGCAAAAGTAAATTGAGACCTTTTCTCAATTCTTTCTCGAATAAAACCCTGTCAAAGCTTACCTTTAACAGAACAGTTTTAACGTATTCTAGCATACTACCCTCATTTTAAATGTTAAAATGTTCTTAAATTCTACGTTATCTCGCAAACGTTTGTTGCGTTTAAAATATAACGTTAATTTGCAGTTTCATGATATTACTCAAGTCCACGCGCATGCGATTCGCACTTACATTTTCTTTCGGAATATTTTGGTACTGCCTGGCACTACTTCCGGCTTTTAGCCAAGAAGTCAAAATAGAGCTGGGAGAAAAGGAAATTCCGCTAAACGGAACATTTACCATAAAAGTAACAATTTCCAATGAAAAAATAAAATCTTATGACAAATTTCCTGAAATTCCCGGATTTCAGCAGCAGGGCGTTTCGCAGTCCTCTTCGATGAGTATTGTAAACGGACAAATGACTAGTACGAACAGCATTATTCAGTATTACAAACCCATCAGGCAAGGAAATTACCGCCTCCCAAATTTCAGCATTAACGTGAATGGTCAGGAGGTAAAGTCTCAGGGCATGGACATCACGGTCACGGAAGCACAGGCCCAGGGGGGCCAAAGAAGAGGCTATGACCCCTTTGACGATCTATTCGGAGGAGGGGGACGCCAGCCACGTCAGGAAATCGAATACATCGAGATCGAAGATGACGCATTCTTTGCCACGTCAGTGGATAAAAATAAGGTCTTCGTCGGCGAGCCCATTAACATCTCACTCGCTTTTTATATGTCGGAGCAGAACCAAGCGCCTTTTCAGTTTTACGAGCCAGGTCGCCAGCTAGAAGAGATTTTAAAGAAATTAAAGCCCACCAATGCCTGGGAGGAGAACTTTAGCATCACCAACATCCAGCCCGAATTCGTGGATTTAGATGGCAAGCGCTGGATTAAATACAAGGTATATGAGGCCACTTTTTACCCCTTTTCGCCTGGAGAGCTAAAGATTCCCTCTGTACCCTGGGAAATGATTAAGTACCGGGTGGCGCGAAATCCGAGCTTTTTCGGTAGTAATCGTCTTGAGGACTTTAAGACCTTCTACTCGGGAGCAAAAGTCATCGACGTAAAGCCCCTCCCTCCACATCCACTAAAAAACGAGGTCTCCGTAGGGGATTATCGCCTGTTCGAAGAGGGCCCGAAGGGTGAGGTGCAGACGGGAGAAGGGTTTAGCTATAATTTCCGCATCAGTGGCGAGGGAAATATCACCACCATACAGACCCCAAGAAAAAAACGTAATCAGCGCCTAAGTGCCTTCGACCCGAATGTGCGCCAGCAAATCAACCGCGGCGGCGGGCGCGTGAGTGGCTTTAAGAATTTCGAATATTTTATCACCAGTAATGAACCTGGCGAGGTGGATTTGGCGAATCATTTTGAGTTCATCTATTTTAATTGGAAAGCGGCACGCTATGATACCTTACGCCCGCAGACGAAGGTACGGGTAGTAGGCGAGTCGAAAGTAAATGAGTCCATTTCAAATAAGCGGCTGGGTGGAATCTATGATTTAATCGAAGTAGAAAGTAATAAACTTTCAAACGAGCGATTAAAGTCTTATTTTTCCATCTTCATTAATGTTTTACTGGGGCTGGCGATACTTGTGCTCCTGTATGTTTTGATTAAAAAGAGAAATGGGTAATTCATTTGGAAAGATTTTCCGCATCAGCACTTTCGGAGAATCACATGGGAAAGCACTGGGCGTCATCATCGATGGCTGTCCTGCGGGAATAGCGATAGATGAAACCTTCATCACCGAAGAAATGCAGCGGCGTAAGCCTGGCCAGTCGAAAATCACCACGCAGCGAAAGGAAGAAGATGAGGTGCAGGTACTCAGTGGGGTGTTCGAGGGGAAAAGTACGGGAACGCCGATAGGGATCCTGATCCCAAATACAGACCAAAAAAGTAAAGACTACAGCCATATCGCGGAAACATACCGCCCTTCTCATGCCGACTTTACTTATCAGGAAAAGTATGGCATTCGGGATTACCGAGGCGGGGGTAGAAGTTCCGCACGTGAAACTGCAGCGCGTGTCGCTGCAGGAGCAATCGCCAAGCTGTTTCTTAGACACTACGGTATCGACGTTCAAGCGTATGTGAGCCAAGTCGGTGACCTACGCCTAGAAAAAACCTATCAAGAGCTGGACTTGAGCCTTACAGAAACGAATATCGTGCGCTGCCCAGAGCCGGAAACAGCCGAAAAAATGGTTCAACTTATCGACTCAGTTCGAAAGTCTCGTGACACCATCGGCGGGGTGGTCGATGCTGTCATTCGCGGCGTACCGACAGGAGTCGGAGAGCCTGTTTTCGATCGGCTTCATGCCACCCTTGGCCATGCGATGCTTAGCATAAACGCCGTAAAGGGCTTCGAGTATGGCAGCGGATTCGAAGGGGTGAAAATGCGCGGCTCTGAACATAATGATGCCTTCGTAAAAGAAGGCGATAAAGTAAAAACGACCACGAACCACAGTGGTGGCATTCAGGGCGGCATCTCGAATGGAGCAGATATCTATTTCCGCGTAGCCTTTAAGCCTGTGGCCACCATCATGCAGGACCAGCAGTCCCTAAACCAAGACGGCGAAGCTGTCACTGTTTCAGGCAAAGGACGTCATGACCCCTGCGTCGTGCCACGCGCCGTACCGATCGTGGAAGCAATGGCCGCCTTAGTCCTGGCCGACTACCTTTTGATCAAAAGAACGAATACCTTAGCGTCTAAATCCGATTAAGTAGCTCATGAAGAAAATACCCTTACACACCCGCATCATCATCGGCCTGGTTTTGGGATTGATTTTTGGTTTAGTGGTGATCAAGTTAGACATCGCCCCTGACTTCACCCTAGACTACATCAAACCGATCGGTACCATTTTCATAAATGGACTGAAAATGATCGCCGTGCCGCTGGTGCTGGCCTCTCTTATCGTAGGGGTTTCTAACCTAGGGGACATATCGAAACTGAGCCGTATCGGAGGTAAAACCATTCTTACCTACATGATCACCACGGTGGTTTCGGTCACGCTCGGTCTGACGATGGTGAACCTGTTTAAGCCAGGGACTAGCTTGCCAGAAGAGACCCGAGAAAGCCTCATGGCCCTTTATGACGATACAGTCGATTCTAAGTCCTCACAAGCCGCCGCCCTACGCGAACAAAGCCCGCTGCAGCCTATCGTGGACATGGTCCCAGAAAATGTGTTCCTAGCTGCCGCGAATAACGGAAGCATGCTACAAGTGGTCTTCTTCGCTATTTTAGTGGGCATCGCGCTACTTCAAATCCCAAAAGACAAAGGCAAGCCCGTAGTGGCTTTTTTCGATGGCCTAAACGATGTTATCATCCAGATCGTGAACTACATCATGCTCATCGCCCCCTACGGAGTGTTCGCATTGATGGCCTCCCTGATCGTGGAAATAGCCGGTGAAAACCCAGACTCGGCGGTGGAACTACTCCTCGCCCTGCTGAAATACAGCTTAGTGGTCCTCGGCGGCCTCTTTTTCCTCATGCTAGTGGTTTACCCGACCATCCTCAAGCTTTTCACTAAAATACCCTACGTGGATTTCTTTAAGGCCATCCGCCCCGCACAGCTTTTGGCCTTTACGACCAGCTCCAGCTCCGCCACACTTCCCGTAACCATGAAGCAGGTAGAAGAAGAACTAGGTGTTTCCGAGCAGGTAAGTAGCTTCGTTTTGCCCCTCGGGGCCACCATCAACATGGACGGTACATCCCTCTACCAGGGGGTAGCTGCGGTATTTATCGCGCAGGCCTTAGGCATGGACCTTACCTTTAGCCAGCAGCTTATGATCGTCTTAACCGCCACGCTGGCCTCTATCGGCTCCGCAGGCGTACCTGGGGCGGGCATCATCATGCTGATCATCGTACTGGAATCGATAAACGTTCCTGCTGCTGGAATCGCGCTAATCATCGCTCCAGACAGAATATTAGACATGTTCCGCACGGTGGTGAATGTCACGGGAGATGCCACCGTCTGCTCGGTAGTGGCGAGCACGGAAGGAGAGCTACCCGACGGCCTAATCCGAGAAACGAATCCTTTAACCAGCACCACAGAAGAGGTGAAGTCCTAAACAGGCATCAGCTCCCTTCTGCTTGGGTTTTGCCCTGGGGGCAAAGAAAAATAAGCCCTCCTACATAAAATAGAAGGGCTTATTTCGGTGTCTTTACACTTACTGTCCTCTTTGCTTCCGCTGCAGGTACTGAAACCAATAAAACGCTGGAAAAAGGAGTGCCTTCAGCTTCCACTCATTCTTTTCCAGCGTGCCTAAGGCTTCGTCTGCATGAACTTTTTTATACATAAACGCCGCTGCCAGCGTATGTCCGAGTAAGAGCAGGAAGGCCACTGCATAGAAGGTCAATTCACTCATATCGGCTGAAAGATTAGTGCCGCCCAGCGGTCCTTGACGGACTTTTTAACAGGTTTTAACTGCAGCGATGCTGCTGCCTCTTCCAGGTCGGCAATGTCTTCTTCGTAAAAGCCGCTTAACAGCAAATGCCCGTCCGGCGCCAGAAGGGCCGCATAAACAGGGAGCTCATCGAGAAGAACATTTTTATTAATATTCGCTAAGAGCAGTTCGTAAGGACCTCGAAGTGGCACCTCGCGAATCGTACCCAGCTCCATTTCCACGCGATCTGCTAAGCCGTTTAATGCAAAATTTTCATTCCCATTTTCCACACACCAGGGGTCGATATCGAAAGCTTCCACACGAGCAGCACCTAGCTTAGCAGCCATAACCGCCAGAATCCCAGTGCCCGAGCCAGCATCTAGCACCGATTTCCCAGCATGCGGAAGCTCCAGCTGAAAAGTAATCATCTGATGCGTGGTGGCATGATGCCCCGTCCCAAAAGACATTTTAGGGTTGATCAGGATCTCATGCGGATAAGAGGGCTGAGCAGGATGGAAGGACGCGCGGATGTACACCTGATCCCCCACGAAGATAGGATCATAATGCTTTTCCCATTCTTCGTTCCAGTTGGTTTTCGGAACGCGCTTTTCCGTCACTTGAAGTGCTGCGCTTTCCTGATACCGCTCGAAAACGGCTGCTACCTCCGCTACATCTACAGCCGAAGCCGGAGCGTAGGCCTCTATGCCGCCCTCGATTTCCATAAAGGAGTCGAAGCCCACCTCTGCCAACTCAGCGATCAAAATCTCCTGAAAAGGATCGGCACACCGAATTTCATATCCGATAAACTCCATCTTAAAAGGACTTAGCGATAGCGATAAAATCACGAGACTTCAGGGAGGCACCTCCTATGAGACCACCATCCACATCCGCCTTGGCGAAAATAGAGGCGGCATTTTCGGCATTACAGCTACCCCCATACAGAATCGGACAGGCATCAGCGGCAGCTGAACCTTGCGCTTTCGCGATTTCGGCACGCAGTGCGGCATGCATTTCCTGAGCCTGCTCTGCAGAAGCTGTCTTACCCGTACCTATCGCCCAGATCGGCTCATACGCGATCACCACCTGCGCGAACTCCTCGGCAGTCAGCTGAAAGACGGTCTCCTCCAGTTGCTTCACCACAAAAGCCACGTGCGTATCGGCCTCGCGGATTTCTAAAGGCTCTCCGCAGCAGAAGATGGGGCGAAGGCCTGCGGCCAATGCCTGTTTCGTTTTCTCTAACAGGAAGGCACTATCTTCTCCGAAATAAGCTCTCCGCTCACTATGTCCGAGGATAACGAAATGGGCACCGAAGCTGCGCAGCATGCCAGCAGGAACTTCCCCGGTGTACGCACCGGAAGCCTTATCGTAGCAGTTTTGAGCACCTAAAAAGACATTCGCCGTATCGCCAATTAATTTTTTCACAGGGTAAAGGTGCGGAAAAGGAGGGTTAAGTACCAGTTTCACACCAGCAGGACGTTCATCTCGGAACATCTGAACGATTTCAGAAGTCAGCTTTTGTCCTTCCTCGAAGGACAGATTCATTTTCCAGTTTCCTGCTACGATTTTCTCACGCATACATCAAATAGGTTTATAGTGAAGAGAATAATATTTGCTAAATTAACAGCCTAAATTACGCAAAATGTATCAGTCTGGAAAAGAAAGCGAGGAGAGAGCCCCAAAAAGATGGTCCTTTAAGGAGGCAAAACTCAAAATCGCGGCCTACTGCGCCTACCAGGACCGCTGCCAGCAGGAAGTTCGTGCCAAGCTCCGAGAACGTGGGATTTACGGTGACGATGCGGAAGAGCTGATCTCGCTGATGATCACCGAAAAATTCCTTGACGAGGAGCGCTTTGCAAAAGCCTTTACCAGGGGAAAATTTTCTCAAAATCACTGGGGCCGAGTAAAAATCACGCTAGAGCTCAAGCGCCGTGACATCAGCCCTCGCCTTATCCAAATCGCCCTGAAGGAACTAGACCCAGAAACTTACTGGGAAAAAATGCAGGCATTAGCCCAGAAGAAGTGGGCGAATAGAAAGGGAAAGGATACTTTTAAGGAAAAACAGGCCCTTCTGCGCTATCTCTTAGGCAAGGGGTATGAACATGCCTTAGCCGCTGAACTAATCGCCAGCCTAGAAGAAGAGAATTAAATGGCCCTACGTTTTCGTTTTCGCTTCCTATCTGCTAACTTGCAGAAAATATCGGTATGATAGCGAAATTGTTTCCTTTAGATAAAAATTATATCCTGCGGCAGGCGCAAAGTGCCCTGCTAGAAGAGGGTATTGCCCTTATGAAGGAGGAAATTATCCGTTCTTATGTCGCCTATTTTAATCCCTTACAGCTTCCAGAGTCTACTTACATGGCGATCCTTACCAGAAAAGAAGTTCCGGATGCCTCGCTATCTCTGCTTTATGCCCAGCTATCAGGTATTTACAGATTGCGTTTTGGCTCTAATCAGCTGGAATTATTATTTGATGGACGAAGCCACTTTGAAAAATTCCAAGACGACTGGTGCGCTACCCTGCGTCTTTGGATGCGCCAGCTCGGCCAAGACCCTGCTTTTATAAAAAGCTGCCTGAGACTTAGCTTTCTTTACGAACATGAACAGCAGGCCATTTGGGCAGAAAATCAAGCTAAACGTTTGATCAACAGCTTTTTCGAGGTAAAAATCATCAAGCGAAATGGAGAGCTCAAGCTCCTAAAGGCCTGATCTTACTCGAGATCCAAAAATTTTTACACGATCCACTATCTATTGCCACACCTTGCAGCCGAAAAGGTAACCGACTGCTATGAGGACCTTTTTCTGAGCCTACGGCATGCTGAAAAACTTATGCTTTTGAGTCAAAATGACACAAAAAGACCCCTACTTCCGAATGCTTGCGAACAAACATGAGAAATAGGGGCTGTTACAGGTGCTTATAGAAAAAGCCGAAGCTTATTCTACCGTTACCGACTTAGCGAGGTTTCTGGGCTGATCTACATTACATCCGCGCATCACGGCGATGTGATACGAAAGAAGCTGAAGAGGTACCACAGAAATGAGCGGCACAAAAGCCTCCTCAGTAGAAGGAACCTCGATCACGTGATCGGCCATATTTTTTACCGTAGTGTCTCCCTCTGTCACTACAGCGATGATTTTTCCTTTTCGCGCTTTCACCTCTTGGATATTACTTACGACCTTTTCGTAGCTACTATCCTTTGTCGCAATAAAAACCACTGGCATCTCTTCATCAATTAGCGCGATAGGGCCGTGTTTCATTTCTGCTGCTGGGTAGCCTTCTGCATGGATATAGGAAATCTCCTTTAGCTTGAGAGCCCCTTCTAAAGCGACAGGGAAATTATAGCCACGTCCTAAGTAAAGGAAGTTACGGGCGTCTTTATAAATTTCAGCGATTTTAATCAGCTGCTCGTTAAGCTGCAATGCCTTCTCCACTTTTCCAGGAATTGTCTCTAATTCATGCAACAGCTCCATATAGCGTGTCTCGGCGATCATGCCTCGCTGATAGCCCAGTTTTAGCGCCATCAATGTGAGCACAGAAATCTGCGCAGTAAAAGCTTTCGTGGAAGCTACACCGATTTCAGGTCCTGCATGGGTGTAAGAACCTGCATGCGTGGCACGTGCGATAGAACTACCCACCACATTACATACACCAAATATCGTAGCACCCTTCGATTTTGCCAGTTCTATCGCCGCCAAGGTATCTGCTGTCTCTCCGGACTGGGAAATCGCGATAACAAAATCATTTTCGTTTAGGACCGGGTTTCTATAGCGAAACTCAGAAGCATACTCTACTTCTACGGGGATACGTGCAAATTCCTCGAATAAATACTCCGCCACTAAACCGGCATGCCATGAGGTCCCACAAGCCGTAATGATAATACGCTGCGCATTTTGGAATTTGTTCATGTAATCCCGAAGTCCGCCTACTACTAAACGGCCACTAGAAGCATCTAAACGCCCACGCATACAGTCAGCAATGGAACGCGGCTGCTCATAAATCTCTTTTAACATGAAGTGATCATACCCTCCCTTTTCGATGGCCTCTAACTCCATCTCTAACTGGTTGATATAAGGGTGAGTCTCCACATTTTCTATCGTCTTAATCTGCAGCTGATTTTGGCGTATCACGGCGATTTCATAATCATCTAAATAAATGACCTTATTCGTGTACTCGATAATAGGGGTGGCATCGGAAGCTAAAAAATACTCCTCTTCGCCTACACCGATGACAAGCGGGCTGCCCTTGCGCGCAGCAATTAAAGTGTCGGGCTCCTCCTTATTCATGATCACAATCGCATAAGCACCTACTACCTTATGGAGTGCTAAACGTACTGCCTCTTCTAAAGAACAGTCATTATTTCTGTGAATATCCTCGATGAACTTAATGAAAACCTCGGAATCTGTCTCACTATGGAAAACATAGCCTTTATTCTGCAAGTCTGTTTTAAGGACCTCGTAGTTCTCAATGATCCCATTATGAATCATCGCAAAGCGCTCACTTGAAGAATAATGAGGATGCGCATTCACATCATTCGGCTCACCATGAGTAGCCCAACGTGTATGCCCTATCCCGATTTTAGAGTTTAAGGAGCTAAAAGTATCTAAGTGAGCTTCTAACTCACTTACCTTTCCTTTTTTCTTGTAAATACTTAGCCCATTTTCGTTTAGCAGTGCTACACCCGCACTATCATATCCTCTATACTCCAAACGCTTTAGCCCTTTAATAATGACGGGTAGCGCCTCTTTTTGGCCTACATAAGCAACAATTCCGCACATAGTTACAAAAGTTTAATTAAAAATAAATTCTTAGTTTGTTTGGTTGATGGTTGAATAGAAAATTTTCAGAACAAAACGCTCATCATCCGCCGTAAACTGCCTAAATGATGCACGTAAATCATCCCGTGTTCCTGAGGTCCCCTGGCGAACCCTTGGGAAAAGCAGCCAATCGGTACGTTGTAAATTTCCCCTGTAAACCGCATTTGTATAACTCGTAATCCTCTGGGTAAAAATTCGATTATCACTGCTATACGCTAAAAGGGCGGGGGCACTTGTAGCCGGTAAATCCCCCTCCTCGGACTGATTCACTTGAGGCTGTCCATCTGCTTGTACGGAAATCTCGGCACCATCTATCGGTCTCCTTAGAATTCGATTCGTCTCATTTGTAAAGTACATCTGCAAAAAATCGTGAGGGACTAGATCTCCGCCTCCGGAGTCTACACCACCGATTTCCATGCGCACATCATTAAAGGCTACATTTGGAAGCGTATCGAAGAAAGACTGTAGTGGAGAAGTGTCTACTCGAATAACGAGCCCCAGGCTCGATTTAATCCCTACTCTGCCGTCTAATGGAAAAGACACCAAAGGCCTATTCACAACTTCTAACGGTGTTCCGGCAGCTTCGTGCTTCACTTGGTTAAAGTGGCGTGACTGACCTAAATTAATCGAGTAATTCCGCGTAACTGTATCACCTTGATTTCTAAAAAAGACTGAAAACCCTGTCGCATTTCCCACCAAGATATTTACCGAGCCCTCATCGTCAGGATCTCCTTTCACTGCGATCCCCGGAAGAAACCGCCTAAAAGAGAATAAATTATTAAAGGTAGATCCGTCACGCATAGCAGTAAACAACTCCTGCGCGAAAACTTCATCTACAGAGACCGTTAAAGTCGTGTCTTGCCTTGCTTGAAAATTAAAGCGACCAGAAGCCACCGCCTCCTCTGAGAACTTGAGCGCGCTAAAATTGTAATACATCGTATCGAGCAGGGGCTCTTCGAGCAGATGCACCGATAAGGAGCGTGGACGGGCTAAATCTCTTGCGATCACGCTTTCCACCCGGAAGGTGAAGGTGACAGAATCTAGTGTAGCCGTGGCATTCGGTAGCACCGCAGTGGGATTGATCGCCATTCTAGAATAGCCGATCCCTTCCGTATCTCCGAAAAATGCATCTGAACTGCCTCCCACGATTAAGCGCCCTTGATTCGTAGTATTCAGGGAATCTAATAAGACTACAGATGCAGAAAGGGGTACTTCAGCATAGAAGACCCCTATTTGATTCCCATTTGGATCGATGTCTAAACCTATCGTAGAGGGGTCAGCACAAGACTGATACCCCAAAACGATAAATAGAAACAAGCCTTTAACCAGCCAGTTCCGTGTAAATATTGTAGTAACTTTCAAAAAGTTTCTCTTCTTCTTCGCTGTTAATCTCACACTTCTTGTCTTTAGAACATTCTTCGATAACTTTGCTCAAGTCTTCCGAAATATCTTTATTCTTGATCACTACATCGGCATACTCCATGCCGATCTTTAGAAACCCTTCATAATCTTTCGTAGCCAGGGGTGCCAATACCTTATCATCGATATCTACCATCTTGACCTTCTCGAACAAATCATCGCCAAATTTATGGTTAAATCCTGTATTATAAATACCAAACACGGATTTTGTATCCTTAAATAACGGCTCTTTTTTGTATGTAGTCTTTAAATATAAAGGTATTAAGCTCGTCATCCAATCGTTACAGTGCACAATATCTGGAGCCCAACCTAGTTTTTTAACCGTTTCTAATACACCCTTACAGAAGAAAATCGCACGTTCATCATTATCATCATAAAAGCGTTCTTGCTTGTCATGAAAGACACTCTTACGCTGAAAATAATCGTCATTATCTATAAAATAAACCTGGAGCCTAGCATTAGGAATCGAGGCTACCTTTATGATAAGCGGCTTTTCCTCCTCACCCACAGAAATATTTATTCCCGATAATCGAACGACCTCATGTAACCTGTTTCTCCTCTCGTTAATCAAACCAAATCTAGGAACTAAAATTCGGATTTCCATTCCCATTTCCTGCATCGCCGCTGGAAGTGCACGAACGAAATTCGCTACTTCAGAAGTTTCAAGGAAAGGGTTAATCTCGTTGGCCACATAAAGAATTCGAAGTTTAGACATAATCTACTTGTTTTTTGTTTAGGGATAAAACGGGACTACAAAGTTACAAAAAAAACAGCATTTTTCCATTGTTTTTAACTGGAATACCATAGCTTTGCGCCTATTTTAAACCCCTTAACCCGATCATTCGTGAAGGTTTTACGCACCCAAAAGGAAGCATTTCACTACGCAAGCATTCTGAAAAAAGAAGGAAAAACCATAGCTTTCGTTCCCACTATGGGCGCATTACACGACGGACACCTGTCTTTATTACGTCACGCCATTAAATCTTCCGATATTATCCTCGCATCTATTTTCATAAATCCTTTACAATTCAACAGTCAAGAAGACTTCGAAAATTATCCGAAAGATTTTGAAAATGACCTACTTTTATTAGAAAAAGCAGGTGCTGATGCTGTATATTTACCAGAAGTCCAGGAGATTTACCCTGAAAAAACAGAGCTGCACATACACTTTGGTCCGCTGGACCAAATGATGGAAGGCGCCACAAGGCCCGGACATTTTAGCGGCGTAGGCATCATCCTTTCCAAGCTATTTCATACCCTCCAGCCCGATCGGGTTATCATGGGCCAAAAGGACCTGCAGCAGTGCGCCATCGTAGACCGGCTCATACGCGATCTCGGATTTCCTATCACCTTGGATATCGCCCCTACAGTACGCGAAACCGATGGTCTAGCCATGTCCTCCCGAAATAGACGCTTAAGCCCCGAGCTGCGAAAGCAAGCAAGTGTACTCTATCGCACCCTCACTGAGGTAAAAGCTGCCCTTTTAAGGGGGGAAAATTGGGCCACAGCCCAAAAAAACGCCTGCGAGAAGCTTGAAGCCATCCCCAACCTAAAGGTGGTCTACCTCGAATGGGTAGATCTTCCTGATCTTCAGGCCACCCAAAGCCTGGGAAGCGCGGAAAAACAAGCCCTCTGCATCGCCGCCTTCATAGGAGAAATACGATTAATAGATAACCTCATCCTAATTAATTAACTTGCGCGAAAATTTCTGAACATGTTCATCGAAGTTCTAAAATCGAAAATTCACCGAGTACGCATCACCCAAGCCGAACTCCATTACGTCGGTAGCATCACCATCGATGAAGACCTGATGGATGCCGCCGACCTGATCGAAAATGAAAAGGTCCAGATCGTTAACATCAATAATGGAGAACGTCTCGAAACCTATGTCATTAAAGGAGCGCGTGGTACCGGTATGATCTGCCTAAATGGCCCCGCTGCGCGCAAAGCGCAAGTCGGAGATATCGTCATCATCATCTCCTACGCGAGCATGGAAAAAAGCCTCGCTAAAACACACAAGCCGATCGTCCTCTTCCCCGACGATCATAACCGACTCATCTAAATGGGCCTCGTGCTACCGAAACGACTTAAACAGAGCCTGCAAGTAGCCCTTTCGCTGGCCCTTGCAGGCTGGATTTTTTGGTTACTTTATAAAGATCTCGACTTTTCGCTTATCACTTCAGCCCTTGCGGAGCTGCATCGCGGCTGGTTTATCGCCTCGATCCTGCTTAGCATCTACGGCTTCTGGCTGCGCGCCTACCGCTGGAAACTCCTGCTTAATACCGACGCAAACACCGACTCCATCAGCACCCTGAATAGCTTTTGGGCCCTGATGATCGGCTATGTCACCAATCTCCTGCTGCCACGCGCTGGGGAAGTGGCCCGCTGTGCCGCCGTAAACCGACTAAGTGGAAAACCTATCAGCCAAACACTCGGCACAGTGGTCGTAGAGCGAAGCTTAGATCTACTGTTTTTGCTGGCCACTATCGGCATCGCCTTTCTGCTGGAAGCGAAATTGTTCCTACAGCTATTTGCAGATCTTGTAGACCTCAGTACCCTGGCTCAAAGCCTCCGAAATAATCTCCCCTTGCTCCTAGCTGCTTTGGCCATCACGCTAATCTCCGTCCGTATACTCGTCAAAAAGTACGCCGCCAGTGGCTGGGTGAACAAATTACAGCAGTTTACACGCCAAATGCTCACTGGCATCCAGAGTATCGGCAAGCTCGAAAAGCCCCTTATTTTTTGGGCCAGCTCTATAGGAATCTGGCTAAGCTATTACCTGACGATGTACTGGGTGGCCCTCGCCATTCCCAGCACTGCCAGTCTGTCCGCTTCAGCGGTTCTCCTGGTCATGGTAATGGGAAGTATTGGCATGGTGGCGCCTGTACAGGGGGGAATCGGCACATTTCATGCCCTTGTGGCATATATCCTTAGCGTTCTAGGCCTCGAATTAACAGAAGGAAAGGTTTTTGCTGTGATTATTCACGGCTCACAAACCCTACTCGTAGCGCTCCTTGGCCTGCTGGCCTTTGGCGCAAGCCTGAAAATTTTAAACGCCCAAGCAACTAAAAAGCGGGGCGAATCGTTTTAAAAATTACAAACTAAATTTAAGATTATGATTCTGGTCATTTTCATCGTCTTTGCAGCACTAGGCTGGATCGTTAGTAACCGTCTGAAGTCAAAATTTAAAGCGTATTCACAAACCGCCCTTCAGGCAAATCTCTCTGGAAAGGAAGTTGCAGAGCTAATGCTTGCCGATAATGGTATCCGGGACGTGCGCGTACTCTGTGTAGAAGGTCAACTTACCGACCATTATAACCCACAGGATCGTACCGTTAACCTCAGCCAAGATGTATACTATGGAAGAAATGCTGCGGCTGTAGCCGTCTCGGCGCATGAGTGTGGCCATGCCGTGCAGCACGCTACTTCTTATGCTTGGTTAGAGATGCGCTCTAAACTGGTGCCCCTGCAAGTGGCTTCTGGTAAAATTCTGAACATCGTGCTGATCGCCTCGCTTTTCGGAGGGTTCCTTATCGGATTAGATTATCAGCTAATCGGTGCTATCGTCGTAGGCTCTTATGGAGTGATGACGCTGTTTTCACTGGTTACACTACCCGTGGAATTCGATGCGAGTAACCGTGCTCTCGCTTGGGTAAAACAGCGAAATGTCGTTACTCCTTCAGAATACGCTATGTCTAAGGACGCTCTTAAGTGGGCTGCCATGACCTATGTAGTCGCAGCGCTGGCCTCACTGGCCACATTAGCCTATTACGTGTATATTTTCTTCGGAAATCGGGACTAAGAAACTATTTATACGGAAATGAGTTTACTAAAGGGACAAGATTATTGTCCCTTTAGTTTTTTGTAGCTATATTCCGAACACGAAATAAATAAACCCATTAGACATATGCATTTCGAATTTACCGAAGAGCAGCTAGCGGTGCAGATGGCCGCGAGAGAGTTTGCGCAAACTGAATTATTACCTGGCGTTATCGAGCGCGACACTGAAGCAAAGTTTCCACATGAACAAATTAAAAAAATGGGGGAGCTCGGCTTCATGGGTATGATGGTAGATCCCAAGTACAATGGGGGAGGCATGGATACCGTTTCCTATGTCCTCGCCATGGAGGAACTCTCGAAGATCGATGCCTCTGCCTCAGTTTCCATGTCTGTAAACAATTCTCTAGTATGCTGGGGAATAGAGAAATACGGAACAGAAGCCCAGAAAGAAAAATATTTAAAACCTTTGGCCAGCGGCCAAATCATCGGCGCTTTCTGTCTATCTGAGCCCGAAGCAGGTTCTGATGCTACCTCGCAGCGTACTTCTGCTGAACTTAATGGCGACCACTACATCCTGAATGGGACGAAAAACTGGATCACAAATGGTAATAATGCCAGTGTCTATTTGGTGATCGCCCAAACCAATGCCGCACTGGGGCACAAAGGGATCTCCGCCTTCATCGTTGAAAAAGAGTATGAGGGATTTACAGTAGGTAAAAAAGAAGATAAACTCGGTATTCGCGGTTCAGATACGCATTCTATCATGCTAAGCGATGTGAAAGTGCCTGTCGAAAACCGTATCGGTGAAGAAGGATTTGGATTCCGTTTTGCCATGGAAACGCTTAATGGTGGTCGTATAGGAATCGCTGCTCAGGCACTCGGCATCGCTTCGGGAGCTTATGAACTAGCCCTTGCCTATTCGAAAGAGCGTAAGGCTTTTGGAAAGCCGATTTCAGAACATCAAGCGATTCAGTTTAAGCTTGCCGATATGGCCACTCAAATCGAGGCCGCACGTCTGCTCGTTTTAAAATCAGCCTGGTTAAAAGATCAGGGAAAGCCCTATGCAGATGCCAGCGCTATGGCAAAATTATACGCATCCGAAGTAGCCATGCAGGTGACCGTAGAAGCCGTACAGGTGCACGGCGGCTATGGCTATGTAAAAGAATACCATGTAGAACGCTTGATGCGGGACGCGAAAATCACGCAGATATACGAAGGCACAAGCGAGATTCAGAAGATCGTAATCTCACGAAGCATCCTCAAGTAATTGCATTTTCAGCCCTTGAAGCCCCAAAATCTACCGGATTTGGGGCTTTTTTTATTGCTATTTAAATTTTTGTTGAATTATATTGCGATCTGTAAGAAAAAAATTATACTTTTATAGCAGACAACCAAGCCTAGTACTCATGGAATACTATAATAAAGTAATCGAATCTGTAGGAGTCAGATTCCTAAAGGGCAATAACTACAAGGTAGAAAAATCTTTTGCCGTCACGAATTTTCACGATGCTGAAAATACCGTTATCCTGCTACATCAGGGTACACTGAAGTTTTCAGATGCAGGCGAAACTGTGAATGAAGGTGAAATTCTCTTTATTCCAGCTGGAAGAACTACGTCCGTTACCTTTGGCACTACGTCTAAGAAAAGTGAAATGGACAATGAGGCCTACTTGGAAAATAAGAGGAAGTACTTGCAGACCCTCAGCTTTAAAGACATCAAAAACGCAGAAGAAGACTGTGTTTCTATCGTGAACTTCGAAGCTAAAGTATTCGATGTAGTCAATTTCTTTAACTCGCTAGGTATCCCACCTTTCGTGATTCGTTTTAACGATCGTCTGGCTTCTATCACAGAAGATATCGTGAAAGAATCTGAGCAGAGCGTACCCGGTAAAGAGCGTGTCATCAAGATCCATACCGAATTGCTCGTGATCGAAATCGTACGCCATATCTTGAAGAACCGTCTCTTCATGGAGGAACTTTCCACGAACAGCACCTACTTCAAGGATCCTCGCCTCATCGATATGTTTACCTACATCAAGAAAAATATCGGCGGAGATCTATCTAATAAAGTACTCGCTAAAGTCGCGAATGTCTCCGAAGATTATGTAGGCCAGTATTTCAAAATGCTTACAGGCATAAACCCACAGGATTATATCGAATACCAGCGCATGGAAGCAGCCGTAGAACTACTACGCACCACTAAAAAAAGTATCCGAGACATCGGAAAAGAAGTGGGATACAAAGACACTGCCTACTTCTGTCGTCGCTTTAAAATGATGTACGGCTTGCCTGCCGGAAAAATGAGAAGAAGAGAGTCGCTTATAAATGTACAATAAAACAACAGCATAAGGGAGAGCATCACCCCCATCTAAGGCTCCCTTTTTTCACACGAAAGGCGCTGTTTCTCTCGATTCAGCGCCTTTCTATTTTTACTGGTTTACGGTTGTGCCCAAAGCATAAAAAAACGCTGCCCTAAACTCCACCTGAAAAGAAGCACTAGCCTTATTCCACCCCAGACTCGTTCATCTTCGCTAAATTTTCTGCTAAACGCAATGCCGAGATAAAATCCGCAATATCTCCTTCCATCACATCCGGTAAATTGTACACAGTTTTATTGATGCGATGATCCGTGACGCGGCTTTGTGGGTAATTATAAGTCCGAATCTTCTCCGAGCGATCCCCCGAGCGAACCATAGACTTCCGCTGTGCACCCACCGCCTCATTATGCTTGGCTAGCTCCATTTCATAGAGACGCGAGCGCAGCACCTTTAAGGCCTTCTCGAAGTTTTTAATCTGAGACTTCTCATCCTGACAGGTGACGACGATGCCCGTAGGGTTATGCGTCAGCCGAACAGCAGAGTAAGTGGTGTTCACCGACTGTCCCCCTGGACCTGAAGAACAATAGGTATCCTTTCGAATATCATTCATATTCAAGTCCACCTCTACCTCATCCATTTCTGGAAGTACTGCCACCGTGGCCGCAGAAGTATGCACCCTACCTTGTGTCTCAGTAGCGGGTACACGCTGCACCCGATGTACGCCAGACTCGAACTTCATCTTGCCATAAACATCATCACCGGAGATGGTACTGATAATTTCCTTATAGCCCCCAGAGGTCCCAAATGTCAAATCTAGAACCGTCAATTTCCAGTTTTGCTTCTCACAAAACCGCTGATACATCCGAAATAAATCGCCTGCAAAGATGGCCGCTTCATCACCCCCAGTACCAGCACGAACCTCTAAAATACAGTCCTTACTATCATTCGGATCTTTAGGAACGAGCTGCTGTTTGATCTCCTCCTCTAACTCCCCCACCTGAGGACGCAGCTCCTCTATCTCCGCTTTCGCCATCTCTCGAAAATCAGGATCCTTCTCCGTCTCTAAAAGTAGCTTCGCATTCTTGAGATTCTCGGTCACCAACTTATACCGCTCATAAAGCTGTACGATTTTCTCTAGCTCCTTATATTCTTTCGTCAACTTCGTGTAGCCCTGCATGTCTGCCATCGCCTCTGGCTGAATAATCAGCTGGCCCACATCCTCGAAGCGCTCCTTAAGTGCCTGTAATTTATCAAGCATGTTCTACTTCTTTTGCTTTTTGGAAAACACAAAAATAACATAATTATACCGATTCTTCCGCTTAAGCCTCCCTTACACGCAAAAAAGCATCACCCCACCCTAGACAAACCCCTCATCGAAAGCCCTAATAAATTTGCTGAAAGCCAAGCCTTCATCATCAAAACCTTTTACTTTATAACAAATCCAATAAAACAATTGGAAAAAATATAACTTTTACCTTTTAGACTAGTTAAAAATTAAATCCAACTTAAACATACCATGAAAAGATTTTCTATTCTCTCTTTAGTTTTCATGTTGGCCGCATTTATGGTCGCATGTAACGATGAAGACGATCAGCCGATGATACTAAATCAAAGCATCGTCGAAATCGCCCTAGAAACAGACGATGTGAGCACGCTGGTTCAAGCGCTCCAAACAGCAAATTTAGTCGAGGCGCTTCAGGGACCTGGACCTTTCACCGTTTTCGCACCAACCAATGCCGCTTTTGAAAACCTTTTAGCCAGTAACTCTGACTGGAACTCCCTAGCCGATATTCCTACCGATCTGCTCGCCACGGTGCTCACCTTACACGTCGTAGAAGGACGCATCGCCGCTGCCACACTCTCTGAAGGCACCATGCTGGAGACCCTTAACGGAGAACAGCTTACCATCACAGGTGTGGATCCTGTGAGGATAAACGAAAGCGCCTCAGTTATCTCAGCAGATATCGCCGGCTCTAACGGGATCATCCATCTTATCGATGCTGTGCTACTTCCTGAAATGGATATGACCCCCACCCTAGAAACACGCATGAGCGATGACTTCGGCACTGTGCTCACAGACCAAGCGGGACGCACCCTCTACTTCTTCGCTCCTGACGTAAATGGCGAGAATAATTGCTCTGGCGGCTGTGCCGACAACTGGCCGATCTTCTTCGCCGAAGAACTCAATTTAGATGGAGTGGGTGATGAAGCACTAATCGGTACTATCGAAACAGAAAATGGTCCCCAAACTACCTATAACGGCTGGCCACTCTACTACTTCGCCGGTGATGACATGATGCCAAATACCTTTAATGGAGATGGCGTAGGTGATAACTGGTTCGTAGCCAAGCCCGACTACACTTTGATGGTGGCCGTAGGCCAATTAGTCGGCGCTGATGGCAATAACTACGTGGAAGAGGATGGCATGATCGTAGCGGGCGATGGAAACTCTCGTTTCTTCGTGGATTTCGCCTCTGGACGTACCCTCTACCGCTTCATTAACGATGAGGAGAACACCAGCAATTTTGGCGGCAACCCTGAAATATGGCCTGCTTTCGCTACTCCAGTAACTTGGGTACCATCCACTGTGAGCGTAGATGAATTTATGGAAATTACAGCAGGACAAATCTCCTTCAGAGGAAACCCGCTCTACAAGTTCGGTCAGGATGCAGAGCGCGGTGAGACGCTTGGCGTATCTGTCCCTAACCCAGGTGTGTGGCCTACCGTAAATGAGAATACTCCAGTTTTAGGTGAAGCAGCAGAAATGGCCATTACGATCACGCTAGGTAACATAGGAGCCTCGGCCTACACCGTAGAAGGTGTCGAAGGTGCTGCCATGGAAGATGTCATTACGGGAGACCCACAGGATAACCCCACGCTCAACTTAGTAGAGGGACAGCGCTATACCTTCGTAGTAACGAACATGAGCGTACATCCCCTTGACTTTCGAGATGCCGATAATAATGTCTTACTCGCTTTTAATGCTACAGTTGGCAGCTTCGAAGAAGAGGCTGCTGTGAATTTCCAAACAGAAGGCGATAATACCTTATCTTTCACCCTGACCAGTGAGCTGGCAGAGGTCATTTCCGTCTATGTGTGTACAGCACACGCCGGAAGTATGCGCGGAGATATAAATGTGCTAAGAGACTAAAAAGTCACTTCATAGCTAAAAAAGGCAGCTCTCACGAAGAAAGCTGCCTTTTTTTGGCCCATGGGGCCAAAGAACACACCGTACAAGACGCCCACTAAGGCACCTGTGGACCCTGACCCTGCTCATCTTCATACCACCGCTCCTCAAAAGTATGCTTCACAGGCACCTCCGCCCGCAGCACCCGATACACCATCCAGAGCATCCCCAAAGGAGACAGGCTAAAGACAAATAAAATCAAAGCGGTACTTAGTTCCATGCTGACCATGGTCACATAGATCAACAGCACCGCGGTCATCACATAGACGGGAAAGAGGTAATTTTTCATGGGAGTCATTGGTTAAGTTTAAGGTATTCTAAACTACGCAGGCCTGATTATTGTTATATAGCCATTATGAAAGGATTCCGTTTTACCCAGTACATTCCACCAAAAGACCAAACAAAAAGCACTTTTGACCAACTTTTACAGGTTTTTCTGCAACTCGTCACCATGACCGGTGGGGATGTCAGCGAAGCCCTGAGCTGGTTGAGTAATTTAGATAAGCGTTATAACCTCACCACACCGAACTATGGTATTGGAGATTTTATCGAGGAGATGAAAACGAAGGGATACCTCACGGAAGAAAACCAAAAAGGAGAAATTAAGATTACCGGCAAAGCAGAGCAGTCCATCCGGAAAAGTGCCTTGGAAGAAATTTTTGGAAAGCTGAAAAAAGGAAAAGGGGGCCAACATAAAACCACCTTCACGGGTCCGGGAGATGAACGGGGCACCGACCGAAGGCCTTATGCTTTTGGTGATAATTTAGATCAAATCGCCCTCACCGAAAGTCTACGTAATGCTCATGTGAATCATGGCTTCTCAGGGGATCACCTGCTCACTGAAGAGGACCTAGAAGTGGTGGACCAAGAGGTGAAAACACAGACCTCCACAGTCCTGATGATCGACATCTCCCACTCCATGATTTTATACGGGGAAGACCGCATCACGCCAGCAAAAAAAGTGGCCATGGCGCTGGCAGAACTCATCAAGACCCGCTACCCGAAAGATACCCTAGATGTAATCGTTTTTGGAAACGACGCCTGGCAAATCGAAATCAAAGACCTGCCCTATTTACAGGTAGGCCCTTACCATACGAATACAGTAGCAGGCTTGCAGCTGGCCATGAACCTGCTGCGCCGAAGAAAAAACCCGAATAAGCAGATCTTTATGATCACCGATGGCAAGCCTACTTGCTTGAAAGTAGGGATTAAGTACTATAAAAACAGTTTTGGCATCGATAGTAAAATTCTGAACGAAACACTAAACCTGGCCGCGCAGTGCCGCCGCCTTTCGATTCCGGTCACCACTTTTATGATCGCTTCCGACCCCTACCTGAAGGAGTTTGTGAAGGAATTCACTCAGGTAAATAACGGAAACGCCTATTACAGTAGCCTAAAAGGATTAGGCAATCTCATTTTCGAGGATTACAGAAGAAATAGAACTAAACGATTTTAACATGGCAGTAAGCGCTTCTACGCACCCACTTTTACACATACGAACTTTAGGGGAATTAAAAGCCTCGGGCTACCGCCCAAAGTCCATTAAAACAGAGTTACGGGATAACCTTATCCGCGCCATGATGGCCGGAGAGCAGGTCTTCGAGGGAATTTGGGGATATGAAGACACCGTGATTCCCGCAGTGGAAACCGCTATCCTCTCCAAGCATAACATCAACTTCCTCGGTCTAAGGGGACAGGCTAAAACTAAAATGGCGCGCATGATGACACGTCTGCTGGATGAATATGTGCCCGTAGTAACGGGAAGCCCCCTAAACGATGACCCGCTCGCACCGATTTCACGCACAGCAGTAGACCTCATCGCCAAGCATGGAGACGATACGCCCATCAGCTGGTGGCATCGTGAGGAGCGCTACACCGAAAAGCTGGCCACGCCGGATGTCTCAGTGGCAGACCTTATCGGAGATGTAGATCCCATAAAAGCAGCTACCTTAAAACTTTCCTATGACGATGAGCGCGTCCTACACTATGGCCTGGTTCCACGCTCCCACCGCTCCATTTTCGTCATTAACGAGCTGCCCGATCTCCAAGCACGCATCCAGGTGGCCCTCTTTAACATCCTCCAAGAAGGAGATGTACAGATTCGAGGGTTTAAGTTGCGCATGCCGCTCGACATCCAGTTCGTTTTTACAGCTAACCCGGAAGATTACACGAACCGTGGTAGCATCGTCACACCGCTTAAGGATCGTATCGAAAGCCAAATTATTACCCACTACCCGAAAACCATAGCGATCGGAAAGGCCATCACCGCACAAGAGGCCCAAGTGGAAGAGGCCATAGCTGCGCGCATCCACGTCCCTGAACTGATGAAAGACCTCATCGAACAGATCGCGGTCGAAGCCAGAAGCAGTGAGTACGTAGACGAAAAAAGTGGCGTTTCTGCACGACTCACTATTTCTGCCTACGAAAACCTACTCTCCGCCGCCGAACGCCGCCTCTACTTGAACCGCGAAGACAGCACAGTGGTGCGCCTAGCCGACCTCATCGGCGTAATTCCAGCCATTACTGGTAAAGTGGAGCTCGTGTATGAGGGCGAGCAGGAAGGTGCTGGCCTGGTAGCCTATAACCTCATCGGAAAGGCCATCCGCACACTTTTCGCCCAGCAGCTACCAGTGCCTGAAAAGAAAAACCTGAAAAATGGCAATCCCTACCTCCAAGTGATCTCCTGGTTCGGTGAGGGCAAGCATCTCGATATTTTAGCCGCACAGGCAGATAAAGCCTACAAGGAGGCCCTCCACAGTGTTCCCGGCCTCGAAGAAGTCGTAACCGAAAATATCGAAACGCTGCCCGAAAAGGAAAAAGAATTCTACATGGAATTTGTCCTGCACGGCCTGGCCGAATACAGCCAGCTTAGTAAAAAATTACTCGATACCGGAATGAGCTTCAGCGACCTCTTCAGCTCTATGTTCGATATGGACATGAGTGATGAAGACTTCGAAGACGAAGACGACGATCGATAAGACGCCCCTGTATTCTTACTGTAATACGCGCAGCAGGACATCTTTTCTGCTGCGCTTTTTTTGGGCCTCGGCCCAAAATAAAAAGACCCGAAAGCGCATTTTCCACCGCTAAAGCGAAAACCTTAACCGCTCAACATTTTTCTGTCCGTACATTTTTTTTAAAATTTTATATTGTGAAAAGCCGATGATACCAACTACCAGCATGGAATGATCGGCAAAATACCCTAAAGCACGAATAAACACAGCACCATGAAGAAACTAACTTGGCTTATCGCCCTAGCCTTCCTATGGACATGGCCCGCAGATGCGCAGCGCGGACAGCGAAACAGCACCCCGGCAGCTCCGGCCTTCGAAAGTGATGCCTTTCAGGCACTAAAATGGCGGAACATCGGTCCTTTCAGAGGGGGGCGTAGCGTCGCTGGAACAGGCGTTCCCGGAGATCCGCTCACCTATTATATGGGCAGTACCGGAGGTGGGGTCTGGAAAAGTACAGATGCAGGCCTGAGTTGGTATAACATTTCCGACGGCTTTTTTGAAACAGGCTCCATCGGCGCCATTAGTGTAGCCGAATCGGATCCGAACGTGGTCTACGTGGGGACGGGCGAACATGCCGTTCGTGGGGTAATGACCAGCCACGGGGATGGCATGTACAAGTCCACAGATGCAGGCGCTACCTGGCAAAAAATCGGGTTGGAAAACTCCCGTCACATCTCTGCTATCGTCATCCACCCCACCGAACCGGACATTCTTTTGGTCGGGGTGCAAGGGTCACTCTACGGACCTTCTGATGAAAGAGGCGTCTATAAATCTACAGATGGAGGTAAAAGCTGGAATAAGGTGCTTTTCATAGGAAACCACAGCGGTATCTCTGCACTTTCTATGGACATGAATAATCCGCGGATCCTGTACGCCTCCGCTTGGGAACACCAGCGCTATCCATGGGCAGTCCGTTCAGGAGGCCCGGACTCGGGCATCTATAAGTCCACAGATATGGGCGAAACCTGGACCCAGTTGTCTAAAGGACTTCCAGAAGAAATGGGGAAATCTGCCGTGGCCGTTTCTCGCGCTAATGGTCGCCGCGTATATGCTGTCATCGAAGCTGCGGAAGGAAAGGGCGGCGTCTACCGCTCGGATAATAGCGGAGAATCTTGGACACAAGTGAATAAAGAGCGCCTAAACATCGCACGCTCCTGGTATTACATGAAGATTTTTGCAGACCCCCAGCAGGAAGATCGCGTCTATGTGCTGAATGCTCCCATGACGAAATCCATAGATGGTGGCAAGACCTGGACGACCGTTTCCACCCCGCATGGCGACAACCACCATCTCTGGATCAACCCCCAAAACCCCGCTGTCATGCTAAATACCAATGACGGCGGCGCAAATATCAGCATGAACGGTGGCGCTTCTTGGACCCAGCAAGAGCAGCAACCCACCGCACAATTCTACCGCGTGATCGCAGATAATCGTGTTCCTTATAATGTCTATACAGGACAGCAGGACAACTCTTCCATCCGCATTGCCAGCCGCACCGCTGGTCGTGGCATCACCTGGAAAGACTGGGTGGCCGTGGCAGGATGTGAAAGTGCCTACCTGGCTTTCGACCCCGATAATCCCGTAGAAGTGTACGGAGGCTGCTACCAGGGCATCATCGATCGCTGGCATGAAGTAACCGGCCAGGGCCAATCTATAAAGGCTTATCCCGAACTCTCCCTCGGTAATGTGCCACGGGATTTTGCCTATCGCTTTAATTGGAATGCCCCCATACTTACGAGCCGCTTTGACCGGCAGGTCATCTTTCACGCAGGCAATAAAGTGCTGAAATCGAGCGACAAGGGCATCACCTGGAAGGAAATTAGCCCTGATCTAACGCGTAATGACGCCGAAACACAAGGCCCCGGCGGGTATCCGATCACAAATGAAGCCGCCGGAGGAGAAAATTACCATACCCTCATGTATCTTGCCGAATCTCCACATCGTGAAGGAGAACTGTGGGCAGGTTCAGACGATGGCCTAGTTCATAAAACCACAGACGGCGGGAAGACTTGGCAAAATGTCACACCACGTGGCCTTCCAGAGGGTATTATCAATGCCATCGAGCTCTCCCCCCATGACCCGAATACAGCTTACATCGCCGTGATGCGGTATAAATTCGACGATAATGCCCCCTATGCCTTTAAAACCACTAATGGCGGCAGCAGCTGGACGCCGATCCACGAAGGAATCCCGACAGAAGCCTTCGTCCGGGTAGTGCGGGAGGACCCTGTGCGGCCAGACTTACTGTATGCCGGCACCGAGCGTGGTCTCTACCTTTCCACGAACGGTGGAGCCCAGTGGACACGCTTTCAGAGTAACTTGCCACTGGTAGCCATCACAGACCTGCTCATCCATGAAAATGACCTCATCGCCTCCACATCTGGACGCGCACTTTGGATTTTAGACGACCTGAGCGCACTTCAGCAGTCGGGTGGAAAGCTTCCGGAAGGCCTAGCCCTGTATCAGCCCAAGCCCGTCTACCGCCTATTTCATGGGAGCAGCAGCCAGTTTGTGCCCGGCCTAGGCCAAAACCCGGAACAGGGAACTACGCTGATCTACCACTTGCCTGAAAAGGCCGCCGCCGGAGAGCTCAGCCTTCAGATTTTCGATGCCAAGGGACAGCTTGTCCGCACGCTTCATAATGGAGATGCCGCTCACAAAACATGGGCGGGAGGACCCGCAAAGCCCGCTAGCCTAAAAGCTGAAAAAGGCTTGAATCGCTTCAACTGGGATTTCCGCCGCGACGAACTGCCGGCCGTGGAGCCGATCTTCGTGTATGGTAATTACAGCGGTGCCGCGGTACCTCCAGGAACTTATACAGCTCGGCTCAACTACAAAGGCCAAAGCCAAGAAACCGAAATTCAAATTTTGGCGGATCCCAGGATAGAGGCTAGCCCTGCCGACTATATGGCACAGTATGCGCTCATGCTCCAAGTGGAAGAACAGATCAGCTCGCTCCACCGGAATCTAAACGAAATGCGTGCCCTAAAAGACCAGTTACGGCAGCGGCTCACAGCCATGCGAGCGGCAGGCACAGAAGCCTCCTTGATCGAAAAACAAGAAGCCATGATTACCGCGATCGAAACTTGGGAAAGTAAATTGATCCAACCCAAGCAAGAAACCTTTCAGGATGTAATCAATTTTCATAATCAGCTAAATAGCGAGTGGATGGCGTTAAAGGCCTACTTAGATGGCCCCTACCCGGTCGTAACAGCAGGTGCGAAAAAGCGCTATCAGGACCTGGTCAATCGGATGAAGTCAGCCCTTTCTGATGAACTTAGCCAGCTAAAGAACCAGCTCGCCACCTTAGAAAAGGAGCAGCAGCAGGCAGGGCTCTCCCTTTTCTTAACGCCCGAAAGCAAGTAAGGAGCGGGAACTTTGGCCCAGAGGGCCCAAAAAAAGGCTGGCAAAACATCCGTTCTGCCAGCCTTTTACTAGCTGTAAAACCTGATCCACCGCAAGCGAGGCTCTCCGCAGGCCAAACCATGTAAACAGGCCATGCAACCTATTCCGTATCCTCCCACTCGCTAAAGTCGATCGTCTCATCCTCCAGATAATGAGGGTACATTCGCTTATGGAGCTTGCGCACCTCCTCGAGTAGCCGCTCCCGAAACTGATCCACGTGGGTAGCATGCTCGGCGGCCATAAAAACAGGCTGAATCCCCGTTTTCTTCTCGTAAAGCTCTTCTAGCCCCTTTAAATCCAAAAACTGATGTTCCTCCAGTTCCACAGGGCTCATTTCTTGCATTTCCTCCTCTGTAGGCACAGGGGAAATCAGGTCGATCTTATTAAAAACCAACAAAATGGGCTTATCGCCCGCACCGATTTCACGCAGCGTCTGCTCCACCACAGCGATATGATCTTCGAAGCCCGGATGCGCGATGTCCACTACATGTACAAGTAGGTCGGCCTCGCGAATCTCATCTAAGGTCGATTTAAAGGACTCGATCAGGTGCGTAGGGAGTTTCCGTATAAAGCCCACCGTATCGGAGAGCAAAAAGGGAATTTGCTCCAGCACCACCTTGCGCACAGTGGCATCCACAGTAGCAAAAAGCTTATTTTCGGCCAAGATATCGGTTTTGGTGATCAGATTCATCAGCGTACTTTTGCCCACATTCGTGTAGCCCACCAGCGACACGCGGACGATACCCTTCCTGCCTTTGCGCTGCGTGACTCCCTGCTTTTCGATTTCTTTCAGCTTAGCTTTCAGCAAAGAGATTTTACTGCGAATATCCCGCTTATCGGTCTCGATTTCCTTCTCCCCAGACCCCCCTCGTGTGGTGGTGCCCCCACGCTGGCGCTCCAAGTGTGTCCACATCCGTGTCAAACGCGGTAATATATACTGAAAACGCGCCAGCTCCACCTGAGTTTTCGCCTGGGCTGTCTGCGCACGATTCAGAAATATGTCTAAAATCAATAGCGAACGGTCGTACACCTTCACCTTTAACTCATTTTCTAAGTTACGCAACTGTGAAGGGGTCAAATCATCATCGAAGATCACCATATCCACCTGAAAGTGCTCAATGTAGGCCTGAATCTCCTCCAGCTTACCCGAACCTACAAAAGTCCGCACATCAGGATTTTCCATCCGCTGCGTGAACTGATAGACAGTCTTCGCCCCCAGGGTCTCGGTCAGGAAGGCCAGCTCATCCAGGTACTCCTGCACCTGCCGCTCGCTCTGCTGCTGCCGAATTATCGCCACTAAAACAGCCGTCTCCTGTCGCGGTGCCGTATCGTATAGTTTTTTTAACTTTCTGGTGTATTTACTCATATAAGCTATTTATCCACAAATTACGTGCCTTATCCCCACATCGGGTGGGAACTGACTTTTACGCTCGCCTGGCGGCAAAGGGAACGAGCCCTCAGCTGCCAGAATTTCCGAAAGTTCGGAATTATTGGTAACTTGCGGCATTCGGTCTGTAAAATTTAGATCCTTTTTCTAAATTTCTCTGAAAGGCACCCCGAAAGTATCACCCCAACATGCACAAACTTAGCAACCGGCAGCTATGGAAATCAAAAAAACCCCTTTAGAAGGTGTACTAGAACTTTATCCTCGCGTTTTTGAAGATGCGAGAGGCTATTTCTTCGAATCCTTCCGAAAGGAACACCTGCTGCACCATGGTATCACGGTAGACTGGGTGCAGGAAAATGAATCTTTTTCCCAAAAAGGCACGCTTCGTGGCCTGCACTTTCAGCAGCATCCCTATGCACAGGCCAAGCTGGTCCGCGTCGTAACGGGAAAAGTGCTCGATGTGATCGTGGACCTAAGAAAAAACTCTGCAACTTACGGGCAGCATCATGCCGTCATCCTAGATGCGGCCATGCATAACCTCATGTACATCCCTGCAGGCTTCGCACATGGTTTTTCTGTCTTAGAAGACGCGATTTTCATGTACAAGTGCTCTAATTATTATACGCCAAAAGCCGAGGGGGGCATCCTCTGGAATGACCCAGAACTGAAAATCGACTGGCAAGTGCAAACACCCATACTGTCCGAGCGTGATAAACTTTGGCCTGATTTACGTACATTTACAGCGAATAGTGAAGGAGGATTATACGTATGACCTTATTAGATTACTTAAGAAGAGTTGGGAAGAAGAAGAAGGAAGTGATTTACCCATTTACGCTTGACTGGATGCATGCCGATATGCACTCCCACCTGATCCCCGGCATCGATGATGGTGCTAAAACCATGGAGGAGAGCATCACCCTCATCAAACGCCTACATGGACACGGCTTGAAAAAAATCATCACCACGCCGCATATCATGTCCGAATACTATAAAAACACTCCCGAAATCATTCGTTCAGGCCTAGAACGCGTACGGGAAGCCTTAAAAGAGGAAGGAATAGCTATCGACATACATGCCGCAGCCGAATATTACATGGATGAAATCTTCCTCGAAAAAGTGAATAACGGAGAGGAGCTACTTTGCATCCATGATAACCTCGTCCTGGTGGAGACCGGCTTTATAAACAAGCCCCAGATGCTGCTGGAGACCTTTTTCGCCATGGAGCTTAAAGGCTATCGTCCGGTTTTCGCACATCCGGAACGCTACCACTACCTCATCCAGGACAAAACACTCCAAAACGAGCTGATGGACAGACAAATTCTCTTTCAGATCAACTTACTCTCGCTCACTGGATTTTACTCCAAGCAGGTCAAGCAGTTTGCAGAGTTTTTAATCGACCAAGAGAAAGTGGCTTTTTGGGGAACAGACTGCCATAACGAGCGTTATTTAGACATGCTGGAAACCTTAAACCGCTCCAGCTACTACGAAAAAATCATGAACGCTCCAGTGCGCAACCGCCTCCTATGAACCTATTAGTGATCGGTGCCACGGGCCTGGTCGGCAGACATCTCCTGCAGACACTTCAGGGCACCTGCACCTTATTTGCCTTAAAAAGGCCCCAAACTCCGATACCCGCAGGCTTCGAAAAGCTTGCCACCTGGGTAGAAGGTGACCTCCTGGACAGCTTTAGCATCGAAGAGGCGCTGGAAGATATGGACTTGGTGCTGAATGCCTCCGGCAAAGTCAGCTTCTCTGCACAAGACGCCCCTCGCCTAGAACAGGTAAACATCCGCGGTGTAGAAATTCTGGTTAACAGCCTGCTCGCCATGGAAAAGCCCGCTAAGCTCATACATATCAGCTCGGTGGCGGCATTGGGCGTCAGCCCGGGGCAGGAGTTTATAGATGAAACACAAAAATGGGACCATACCCAGCCGCATACTGCTTACGCGGACAGCAAATACCGCGGCGAGGTGGAAGTATGGAGAGGTGCGCAGGAAGGCCTAGAGGTGCTTGTCCTAAATCCTTCCCTGATTCTGGCCCCTTTCGGGGAGCCTGGCCCCAGTCAGGAGATTTACGAGCTGCCCCTTAAAAGCCCACGCTACTACCCAACAGGCAGCGTAAATGTGATCGACATCCGCGATCTCTGTGCCATAATCGCCCATTTTATAGCCGAACCCCAGTGGGGCGAGCGCTTTATTTTAAACGGAGGCCACTATGCTTATAAAGATTTTTTGGGAGCGCTCGCGCGCAAAAGGCAAGTCCCCGCACCGAAAAAGCCACTAGAAGGACTGCCCCTGCAGGCCGCTTTGGCCATGGCCAAACTCCTACGCCTTTTCCCCTTTATCCGCCTCTCCTGGGATGAAAACACCCTGCTGGGCGCCAAGAGAAAGGTGTGGATGAAAAATGATAAGCTGAAAAAAGCCTACCCACAGCCGCTACGAACACTCGAGGAAACCCTAGACTGGGCTTTCACAAACGATTCTGTAGGAAAAAACGTTTAGCGCATACGGACAAGGTAAATTCTCCGTTAATTCGCTACAAAAAAATGTTTTTGTATCAGGAAATATAGTAATTTAAGAAAAAAAACGCATGACAGGAGATTTTGATAACGATTGGGAAAATGATAAGGCCCTGGTTGCGCGTTTTGAAAGCTCGCTGAAAGCCAATTTGGACTTGTACTTCGAAGAAGAAGAGTTCGAGGATATCATTCGCTTTTATATCGACGAGCAAGTCTTTAAAAAAGCCTTAAAAGCTGCTAAACTGGGTTTAGACCGCTTTCCTTATAGCTTAGAGCTAAAAATTTTATATGCGCAGTGTCTTATTTTCACAGAAGACCTGGAAGAGGGGCTAGACCTCCTCGAGCAGCTAAATAACATATCGCCCTATAATGAGGACATCATCCTCTCTTTATCGAATGCACTGCTGCTAAGTGGGCAGATAAAGGAAGCGATCACCCTCTTGGAGGAATTTCTGCCCCTGGCAGAAGACCAGGCAGAAGTGCATTATCTTCTGGGTAATTTTTACCGGGCAAATGGCGAAAATGAAAAGGCCTTAGAGGCTTATAAAAACTGTGTAAAGTTGCGCATCAGCCATGAGGATGCGCTCTTTCAGCTGGCGATGCTGACCGAAGAGGAAGGCAACTTCGAGGAAATTCTGGACTTCTACCGAGAGTTTATCGATCAAGACCCCTACAGCTCGGGCGCTTGGTATAACTTAGGCGTCGTCTATAACCGCCTCGGGCGCTTCGAAGAGGCGATAGAGGCCTATGAATATGCCCTTCTCATCGATGATAGCTTCGCCTCAGCCTACTTTAACCTCGGAAATGCGTACATGAACCTCGAAAAGTTCGAGTTGGCACGCGAAGCTTACCAAAACACCATCAACTGTGAAGGTGCGAATGCAGAAAATTCCTGCTACCTGGGGGCTGCCTACGAAAAGTTAGGCGACATCGATATGGCCTTTAAATATTTTAAAAAGTCCGCCAAGCTAGACCCTGAGTATGAAGATGCCTTCTTCGGGCTGGGCATGTGTATGCTGCGAAGGGATAAATATTTCGAAGCCGTCCATTATTTTAAAAAGGCCATCAAACTGGCCGATGACAATGCGAATTTCTACGTGGGCCTCGCAGATGCAGAATATAAACTGGGCAACCTTGCCGCCAGCTCAGAAGCGTACGAAGAGGCGATAAACTTGGAGCCCGGTATCTTAGAAACCTATGTGAACCTATCCATTATTTATCTGGACCAAAATCGCTTCGAAGAGGCCATCGATGTTATAAATGAAGGAATAGAAGAGCTTCCTGAGACGGCCGAACTTTATTACCGGCTTGTCGTTTACCTCATTCGATTAGGGAAATACAAGGAAGCTTTCACAGTCTTGGAAAATGCGTTAACTTTGGATTTTGAAAAGCATAGCCTTTTATACGAGTACATGCCGGAGCTGGAGCATCAAAAAGCCATTTACAAGCTTATCAACCAGTTCAAGGAAGGCAAATAATCATTCATTTTAAGCCCGTTAAAAAATTTAAATGAATTACGTATTGAAAAATATACCCATACGTACCGAAAAACCGCGTACGAAAGGGTATACCATGGTCATGGATAAAGGCCTCAGCATCCGTGAAGTTGAGGATTTTGTGGACGCGAATGCGGATTTTGTGGACATCGTAAAACTAGGCTGGGCAACCTCCTACGTGACGAAAAACTTAGAAGAAAAAATAAAAGTCTACCGAGATGCCGGGATACCGGTCTACTTCGGAGGGACACTATTCGAGGCCTTCGTCGTCAGAGAGCAGTTCGAAGATTATATCCGAGTACTAGACAAGTACAAGCTGGAGCATGCAGAGGTTTCTGACGGCTCGATCAGCATGCCTCATGATGAAAAATGCGCCTACATCGAACGTCTCAGCAAACGCGTCACCGTACTTTCGGAAGTAGGAAGTAAAGATGCCGCTAAAATCATCCCTCCCTATCGCTGGATCGAACAGATGAGCGCTGAGCTTCAGGCCGGATCCTGGAAAGTAATCGGAGAAGCCCGTGAAGGTGGAACCGTGGGTCTTTTTCGTGACTCTGGAGAGGTGCGCCAAGGACTCGTAGAAGAAATCTTGACGAAAATTCCAGAAGATAAAATCATCTGGGAAGCGCCACAGAAAATGCAGCAAGTATGGTTCGTAAAGCTCCTCGGTGCGAACGTGAATCTGGGAAACATCGCTCCTCAAGAGCTTATACCCTTGGAAACCATCCGTCTTGGCCTTCGCGGCGACACTTTTGATCATTTTCTCGGAGTAAAATAAGTACTTGCCGCTGTGCCGCTACGCGAGCACAGCGGCCAATCGATTTCTAAATCGTATGCAAAATTCCATTCGCCCCGGTTTACTTCACTTTTTAAAAGGTGCCGCTATGGGCGCCGCAGACGTCGTTCCCGGTGTCTCAGGTGGTTCCATCGCACTTATAACGGGCATATACGAGCGCCTTCTTGGCGCCATCACCTCGCTAAACAAAGAGAGTCTCCGGTTTTTCTTCACAGGTGCCTTCGGGGCCTTTTGGAAAACCATCGACGGTACTTTTCTGCTTACTGTGCTGGCAGGAATAGGGCTAAGCATCATCAGCTTATCCCAGATTATCCCCACCTTACTGGCTGAGTATCCCATCGTCGTCTGGTCGTTTTTCAGTGGCCTGATCCTGATTTCAGGCATCATCATCCTACGCGACATCAAAAGCTGGAAAGTCGGCACCTTTCTGACCCTACTTACCGGAATCAGTATCGCCCTCCTGATCAGCGCCATCCCTCCCGGAGAAGGGAGTGAAAACCTCTTTTTCCTCTTTGGCGCAGGCGCCATCGCCATCTGTGCCATGATCCTGCCTGGCGTGAGTGGCAGCTTTCTGCTTATCGTCATGGGACAGTACGAATATGTGCTGCAGGCCGTAAATAACCGCGACCTACTGCGCATCGCCGTTTTCGGTGCTGGTTGCCTAATCGGCATTCTCAGCTTTAGCCGGCTTATCAAGTGGCTACTGGAAACGTATTTCAACCTTACCCTCGCACTGCTGTCTGGCTTCATGCTGGGCTCACTCTGGAAAATCTGGCCTTGGAAAAAGATCTTGAGCTACCGCCTCAGCTCCTCCGGCGAACAAAAACCCTTCCTCACCGAAAACATTTGGCCTACCGCCTACTTTGAAAGCACCGGAATGGAGCCTTTAGTTGTTCAGGCTTTGATCGCATTCGCTTTTGGGATAATTTTGGTGCTCGGCATCGAACGCAGTGCCTACTACTTAAAACGAGCATGAAACAGTACGGACTCATCGGCAAAACCCTCTCCCACTCCTTTTCCAAACGGTACTTCACCGAAAAATTTGCAAAAGAAGGCTTGAGCGCGCATGCCTATGCCCTGTACGAGCTAAAAACCATAGAAGAAGTCCGAGACCTCCTTCAGCAGCCCCTCGCGGGCTTAAATGTCACCATCCCCTATAAAGAGGTCATCATCCCTTACCTGGATCGACTGGATCCGGCCTGCGCCAGCATCGGAGCGGTAAATTGTATCGCCTTCGAAAAGGGTGAAACGGTAGGCTACAACACAGATTACCTGGGCTTCAAGCAGTCCCTGCAGCAGTGGCTAGAGGAAAATAGGGAGCCTGCAGTCACCGCTGCACCCCTGAAGGCACTGGTGCTAGGTAGCGGCGGAGCCGCAAAGGCCGTTTTAAAAGCCCTAGAAGACCTGCACATCCCGGCTCTCACCGTCAGCCGCAAGGCTAAAGGCCCCACACAAATTAGCTACGACACCCTCAAGCAGGAGCCCAATCTCTACCAAACGCATACCCTGCTCATCAATACCACCCCACTCGGCATGTATCCGCACACCGAAAGCATGCCTCCCATAGACCCCTCCTTTATCAGTACACGCCATAAAGTGTACGACCTGGTCTACAATCCCGAAAAAACATTTCTCATGCGTTCCCTGGAAGCGCGCGGCGCTGTCGTCAAAAATGGCTTGGAAATGCTCCATCTCCAGGCTGAAGCCGCATGGAGTATCTGGAACCCTTAAATCCACCCCCTCGAAACTTCGGGCATGCCCTGCACATCCTCCCTACACCCATCAGTAGAGTGGGTGTACGTACCTGCATGCACCAGAGAGGGAATTTGGGGCTACCGCCCCAAAGAGAACCATTTCGCCAAATCATAAAAACTAGACAGCATGTACTGGAAAAAAAAGACCCACGAACAGATTAAGCAACATATTTTTAGCGCCCTAGAAGCCAATTTAGACTACCGCGGAGATCGCCCCATTCTGGGCATTCCCGGCACCTACCTGGATACCACCGAGTTTTATCCCGATGCGCCTTTCCTAAAGGATGCACCCTACATGTCAGCCATGGTCCGTAACCCGAACCACATCGGAGTACACACGCTGAGTGAGACCTCCGTGTTACCCGTTTTTGCAGGAACCCAAGACGTAGAAAAAGACCTCATCCGCCTCTGTGCAGAAGAAATCTTTCAAGCCGAACCCGGCACGGTAGATGGCTACGTGGCCACAGGGGGCACTGAGGCAAACTTGGAAGCGATGTGGGTGTATCGCAATTATTTTATGCGAGAAAAAGAGGCTAAGCTAGAAGAAATCGGTCTGGTCTACTCCTCAGACTCCCATTATTCCATGCCGAAGGGCGCTAATATCCTACAGCTCCAAAATATCATCGTGCCGGTAACCGAAGATACGCGAGAAGTCACAGAAGAAGCCCTCGAACAGGCCATCGAGGCCGCCCATAGCCTAGGAGTCCGCTACTTTATCGTCATCGCGAACCTTTCCACGACGATGTTTGGCTCAGTAGACGACATCGACCGATACGGAGACTTCTTTAGCAGCCGTGAGCTCCCTTTTATGCTACATGTGGATGCTGCCTATGGAGGCTTTATCTACCCCTTCACCCACGCAGAAAGCCGCTTCAACTTCCAAAACAAGTACATGAATTCCATTACTGCGGACGGCCATAAAATGCTCCAAACGCCCTATGGAACAGGCTTGTTCCTCATTCGGAAGGGATTCTTCGACTATGTAAAAACAGATGAGGCGCAGTATATCCCAGGAAAAGATTACACCATAAGCGGCAGCCGCTCTGGCGCTAATGCCATTTCGATGTGGATGATTTTACAGATTCATGGTTCAGAAGGCTGGCGGTATAAGATGGAAATGCTCTGCGACCGCACCGAACGGATCTGCAAGAAACTGAAGGATGCGGGCATCCCCTTCTTCCGAAACCCTTACCTGAACATCATTGCCATCCGCGCAGCCTACGTTCCTGCTGCTCTGGCCGAAAAGTACCAGCTAGTGGCCGATAGCTACGAGCACCAGCCGAAATGGTATAAGATCGTGGTGATGCCCCATGTGCGCCCCGGCGTCCTCGACCAGTTTGTGCTGGAGCTAGTCTCTCCGAAGCAGCAGCAGCCTGCTGGGTAAATCTACCGGAGGATTTTGGCCTTCGGCCAAAAAATACCATCCGGGGTAAGGAAGCTACTCTAGCCGACTCTTAACTACATGAAAAACAGGTCATAAGCCCGCAACTATGGCCTGTTTTTTCTATTTGTACCGACTTTAAGTTGAATTTTTTAGCTATTTATGAGAAGTTTTTGGAGAAATCATGAAGTGAAAACGCGCTTTTTCTTTAAATTAAGGCAAGAAATTTTCGGTTACACCACTTTAGTCTCCTAAAACCATTCCATCCGCCTATGCCAAAGTCCACCACCAAAACCCAGAAAATTTTTGTCTTGGACACCTCTGTCATCCTATATGCACATAATGCCATCATGAATTTTGCGGAGCATGACGTCGTCATCCCGATCACAGTATTAGAAGAGCTCGATCAGTTTAAAAAAGGGAATGACACGAAAAACTACGAAGCGCGCGAGTTTATTCGTCTACTGGACAAGCTCTCCGAGGAGCACATGATCCACGAGTGGACCCCGCTAAACGGAAAAAATAAAGGCCATTTTAAAGTCCTCATGAACCCGGATAATCGCTTGAATGCAAATGAAATTTTCGGGGAGGAGAAAAATGACCATAAGATTTTAAATGCAGCCCTACATCTGAAACAGAAGGAGAAGGAGCGCAAAGTGATTTTGGTTAGCAAAGACATCAACCTCCGCCTGAAAGCAAAATCTCTGGACATTCATGCGGAAGATTACGAAACGGGCAAGATTAAAAACATTAGCGAGCTAGAAAATACCGGAAAGTACCTGCTGGAAGGCTTGGAATCAGAAAAAATCAACCTTCTTTACGATACGCCAGAAGTGGAAGCCAAGCATATTTTAGGCACCCGTAAACGGAAGGCAAATGCTTTTTACATCCTGAAAAGCAATAAAAACTCTGTTTTGGCGCATTATAATGCAGAAAACAATAGCATGGAGCGCGTGGATAAGGCGACCGCCTATCAGATTAAACCGCGCAATGCAGAGCAGGCCTTTGCGCTTCATGCCATCCTAAACCCACGCATCAAGTTAGTGACCATACAGGGCGTGGCAGGAACAGGAAAAACCCTTTTGGCGCTAGCCGGCGCACTGGAGCAGCGGCAGGATTACAAGCAGATTTTTCTCGCCCGGCCCATCGTGCCGCTTTCGAATAAAGATATCGGCTACCTGCCGGGTGACATCAAGTCCAAACTGAATCCGTACATGGAGCCGCTTTGGGATAATCTGAAATTTATCCAGCATCAGTTTAAGGAAAGTGATAAGGAATTTCAGCGGATAAATGACATGGTGACACAGGAAAAGCTCCTCATCCAGCCGCTAGCTTACATCCGAGGACGCTCCTTATCGAACATCTTTTTCATCATCGACGAAGCCCAGAACTTGACCCCTCACGAGATCAAGACCATCATTAGCCGTGCGGGAGAAAACACGAAAATCGTCTTCACGGGAGATGTCCATCAGATCGATACCCCTTACCTCGATTCACAGAGTAATGGCCTTTCTTACCTAATCGATCGTGTGAAAGACCACCCCCTTTATGCCCATATCAAGCTGGAAAAAGGCGAACGTTCAGAGCTGGCGAACCTTGCGAACGAGCTACTTTAGGAAAGCCGCATAGTCTAAAGGATCCTAGCTCAGCAGGCTGCTGCATCAGTAGCCTGCTTAGAAAGCATGTCCTATCAGGACTGCGCATGCGAATGAGTGGGAATTGACCTCAAAAGGAAAGCAGAAAGCGGATATAATTCCTTATTTTTGCGCTGCTTAAGGAAGCGTCGCCTACCACACAGGAGCTATCCGAGCAAAAGAAAAAAGCGATGAAAACTGCAATTATAATTCCTGCGCGCCTCCATTCCAGCCGGCTACCAGAAAAAGTACTAGCTGACCTAGGAGGAAAGCCCCTGATCCAGCGGGTATACGAAGCTTGTCTACGTGCTACTGAGGTGGATGAGGTATGGATTGCTTGTGACCATGAGCGTATAGAAGCAGCCTGCCGGGTATTTACCCAGAACGTTATACGTACAGGAGACCAGCATGAAAGTGGCACCGACCGCATCGCAGAAGCTGCCCGCAGTCTTGGTGTCGACTATGTTATTAATGTGCAGGGCGATGAGCCCTTTATCGACGCATCCACCATAGATGCTGTCGCTATAGCACTTCGTGAGGGAAGAGAAGATATGGTGAGTGTGTATGCCCTCGGGGAAGACCCAGCTGGCCTAGAAGACCCGAACACGGTAAAGGTCGTCTGCGATACCGCAGGCTATGCGCTCTATTTTTCTCGCGCCCCGATACCTTTTCCACGTGATGGAAAGCCAGCAGAAGGCCCCCTCTTTCAAAAGCACATCGGCCTATATGGTTATGCGAGCACCTTTTTACAGACCTTTGCAGGCCTGCCTGCCACTTATCTCGAACAAACCGAAAAACTCGAACAGCTGCGTGCACTAGCTCACGGCTATAAAATAAAAATGCTGGAGGTGTCCCATCCGGAAAAAGGCATCGACACCCCCGAAGACCTGGAACAGGCTCGAAAAAAATTCAACGTATGACGCTCTACGACTCCTTAAAAACTGGCCCCTTCTTCCTTTTGGGCCCCTGTGTTATCGAAAGCCAAAGTCTTCTCGAGGAAGTGGCCGAAAAACTCGTGCTGTTACGCGAAAAGCTGAAGCGCCCCATCGTCTTCAAGGCCTCCTTCGATAAGGCGAACAGAACGTCTGCAGGCGCCTACCGCGGGCAGGGAATGGAACGAGGCTTAGAGCTCCTTGACCTAATCAAGACCCGCTACGCCCTGCCGATTATCACAGATATCCATGAAAGCTACCAGGCGCAGCCCGTAGCGGAAGTGGCAGATATCCTACAAATCCCCGCTTTTCTATGTCGACAGACAGACCTACTGGTCGCAGCGGCTGAGACGGGTAAAATTGTTAACATCAAAAAGGCACAATTTTTATCCGGCGAAGACATGGCCTACCCCGTGCGGAAGGTAGAGGAGGCGGGCAATACCCAAATTCTGCTGACTGAGCGCGGAAATATGTATGGCTATAATAACCTGGTCGTCGATTTCCGTAATATCCCCGACATGAAACGGTACGGATACCCGATCGTCATGGACTGCACCCACGCTGTGCAGCGGCCAGGGGGAGCTGGCGGGAAGACAGGCGGAAACCGAGAGTTTGTTCCTGCTATGGCCTTGGCGGCCAAAGCCTTTGGCGCTGATGGTTACTTTTTAGAGACCCACCCAAATCCCGATGAAGCGCTTAGCGATGGGCCGAATATGCTTTTCCTTCATGATTTAGAAGGGCTACTCGAGCGCTTGACTCTTACTACATGAACATCTAGCCTCTACTAAACTATGTCTGCTACTTCCTCTATCATACAAACGGCCAAAGAGACCCTCCAAAACGAGGCACATGCGCTTCTAGAGCAAATCGACCTGCTATCCGATGGCTTTGAACAAGCGGTAAAGGCGATTCTTGCCACCTCGGGAAAGGTAGTGGTCTCTGGCATGGGAAAATCGGGAATCATCGGAAAAAAAATTGCCGCTACGCTGGCTAGCACAGGCACTCCCAGCTTTTTTTTACATCCTGCAGAAGCATTTCATGGTGATTTAGGCATGGTGGCACCACAAGACCTGGTATTGCTGCTAAGTAATTCAGGAGAAACTGACGAGGTATTAAAAATTCTCCCTTTCTTTAAAGAAAATGGAAATGTCATCCTGGCCATGAGTGCTAGGACCGAGTCTACCTTAGCGCTAAATGCACATCACCACATTTGGGTAAAAATCCATGAGGAAGCCTGCCCTTTAAAATTAGCCCCCACCACATCCACGACCGTGATGCTCGCCATGGGCGATGCTATGGCTGTGGCGCTGATGCGAGAAAAAGGATTCATGGAAGAAAACTATGCGCGTTTTCATCCCGGAGGAAGTCTCGGAAGGAAGTTATTAGCGAAAGTGGAACATAAAATGCGTACGGAAAACCTACCGCTTATTCAGCCTGAAAGTACACTCATCGAAGTCATTCAGGTCATTAGCGAGGGCCGTCTGGGTCTGGCACTGGTAAATGAAGGCAGACACACGCTGGGGATTATTACCGATGGTGACCTGAGGAGACTTCTGGAGCGGGAAGGTCCTGCAGCCTGGAACTTACATGCACGGCAGTTTATGACCCCAAATCCGAAGACCGTCACCCCCACACTTTCGCTACATGAAGCAGAGGAAGCACTCCGACAGAAAAAAATCACCTCACTTATCGTCGTGGATGCAGGAGGTGATACTTTAGGGATTATTCAAATTTATGATCTGCACTAAGCTGCCGCGGTGCATGGGCTAACTGTCGATAATAATATTCAGTTTCGAGAGTAGCACACTATAATACTGCCTGCCGATCAGCACGGACACACCGTTATCCATAAATATTTCCTTCGTGGTAAAGGATTCCACGCGCCGAAGGGATACCATAAAAGATTTCTGTACACGTAAAAATCCATGCGGACTCAGAATCTCTTCCATTTCGCGCAGTGACTTACGCACCATAAATTCCTTCTTTTCAGTGTGTACCGTCACGATATTTCCACTAGCGTGTACATAGATGATTTCATCATAGCCCACGCGTATATAGCGAATGCCAGAACGGATAAAAATCGCATCGGGAAGCGTTTCTACGGCCTGTGGCTGCACCACAGGTGATTCTACTTTCGGCTGATTACGCGAATTAAACATCGCTATCTCCGTAATCGCATGAATCTCATTCGTCGTGAACGGCTTCACGATAAAACCGACAGGGTGGACACGCTTGGCACGCTCGATAATCGTCGGATCACTGTAAGAAGTGACGTAGACCAAGGGAGCATCTACCATGTTTTTAACCATTTCCCCTAATTCGATTCCATCTTTATCGCCTTTTAACTTAATATCCATAAATATTAAGTCAGGCTTACTCCTCTTGATTAGCTTGACGGCTTGATTCGCTGAGTTCGCAATATCGATGTACTGATAGTCTAAAAGCCCTAAGATCTCCTGTATATTTTCAGCGATATCCGGCTCATCTTCTACGATTAAAATACGGTCCTCTTTCATGCCATTCCTTTGTAGCGGCAGTGCAACGCATATCCAGCTCTGAATAGCGTGCAAGCTGTCCTAAACTTATAAACTCATCATCTCTTTAAATCGAGATGCCTGTCGCCTGCTCACTTCGATACGGTCACCTCCTTTAAGTGTAACGACCAGACCTCCATTAAACCAAGGCTCTATGCCCTCTACCCAGCTGAGGTTAATGATATGCTTTCTACTCGCGCGGAAGAAACTTTTTTCATCCAAACGCTCATCCAAAGCATTTAAAGACTTGTGAATCATAGGCTTATTTGTGTCGAAATAAACCTTGATGTAATTGCCATCCGACTCAAAAAGACGCACATTCGAAAGCTTCACGAACCAGCAGCGGTCTCCATCTTTTACGAAAACTTGATCGTCTAGGCCTAACTTTTTCTCCGACTCTCGTGAAGCTGCCACAGCCAGCTCCTGCTTGCTAGATGCTATGGTCTGTGAAAGCTTGTTGATCGCCTCCTGCAAGCGAGCGGGCTCTATTGGCTTAAGGAGATAATCCAAAGCATTTACCTGAAAGGCTTTAATCGCATACTCATCATAGGCTGTAGTGAAAATGACATGCGGAACGGCTTCTAACTCTTCCAGAAGATCGAAACCCGTCTTCTCCGGCATTTGGATGTCTAAAAAAACCACATCGGGAGCTAATGCCTCGATTTTCTCCTTAGCATCATCGACATTATTGGCCTCAGCCAAAACCTCCACATGGTCAAATTGGGCTAACAAATTAATCAATTCCTTACGGGCTAAACGCTCGTCGTCAATTACAATCGCTCGCATAATCAGTCTTCTATCTTCTATTAAACTTTGATTCCATTCTTGGGGATGTTGATCTGGGTGACTACATCCTGAATCCCTGCATTATATATTTTAAAGGAAGCTTTATTTCCGTATATCAACTTTAGCCGCTGAATCGTATTGTTAATCCCATGACCTTCACCGGATTTACGTTTGGTCGCAGGCTTAGCCGTCAGCTGACCCGTATTCTTCACCATGATAATCAGCTCAGCATCCAGCCCCTCGTAACAGCTAATTTTAATCGTTCCGCCCTCTAATTTCGAACTGATGCCGTGCTTGATCGCATTTTCTACGATGGTCTGCAGCATCATGGGAGGCACTCGGTACTCGTAGGCGACAGGGTCGATATCATATTCTACACGAAGGCGCTCTTCGTATCTTACACTTTCTAAATTTAGATAATCTTTTACAGTATTCAGTTCTTTTTCGAAATCAATTGTCCTTTTTTTATCCATCATCAGCGAAAATCGCAAAATATTCGACAGCTGCGTAATCGCTACCTTGGCTTTGCCAGGGTCTTCATCTACCAATGCACGCACGCTGTTCAGCGCATTAAAAATAAAATGCGGATTTAACTGAGACTTCAGGTGATTAAGCTGTATCTCATTAATCTTGGCCTCATAGCGCAGCGTCTGATTGTAATTATCTAAAAAATGAAAAATCACATACACCATCGTCCATAAGGCATAGAAAATAAAACTCACGAATACATTGCCCAGCAGCACCACCTGACGAAAATCAAAACCGACATCCAGTAAGCCGAAAATCCAATTTATCACGATCTGCCCGATGGTATTCAGAACCGCCAGCAGCAAAAGCGATAAAATCGCCCGCACGATCAGCGCACTAATTTTCAGTTGCAACCACTGTCGCGACTTGATCACCAGACGAAATCCATGTGTGGTAAGCATATAAAGCAGCGAAAGGCTGAAAAATGCACCTACCTGTGTCCAGCTAATGGTCCGCTCCAGCGAGACCAAAAATAAATTGATCAGGCCAAAAAGTGTCCAGCCCAGAACCTGCAAGAGCCAATATAAATTTTTTCTATCCATAGTATAAAACCCAAATATAAAAAAGCCTTGCATCACAAGGCTCTATATTTTGATTAATGGGAAAATGAAGGTTTTGAGTTTAACGCAACTCTTTTTTAAGAAACTTAGCGGTATGGCTTTCCTTTACTTTTACCAGCTGCTCGGGCGTACCGGTAGCCACCACCTTACCCCCTCCGCGCCCACCTTCCGGGCCGATATCGATCAGATAATCACACACTTTTATAATGTCTAAGTCATGCTCGATGATAAGTACCGTATTCCCTTTGTCCACTAATTTATTCAGCACGGCCAGTAGATGTTCGATATCCTTAAAATGAAGTCCCGTGGTGGGCTCATCCAAAATATAAAAGGTCTGGCCCGTATCCTTTTTCGATAGCTCTGTGGCCAGCTTCACCCGCTGCGCCTCACCCCCCGAAAGGGTCGTCGCATGCTGCCCTAGGGTAATATACCCCAAACCAACCTCCAGCAAGGTTTGAATTTTACGCAAAATCTTCGGCTGGTTTTCGAAAAACTCCACCGCCTGCTCCACGGTCATATCCAGTACATCAGCGATGGATTTTCCCTTAAAGCGTACCTCCAGCGTCTCCCTATTATACCGTTTGCCTTTACAGGTCTCACAGGGGATATGTACGTCCGGAAGAAAATCCATTTCCACCAACTTCATACCTGCCCCTTCACATTCCTCACAGCGCCCCCCTTTTACATTAAAACTAAAACGACCCGGCTTGTAGCCCCTAATTTTTGCCTCCGGCAAATCCGTAAACAGGGCACGAATATCTGTAAAAACACCCGTGTACGTTGCAGGATTCGAGCGCGGCGTTCGCCCTATAGGAGACTGATCCACCTCGATTACCTTATCTAAATGCTCCAACCCACTTACTGACTGATAGGGCAGTGGACTCTTCTTGCTCTTATAAAAATGCTGGTTTAAAAGCGGGTAAAGTGTCTCATGGATCAGCGTACTCTTACCACTTCCCGACACGCCTGTCACACAGATCATCGTCCCCAGCGGAAATTCTACATGTACCTTTTGGAGGTTATGCCCACTAGCTCCTTTTATCCGCACAAACTCGCCAGAGCCTTTTCGCCGCTTCTCGGGAACAGGAATACTTCGCTTACCGCTAAGAAAAGAGGCCGTGACACTTCCCTGAGCTAAGACCTCCTGCGGCGTGCCGATCGCCACGATTTGCCCCCCGTGGCGCCCAGCTCCAGGCCCTATGTCCACCAGAAAATCAGAAGAAAGCATCATATCCTTATCATGCTCCACCACCAAGACCGAATTACCTAAATCCCGTAAATCCTGCAGGGCACGGATCAGCTTCGCATTATCCCGCTGATGTAGTCCGATGCTGGGCTCATCTAAAATATAGAGCACGCCGACGAGCTGCGTGCCAATCTGAGTTGCCAATCGTATCCGCTGCGCCTCTCCTCCAGAAAGCGTTCGTAAGGGACGATTTAGGGATAAATAATCCAGGCCGATGGCCAAAAGAAAGCCGATACGCTTCCGAATCTCCTTGAGGACCTCTTTCGCGATGGCGTTTTGGCGCTCATCCAAACGCTCCTCCAGGTCTGCAAACCACTCTCCTAAGCTACTGATATCCAGCATAGCCAGCTGCCCGATATGCTTGTCCGCGATCCGAAAATGCAGCGACTCCTTCTTCAGACGGTAGCCCTCGCAATCCGGACATACACGCGTGGTGGTAAACTCACTCACCCACTTCTGAATTTTATCAGAACCCCCTTCCTGTTGCTTTTGTAAAAATGGAATGATGCCCTCGAAGCTGGTCGTCCACTTGGTACCCGGATACTTGACGGAGTCCACCGCGACCTCCTCTCCATCACCATACAGTAAGACCTGCACGACATCCTCGCTAAGCTTGCCGACGGGCGTAGACATGCTTGCCTTAAAGCGCTTTAAAATGGCTTCGATCTTCTTAAATATCCAAATATCTCTGTATTCACCTAACGGTGCGATGCCCCCCATGGTGATCGATAGATTCGGATCCGGAAAAAGTGATTCCCGGGTAATCTCTTCGATAACGCCCAGCCCGTTACAGGTCGAACAGGCACCGTAGGGGCTGTTAAAAGAAAAATTATTCGGTGCAGGCTCATCATACGCCAAGCCTGTGGTCGGATCCATCAGAAACTTGGAAAAATGGTGAATTTCGCCTTGCGCATCACGCAGCATCAGCACGCCCTTTCCATGCTGCAAGGCTGTTTTTAGGGACTGCGTTATCCTATAGCGATCTTCTTCCTCTGCCACTACACGGTCCACCACGATTTCGATATCGTGAATTTTATACCGGTCCACTTGCATCTTCGGCTGCACCTCCAGCACCACGCCATCCACACGCACCTTCGCAAAACCCATTTTGCGGATCTGCTCGAAAAGTTCCCGATAATGCCCCTTACGCCCTTTAACCACGGGAGCTAAAATATACAATTTCTGCCCCTTAAAGTGGGTAAACAGTTGCTCGATGATCTGATCTTCGGTCTGGCGTATCATCGGCTGACCGCTGAGATAAGAGTAGGCTTTGCCCGCACGGGCAAAAAGCAGACGCATAAAATCGTAAATCTCCGTTACCGTACCCACCGTGGAACGCGGATTTTTAGACGTGGTCTTCTGCTCGATGGCGATGACCGGCGATAGACCATTTATTTTATCTACCTCCGGACGCTCCATGCCCCCTAAAAAGGAACGTGCATAGGCCGAAAAGGACTCCATGTAACGGCGCTGCCCTTCTGCATAAATCGTGTCGAAAGCCAGCGAGCTCTTTCCGCTCCCACTAAGCCCCGTGATCACTACCAGTTTATTCCTGGGAATCCGTAAATCGACGTTTTTTAAATTATGCTCACGGGCACCAAATATCTCTAAATGCTCTTCCGGCTCTTGTATCGTTTCCATAAATCCATTCTTGGTAAACATGCCCAACATTCTCACTGGGGAAAATGCCAACACATAGCATCACCCTAACCCATGAAAGGCGGGCAGGGTTTAGGCACTCCCCGCAGGGAGTTTGATTTCATAGGTTTTGCCCCGGGAAGGGGCGAGTTTTCTGCTGCGCAACCAGGGGTTAAGCCACTTTAAATCCCGATAGGTGCTCCCCTGCGCTTGGGCCCAAACGGCTAAATCCGGGATCGCTGTGTCCACATAAAGAAGCCGTGTCTCCGGATAGCGGTAGCGCTCCCCCTCGGGCACAAAGTATCCATACGTCTCGGGCTGCTCGAAAAGCAACTTAAACGCCAGCACGCGAAACAGATAGCGACTCGTCTCATCGTTTAGGTAGAGATCGAAATAAGTGTTTACACGCTGCTCCTGCATCCGATTAGCCAGCCCAGCCTGCCCCATATTATAACTGGCGGCTACTGCTGCCCAGGTGCCAAAGCGGGCATACGCTTTCTTCAAATACCGAGCCGCGGCCAGCGTGGATTTTTCCAGATGATAGCGCTCGTCGACATCACTACTCACCTCCAGTCCATATTCCTTCGCAGTCTTCGGCATAAATTGCCAAAAGCCACGTGCCCCCGCTGGAGAGGTAACATGGAGCAGGGCCGACTCTGCTATGGCGACATACTTAAAATCATCAGGCACGCCTGAATCGGCAAGTAGACGCTCGATCTCAGGAAGATACTTGGCCGAACGCTTTTTCAGCAGGATCAAGTTCGACTCCCAATACGCATTTACATAGAGCTCCCGCTCCATACGCTCGCGCACGTGCAAATCCTCCAGCGGCACGCGCTCCCCTGCGAAATCTAACTCCTCCGGAAGCGGCAGCAGCGCAAAAGGCGCACGCAAACCACCCGAATCCGCCAACTCAGCCCCAGCACGATCAGCATAGGGACCATCGGGCTGCTGTAAGGTGGCTTCCTCAGACCAAGGCGCGGGCCAAAACTGAAGCAGCAGCAGCCCGCCCACGGCTAAGTAGAGGAAGATAAGATGAAAATTAAACCGCATTCATTAATAGTTGGGCGACAGCAGATACTTGCTGTAAAATTCATCGATTACTTTTACTGCATCTGCAGGTTCATCTACGATGGAAAACAAGTCTAAATCTCCTTCGCTGACATAGCCGTGCTGCTCTAGCATCGTGCTTTTTAACCAGCCAAGGAGCCCTTCCCAATAGGCCTTACCCACTAGGACGATCGGAAAACGACCGATTTTTTTCGTCTGAATTAAGGTAAGCGCCTCGAACAGCTCATCTAAAGTCCCAAAACCTCCTGGAAGCACCACGAAACCCTGTGCGTACTTGGTAAACATCACCTTGCGGACGAAAAAGTAGTCGAAGTTGATGATCTTATCCGGGTCGATGTAGATGTTGTTAAACTGCTCGAAAGGCAGCTCGATATTTAGACCTACAGACTTGCCGTTTTGGGAATGTGCCCCTTTATTTCCTGCCTCCATGATGCCTGGCCCACCGCCAGTGATGACGCCATAGCCATGACGCACCAGCTTGGCTGCGATCTCCTCGGCACACTTATAATGGGGGTGATCCTGTGGAGTTCTGGCCGAGCCAAAAATAGAAACACAGGGGCCTATCTTCGCTAATTTCTCGAAGCCCTGCACAAATTCAGACATCACCTTAAAAATTACCCAGCTGTCCGCACTTTTAATCTCACTCCAATCGCGCTCCTTAAACGCTTTGCGGATCTTTTCTTCCTGTTTTTGGTCTAAATGGTTGGTTTTCTCTTCCATAATCAAATTCGTTTCGGCTATAAGGACGGCTTCCCGCCCGGTTTGGTGCTTGCCTGCGGCAAACTAACAAAAATAGTCAGCTTCTACGAATTAACCTAACTGCAGGTGGGAAGATGCGGAGGCCCAACTTTTTATTCTCCCATTCCATTTTCTTATTGTACCATTGGAAAACTCTTTCTACCTTCGCAAACTTTTATTTGACAAGTTATGAATCTAAAGGAGAAGTCCCTTGCAGTCAGTGAATTATATAAGGAGCTGGATGCAGAAATGCAGGCTTTCATCGGGCAAAGCGGGTTAAACTGCTTGCCAGGCTGTGGGTTTTGCTGTAGCAAGCCCACCGTTCAGGCTTCCATCCTTGAATTTTTACCTTTTGCTTTCCATATCGTCGATCAGGGAAAGGGGGAAGATGCCCTCCTGCTTTTAGTAGAGGCAGGCACTACGAAGCCCTGCATCTTGTATAAGAGCTTCAGCGAAGATGGAGAATCGGGCTTTTGCTCTGCCTATGCGCAGCGGGGGCTGATCTGCAGGGTCTTTGGCGCGAGCGCCAGAAAAAACAAGCTGGGACAACGTGAAATCATCACCTGTAAGAAAATCAAAAGCGAAAAGTCCAGCGCCTTTCACGCTGCCCAGGAGGCCATTCAGACCGGTAGCTTAGCCGTGAGCAGCAGCAGCGGCGCCTACTCCAGCCTCTATGGCATCGATTTTGAACTCGCCTCGAAAACATACCCCATAAACGAAGCCCTGCGCCTGGCCATCGAGCATGTCCTTACCTATCGCTACTACAGTGGAAGTGAAGAAGCAGCGCCCGAAAGCAGTTTTTAATTTCGGATAGAAGCGCGTATATTGGGAGTTTACATCCTCGAAAACTGAAAATCTGCGCTATGTTTAACATCGCTGAAATCGTACAGACCGTCAAGCAGCTGATCGAAGTTCGCCTCCAACTTCTTAAAAACGAAGTAGAAGATCAGGTCAGCAGCCTGATTGCACGCATATTTATCTTAATTACCATGGGGCTGGCGGGCCTTATGGTGCTTCTGTTTATGAGCCTCTGGCTGGCTTTTTACATCGGAGAGAAGTTATACTCACCCTCCATGGGTTTTCTTTACGTGGGCCTGATTTACGCCCTGCTTTTTATCTTACTTTATATTATCCGCGACTCAGAAGGCTTTATCCAGTCGTTTAAAGACTTCTTTAGAAGATTTTTGTTCCTCTTTCAAAAGAAAAAGCCATGAATGAAGAGCTGAAAAAACAAGCCGAGGCCCTCGAGCAGACCCTGCGGATGCAGCTTTCCGTAGCGAAAAACGAACAAGGAGACATCCTTAAACTCGGTGCCGCCGTCCTAGGTGGAGGCATTTTAGCCTTTTCTCTGGTGCGCCTCTTTAAGGGCAAAAAAAGAAAAAAGATCCAGCGTGTCCTAGACACCCTCGAACGGGAAGGACTCCTAGATGACGATATCCGTAAACGTCTACGCAGCTCCCAGTCGCCGGGGCTGCTCCAGCGAGCCGGCATGCTGCTGCTTCCTATCCTCATAAAAAAAGGTCGCGAACGCTTTTTAGAAGAAAACGAAGTCAGCGAATAGGCGCTCCGCAGGCATTCAGAGGGACTAAACACTTAAGCTCCTCCGCTGTTTTCTTCCTAAACCACACCGCCTTATGGAAAAAACACCAAAACCCTTACTCCCCCAAGAGGTCTATAACCTGTACGACTACTACGTCCATGGTCAGCTGAATCGCCGGCAGTTTATGGATAAACTCTCGCGCTACACGGTCGGCGGGCTTAGCATCGCCGCGCTAAGCAGCTACCTAATGCCGGACTACGCGGGTACGCAGCGCTTTCAGGAGGACGATCCTCGCATCGAAAGCCAGCGCATCACCTACAGCTCTCCCGATGGAGAAGGAGAAATCCAGGCCCTACTGGTGCTGCCAAAGGAACGTAGTGGCCCACTTCCTACCCTGCTGGTCGTGCACGAAAACCGAGGCCTAAATCCCTATATCGAGGACACCGCGAAGCAGGCAGCCCTCGATGGGTTTATCGCCCTGGCTCCCGACATGCTCAGCCCTTTCGGGGGCTATCCCGGTAATGATGATGAGGGGCGGCGCCTGCAGGCGCAAAGAAATCGTGAGGAAATGCTGACGGACTTTATCGCCGGCTATCAGCTCCTGGCCGAGCATGAAGCCGGAAATGGAAAAGTCGGCGTCATCGGCTTCTGCTTCGGTGCCTGGATCGCAAATAACATGGCCGTACAGCTACCGGAACTATCCGCAGCCGTGCCCTTTTACGGCGGACAGCCGGAAGAGGAAGATGTTACCGCCATACAAGCACCCCTGCAGCTGCACTATGCCGAGCTGGATACACGTGTAAATGCTGGTTGGCCCGCCTATGAAGCAGCTCTCAAGCGGGAAAATAAAAAGTTCGAGGTGTATTTTTACCCAGCGGCTAACCATGGCTTTCATAATCACTCCACGCCTCGCTATGACGAACCATCAGCCAAATTAGCCTGGCAGCGCAGCGTGGAGTTTTTGAAACAACACGTAAAATAGGCAGAAAAAGGAGGCCTACGACAGCGAAACAGCCCGCAAGCACATACCAAGTAGGCATGGACTTGCGGGCTTCTTCTTTTTTTGGCGCTAGCGCCAAAGCCTAAGTAGGCAGAAAACAAGCTCGTCGGCAGCTGAACAGCTCCTTTTAGACCTTTTCCAAGGCCTGCTGAATATCCCAAATGATATCTTTCGCATGCTCTACGCCCACAGAAATACGCACCAGAGAAGGGGATATTCCCAAGCGCTCACGATCTTCCAAGCTTACATCGCTATGCGTCATCGTGGCAGGATGCTCAGCTAGGGACTCTGTGCTACCCAGTGAAACAGCCAGCTTCATGAGCTTCAGGGCATTTAAAAATCGGAAAGCCTCGGCTTCACCTCCCACAATGTCAAAAGAAAGCATGGCACCGGCAGTCGTACACTGTCTGTTGAAAATTTCCTTTTGGGCGGAGCCCTCCGGCAAGTGGCCTAAATAGTAGGTTTTCTCCACTTTCGGGTGTGCCAAAAGAAAATCTGCTACCATTCGGGCGTTTAAAGCCTGCTGATCCATACGCACTTTCAGGGTTTCCAAGCTCCGCATGAGGAGCCAGCCCGTCCAGGGGCCTGCCATATTTCCTAAAAAGGTACGTAAAGCCCGGATACGCCCCATATAAACTTGACTGCCCAGCACAGCACCAGCGATAAGATCCGAATGTCCTCCGATGTACTTCGTAGCAGAATACACGACCAAGTCCGCGCCATGCGCGATGGGGCTTTGCCAAAGTGGGCCCATGTAGGTGTTATCCACACAGAAAACGGCACGCTCAGCTCCTCCGCACTGCTCGGCCACCGCCCGACAGAGTGCCAGGTCAAAGAGGGCATTCGTCGGATTCGCAGGTGTCTCCACATACACCAGTTTGACACGCTCCCGGCTGCCCATGGCAGCTATACGCGCTAAGATTTCCTCTTGTGTATCCTGTTCAGTAAATCCGATGCCCTGGATACCATACTGCGGGAGCACCTTATTGATAAAATGATCCGTACCCCCATAGACCGGTTTACTGTAAAGTAAATAATCCCCGGGACGTAAAAACTCCAGCATCACCGTGGAAATCGCCGACATGCCGCTCTCAAAGACAGCACAAGCATCGGCCTTATCCCACAGACAGAGACGCTCCTCTAAAATCTGTAAATCTGGATTGTTTAAACGGCTGTAAATGAGCCCAAGCTCCTCGTTCGGGTCCTGCTCCCGCTGACCGTAGGCCACCTGAAAAAAGGCCTTGCCCTCCTCTGCAGACTTAAATACAAAAGTCGAGGTTTGGAAAATGGGACACTTAATCGCCCCTTCCGAAAGTTCTGGTTTATAGCCGTGGCTCATCATTAAGCTCTCCGGCCGCATAAAGGTGTGCATATCCATGCTGTTTGGGTTTATAATCGAACTCAAAATTGAGTAAAATCTTTCCCATTTAAAAGCATGGATTCCGAATAATATTTTACTGAAACCAGCAACTAAAAATAAGCTTTTATAGATGCGCAATTAAATTTTGCTATAAGCTTTTTAACCTTTTTCTATTTTGTGTCTGCTATTTTTTATCTCCTTCGGAGCAATTTTCATTTGCGGTCGCCAATACAGGGACAGGAAAGAACAGGAGACAGTCGAAAAGCGTTTTAAAAAGAGTATATTTACCATTTAAAGACCCCCTAAGACATGAGACGTATTCTTCTAGTAGGCTACACCCTACTTTTCGGCTGGACCTGGAGCGCCTGTAGCACGAATGAACGTGTAGACCGCGAAGTTTTCGAGCAAGTAAATCGCAGCATGGAGGCCAAAAAGCTTTCCGAAGCCACCATCTTAAAGGGTGCCCTCGAGTGGGGCGAAGAGCTGGCAGATGAGGCCCAAGCGCAGCTGATCAATGCCCTCCGCGAAGCTATCGAGCGCGAGGGGGTGGTCGGCGCCATTGACTTTTGTCAGGTGAATGCCATCAGCCTAATCGAAGAGGTGGGGCCGAAAGGCATCGAAATTCGACGTGTTTCTCATGACTACCGGAACCCGGCTGACGCCCCACGCGAAGAAGAGGAGCCTTTTCTGGACATGTATGCTTACAATGTGGAAAACGGCCTGAAGTCCGAGCCGAATGTACAAAAAATAGAAGGAGGTGAGGTACTCTTATTTACCCGCGCCATCACCATTCCGGGGGAGTTTTGTCTGGCCTGTCACGGAAAAGAAGGGAGCGAAATCGCCGCCGAAACGTTAGCTAAACTCACAGAACTCTATCCGGAAGACAAAGCACGTAACCATGCAGTAGGAGATCTGCGCGGCATGTGGAGCATCCGCCTACCGAAAAGGGAAGTGGTGAAAAAACTATGAGCAAGCACTGGATACTCTTCCGCTTGGGTGTGCTGACGGCGTGCCTCTGCCTTTACGGACAGCGGCTACTGGCTCAGGAGGTACTCATTCTCTCCGGCCACCCGAGCGCACAGAGCCTAAACGCACACTTGGAAAGCATTTTAATCGATGCTTTAGAAGAAAAAGGCCTAACCGTACAGCTACGCGCCCTCCGCGAGATCGAAAGTATCGGATATTTAGATGCATCGCGCTGGTCAGATCGAGCAGGAGTCGCCGAGGAAGCACAGATCGCTGAAGAACAGACCTACTGGAGCCGAGCCGAGCATATCATCCTGCTCCATCCGGTCTGGTGGTGGAGTATGCCAGCGCCCATGAAGGCCTACCTTGATGTGGTCCTAAGCCCAGGATTCGCCTATCCAGTGGGAGATGCTGAAGGTCCCTTTGCCCTAAAGGGCAAAAACTTAAGCCTCATCCAAACCGCTGGGGCACCGGATGCCTACATCGAAGCGGAAGGCTTAAAAGAGGCCTACGAACGACTTATCCGTGTGGGAATCTGCGATTTCACCCAAATGGAGTTTCACAGCTACCTGCTTTTCGGCGGGGTAATGGAAAAAAGCCCTGCTGAAATAGCTTTGATAGAAAAAGAGATTCGCAACTGGGTATTGCGGCATTTTTAAGGCAATAGAGCGGGACCTAACGCGAAGAGAAGAAGAATTTTTTCAGAGGTTTTTCAATTTTACGTAAAAAAGTCAACCATTTTTTTTATATTTAGTACAATTAGGACCCGTCCGCCTAAAATAAGTTTTACACCTTTTAAATCAGAATCACCATGTTTGAGATCATCCCTTCCATTTGGCTTATAGAGGGCAAATGCGTCCGTTTAAAAAGGGGCGACTTTGCGAATCAAGAAATCATTTCTCATAATCCGCTAGAAATCGCCCAAGCTTTCGAGGATCACGGTATAAAACGCCTACACCTTGTCGATCTAGACGGTGCCCGTAAAGGGGAGCCTCAGAATTTTCATATTCTGGAAACCATCGCAGGCTACACCAATTTAAAAGTAGACTTCACTGGTGGTATTACCACAGACGGAGATGTGATGAAATGCTTTGAATACGGGGCCAAAACCATTACTGCGGCTTCTGTTACAGTGGCCTTCCCAGAACGCTTTGCGAATATGGTCATGTCTTATGGACGTGAAAAAATCAATTTGGCCATCGACGTGAACCCAGAAGATTTACTAATCAAGGTCAGAGGTCGCCTGAAAAAGACGGCGACGAACTTATACGATCACCTGGAGTTCTTTTATGATCGTGGACTGAAATACGTGAAAGTTTCGGATATCACCCGGGATGGGGTGATGGAAGGACCGAACTATGCACTTTACCAAGACATCATCACGCGCTTTCCGAACTTGGCCCTAGCGGCTTCAGGTGGTATTCGAGATATCGATGATTTCAGAAAACTTCGCGACATGGGACTGAATGCAGTGGTTTTCGGCAGAGCGTATTACGAAGGAAAATTAAGCTTAAAAGACATCGATCAGCTACTAAGCGAAACGGTCTAAGCTGATAGAGGACAAACAGCCTTAGTGATTTTGAGTATAAAAGGCGTCAACGATAAGGTTGACGCCTTTTTCTTTACTTTTGCGCCTGCTCCCAGGCCGATTCCCCTAGCCGCTTATAGGAAGTGAAGCGGCCTGCTTCCTGACGCTTCAGGAAATGCTGATAGACATACTCTCCTAGCTCCGCATAAAAAGGAAAGCCGATCTCATCGTATTCATAGGTATTATCGTTTAGCGTCTCATTTTCATTCACATAAATGACTGCTGCGATGAAATACGAGATTCCTTTTACATCATCCACGAAATATCCCCCATCTAAAAGATGCCCATAGGCCATGCCTGTCTTGTTATACAGACGAAATTGTTCAGGTATCGGCTCCTTAGAAGTGCCAAATTTAAAAAACTTACTGTAGCTGGGGTAAAACTCCTCCGGATCGTAGGCAGGAAACTGACTTTCATGCGGAAGCATACCCATGTAGGTGAGAAGAAAATTTCGATCCTCCTCTTGTAAAACAAACTGCTGCTCGGAAGAAAATGCCTCCGGAAACACCAGTCGCTCCAAGGTAGACATAAAATCACCTAAGGCATATTTATTCTTCGTCGTGAAATCCATCGGAGCGAAGACCAAACTGTCCCCGATATAATATTGCCTGGCTAGACTCGGAGCATCTTGGTTGATATACACTCCTTCCGCCTCCCGAGCAGGCAGCTCAAACAAGCTACTGCCATCGGCACGTAAAAAACGTATCGGATTCACATGACGGTTTTCTTCTGCGGGCAGAGGAATACTCAGTCGATGATTGATCACGGTATGGCGTAAGCCTTTTTCACCTAGTTTAGTATTGATATAATCTTGGCCTAAAAGCTCATATAGACGATTATACGCGTCATTATCGCTGACTAAGAGAATCTTCTTTGCATAGTGTGCGATACTCGGCAGTAAGGTAGCACTCGTACTATCAAAGCGGGCCTCGGTCTGACGCTCTCGGGCAGCCAAGGTGAGCATAGGCGTCTCCCGATTTAAACCAGGCAAGTTCTGTTCTGCCAGCCACTCATGCGCTAGAATCGCGATGGGAAGCTTGACTGTACTGGCAGGATAGTAATAGCGCGTATCGTCTAAACCGAAGCTACTGCGAGCAAATCCCTTCACCTGCCCCTCTTCATCCTGCTCGATTTCTGAAACGATAATTTGAACTTGATACTTTTCCGGATCTGCTAAAACCCGTTGCAAGACCGGGTACTCGTCGGGGATGTTTTCGAAAAGTGCATCGGAGCCAGGATCCGACTGACATGCAAAAAAGCTACCCGCCAGTAAGGTGAGGGCACCCAAAGAAAAACGAAAATGCTTCATGCTGCTGAGGATTTAGAATAGTCTAAGATAGGACATTCTCCTTAAAGAAAAAACTCCATGTCTATGCATCCTCTGGAAGCACCCTCCCTAAGGCCTCCACGAGACGATCGACATCTTCCTTTCGGTGCCAAGCAGACAGCACGATACGGTTTAAGGCCGGGGAATCTGCAGCAGGGTAAGGAAAGGAAGAGATCAAAATCCTCTCCTCTTCAAGTAGGTGGCTCGCGATGGGGCCGGTCGGCAGCCGCCAAACGGGCAGCTGAGGATGATGCTGCATCCGTTGGGCCAAACCAGCCTGCAGACAGCGAAGCTGCATGTAATGCAGGAGCTCCTGCAGCCGACCTTGCGCCTCTTCATACACCTGCCGCGCCTCTAAAAACGCTGCTGCATAGGCTGGCGGCATGGGCGAGGCACCTCGGAATGCAGGCGTAGCTTGCAGCTCTTTTAAAAGGGACTGCTCCCCTAAAATAATTCCCCCTGGAAGGCCAAGACCTTTCGCAAGAGAGCCACTTACCAGCACCTGACAAGTCCCCACGGGCAAGCTCGAATAGGTTCCGAAAAGCCCTGCCCCCAACAGCCCGAAGGCGTGGCTGTCATCCACCAAAAGATAGACACGATACCGGTCGACGAGTTCCTCCAACCAGTGAAAGTCATGCACCTTTAAACCTAATGGATCGCAAGCATTCGCCGCTACCAGAAGGGAGCTGCCTTTCGGCAAAGAGGCTCCACTGGTCAGCACTTCCTCCTGCCAGGCTTGAAAACTTGCTGTAAGACTCGGCTGTGCCGTGGACGGCAAAACGGCGGGATGGATATCTGGAGCATAAAAGGCACGCTGCACCTTCGGAAGCAAAAGTTCCAGGGCAAGCCGACCGGCTAAAAAACCACTGCTGCACAGTAGCGCCTTTTCCGCAGCGCCACCTTTGGCGAAAGCCTCCTCAAAAGCGGTGTAGACAGCCAGCTGCACATTATTGGCTCTGCTCAGGCCATGCACCAGTCCAAACTGCGCCAAACCTTCCCCTACGAGGCGGGAGAAATCCGTGTTGGCACTCATCCCCAAATAAGAAGTACCGCTAAAAAAAAGAACCGGCCCCACACTGCTGTGAATGAGCCGATCCAGTTTAGAATGAAGTTGTATAGTAGTGCTGCTGCTCATGTCAGCAGCAAGTTACGGGTTTACGAGATGACCCACAAATAAGATTGCGCCACTATGCGCTTCTGAGATCACGAACATAAAAGGCTTGTCGATCCGCAGCTCTGGGGGCGCGGCGGGCAGGGAGGTCATCACCACACCCACGGCCGTAGCTGCAGCTGCCTCAGTACCTTTTTCATCTACCTGAATAAAGGCTTCGTGGATGATATCGCTAATAGCAGTCGGGCCTGTAGGTCCCTCAAACATGCGACTAAAATTATCTGGGTGGGAGGAAAAAGCAGCCCCTAAACCCATCTTAGCCATATAGCTTACTAAATCATCCTCTCGAAAGCGCATCTCAAATTTCGGGAAAAATAGACGAAACCCTGTGGGATTAGCACGCGTTGCGGCGGCTTGTAAGGTTTCCAAATGTAAAAACTCATCTGCACGGGCGGGATCCTCCACCATGAGTACCTCTAGCTGAAACTGACCGCTACTGTAGGGTAATGCTACATAGGCATAATCTTCCGTCGCTGAAAACGGAAAATCTGCGGCTTCGGCTAACGCCATCATGGGAACCTCCCGAACACCCTTTATCCCCTGAAAAGGAGCGGGACGCGTAAGCGCCGCATCGAAGCGCGCCTTCCAGTCCGCCTTAAAATACACCGCATTCACCAGCATCATGAGGGTAGCTGGATCGATATCTTCCAAAAGCTCGGGTATCAGGCCATTCGTTTCCGCCTTCACCCAACCATTAATATCGCGTACTATCGCTGGATTTCCAAAATCAGCAGCTTCCAGTCTAGCTTGAAAATGCCGCTTCATAGCCTCCTGAAAAGGCGTATAGAGCTTGCCCCCTTCACGATACCAGATGCCATTTGCGGTCGTAAACGTCACCCTACTGTCTAGCTTTTTCAGAAAGCTAACCAATGTCTCCGCAGCCTCATTCGCGGCATCGATTTGCAGGGCATCATACCGTAAGACACGCAGAAAATCTTCGCGCAGCTCGTCTCCAGCGGCATTCATCACCATAGATAGCGCCAGCTGCACACTCAGAGGACTATAGAACTGATTGACACTAATATCCCGAAGGGTGGCGCTGAAGTCCTCAGCAAAGGCCCTATTGGAAAGTGCCAGCAGCTCCTCCGACTCACTTAACGGGCGCAAATTCGGAATCACCTCCCCATCTACATCTGGGCCGGGATTTTCCTGACAGGAAAAGGCAAGAAGTGCTACACTTCCTACGATACATGCGACGTTTTTCCACTTTTTCATAACAAGCTATTTCTTCCTCTACGACTATAAGCCTGCAAATGCGACAAGAAAGCCAAATAAAAATAGGGGGATCAGGACTCCTGTACGGTGTCCTGCTGCAGATAGGCCTTAAAAGAGGCGAAATCTTTGCCGAGAGGCGTCACCTTTTTTTCCCCAGAAAGGAAGGCCGCTAAACGTTCAGGTAGCTCCAGCTGCAAGCCAAGCGTTTCCTCCACGACATCGCGGAATTTACCCGGATGTGCCGTTTCTAAAAAGATTCCCCGGCAGGGATCCGAGAGGGTTTTGATAAAGTTTTTCACCCCCATGTAGCCGACCGCACCATGCGGATCCAGCATGTAGCCCCGCTCGCGATACACCTGCTGCATGGAACGGCGTGTCTCAGGGTCATCGAAATAGAAGCCTTTCACCTGTGCTCGCAGCGCCTTTTCATCCCCACCGTAGAGCGCCAGCAGACGGGAGAAATTACTGGGATTACCCACATCCATGCTGTTCGAGATCGTCTGAACAGAAGGGGACTGCCGAAAATCCGCTCCATTTAGGAAGTCGGGAACCACCTTATTCACATTGGTAGCTGCTACAAAATACCGAATAGGAAGCCCCATCCGCGCCGCTAAGATGCCAGCAGCTAGATTGCCAAAGTTACCGCTCGGCACGGAGAAAGCGATAGCGCCGGCGGGCTGTGGGAGCTGCGCAAAAGCCCTAAAATAATACAAGGCCTGTGGGATCCACCGCGCCACATTAATGGAATTTGCCGATGTCAGCAGCATTTGCTCGCGAAGTTCTGGATCTAAAAAAGCCTCCTTTACCAGGCGCTGACAGTCGTCGAACACACCGTCGACCTCCAGGGCTACGATATTTTCCCCTAAGGTAGTAAACTGCTTTTCCTGCAGCACGGAGACCTTGCCCTTCGGATACAGCACGACGACCTCCACCCCCGGAGTTCGGTAGAAGCCATTCGCCACGGCACTGCCCGTATCGCCTGAAGTAGCCACTAGCACCCGTACCTTCCGAGACTCTCCTGCCAGAAGCAGGGCCATCAACTTAGAACAAAAGCGCGCTCCGAAATCCTTAAACGCTAAAGTCGGCCCGTGAAAGAGCTCCAAGCTATAGACTCCTGGCTCCACCTCTACCAGTGGAGCATCAAACTGTAAAGTATGCGCTACCAGCGATGCGATCTCCGCATCGCTCAAGCTATCGCCAAATAGCGCTCCAATCACCTCGTGCCCGATTTCTGCAAAAGAAAGGCCTGGCAAGCGTTGGAAAAACTCTTCCGGCAAGGTCGGAATCTCCACCGGCATGTACAGCCCCTGATCAGGAGCAAGCCCTCGGATCACGGCTTCCTTCAGCCCCACCCGATGTGCTGGATTTTGTGTACTGTAAAACTGCATGCTATATAATGGTTAAAGTTACTAGAAAAGGCCGCAGCCCCGAAGGCATCGGCTCAAGCTGTTTCCAGCACATGTGCCCCTTGCCTATTGATGGCTGAATAATAGACATCTAAGCCCAGCCCAAGCTCCTGGTACAGTTTCTCCGCCACAGCACCCACTTGCTTGGCCTGCACCTCACTGGGGCTCATCACGAAAATCGTAGGCCCCGAGCCAGAGATCCCCGAGCCCAGCGCCCCCTCCTGCATGACCGCCGTCCGCAGCGCATAAAAGCCAGGAATCAAAAGCGCGCGGGAAGGCTCTGCGATCACATCTTTCAGGGAGCGGGAAACCAGCGATAAGTCGTTTTGGTAAAGCCCCGCCACCAACCCCGCGATGTTTCCGGACTGCACCGTGGCATCTTTTAACGAAACCTGTTGCTTCAGCACACTCCGCGCATCCTCCGTCCGCAGCTCTAAATGCGGATGTAGCAGCGTGCAGTACAGCCCCTCAGGCACCGGAAGCGGTATCAAGTCCAGCGGATGATAATCGCGTATCAACACGAAACCCCCCAGGATAGCGGGCGCCACATTATCGGCATGCGCAGCGCCACAGGCGACACGTTCCGCCTCCATGGCGAAAGGTACCAGCTGCGCCTTCGTAAAGGGCTCTCCGAGCAAAACATTCGCCGCCACAAGCGCTGCCGCCGCACTGGCAGCAGAAGATCCCATCCCTGAACCTAAGGGCAAGCCTTTTTCCAGCACGATGTCCATCCCTTGGCGCGAGCCGAGATGCAGGAGCATGGCATGGATGGCCACCGCGCAGGTGTTTTTCTCCGCCTCCAGCGGCAGCTTTCCACCATCCCCTTCGATGCGCAGCACGCGCAGACGGGCCTCATCATTAAAAGATACCGTCACCCGATCGCCCAGCGACTCGATGGCAAAGCCTAAAATATCAAAACCACAGGACACATTAGCCACCGTGGCCGGCGCGAATGCCTTTACCTTTTTTAAGGCTCTCATAAGCGGGTATAATTTCCGATGCGAATCACATCAGCGAAAACCCCTGCTGCCGTAACATCCGCTCCCGCTCCCGGGCCGCGCACGATCATCGGAAAGTCATGATAACGCTCGGTGGTAAATAAAATCATGTTATCACTCCCCTTCAAGCTATAAAAAGGATGGGTAGCCGGCAGTGCCTGAAGCCCCACACGTGCTTTTCCATGTTCCAGCGTTGCCATGAAGCGAAGCTTTTTGCCCTCCGCCTCTGCCGCCTCTAGGCGCTCACGGAAACTCGCATCGTGCTGCTCCAGCTGGCGTAAGAAAGCCTCCACATCGGCGATAGCTACACAGTCTTCCGGCACCATACTCTCGATGCTTACATCCGAAAACTCCAGATCCTGTTCTGCCTCACGGCCTAAAATCAAAATCTTCCGGCCCACATCCATACCACTCAAGTCATCCCGCGGATCAGGCTCCGTGTAGCCCAGCGCCTTCGCCTGGCGCACCACCTCAGAAAAAGGTGCCCCACGCTCCAGCTCACTGAAAATATAATTCATAGAACCGCTCAGCACCGCCTCGATTTTAAGCACGCGATCCCCACTGAGCATGAGATCCTGCAGCGTATTGATCACAGGAAGCCCCGCCGCTACGTTCGTTTCATATAAAAACTTCACCCCACGCTTTTTGGCCAGCCGCTTTAGCTCCCGATAGGCCGCTAAAGAAGCTGAATTCGCCTTTTTATTTGGTGTGACGATACCCACTTTGGCCTCCAGCACGCGTGTGTATACATCGGCCACCTCTTGAGACGCCGTGCAGTCCACAAACACCGCATTCGAAAAGTTCATCTCCTCCATCTGCCGAATAAAAGCCTCTAAATCCATAGGCAGCGCCCTCTCCGCCTCTTCCGGTAGCGGACAATGATGCAGATCGAAGCCATCCTCATGAAAAGCCATGTACCGACTATTCGCGATCCCGTGTATCTGAATGTCTAAGGCATGGTCACGGCCCAACTTCTCCCGCTGCGCAGCGATCATCTTCACCAGTGCTTTGCCGATCAGGCCCATCCCCACTAAAAACACGTGTAAGACCTTCTGATCCGAAAGGAAAAACGCCTCATGGAGCGCATTCAGCGCCTTCTGTAAGTCCGACTTGGCCACCACAGCGGAGATATTCAGCTCCGAACTCCCCTGCGCGATCGCATAAATATTGACATTGTTGCGCCCTAGCGCCTGAAACATCCTGCCCGCCGCACCGGGATTTTGTTTCATATTCTCGCCTACCGCCGCCAGCACAGACATATCCGACAGGATCTGCACTGGATCCATCTCGCCAGTTTGAATCTCATAGAGGAATTCTTGCTCGATCACCTGCTTGGCCATCATTACTTCCGGCTCCCGCACCGCGATGCAGATGCTATGCTCCGAAGAGGCCTGGGAAATGAGAATAATATTAATTTTGGCGTCCGCCAATGCCCCAAAGACCCGCCGACTTACTCCCACCACATGGATGAGGCCCGATCCCTGCACATTCAGCAGCGATACATTCGAGATAGAGGAAATCCCTTTTAGGATTTTGCCGTTTACCGGCTCCCCTCCGATCAGAGTGCCTGGGTGCGCTGGCGCAAAGGTATTTTTAATGTATATCGGAATCCCCTTTTTCATGGCCGGCTGCATGGTGCTTGGAAATATCACCTTGGCACCGAAATGGGACAGCTCCATCGCCTCTAAATAGGTCAGCTGAGGAATCGTAAAAGCGGAATAGACCAACTTCGGATCCGCCGTCAGCACACCGGAGACATCTGTCCAGATCTGCAGCTCCTCCGCCTGAAGGGCAGAAGCAAAAATAGCCGCGGTGTAATCCGAGCCTGACCGCCCGAGGGTACTCGTGGCACCCTGGGCAGTAGAAGCGATAAAGCCTGTGATGACTTTTAACCCCGGATGCTGGTCGAAGTAGGCAAGAATCAAGTCATTCGTCTGCGGAAAATCAACCTTGGCATTCCCGAAATTCGCATCGGTACGAATCAGCTCACGCGCATCCACATAGTGTGTGTCTAACCCACGAACACGCAGGGCTTCCGCTAAAATAAAGGCCGATAAGCGCTCGCCGAAGCTAAGAATGTAGTCAAGGGTCTTCGGGGAGCACTCGCGGATGAGGTAAACGCCATGGCAGAGATCCTCGAGCTCGTTAAAGCGTACCTTTACGTAGGTCAGCACGGCAGACTGCTGCTGGATCGGAATAAGCGCATGCACGAGTGCATAGTGACGCTCCTCTACGCCTTTTAAGTATTCGGCGTATGCCGCCTGACCATTCGTGGCCATGGTAGCACAAGAAAGTAATATTTCCGTGACACCCCCAAGGGCCGAAAATACCACGGTAATCTCGGCTTCTCGCTCTGCTTGTTGAATAATCGCGAAGACGTGCTCGATGTTTTCCAGATTCGCTACGGAGGAACCTCCAAACTTTAATACTTTCATACTGGCTGTAGGATTAAGTCATGCACGGGTACAGGGATTTCCTGTACTGCATGGGATTGGGATAATATGGTTTTCGTTAAAGGGCTTAGCCCGTAATGCGTGTATGCGTCAAACAAGTGCAGGTGCACATGAAAAAAGTAGACATCGATCCGGTGAACCGAAATGCCCAAGTAAAAAAACGACGATATGATGCTGCGTCTAAAAGCATGAATTTATTAATTCTCCAGCAATCTTACGGACTATTTTCTAAAAAAAGAAGTTATTTCTTTCTTAATATTCAAAAAAAAGGAAATCCGCTGTAATCCCCTCCTTCCCACACCGCGGGAGCGAGCCGGAGAAGAGCTAAAGAAACAGGTGCAGACCGGAGATAAAGCACGCTATAAAAGACCACCATACTTATCTAAAAAATCAATTCGCCATAGTTAAAAACTATCAGTTTAAAAAAAACCATCCCCAGAGCCTCTATTGGCCTTTATTTAGACATATATCCTCCCCCTAAAAGACCATTCTCACCAGCAAGGGTGACTTGCATCACCTCTTTTGCCAGCTGATCTGCTGATCTTTGTTTATGAAATCGTTCAGCACAGTACTATGAAAAACAACCTCCTTCTCGTCGGAAGCACCATGCTCATTGGATTTTTATTGTCCGGCATCGTGCGGGTAGAAACAGCCACTGAAAAAACAACTTCCAGCTTTGAGGCTGCAGATGCGCTTCTTTGGGCGGAAGCCCGAAAAACCTTACGCGGCATCCATGAATGGGATTATCCAGAGGTGGATGAAAACCAGGCGGAACTGGGTCAACTTTTATACTTTGATACCCGGCTGAGCATTAATGGGGAGCAAAGCTGCAACACCTGCCACGATCTGGGACGCTATGGGGTGGATAAACTACCGACATCTCCAGGAGCACTACCCGGCACTCTTGGAGATAGAAACTCCCCTACCGTATTAAATGCAGTACTCCACGAAACGCAGTTTTGGGATGGTAGGGCTGTCGATCTTACGGAACAGGCGAAAGGCCCCATCTTAAATCCTGTAGAAATGGCGATCCCACACGAGGGAATCTTGTTAGAACGCTTAAAAGAAGTACCTGCCTATGTGGAGCGCTTCCGACAGGCATTTCCGGACGCTGAGGAGCCGATCACCTACCAGCATGTAGCAGAAGCCATAGCGGCTTTTGAATCTCAGCTTCTCACGCCTTCTCGTTTCGATGCCTTTATGGAAAAAGACTTTGCAGCGCTGAACGCGCAAGAAAAAAAGGGACTGAAGCTATTCCTTGATGCAGGCTGTCAGTCCTGCCATGACGGTGTAGCTCTCGGGGGACAGCAGTTTAGACGTTTCGGCGAAATGCAGGACTTCCAAAGCGTGGACAGCAGAATAAACGAGGACCCGGGAATATATGCGCTCAGTGGAAACCCTGGCGACCTCTTTAAATTTAAAGTACCCTCCTTACGGAATATTGCAGAAACCTACCCTTACTTCCATGATGGAAGCGTACATGCCTTGGAAGAAAGTGTACAAATTATGGGTATCACTCAGCTAAAAAGAAGCTTTAACGAGAAGGAACTGGCCGATTTAAGTGCTTTCCTGAAAAGTTTAACAGGAGAACTACCCCCAGCTTTGGCCGCAGCGCCAGCCCTTCCCTAAACACATTAAAGCAGCAACAGAAATCGACTGCATAGCAACTAAAAAGCCTCAGGGGTAACCCTCTGAGGCTTTTCGTCTAGTGTCAAAACTTATGGCACAAAAAAAGCCGACCGAAGCCAGCTTTTCCTATTCAAGTGGAGGATAACGGATTCGAACCGATGACCTCTACACTGCCAGTGTAGCGCTCTAGCCAACTGAGCTAATCCCCCTTGATTTTTAGTGTTGCAAAGGTAAACATTTTTTTTAATCGCCAAAAAATTTATCCTCCGAAATCATATTTGACACGGGCTAAAATACTCCTCCCCAGCGTCACCTCATCGGTGTATTCAAGCTCTCCTCCGATCGGAATACCTCGGGCCACCGTACTGATAGTCACCCCGAAAGGCTTTAAAAGTTTCATGAGATAAAAGGCGGTCGTATCGCCATCCATCGTGGAAGGCAGTGCAAAAATAATTTCTATTTCCTCTCCCGCAGCTTTTACTCGCTCCAGCAAGCTAGCCACTTGCAGTTCCTCAGGACCTACCCCATGCATAGGCGAAAGAATACCCCCGAGCACGTGATACGTACCCCGATACTGTCCTGTATTTTCGATCGCTATTACATCCTGAACCTCTGCTACCACACAAATGACCCTCTCCTGGCGCGAAGGTGAGGTACATACCATGCAGAGCGGTCCGTCCGATAGGTTGTGGCAACGCTCGCAGTAGCGCGTCTCCTTTTTCAGGCGGCTTAAAGCCCCCGTAAGTCCCTCCACCGTCTGCTCATTCTGCTTTAAAAGATGCAGCGCCAGACGCAAGGCCGTCTTCTTCCCGATACCCGGTAACTTGCTGATCTCTAAAACGGCTTGTTCGATAAGCTTAGAAGGGTAGTTCACACAAAAAACTTAAAGAATCGCGGCCTCTATTCCTGCATCTAAAATCGCCTGACACATCGGCTTCAACTGTGTACGCGTCCCCTTTTTCACGGCGCACTTGCCCTTATAATGGATAATCAAGGTGCACTGTTCCGCCTGCTCACGCGTATGCCGACAAACTTTCACCAGCACATTAATCACATGATCAAACGTGTTCACGTCATCATTAAAAACGACGAGCTCACTCTCCTCCGTGTCGACCAGCTCCTCCACCAGCAGTTCTGCCTCTTCATACTCCGGAAATATTTGTGCTTCTATTTTCATTTTGCAAATTTAATTATTATCCTCAACTTCGCCATCGATATCCACCGGAAAATAACTCCATGAATACCACCCATGTTCTCCTTATCATAACGGCGTACTTCCTGCTCTTGTTCCTCATCTCCCGATTAACTTCTCGTGGAGCCTCTGCGGACACCTTTTTTACCGGAGACCGTCAAAGCCCCTGGTTTTTAGTGGCTTTCGGGATGATCGGGGCCTCTCTTTCCGGTGTCACCTTCATCTCCGTACCCGGAGAGGTGGGCAGCTCTAACTTCCACTACTTTCAAGTGGTGCTGGGCTACACCCTCGGCTACCTGGTCATCGCGCGCGTCCTGCTGCCCCTTTACTACCGGCTGAATCTGGTCTCCATCTATAGCTATTTGGAGACACGCTTCGGCTTCTGGTCCTATAAAACAGGGGCCTTTTTCTTTATCCTTAGCCGCACCCTGGGCTCCTCCATTCGGGTTTTTCTCGTGGCCGGCGTCCTGCAGCTCATCCTCTTCGAACCCCTCGGCATCCCTTTTTGGGTCGCCGTCCTGCTCACCGTGGCCCTTATCTGGATCTACACCCACCGCGGAGGCATTAAAACCGTGGTCTGGACAGACACCCTTCAGACCTTTTTCATGCTGGCAGCCGTGGTCTCTGCACTGGTTTTGCTGGCGCAAAGTCTGGGAATTCAAGGCCCCCTCGAGCTCATCGAACGCGTAAGCAGCGACAGTCGCTCCCAAATTTTCGACTGGAACTGGCAGTCGGCAAATAATTTCTGGAAGCAATTCGCCTCCGGCATGTTTATCACCATCGTGATGACGGGCCTGGACCAAGACATGATGCAGAAAAACCTGACCTGTAAGTCTTTGGGCGAAGCCCAAAAGAACATGTTCTGGTTTACCCTAATCCTGGTGTTCGTGAATTTACTCTTCCTCTCGCTGGGCATTTTACTGTATCAGTACAGCACTCAGGAGGGAATCGCACTGCCTACACGGACGGATGACCTCTACCCTTTTCTGGCCACCAAGCACATGACGGCCTTCGCAGGAATCATCTTTATCTTAGGTATTACCGCCGCCGCCTACTCCAGCGCAGACTCCACACTGACGGCGCTGACCACCTCGTTTTGCTATGACTTTCTGGAGATCGAAAGACGATACCCCTTAGAAAAGCGAAGCCAAATCCGCAAATGGGTCCATCTAGCCTTTACGCTACTGCTGTTTCTCTGCATCATGGCCTTCCGCTGGCTAAACGATCAGAGCGTCATCACGGCTGTATTTAAAATCGCCGGCTACACCTATGGGCCCTTGCTCGGGCTCTATGCCTTCGGCCTATTCACCGGCTGGCAGGTGCAAGATAAAAAAGTCCCTCTGGCAGGCCTTTTAGCACCGACCCTCACCTTTATCATCACCCAAAATTCGGAAAGCTGGCTGTGGGGCTATCAGTTTGGCTTCGAAGCGCTCATCTTAAATGGAGCCATCATGTTTTTTCTCCTCTTGCTCTGGCGCAGCAAAGGACAAAACCCTCCTCAGCAGATTGCCCCAGCAGACCTATAAAGACAGCTCCAGGCTTGGATCCCAAAAGTAGCGCTGGAAGTCCTGCACTTGGTCCTCCACCACAGGAATGCCCTCAGCCTGCAGCCTCCGCGCCATCTCCTCTGGAGCCCCGAAGTGATGCTTACCTGTCAACAATCCAAGCCGATTAACAACCCGATGCGCCGGCACATCGGGCTGACTATGGGCAGCATTCATCGCATAGCCCACCATACGTGCCCCGCTTTTCATCCCGAGGTACTGCGCGATCGCACCGTAGGAGCTGACCCTGCCGCGAGGGATTAAACGCACCACCGCATAGACCAGATCGAAATAATTTTCTTTTTTAGTCATCTTTTTATGGTAATTTACGAATACCCTGGAAGCTTATGCCCGTATACCTGAAGAGAACTGTTTTTTCTTTAACAGCCGCATACTCCGGGAAATGGGCTAAAGCCTTCATTTTCTCATGTGGAGCCAACCGAATTTTATCTTGGTTTTCGCCGAGCCTCATGATCCGTAAGAGTTAAATATGCCGAAATCATGGGATGTACTCAAATATAATTTTAAATTAGTGGTTTAAATCGACATCAGTGTAATCATTAATATGGAGCGTAATATTATCGTAACCGGCGCAGCCGGAAATTTAGGTCAAGCAGTTGTGGAACAGTTTAAACGGGAAGGCTACTATGTCATCGCCGTCACGCAGCCGGGTGAAGAGCAAGAAATCGAAGATGCAGACGATATCTATGAGCTGGATGTCACCGATGAGGAGGCCGTAAAGGGCTTCGCCCAAGAGTATAAACTGCAATACGGACGCGTAGATGCGATCGCCCTGCTCGTGGGAGGTTTCGCCATGGGAGCCATCGAAGATGTAAATGTAAAAGAAGTGGATCAGATGATGAAGCTCAACTTCTACTCGGCATTTAACCTAGTGAAACACTTTTTACCCAGCCTAAAAGAAGCCAATCATGGCCAGTTCCTCTTCATTGGCGCACGCCCAGCGGTAGAAAACGAAGCCGGAAAGGACGTTGTGGCATACGCTTTGAGTAAAAAGCTAGTCATGACCCTAGCGGACTACGTCGCAGAAGAGTGTAAAGATACTAATGTGCGTTCCCACATCTTCGTGCCGAGCATCATCGACACCCCTCAAAACCGAGAGGCGATGCCAGATGCAGATTTCAGCACCTGGGTGAGCCCTGGAGAAATCGCCGAGGCGATGCACTATGCTGTGAACAACAGTGCGCTTAGGAACATGACCTTTAAGCTTTACGGAAGAGCCTAAAAATAGCTTCCGCTGATAGCTTCTGTAAAATAATTAATGTATCTAACTTATGAAAAAGTACATTTTCACGACGCTAGTTGCCTGTCTGGCACTTTCCCACCTCCTATTGGCGCAGACGCGCACGGAAGACCGTCCCCTTCGTAACTTTTCTAAAATTAAAGTGGCGAACAGCATCGAAGTGGAGCTGCGCAAAGGAGATACCCCTTCCGCCTCCATCACCGCCAATGGCATCGAGCTGGATAATATCATCACAGAGGTATCGAAAGAAACGTTAGAGGTAAAATTAGGCAGAGGAAATTTTAGGTCCAGCACCGTTAAAATGACCATCACCTACACCGAGCTGGATGAAGTGGCCGCCGCCACCAGTGCCTCGGTAGTCGTTAAGGATCTTCTGGATGCACGCCAAATTGTGCTTGCCTCTACCACCAGCGGGTATATCGAGGCAGAAGTCGCTACGGAAACGCTCTTTTTAGATGCTACCAGTAGTGGAAAAATTTTCGTTGAAGGCAGCACCGACCGCTTAAACCTTAAAGTGTTCACGAGCGCTGACATCGATGCAGAAAACCTGAAAACAAACCGCGCAGAAGTACAGGGAAATACCGCCGGAAAAGCGATCTTCGAAGTGGCTAACGAAATCACCGGCTCAGCGGCTACTGGAGCACGCATCCGCTATATCGGAAATCCTTCACGAATCGAAGTACGCACCGGCACCGGTGGAACGGTAGAAAAGAATGAGTAGAGCACTCCGCTATAGCCTGTGGCTCCTACTGGGTTTAGGGGTCATGGCCCCGCTTTTCGCACAGCAAGCCGACAAGCGGCAGGAAGATGCGGATAGGGCGGCCATCGAAGCCTTGCTTCAGGAGCTTTTCGCTGGGATGAAAGCAAAAGATGCGAAGCGTGTCGCTCCCCTCTTTCATGCGGAAGCAAACATGCAGACGGTGGCCTTAGACGAAGTAGGCGCGCCTTATTTGGGGCCTGGCGATGTGGCAGCCTTCTTAAAAAGAATAGCCGAAACTCCTGAGGGAACCGTCCTGGACGAGCAGCTGACCGACATACACATTCGCTTAGATGGGCCCTTAGCACATGCTTGGACACCCTATCGCTTTTATGTGAGTGGAAATTTCAGCCACTGCGGTGTAAACAGCTTTCAGCTCATAAAAGAAGCCGACCGCTGGCAGATTGTCCATGTGCTCGACACGCGAAGAGCTGAAAACTGCGATGAAATTAGAAAAAGATAAACCGCCGGTTGAAATGGGTAGCTACCTTATGGGGCTACCCATTCTTTTTTCCAGGTATTAGAAGCTTGTTCATAGCGAAAGTACGCCCGAAGATGCTCCAGCCCCTGCAGTTGAAGCAGCTCCATGGACTTTGGCCGGAAGGCCAAAAGGGTAAACCAGTCATGCTCCTTCTCCCAAGCATACGCCTGCTCGGGCTGCTGAATAATACGGCCAGGGGCCAAAGTGGGACTGTAGGCCTTTAGCGCCTCTCCCTGCACTCGCTGCCGATGCTCTTCCCACAGGGAACCCTGCTGAAGGATCTCAAAATGGCCCAGCACACGTACCTGCGCACGCTGACCGGGGTGATAGAAGAGCAGGGCAGCCTGGGGGTTTTGCTCCAACTGCCGCACTTTCGGGGTGCGCCCATCGGTATAAAACAGAAAACGCAGCTCCTGCGTGACCTGGCGCAGCACGATGTAACGGGCGTCAGGCTGCCCCTCATCCACAGTAGCCAGCATCACCAAACGAAAAGGGTGCCGGCGGTCCAGCACGGCGCGGTGCAACTCATGTTTAAGGTCTTTAAAGACGGTTTCTAGGTCCGTTCCCGGAGAAATGAGCATATTACTGTTCGATATCGTTCGCTTCAAAATAGGTGAGTTCGCCTTCGTCAAAGGCCACACGCAGCTCGATCGGGTTACAGCAGACTTCGCAGTCTTCGATGTAGACCTGCTCTTCTACGGAAGGGTCAAGCAGCATGGAAATTTCCGCCCAGCAGTAGGGGCACTGAAAGTAATGTTCTTCCATCATAAAGAAATCCACCAATTAGAGGTGATTACTCAACTACCGATGTAAAGAAAAGTTCGTAAAAAAAGCGGCCCGAAGACCGCTTACTACACCACACACACACCCTTTTTTATACGGCAGGGACTTCATGTACCTGCTTGAAATACACCTGCTGCTCGGCATCTAAATCCGCCAGCACGGCACTATCCTCTCGGATATAGCCCGCTAGAAGCTGCTTGGAGAGCTCATTCAGCACCAGACGCTGGAAGGTACGCTTCAGGGGTCGTGCACCGAATTTCGGATCAAAGCCCACCTGCCCGATGAAGTTCAGCAGTTCCGGCGTAGCTTCGATTTCGATATGTCGTTCTGCCAGACGGCGCTGGATTTCCTTCCACTGAATATCCACGATTTTTCGGGTGATCTTTGCCGAAAGGGGCTCGAAAAGGACGAGCTCGTCTATTCGGTTTAAGAACTCTGGCCGGAGGCTTTGTTTCATCAATTCGAAAACGGCTTCTTTCGTACTTTCCAGTACCTCCTCGCGGTTCCACTCCTCCATACTACTGAAGCGCTCCTGAATCAGGCTTGCCCCCATATTCGTGGTCATGATGATGATGGTATTCTTAAAGTTGGCCAGGCGCCCCTTATTATCTGTCAGACGCCCATCATCTAAAACCTGAAGGAGAATGTTAAAGACATCGGGATGTGCTTTTTCGATTTCATCCAGTAAGATCACCGCATAGGGCTTGCGCCGAACCGCTTCTGTAAGCTGGCCACCCTCTTCGTAGCCCACATATCCCGGAGGTGCTCCCACGAGACGAGATACCGCGTGCCGCTCCTGATACTCTGACATATCGATGCGTACCATGGCCTGCTCATCGTTAAATAAGTATTCCGCGAGCGCTTTCGCCAGCTCCGTTTTTCCTACCCCTGTGCTGCCCATAAAGATAAAGGAGCCGATCGGGCGCTTAGGATCTTGGAGGCCGGCACGACTTCTGCGAACAGCATCGGATAGGGCTACTATCGCTTCCTGCTGGCCAGCTACACGTTTAGACAATTCTTTTTCCAGGTGGAGGAGTTTTTCACGTTCGCCCTGCAGCATTTTGGCAAGCGGAATACCGGTCCACTTGGCCACCACCGCGGCGATATCTTCTGCATCTACCTCCTCTTTCAGCAGTGCGCTGCTCTCCTGCATGCTGCGAAGCGTTTCCTTGTGGCGCTCCAGCTCTTTTTCTGCTTCCGCGATTTTTCCGTAGCGGATCTCGGCCACTTTACCGAAGTCTCCGGCTCGCTCGGCCTGCTCAGCTTCCTGTTTCAGTCGGTCGATGCGTTCTTTCTGCTCCCGAATGCCGGTAATCACACCTTTCTCGGACTCCCAGCGTGCCTTCACCTCCTGCCGTTTCTCCTCTAAGGTGGCGATATCTTTTGACAGCACCGCCTCCTTATCCTTATGCTGCTCACGGCGAATGGCTTCGCGCTCGATTTCCAGCTGCATGATGCGGCGATTCAGTTCATCGAGCTCCTGTGGCAAGGAGTCCATTTCCATGCGCAGCTTGGCGGCAGCCTCATCCATCAGGTCGATGGCTTTATCCGGCAAAAATCGATCGGAAATATAGCGCTGAGAAAGCTCCACTGCCGCGATCACCGCATCGTCTTTGACGCGCACACCATGATGCAGCTCATACTTATCTTTTATACCCCGCAAAATGGAGATCGCATCTGCTGCGTCCGGCTCATCGACCATAACAGCCTGAAAACGTCGCTCAAGCGCTTTATCCTTCTCGATATACTTTTGATACTCTTTCAGCGTGGTAGCACCGATAGCATGCAGCTCGCCGCGCGCCAGGGCTGGTTTAAGCAAGTTAGCCGCATCCATGGCTCCCTCACCACCGCCACCAGCACCGATCAGCGTATGGATTTCATCGATAAAGAGAATCAGCTCCCCATCTGAGTCGCTGACCTCTTTGATTACGGCCTTCAGGCGCTCCTCGAACTCCCCTTTGTACTTAGCGCCAGCCACAAGCAGCCCCATATCCAGCGATACCAGGGTTTTCGATTTCAAATTCTCCGGCACATCACCGCTTACAATGCGCTGTGCTAGTCCCTCGACGATCGCGGTTTTCCCTACGCCCGGCTCCCCGAGAAGGATGGGGTTGTTTTTCGTTCTTCGCGCTAAAATTTGGAGCACCCGACGAATCTCTTCATCTCTTCCGATGACTGGATCGATCTTGCCCTTTTTAGCCAGCTCATTCAGGTTTTTCGCATATTTTTCCAGCGACCTGTAATTTCCCTCTGCATGTTGATTCGTCACTTTATTTCCTTTTCTTAGTTGTTCTATTCCCTTTAAAAGCCCTTCGGTTTTAAGCCCGAGAGCGCGCAGCTTTTGGCCTACGGCCTCTTTTCCCTGAACCAAGCCTAAAAAGACATGTTCCAGCGCCAGATACGCATCACCCAGCTGCTGCTGAAAGCGCTTCGCCTCCTGCAAAACAGCTGACAGCGACTGCCCCATGTAGGGCTGATCTACGCCAGAAACCTTTGGATAACTGGCCATTAGCGCCTCCGCCTCTTTTTCCACTAAGCCTTTCTGGAGGCCTGCATGCTGGAGCAGAAAGCCCATCACCGCACTTTCATCCTGCAAAAGTGCGCGGAGCATATGCCCACTTTCGATCCCTTGGTGACCAGATTGCTGTGCGATTTCTGCCGCACGCTGTAAGGCCTCCTGTACACTTACGGTGAATTGTTTATAGTCCATGATTCCTCTGTTAAATGGTGTGATGTATTTTTCCTTTAGCAAAAGCTTTTCCAAATGCTTTCTACATCATAATCAAGCCATTATGTCCGAAAAACAACTGCTTTCATGTCGGAAATAGCCATTTTGACAGTAATGCGTTTGGCGAACATGCCATTGGCAGCGTAACACGTACGTGACGCTACAGCGCCTCTTTGGCCCACGGCCAAAAAAAAGACCCCGAAGGGTCCTCTTAAAAGCGTGAAAAAAGGGAGCAACTTAGTAGCGCAATTTTTCTACTGCTCTACGCTGCTCTACGATATCATTATTGAGATTGACTAGGTCAAGCTCCAGCTTTTTAAGATCCACTTCCATTTTCAGGAGCTGTGCTTCACTCGCCTTTCCTCGGCGTTTCGCTTTGTCGTATTTAGCCTGCTGGCGGGCACGTTTAGCATCTGTTTTAGAGGCCTTTTGCTCTAGTTTGGCCAGTTTCTTTTCGGCTTTTTCTAGGTTGCGCGCCTGCTTTTCCATTTTTTTCACGTCAGCAAGCTCTTTTTTAGCTGCTTTTTTTTCTGCTTTCGCCGCCTGCTTTTCAGCTTTTATCGCCTCTTGTTCCTTTTTGGCTTCCTCCTTTGTACTTTGGGCCCAAGTCAAATCGGCTTGCAAGAAAAAGATTCCTAGCGCAATGAAGTAAAATAACTTTTTCATGATTTTTGTATTTTCTACAAGAAATATAGTCAAATATAATGCCGCAGTCAAAAAATAGGCTTACAAAAGTTTAAAACACTACTTTTTAATAGCATACTTTACCCTATCAGATACGGAGGAACGGCAGCAGACCGTTTAGGAAAGGCAGAAATTATCATTTTTTTTTCTACATTAGTCGGTATATACCCTATATGAACCTCGAACTCAACATATTTTCTCTTATCATCTTTTTTCTGGCGGTGTTGAGTTTCGGCCTAGGGCTTAGTATCTGGCGGAAACCTGCTCAGGACAGCAAGCATTATCTCTTAGCTTTGATAGCGCTCTGCTTTTTTTATGCCTTGCTGTACGGCTTAGAGTTGATGGCCACCGGGCTAGAGGCTACGGTATTCTTTTTTAAATTGGAGTATATTCCTGGGGCCTTTTTGCCCATTTACCTCTTGGCATTTGCTTTGAGTTATACGGATAAACCGGTCCCTAAAAGTCTCTTTTACGGCTACCACCTCGCGGGGCTCTTATTTATTGGCGCATTATTCACAAATGAGCAGCATCAGTGGTTTTACTTGAGCTTTAGCCTAGATACACAGGGGGAAATCCCCCTCATCGGTTTCGAGCCTGGCCCTCTTTATTTTGTATACGCCATGTTCGGATTAGTACCTGTTCTGGTGGCGAACATTCTTTTCTTTCAGCATCTCCGAGAGGTACCGAATAGCTTCAAGCCCCAGCTGCGTATTTTGCTGGCCGGAAGTTTTGTGCCTTGGCTGGCACATCTGCTAGATCTCTTCGAGCTTGCACCCCATGGTATCGACGCTATTCCGTTTAGCTTACTTTTTAGTGTGCTTCTTTTTTACTGGGGCTTCAATCGCTTCCATGTCTTGGAGGTCATGCCGATCGCCTACAAAACGGTTTTCGAAGCCACGGAAGAAGGGCTCATGCTTCTAGACCAGAATAAGAAGCTCATCGCGGCTAACCCAGCGGTTCGAGGCCTCCTGGGAATAGAAAGCACAGATTTAAAATCTGCCGAAAATGCGCTCATCTCTTTGTACCCTGAGCTGCATAAACAATTAGAGACGCAGGAGAACCACTTCATTACCCTCGATCCTGTCCGTAGCCGTCATTTAAAGCTGACTATCGGTAACATCCTCCGCTTAGATGGTAAGATGGTCTATGTGGCCACCTTAAAGGATGTCACTAAGGAGCAGCTCTCCGAGGCACTGGTGGCGGCGAATGGGCGTATGCTTGAGGAGGCCAACCAAACCCTGCGTAAAAATGAAAATATGCTGCAAGCGATCGCTAAGGCCACCAAGCAGCTCCTTTCCAATGTGGATTTCAAGGAGGCCGTACGAGAGGCCATCGTGACCGTCGGCAAAGCCTCGACAGCAGACCGCGCCTACCTTTTCCAAAACGCTACCGCGCAAAATGGAGAAGTGCTTAGTTCGCAGCTTTTCGAATGGACACAGGCAGGCGTGGAGCCGGAATTAAACAATCCCGACCTACAAAATATCCCCATGTCGCTCTATGGAGAAGCGGTAGACTACTTGAACCGAAACGAGCCCTTTTACTGTGTGGTAGACGAACTGGAAAAAGGAGGAGCCCTGCAGGACCTTCTGCTCGCCCAAGACATCAAAAGCATCATCATCATCCCGATTTTTTTGGGACAAAAATTCTGGGGCTATGCTGGTTTCGACGACTGCACGCGTGCCCGTAAATGGTCCGAGGCAGAGAAGGCGCTGCTCATGAGTTTTGCAGACAGCATCGCTAATGCCCTCGCACGAAAAAACCTGGAAATTAGCCTTACCGAAAGTATGCTTCGCGCAAAAGAGGCCAGCCAGGCCAAATCTGAATTCCTCGCCAATATGAGTCATGAAATCCGTACCCCACTAAATGGAATCATCGGATTTTCGGACTTACTCCAACACACAAGCCTGGATAGCGAACAAAAAACCTATACAGAGGCCATCATCCAGTCTGGGGAACTCCTGCTGGGCATCATTAATGACGTCTTGGACTTCTCTAAAATCGAAGCAGGAAAGGTGGAGCTCGACCTAAAGGCCACTGCTCCAGAAGCCCTTCTAAGGGAAACGTTACAGGTCGTACAGCCGCTAGCACAAAAAAAAGGGCTACACATCAAAATCGACACCGATCATTCCGGCTGCGCACCTGAGGCAGAATACCTCCTAGACGAAACACGTATCCGACAGGTGCTCCTGAACCTGCTCAGTAACGCAATTAAATTCACAGAGCAGGGGAAGGTTACCTTGCAGCTGCGCTGCAAAAACAGCGGCAAAAAGACATTCCTGCAATTCGCTGTTATCGATACGGGTATCGGTATTCACGCTGACAATCAAAAACGTATCTTCGAAGCCTTTTCTCAGGAGGACAATACCACGACCCGGAAATTTGGAGGTACGGGACTAGGGCTAACCATTAGCAATAAATTGCTTTTCCTCATGGGGGGTAAATTGAAACTACACTCCATACCGGGTGAAGGCAGCACCTTTTATTTCGACTTAGAAGTCCAGCCTATTCAAACCAAAACGGAAAAGAAACTTCCATCGAATCAATTATTGACGCCGCATGTCATGCAAGAACCAGAAAAAACCCTTACTATTTTGCTCGCAGATGATAATCCGATGAATATTCTCCTGACGAAGACACTACTCCGAAAAGACTACCCACAGGCCCAAGTCATCGAGGTGGAAGACGGCATAGAGCTCGTGGAAAAATTTCCAGATGTTCATCCCGATCTGGTGTTTATCGATGTCCACATGCCACGTATGAGTGGGCTGGAAGCTGTAAAAATTCTGCGTAATTTTCCAGGCGGACAGGTGCCCATGATTGCACTTACCGCATCCGCGCTAGAAGGAGATCGGGAGGAGTGCCTAGAAGCCGGCATGGACGATTACCTCAGTAAGCCTTTTCGCATCGAAGAACTTCGCGCCATCATAAAAAAACACCTGAAGGTTTAAGCCCCTCAGGTGTCGAGCCTGTCCTACTAAGCATAGAAAAAGCCTTTTAAACTCAGCCTGCTGCTGCCGCGATCGCTTCCCAAACACGGAAGAAGTTGCCCGAGCATATTTTTTCGATATCCTCTTCGCTGTACCCTCGTTTCAGGAGCTCTGCTAAAATATTCGGATACATGGAAGCATCCTTTAAGCCCTCCGGCAGCGTATCGCCTACGCCATCGAAATCCGAGCCCAAACCCACATAATCGATGCCCACCAGGGCCACCACGTGATCGATATGATCGACGACCTTCGTCACCGAAACACTTGGCTTATTTTCTGCCATATACGACTGGATGTAGGCCTGCGCCGCTTCATCGCGCATGGAAAGGTTATTTTCCTTTAGCCAGTCTTGAATATGGGCACGGTTCGCACTGTTCTGCTTGGAATAATTTTCGTCTAAAAAGCTGCCGCCAAAGGTAATCATGACCATCCCCTCCTTTTCAGCTATTTTTTTTATGATCTCATCCGATACATTGCGCTCGAAGCCGGGCGTAAAATGCCGAGCGCTGCTGTGCGTCGCCACGATCGGTGCCCGGCTCAGCTCCGCCACATCGAAAAACGTCTTGTCCGTGATATGAGAAACATCGATAATCATCCCGAGACGGTTCATCTCGCGCACGACCTCTTTGCCGAAATCACTCAGACCACCGTGCGTCTCGCTATCGTCATAAGAAGAGTCGCCCACCAGATTATCCTTTCCGTGCGTGAGGGTCATGTAGCGCACCCCCTTATCGAAAAAGTATTCCACCAGCGACAGGTCATCCTCGATGGCCGCAGCATTTTCGATTCCCAAAGGTAAAGAGAGCAGGCCTTTTTCGTGATTTTTCCGTATATCCGCCACCGAAGTGGCCCGCGCCAACTTATCCGGCCAGGTATCCACCAGCCGGTCCATCATCATGATGAGCGTATCGGCCAGGTCCTTTGCCCCGCCCCGCTCCTGGTAGGCGGCAGGGATGTAAATGGCCATAAACGGAGCATCCAGCCCCCCTTCTCGTGCACGCACATAATCGATGTTTCCAGACTCCTGGCGTTCGATAAAGTTATACACCTCGCCCCGCATCGTGTTTCCTAAATTATACATGCGGAAAGGCAGGTCCATATGCCCATCCACGATAATGAGTCGCTGCGATAAAGCGCTGGCGGCCGCCAATAGCTCCGCTTCATCCAGGGTGCTGTAGTCGATGGCTTCCTCCTGCAAAGGGCCTCCACCGCAGGACCAAAGCATGCCGCTCAGCAGCAGCCCGACAAGTGTTTTTTTCATCATATAGCTGTGTTTTTTCTCCAAGATACGCGACGCAGGCCTAGCTCCACAGGAGCTATTGACAGGCGGCCAAATGCTTACATAAAATTTGGAAACTAGGGGTAGCCCCCCTCCAAGATTGCCGACGCCTTTCCTCACCTAAAATAAGCCCATAAAAATAGGCATAGCCCTGCATATGTAAAGCATTCACCGATTTAGGGCTTTATTTTTTATCTTAGATGACCAGCAAAAATCATCTTGAACCCCTAGCACATGAAGACACTCAGCACCTGGCTATTGGCCCTCGGCCTCCTCCTATTTTATAGCTGCCAAAAGAAGGCTGCGCAAGCCCCTCAGCTCGATATTCTCATCGCTCCAGAGCTCCAAGACCAAGTTCGGGACGGTCGCCTGCTCCTTTTACTCCATCACCAGGAGGGCGTGGAACCCCGCTTTGCCATCAGCGATGGCGTAGGCTCCGCTCAAGTGTTTGGCCAGGATTTTACCCAGCATAGTGGAGGCAGCATGGTCTTCGACCTAAGCGTCTTCGGCTACCCCATAGAAAACTGGCATGCCCTCCCCGACGGCACTTATTTTGCGCAAGCATTTATCGTCCAACACGAAACATATGCGCGTGCCGATGGCCATCAAGTCCTGCTGCCAGCAGATAAGGGGGAAGGACGGCAGTGGAACCGGACACCAGGCAATCTATACAGTAACGTGCAGCCCGTGCAAGTGCGGGATGGCCAGCTCTTGGGGGCCGATCTGCTGATAGCACATGCCATTCCCCCCATTGAAAAACCAGCAGACACCGAGTTTATCAAACATATCGAAATAACAAGTGACTTGCTCAGTGCCTTTTGGGGCCGCGAAGTGACGCTCGGTGCGCACGTGCTCCTCCCTCGAGATTTCGACGAAAACCCCGACGAGTATTATCCGCTGATGGTTTTTCATGGCCACTTTCCTGCTGACCTCAGCGGCTTTCGTACGGATCCGCCGGATAGCGATCTTCCCAATACCTATAACGCGCGTTTTGGCATTTACGGTTATGAGCGCATCGTGCAGGAAGAAGCCTACAACTTTTACCAGCAGTGGATCTCCGAGGATTTCCCGAAGTATATCGTCATCGAAATTCAGCATCCCAACCCGTTTTATGACGATAGCTACGCGGTCAACTCAGCGAATATCGGCCCCTACGGAGATGCGATCACCTACGAGCTCATCCCGCACATCGAAAAAACCTTCCGGGGCATCGGCGAGGGCTGGGCACGCTTCTTATATGGAGGCTCCACAGGGGGCTGGGAAGCGCTGGCCGCGCAAGTTTTTTATCCCGAGGAATACAATGGTTGCTTTGCTGCATGCCCCGACCCGATCGATTTCCGCGCCTACACGGTCGTAAATATTTACGAAGACGATAATGCTTACTACGAGGAAGGCCCCTTTCGCCGCACCAAGCGAGTCGGCAGGCGGAATTACCTCGGCCATGTCTCCTCCATGCTGGTGGACATGAACCATAAAGAGCTAGCACTAGGCGGTAATAAGAGCCGCTCCGGAGATCAGTGGGACATCTGGCAGGCCGTCTACTCCCCCGTAGGTGCGGATGGCTACCCGAAACCCATTTGGGACAAGTACAGCGGCGTTATCGATAAAGAGGTGGCCGCCTACTGGCAGGAAAATTACGACCTGCGCTACATCATGGAGCGGGACTGGAGTAAGATAGGGGACGCCCTAGCGGGCAAAATCCATATCTATTGTGGGGATATGGACAATTATTACCTAAATAACGCCGTTTATTTAACAGAGGAGTTCCTTGAAAGCACCGAAAACCCCTACTATGCAGGAGAGGTCGCTTACGGGGATCGCTTCGAGCACTGCTGGAATGGAGATCCAGATAATCCGAATTACCTGACCCGCTTACGGTATAATACCCTCTATCTTGACAAAATCGCAGCTCGTTTTCAAGCGACAGCACCGAAAAACTTCGATCAAAAACGCTGGATACTGAAACGCTAAAATTGATTTTAACTGCCATACAAGGCATTAAAAAGCCGCTTTTCAGTCAGAAAGAAACCGAAATCACAAATCGAGTTTTTACTCGGGATTTGCAAAAAATCCTGCTTACATTTGATATAGAATTAGGATGTTAGGGAGAATTCCATTTGTGTAACAACCAAGCATCCACAGTATGATACGAGTAGCTATGGCTGAGAAGACAAAAATCAATAATGAATTAGAAAAGAACCTAGAGGTAGTTAGTCAGTTAGACAGCTTCGTGGGTCACGCGGTAGATAATGTGTTGGAGAACCCGGATGAGTGCTGGCAACCCACAGATTTTCTTCCGGATATGAGTAAAGAAAATGCTTTGGACGAAGTCCGTCTCCTGCGCGAGCGTGCTTCGGGCATACCGGATACAGTGATTACCTCTTTAGTGGGGAATATGATTACCGAGGAGGCGCTTCCTTCCTACCAGACCTATTTTAATATGTTGGAAGGAATTAACGTGGAGGGCAGCCTGCTGAGTAATCGGGGCTGGGTGCGCTGGTCGAAGGCCTGGACGGCTGAGGAGAACCGCCATGGAGACTTGTTAAATAAATATTTATACCTGAGTGGTCGGGCAGACATGAAAAAGGTGGAGCAGACCATCCATCGCTTAATTTATAATGGTTTCGACCCAAAGTCGGAAAATGACCCTTACCAGGCCATGATTTACACTTCTTTCCAAGAGCGTGCCACTAAGATTTCCCACGTAAATACGGGTAAGCTGGCTGATGCGGCGGGTGATAATGTGCTTTCGCGCATTTGTAAGACGATCGCAGGAGATGAAGCGCGTCATGAGAAGGCCTATAAGTCTTTTATGGCGGAAATATTCAAATTAGACCCTGCCGGTGCTGTGCTCGCCTTCGAAAAGATGATGCGGAAGCAGATCGTGATGCCTGCAGTACTCATGGGTGAGGGCGGTAATAATCCCACCCTTTTCGATCAGTTTTCGGCCATCACGCAGAAGGTAGGCATTTACACCAGCTGGGACTATGCTCGGATTATCGATCACCTGGTCAAGCTGTGGAAAATCGAATCTATCGGCGGGCTAAATGATGTGGCAGCGAAAGCTCAGGATTACCTTTCTACACTTGCGTCCCGCTACATGCGCATCGCAGATCGCGCGAAAGTTCCGGATGAAGTTTCTTTGGTCTGGTTAAAATAAACCCTAAGCTTCAGTAGGCTTCTTTTTATGGTATTCGTGATGACTTCCTGTCCAGATTTGGGCAGGAAGTTTTTTTTTAATGCAAATTTGAATGAACCGGATCGCCAGCTGCTACAAGCGCTTCCCCTACGAAGCCTCATTATCGGCCCAAAAGTATAAAATGGGTCAAACTCCCTCAGAAGGATAATTAAACAACTTTTTTTAAACGAAGCGCAATAAAACAAGTTAGTACCCTACCTATTCAATAGAATTTAACCCTACTTAACTTAAATAACATGAAGTACTTTTTACTTTTGCTCGGCCTTGGCATGTGTCTTTGGCCGACGGCCTCAGTGCATGCACAAACAAATGGCCCTTTAGAAATCGAGTTCACCGGCATGTTCTGGGTGATTACCACCTATAACTTCCAGTCCTCAGATCCAAACTGGCCCGAGATGCTACGTACGACGCGTGTGCTGGACAATCAGGGGCGGCGCTTTGCCGATAATGGATCTACGAATATCAGCATTCGCCCTTCTCGGGTGGGGTTTAATACACGGCAGGCCACCAAGAAAGGGGACCTGGTTACCCGTTTCGAGCTGGATTTAGTAGGGGGAGGCAGTAATGTAGGGGAGACCTTTTTTCGGGTGTTTAATGCCTATGCAGAATGGAACCGCTGGACCTTCGGGAAGCGTAATTCCGTATTTATGGACGGTTCCGTAGTACCTGCCACTGTGGAATTCTTCGGCCCAAATGGAATGGTGCTACTGCGAAATATTCAGGTCAGCTATAAGGTCGTGGACGAGCTGCGGCAGCAGTTGCAAGTAGGGCTTGAAAACCCGGATGCCACCTCCGATTTAGGCCCTTTTCGCCAGGATTTCACCTTTCGGGGCAAGCTAGAAGATATCGTTTTCACCAATAAGCTGCCTGCGGTCACACTGCACTACCGCAGGAATTTCGAGCGTGGCCACGTGCAGGCTGGCTGGGTGACCAAGTATATCTCTTGGTTCGACAAGGGTCGGGATGCCGTTAACGATTTCTCTGGTGATGCTTGGGGCTATGGCACGAACATTTCCGGGAGCTTAACCCCTACACCCACAGTTCGGCTGGTGGGCTCCTTCGTGGCAGGTCGTGGCATCCAAAACTTCTTAAATGACGGTACGGCGGATGTGGGGGTACGTGCGAATCCAGAAAATGAGCGGACCCCTCTTACAGGTGCCGCCATCCCCTTTTATTCGGTCATGGCGGCCACAGAAGTCCGGCTTACGGATCAGCTGAGTTCTACTGTTGCTTTTTCACGGGTCGTCAATGACACCTTTCCTACTCAGCTCAGCACCTCTTTCGAGAGTGGCACCTACTTGACGGCAGGCCTTATACACCGTCCACTCCCAGGCATCTCTTTCGGCCTAGAATACCAATATGCCGATCGCCAAAACGCCAATTTTATCGGCTCTGAACAGTTCGAGCTGCCGCCGGCGCTCGGCAATTTCTTCGCCATCCATAAAGTCCAAGCTAATTTTGTCTATCGCTTCTCTAAACTGAACTAAGTCATGAACAAGAAAAAATTTATCTTCCTCCCCCTATTTTGGGTCGTATCCTTTGCGCTTTCAGCGCAATCCCTTCCCTCCATCCAGCAGGTCGTCGACCAGGCCTATGAGCAGTTCAAACAGGTAACAGAGGGCAAGAATGCCGACTATATCAAAGAGCTCGCCAAGGTAGACCCGGATATTTTCGGGGTGGTGGTGGTAGATAGCCAGGGCAACATCTACACGGCAGGAGATGCCTATGCGCAGGTATCGATTCAGAGCGTTTCGAAGGCATTTGTGCTGGCATTAGTGCTGGAAGAGCAGGGCGCAGAGGTAATTAAAGAGAAGGTGGGGGCGAATGCGACTGGCTTTCCTTTTAACTCGATTATCGCGATGGAGATCAATCGGGAATCGGGGATTAATTCTATGGTAAATGCGGGAGCCATCGCCACAACGAGTTTGGTGCATGGAGATACGGCGGAAGAAAAGTGGGAGGTGGTACAGCAGACGCTCTCAGATTTCGCGGGTCGGCGTCTAGTAATGGATGAGCCAGTGTATATCAGTGAGGCGGGTGACAATCAGCGTAATGTGGCGCAGGCCCAGCTCTTAAAGGCCTATGACAAAATCTATTTTGATGTGGCCGAGTCTGTGGACATTTACACGCGGCAGTGTGCCCTAAGTGTCCACGCGCGGGATCTGGCTACGATGGCTGCCACGCTGGCGAGTGGGGGCGTGAATCCGATTAGCAAGAAGCGCGTGGTATCCGCGGAGACGGTGTCTTTTACATTGCCAGTAATGGCGACGGCTGGCTTGTACGAAAATTCAGGGAAGTGGCTGTATCAGACGGGCCTACCGGCCAAAAGTGGTGTTGGCGGCGCCTTGGTGGCGGTGGTTCCGGGGCAGTTTGGCATCGCAGTGGTCTCACCACCTTTAGATGAGGCGGGGAATTCGGTGAAGGGTCAGCTGGCGATTCGCTATATCGTGGAACAGCTGCGGCTAAATCCTTACTTGGTCGGCGTAGAGTAAGTTGGTCTTCAGGTAGGAGGGTTTTCCAGTAGAACGGACTTAGGGTGGGACGGACCTAGGATAGGACGACCTTAGGGTAGGACGACCTTAGGGTAAGATGAAAAAGAGCAGAAAGTCCCTCTTCCCTCAGCCGCTTTGTTGTGGGTACTGGGCTGGAAAGGGACTTTCTTTTTTGATCGTTTTGACTTTCGTTTCCTTTCGTTTCCTTTCGTTTTTAGGGAAAATACTTTCTTTTCCTTTCGTTTGCTTTCGTTTTATGAGAAAACGCTTTCGTTTTCTTTCTATTTTGATCGTCTTGACTTTCGTTTGCTTTCGTTTGCTTTCTTTTTTGAGGGAGAGCGGAGACCTGATGCGTTCCGCTATGGGATGTGCAGGGGATAGTTTATTAAACTGTGTCTAGGTTTCTCGTTTTCATTTTTGTAAAGTGAGCGGACACACTTGAATGAACAGTCTCGCGGTCTTTAGGACTTTTAAACCATAGAGAAATTTCGTAAAAGTTAGTTTTATGTTTCTTTTCTATATACTACCTTAGTAACTCCATGGTATTAAACTTATGAGCGCTATACCCGATTCGAACTTTTCTTACCTATCAAATGAATTCCCTATACTTTTCAATATAGGGCGAGCAGCTGAGTTTAATCTTTATCAAGACCCTGTTACTAGCTTGTGGAAGCTCCGACAGTTTGGGGAAAGAGTAAGTGAATTACTTTTTGAATTGCATCACCTGGATTTTCCTTATGACAATTCCTTTCACGGGAGATTGAAGACCTTGGAGTATGAAAATGTATTACCTCCACAAATAAAGGACTTGCTGCATACCATTAAGCAAAAAGGGAATAAGGCGGTTCATGATGAAGTCTACTAAATCTTTCACAAAATAACTTTAAAGATATAGCTATAAGAATCCCTTCGATTGAAGAACAAAAAGAAATCGTTTCTCAGATCGAGACCCTTTTCTCCATAGCCGAGAAAATCGAATCGCAATATCAATCTTTAAAAGCCAGGATTGAGCAATGGCCGCAGGCGATATTGGCGAAGGCATTTCGGGAGGAGTTTGTGGAGCAGGAAGTGAAGGGTATGAGGTGGAGCAGAGAAAGGGCTTGATGGCGGCGGAGGATAGAGAAAGGTGAGGAATCGAGTATATTATATAAATGGCTTGTAAAAAATTAACCTATTGCTTAATTTTGACGTGAAAAGAAAAGCAGAACTGATAAAGATTTCGGGAAATGGCAAAAAGGCCTTTTACTTGGACAAAGATAATTCCAAGGAAATAATGGCTTTTTTGCAAGCTGATGCTGCTAATCTCAAGAAGTTCAATACTGCATTAGAGTTGATTTTAAACCACCGAGCCCCAAGGGATATTTACGATAAAGAAAATTTTGAGAATGGATGCGAATATGTCACGGCCATCAAATTGTTTAAAGGAAAGAAAAATCCCCGAATTTACTGTCAGCAGTTTACTGATGGTGAAACGGAACGATTTGTAATCATCGGTGTTGAGCTTCTGGAAAAGAAGAAATCTCAAAAACTTACAGCAGCAGAAAAAAGTATCATTAGAAGAGTTGCGAAATACGAATACGACTTAACCCAAACATCATGACAAACTCAATCAAACAAGAATGGGATGCACTTTTTAATAGCGTGACACAAGAAGAGCTTGTATCTTCCAAAGCCGATGTATTGGCCATGCAGTTTTTGGGACTAGTTGACCAAAAAATGGAAGAGCAAAATATCAGTAAGAAAGTACTTGCTCAAAGAATCGGAACTTCCGCATCTTTTATAACACAATTGTTCCGAGGTGACCGAAAGCCCAACTGGAATATTCTGGCCAAAATGTCCATGGAACTAGGCTTAGAATTCAAGGTGATGACTGAGGAAATGATTAGAGAAAGAGTTTCCGAGGAATTGATGGCCTACCATCAGCGTTGGACCAAGACCCAAGAATACCTTAAGTTAAAAGATCAAGTCACCAATCCTCAAATTGTAATGGCGGTAAGTCATGCTGATAAGGATGTAATAGCGATGGCAGGATGAAAGCTAAATTTTCCCCATTACAGTTATTGGATTTCAAGTTATTGGAATCGCATGTTGAGTTTGTAATTCCGAAGGAGCCAGAACTTGATGTCAAGGAATTATTTCAATCCTATGTTGTGGATATAGATTTTAGACTCCGGGAGAATGAAAAGACCAAAGAAATCTTACTGTTTACCACTGTTGAGGTCAATGAAGATGGCGAAAAATCTCTTCCCGGGTATAAAATTATGGTAGAAGGAGGCGGTACGTTTCGTATTCAAAACCCGGATACCCTCGAAGAGAATCTCAAAAACAATCTGATCCAATTTTCCACTTTGAACATGATGATCAATAATCTCCGAAACATCATTTACCAAATTACGAACTTGGGTCCTATGGGCGGGTATTTATTGCCTCCGATTGATATTACGCAGTTGTTGAGGGATAAGGCGGGGGAAGGAAAGCAGGAGGAGTAATTTTATTCCATTTTGGTTCTAGCCCAACCATAAGCATATTCCAAAATGCAATTTGAAATTTCAATCATCACCAAAATTGCCTCTATTCTATGCAAATCAGTAACGGTTTTCGAATCATACTTTGATAAGTAAGTTCCCACAGTCGAGTTTTCTAAATCAACATCTACTATTGGATTGAAAATGTGTTTGGAGCTAAAATGGATATAGCCTGAGGTATTATTATAAATCTCCTTTACCCAAGGGAATTCTTCAGATGCTTTATTTCTTAAATACCAGTCTTTAAGCCCTTGTTTTGGGTTTTCTTTATCAAAGAACTCTTCCACTTTTTTTCCTTTCATTACTTGGTTGGCAAAATCATGAGGGTCCTCTACGAGCCATGCCGCATATAGCCTCAAGAAGGTGTCCAAATATGGCCTTACTAGATGGGAGGCTGCTAAATAGTTTCTTGAGTCCATCAATACCAAAAACCCTTCAATTAATGAAAGAGCCCTGGAATAAGCCCCATTCAAATAATAATCCAAATGAAACAAACCTTTCCCAGAAAATTGGCTGACATGAAACATCAATAAAAATCTTTGTACATAGCTTTTTAGAATATTTTTGAAGGCAGAAAGAAATTGCGGCAACTCTTCATCTTTGTAGTCTCCGGGAACTCCTAGGTCTTTTATTAAAAATGGTTTCCAAAAATCAAAGGTTTCTGGTTTAACAATTTTATTTGATTGGATTAAGAATCCATACGTAGTTTTATCATCACTTTCCAAAAACTGTCCCAAAGTCCATTTTCTGGAATCGGTGATTTTTTCATTGGATAGGATTACTATTTGTCCAATCTCAGGGAGCTCTGAATTTATTTCTCGCCAGTTTAGCATATCATTAAAGATTATTTAGAACCTCAACCCCCAACCTCAATTCATTCAAAATCGGAGTCAGTAAATCTTCTGTATCTGTTTCTATGGAGATGATCAAGCTGTAACGGACGGATTGATTGTAACGTTTGTGGCTAGGTCTTGTCTTCCACCAGCCCCCAGTAGGAATTATGGCAATTTCATTTTTGGTTGCGAGGTCAGCTGCATTACCGACCCAAATATCTCTATGGATAGAACCTTTGTCCCGAATTTTTGGGCCGATCACCCAGTTTTCCCTGCCTTCTTGTTGGTATTCCTCCGCTAAAGCTTTCCTGGCCTCTTTATTGATCCTTGCTAAAAATGACGTCGAAGATTCTTGGGAATCCTTCAATTTAAACCGAAGGCCAAAAGAAACATAATTATTAGCCTTGGCATACCTCTTATTACCTGGATTGGGTTCAATAAAATAAGAAAGCGTTACATTTAACCTGACCTGCGTATTTCCCATTTCCAATAATTGATCTTTAGGCCAAGGCAAAGAAAACAGATGGCATTCATTGGCCTTGACGGTACTTTTTTCTAGGGTATAAGGCTTAATGGTTTCTTGAATTACCAAGGACACAGAATTCTGTAGAGTGTACAAGGCAGAAGGTAAAAAGGGTATGCCATATCCTACTGTCCTTAGAAGTTGAATTTTTTCTTGGGTAGAAAGATCTTCAATTTTCTTATTTCCTAACATTTGTTCGGTCCAATGCGCAGCATGAACCATCAGCGCCCGTACTGTTTCAGGCCAAACGGTCGGATAATTATCCAAAATACTTGCGGCAAACTTGCTTGCAAATGCCGTGGCGGAGGAGGTTTCTCCAAAAGTTGAGAATAGAGAGCTTGCCATTCCTCCTTTGGAAATACTCAAAGGCATCAAGGAATCAGGATCACAAAGACCGCTATTCCATTCTGCCGCATATCCTCCCTCAAAAACGACTTCGGGTTTGATTGCCCATTCTTTTCCCCAAGTCAAACTTGTACTGCTCGAAGGAGCTAACTGCCCCCTTTGGGCCAAGAGTGTTGCTCCTGGGTATCTGGAAAGATCTATGCTGTCTTTCAAGGTATAAGCTCCAACTGTCAGGGCATTGAATGCTTGGGCTGGATCATGAATGCTGTATTCCTGATTGGATAAAGGATATTCCAGCCATCTATGATTGGGAATATTTCCTGCGGAAACCAATAATAACCGTTTCCAATCTTCTTCTCCAAAAGCTGATTTGTCTATTGCCGCAGACCAGGAACTAGGCCTCCCAAAGTGGGTATCTCCGTCAGCTGTTATGGCCATACAGAACACTCTTTGTTCGATGGGGCTTGTCTCAGCCCTGGCTATGGCTTCTTCTGTAACTGCACCATATTGATCAGGATCTGTTGGCTGTGGTTGCTGAATCAACTTTATACTTTCCAACCGGTGAAAAATCCTTATGCTTTCCCTTGATATCAATGTTTCCGACAAATCCCCAAAAAAAATGATCCCCGACATGGCCGTTCCGTGACCGGGCAAACTCCAAGAATCATTTGTTCCCCATGACGGTTCTACTGTGTCTACACGGATTATTGAAGTCAGATGTACCAGTAAGGGATGATTTTCATTGAGGCCCGAATCCAATAGACACACTGATAAATTGGAATTTTCATGAATATCTAATCGCTGAGCTAGATCGGTTATCCAAGCCTTTTGTTCAGGAATATCCATAGAAGTAAAGGAGTCAGACAACTCTACTGGTTTTCTTAGCTCATCCAAGTAGGGTGAATATAGTAACGGCTCTATGAGTTGTTTTGGGCTACCCTTTACTAGCATTACAATGTGCTCAAGAAAAACTAGTGAACGAGTTGAAATTTGTATCCCTGCTTCCTGTAAACGTTCAGTTATTATGGAGCGGACTATTTCACTACCATCAACTGTGGTATCCAGCCATACCTCCCACCAAACAAGCTCATCGAGTTTTGGAAAAGGAATTTCAGGTTCCTGCCAAAAGGACTTTAAAGTAGCTTGATGTATGGATTCCAGATTGGACAATAAGCTTGCGTTTTTAGGATTTGCATTTCCTGTATTTCTTTCTGGTTGAGAATAGGAAGAAATTTTTTTTAGAAATTCTTTAACTCCTTTTTTAGAAAGGTAAACCGAACTGATGGTTTTTTTCTGACCATCAGCACTTTTTACTTCTTTTAAGGAAGCAATTCTTATATCTCCTGCTTTTGCTTCAAATTTTTGGAGGTCAAGTTCAAAACCGGGGAAAGTTTCAAATTCCACATAAACAAAATCTCCAGGATCACCTTGCAAAAGTCTTGAAATGCAGCATCAAATTCATTTTTCAGCTTTTTCCCATGCTGAGTTTGATCGATATTTTTGTTTGTGATAAACCTTCCAGTTCCTAGGGGTGTAAAACTTATGGATCTTGCTTTGTTCGCTAAAAAAATATGTTTAAAAAATCCATCCATGTTTGTTGATTAATAGCTCTTCTTTCTAGCCATTATATACTGCGTTATTATTTCTTGGGTTACATGATGTTCACCATACAGTAAATAATCCTTATATACATCCTCGCATATTTTATGTACTTCTGCATAACTCAGCCCCAAAGATTTTTTGGAAAGCTGATCAATATTCAGTGGTCTAAGGATTCCTATTTCAGCTATTCTAGTGGCAAAAATTTGTTTGATTTGCTCTTCTGAAGGGTTACCATATTTGATTATATCATCAAACCTTCGGAAAAGGGCGATATCCAAGCTTTCAGGCAAATTGGTAGCAGCAATAATCAAACTATTGGATTTGTCTTTCTCTATCTGAAGCAGAAAACTGTTTAATACTCTTTTGATTTCACCCACATCTTGTGACTGGGTTCTGGTGCTGCCAATACTGTCAAATTCATCAAAGAGATAAACAGCACGAAAGTCCATCATGGCGTCAAAAATCAAACGTAGCTTAGCAATCGATTCACCCAGATACCTACTGATTAGCCCATCCAATCGAATGACAAATAAAGGAAGTCCTAATTCTCCAGCTAATGCATGGGCAGTCATGGTCTTTCCTGATCCCGGAGGTCCTACAAGCAACAGTTTTCTTCTCGGTTGTAGGTTATGGCTTAACAACTTATCCAAATGCCTTTGTTCGTGGATGACTTTAGCTAAACTCTCCCGAATATCTTTTGAAAGCACCATATCCTTCATGCGAGTATCAGGACTGACCAGCTCCAAAAGATCATTCAATTCTTTTTGGGCAGCATTGACAGGTAGTCTTTTGATAACAGCTTTGGAAGATTTACTCTTATCAATTAATTTTTTTAACTCTTCCGCTAGTGCAACATGCCCTTTCCTCGCCTCAGAGGCAGCAATTTGCATAGCAGTAGCATAGAAGCGGGATTCATCCCCTTCTCCAAATGATTTGATTAATGTTTTTATTTGTTCTGCCGCTGCCATGATTGAAATCACCAAAAACCTAAACGCTAAGATATAAACGCAAAATAATACATTATGCCTCGTCAAGCCATGGAATAGCCTCTTTTCTTTTTATGGAATAAAAAACCAGCGTTGATTTCCGAAACTCACTGCAACCAGTTTTACTAGGCTTTCTTGGATCAAGCTGGATGTAAGCACAGCTGTATTTCAATTCAATCTAACGCTTCCTGCCACACTTGACGTAATGGACTAGCTAAAATTAGAGCGGAGCCTCCTCTCTCTAGAAAACAAATCGCCAGGTCAGGTGAACGGGCTGGATGGCGGGTAGTTCCCCTTGCTCACGAAATAAAGGGGTCGTCTGCACGTTGATGCCCAAAACCGAGGAGCTTAAAAGGGCTAAAACACTCGGAAACTCCCCTGTAAAGCCCACGGCGAGCTCGAACTGCAAAGCTTGCGGATTTATAAACTCCTGAATGGAACTACTGCTTCGCTCGTTACCGAGCACAAAACTACTACGGGCAAACAGCGTTTGCGCCACGCGCGCCCCTCCCTGAATGAAAACACCCCGACCGAAATCACAGGCATTTCGCGGCTCACGCTGAAAGACATAATACCGCCCATAGAGCCCTAAAGCGGCATTGCCCTTTTGGATACGCGGAAAGGCTTCCCCGGCCATGGGCACCTGTAGGGCTGCACCTCCATTCCCGCCGAGGGGCTGAACGATGGCGTTTATGGAATAGGAAATTCCCTCATATTCCAGCATACTGACCCAAGAAAAACGCTTGCTAAGCCGGCGCTCCAGTTGCACCCCAAACTGAAAGTTACCGCCGCCATCTTGGTAGATTTCATCGGGTAGGCTACTTAGGCTCGAGGAGCCAAAACCAATGACAGGGCTCCAGCGCCAGCTTGGCAGCTCTTCTGCAGCCGACTCCTGCTGTGCCGAAAGGGGCATAGCGGAAATGAAAAAAAGCAGAAAAACGGAGATGTATAGCGGGAGGAAGGTAATCTTGCGCATCATTTTTTTTCCAAACAACGCGAAAACAGAACGCAAGGTTCGAGCAAAACAGAAGAAAATGAGGCCATATAGGCCTTAAACCAAGAAAACCGGACGTATAAAGCATCGTATCGCCCCGAAAACCAAATATACGAGCAGCTCTCCTGGATTTCCCGCTTAAAATACTTCCCCACGTAAGAAGGGGAGCAAGGTCTCCACCGGAAGGGCCTCCACCCTGCGCTGCTGCCGCCCCTCCATAGGTGCTGCCATAAAAAGGGAATTGATGATCGCCTCCTCAGTAGCCTCTATAACAGCTAAAAACAGAGGGCTCATGCCATCGTTGGGCAGGTCCTTTGGCGCAGCCGCACGAAAAGGCTCTGGCTGATGGGCTATTCGGTTTTCCGGAGCCGTGCTAAAAGCGATCACATAGTCCCCTGAGCCATTCGAGGCGATGCCTCCAGTGCGCGCCAGTCCCAGCATGGCCCGCTTCGCAAGGCGCTCCAAATTACGTGCACTTAAGGGCGCATCCGTAGCCACCACGATCATGCAAGAGCCATCTGCTGACTCCAGCTGCCGCCGAAAACTGTACTGCGATAGCCGGCGCCCCACTTGCTTGCCATCGATAGCCAGGACGCCACCGAAATTGCTTTGGACCAGCACCCCCACGGTGAAGCCGCCCAAGCTCGCCGGCAGCTGCCGTGAAGCGGTCCCAATGCCTCCTTTAAAGCCAAAAGCCATGGTCCCCGTGCCTGCCCCCACATTTCCCTCCTCTACCTCAGTGCCGGCGCGCTGAATCGCGGCTAAAAAATCTGCCCCCGAAAGAGGCATCTGCTGAATGGCATTTAGGTAGCCGTCATTCGTCTCGCCGACCACAGCATTAACGGACTGCACCGCTTCATTTCCCGGCTGTGCCAGCGTGTAGCGCACCGCAGCCTCTATCCCCGGCCCTACCGCCAGGGTATTGGTAAGTAAAATCGGCGTTTCTAAATTTCCTAGCTCCTGCACTTGGCTCAGGCCGGCTAGCTTGCCGAAACCATTGCCCACGTAAATGGCCGCAGGGACTTTTTCTCGGAAGATATTGCCCCCGTGGGGCAAAATAGCCGTCACACCTGTCCGAATACTATCTCCTTCTATGCGCGTCTGGTGCCCAACGCGGACGCCCGCCACATCTGTGATACGATTCCCAGGACCGGGAGCCATCACCCCCATAGATAAACCGTAATCTCGATAGTGCTGCTGGCCCATAAGTAAGGTGGGTAAAGTGAAGAACAAAAGTATAATAATTACACAAAATATGCGATGGCGCCAAAAAGGAGAGGGTCGTAACATGGTAGCAGCTGTTTTATTAGGAGGAAAATACAGGTGCTGACGAGAAATTACAAGCTATTTCACATCTTTTGTAAAATTTTTATGAAGAGGTGCCAACTTTCTTTTGTGAACGAACGTTATAAAAGCTCACCCTTTAATTAAATAGAGAATATGCAGTGGAGTATGGAACATTTGGCTTCCTCCACGACGCTGAAGGGAAGCCAGCGAATGAAACTTTTAATGGCTTATGTTAAAAGACTAAAGAAAGAACATTCGAAAAATAATGGAAAAGGAGCCTGAGGCTCCTTTTTTTATTTCTACGAAAAAGGCTGCAGCTCCTCTCCTATTCACGGGCGGCTAGGTTACGCTCATCCGCGCTGAGCTCGCCTCCCAGCTGAATGGCGGCCATCTTTTCGAAAACTTCATTTTTCACCGCTTCGAAGGCCGCTCGGTTTTCGGGTAAAATCGGGGTGGAAGGTGGGATTTTCTCCTTCAACCAATCTACCTGCTTGCCATTTTTCCAAAAGCGGAAGCACAGGTGCGGACCTGTCGCGAGACCCGTCGCCCCTACATAGCCGATCACCTGCCCCTGACGCACCCGTGCACCGGGCTTCATCCCTGAAGCGAATTTAGACATGTGCAGGTACTGCGTGGTGTAGGTAGCGTTATGTTTGATTTTCACATAATTCCCATTCGCCGAAGTGAAGCGCGCTTCTACGACTGTCCCATCTCCGACGGAGCGGATTTCCGTGCCTGTGGGGGCTGCATAATCTGTACCTAGGTGCGGCTTGTAACGCTTTTGGACAGGATGATAACGGTTTAAGTTGTAGCGCGAGCTGATCCGTGTATACTTCAGCGGGTCACGCAAAAAGGCTTTTTTTAGGCTGTTGCCCTCAGCGTCGAAAAAGTTGAACTCCCCTTCTTGTTCGAAAGGAATCGCATGGTAGGGCTCGCCCAGGTGTTCGAAGTAGGCCGCCTGAATTTCGCCTATTCCTACGGATTGGCCGTCTACGACTTTTTCAGAGTAGACGACTTTAAACGCATCGCCCTTCTGCAGGCGCTGAAAATCGACCACCCAGCCATATAAATCCGCGAACTGATCCACGAGGTCGGGACCACCGCCCAAGGCTGTCATGTTCACATACAAATTAGAAGAGATGCTGCCTCCGATTTCTCGGGTTTCGTAGGCCACAGGTTTTTCCTCTTTGTACACGACTGCCTCTTCCAGGTCGAAGACCACATACTCCAGCGCATTCGGCTCATAAATAAAAAAGCGTGGCTTGGCGGTATCACGTGCGGAGAGCACAGTGAATTTTTTATTGTAGGCGATTTTACGCACATCGAAGGCCTCATTTTTTGCAAGGCGATCGATCACCTCGTAAGGAACCGCTAGGGGGGAAAGCAGTGCGCCGAGGGTTTGGTTCTTGGCCACTGTGCCCTCTAAAACGTCGTAATCATCTGCTAAGAAGCCGAACACCGTTTCGATAATTTCTTCTGTCTCTTCTTCGATCTCCTCCAGTAAGGTCTCGGACTTTGGGCCGCAGGCCCCAACATGCAATACAAAAAGGAGGAGCCCAGCCCAAAGCGCCGGCATTCGCAAGTTTAGATTCATAGGATTCGTTAGATGGGTGGTTCGAAAACTAGCGTTCCGTACAAATCTAACGGTAAAAAAGGAAAATAGTACCCAATCGCCTAAAAATTCTACGGTACTAAGCCCGTGAGGCGCGGCATTTCCAGCATCTTAGCGACGGGAATCACGATAGAAAGTGTAAAGTTTACGTATATTTGCTGCTTATAATGAAATAAAATTGACGCTACTATGTATAGAACGCATACTTGTGGAGCCCTTCGGCTCGAACATGTAGGACAGGAGGTTACGCTGGCCGGCTGGGTGCAGCGGGTACGCAATAAGGGAGGCTTAGTCTGGATCGATTTACGGGATCGTTACGGTCTGACACAGTTGATCTTAGAGGAAACCAGCAGCAGTGAAGAGCTCCTTCGACAAGCGACCAGTTTAGGGCGCGAGTTCGTGGTGCAGGCCCGTGGCCAAGTGATCGAAAGAGCGTCAAAAAACGATAAACTACCTACTGGTGCTATAGAAATCAGGGTACAGCGCTTAGAGGTATTAAATCCTGCTAAGCTGCCTCCCTTTTTGATCGAAGACGAGACCGATGGTGGGGAGGATCTGCGCATGAAGTACCGCTACCTGGACTTGCGCCGCGCCGTGGTGCGCGAGAAGTTGCAGCTTCGGCATCGTATGATGCAGCAGGTACGTCGCTATTTAGACGAGCAGGCCTTTATAGAAGTAGAGACACCTGTGCTGATCAAGTCTACACCCGAGGGGGCGCGGGATTTCGTAGTGCCAAGTCGCACGAACCCGGGTGAATTTTATGCCCTTCCGCAGTCGCCTCAGACCTTTAAGCAGCTGCTGATGGTCAGCGGCTTTGACCGGTATTTTCAGATCGTCAAGTGTTTCCGTGATGAGGACCTGCGCGCGGATCGGCAGCCCGAGTTCACCCAGATCGACTGCGAGATGGCCTTTGTGGAGCAGGAAGACATCTTAAACACCTTCGAAGGACTCGTTCGCCACCTCTTTCGCACGGTGAAAGGGGTAGAGCTGGAGGGCCTACAGCGCATGTCTTATGCCGATGCGATGGAAAATTACGGGAATGACAAGCCCGACCTGCGCTTCGACATGAAGATACACCGCCTCACAGATTTTGCGAAGGGCCATGGTTTCCCTATTTTCGAGCAAGCGGAAGTGGTCTTGGGGATTTGTGTCCCCGGTGCTGCCAGCTACACACGTAAGCAGATCGATGCCCTTACAGACTGGGTGAAGCGACCACAGATCGGAGCGAAAGGCATGGTCTACGTGAAGGTGAATGGAGAAAATGACCTCAAGTCTTCTGTGGATAAGTTTTACAGCCCGGATGTACTGCAGCGCTGGGCGCAGCATGTAGGGGCTGGAGCGGGTGACCTTTTACTTCTGCTCAGTGGTGAGGAAGCGGCTACGCGCAAGCAGATGTCCGAGCTTCGCCTAAAAATGGGAGAAGAATTAGGACTTCGCGACCGCAATGTTTTTAAACCCCTTTGGGTGCTGGACTTCCCGCTGCTGGAATGGGACGAAGAAAGCGGACGCTACCATGCCATGCACCACCCGTTTACCTCCCCCAAAAAAGAGGATATCCCACTTTTAGATACGGATCCGGGGCGCGTGCGCGCAAACGCTTATGACTTGGTCATCAATGGCGTAGAAATCGGTGGTGGCTCCATACGTATTCATGATCGAACGACACAGCAGCTGATGTTTCAGCATTTGGGATTCAGTGAAGCAGAAGCCCAGCAGCAGTTTGGTTTCTTATTAGAAGCTTTCGAGTTCGGGGCACCCCCTCATGGAGGCATTGCCTTTGGTTTCGATCGGCTTTGTGCCTTATTTGGAGGCTCCGACTCGATTCGCGACTACATTGCCTTCCCCAAAAATAATGCTGGGCGTGATGTGATGATCGACTCGCCGAGCGCATTGGCAGCCGCACAGTTAGACGAGCTCCAGATCGCGCTGGCCCTTAAAAAATAAGCGGGCCCTCGCCCAATGCTTTCGCCCAAGCTACCCCCCTTAGGAGGTGCTTGGGCTTTTTTTTGGTTAAAGGTGTCGGCTGAAAGGGGAGCTAGTTATGCGGTAAATGGGGAAACTAGGCCACTAAAGGGCGGCGCTAGGTGCATGCCATTTATTTTGGCGCTCCCGCGCCCAAAAGCAAGGAAGTATTTCCGTTTTTCAGCAGCAAGGTCTTTTAGAGTTCCCCGAGTCGTTTGCCTTTTCGGTCGAGCAGACCTTTATGCTTCGGGCTGCCTAAAACTTGTGCATTATAGATGCCAGCATGTCCGCTAAAAAGGTAGGCGACCACGCAGACGATGCCGATGGCGATGCCGGCCTCCATACCGAAGAGTTCTAGTCCCATAAAGGTACAGGCTAGCGGCGTATTCGTGGCGCCGGAAAATACGCCCACAAATCCCAGCCCCGCTAACAGTCCCATGGGCAGGGGAATGAGTCCCTGGCTAAGAGCGTTCCCCAGGGTGGCGCCCGTGTAAAACAAGGGGGTCACTTCGCCCCCTTTAAAACCTGCTCCGAGGGTAAGGGAGGTCATGCCGATTTTCGCCAGAAAGTCATACCACGGCAGCGGGGTATCGAAGGCGTCGACGATGGTGGGCACGCCTAGCCCGATGTATTTTGTGGTGCCGGAGCCGAAAACGATGGCCGCGACGAGCAGGCCTCCGAGAACCGGACGTAGGGGTGGGTAGCTGATACGGCTGAAGAGGGCTGACCAGAAGTGGGTAGCTTTAGCGAAAAGGCGGCCTGCCAGGCCAAAAGCGATGCCTGCGGGAAGCAGCCAGAGTAAGGTGATCAGGTCCATTTCCGGAATTTCCCCCATGCTGTAATGGGTATGAGGTACTGCCCAAAATACCGCACAGGTGAAGTCTGCTACAAAGGCAGCGATGAAGGCGGGGAGGATGGCTTCGTAGCGAATTCTACCGATGATGAGCCACTCTAAGGCGAAGACGGCACCGGCTAAGGGGGTTCCGAAAACTGAGGCGAAGCCCGCCGCCACCCCGATGGTGATCAGGATCCGTCGGTCTTCCGCAACCCATGGAAACCATTTGGAAAACTGATCGGAGAGCGCACCTCCCATTTGCACGGCAGTGCCCTCTCTTCCCGCAGATCCTCCGAAAAGGTGGGTGACCAGCGTACCTGCTAGCACTAAAGGCGCCATGCGAAGGGGGATGGTCTTGGCGGGGCGATAGAACTCGTCGAGCAACTGGTTATTGCCTTTGACCACTTCCTGACCGTAGCGGTGATAGCTGTAGCCGATGAGAAGGCCGGCTAGGGGCAGAGCCCAAATGATACTTGGGTTCGCTTCACGCACGTGGCCTACCCAGTCCAGGGCCACCAAGAAAAAAGCGGAGGCGGAACCTGCTAAAAAGGCGATGATAGTGGCCAGAAGGGTCCATTTAAGGGTGAAGGCAAGTTGAGGAAGCATTTCCTCTTTGAAAAATCGGAGCAGCGCTTCGCTGGCCCCTGCGGTATTTTCCCACATAGGTATGGCTGTTTAGAAAGGGCATACTGTGTAGGAGTCATCAGCCGATATGGCGGTTTTTTTTAGGTGGAACCCCATCACCTGAAACAAAAGTAAGGCTTTTTGCTTTAAATTGGTACTGCCTAAGGGGCATTTTACGCTTTTGAACATGAAAAACATTTTGATTACAGGGGGCTCTGGCTTGGTGGGGCGTGTGTTGACCCAAAAGCTGGAGGCGAAGGGATATGCTGTGGCTTGGCTGAGTCGAAACCCGGAAAAGCAGGGGCAGCAGGGTTATTTTTGGGACCCTATGCGCGGCGAGCTGGATATAGAGGCCCTCAGCTGGGCGGACGGAATCATTCATCTGGCGGGCGCCGGAGTGGCGGATTCGCGCTGGACCAGTGCGCGAAAGCGCTTGATTTTAGAAAGCCGTACCAAGAGTACGGCGCTGCTGGCAGAAAAAATGCGTGCCTTGAAAAAGCGACCTAGCGTTTTTATCGGGGCTAGTGCGATCGGCTATTATGGTATGGATACGGGCGACAAGCTTGTCCAGGAGGCCGATCCTCCAGGGCAAGATTTTTTAGCTCAGGTGGTGGTTGCCTGGGAAAAGGAGTCCTTAGCGATGGGTGCACTCGGCTTGCGCTGCACCTTACTGCGTATCGGTATTGTTTTAGAAAAAAATGGGGGCGCTTTAAAGGCGATGCTGCAACCTCCCGTGGCGGCACCGCTGGGCTCTGGACAGCAATGGATGAGCTGGATCCATGTGGAGGACCTAGCCGCTTTGTTTATATTTGCGCTAGAACAAAGTCTGGAGGGCATCTACAATGCGGTGTCACCCAGCCCGGCCACGAATGCTGCTGTGACGCGTGGGGCGGCGAGCGCTAAGGGCAAACCTTATGTCGGTATCGGCGTACCCGGTTTCGCGCTGCGCTTGGTCTTAGGTGAAATGGCCCAAATGGTGCTCGGCGGCAATAGAGTCTCTGCTGAGAAGACTTTGGCCACCGGCTTCCAGTTTCAGCATACAGATCTACAGGAAGCGCTGGCAGATTTATTTAAATGAAGAAGACCTTCCAACTAAAAACCATAGGATGGTCCCTAAAAGAGGGAGGAAGATCACCACGAGGAGCCAGATAATTTTATCTGTTCCATTGTTGAAATTGCGCGTAAGCACATCGTAGAGGGTATACACGTAGATCGCGAGGCCGATTATTCCGAGTCCAAACATAATTTGATCGCTTAATTTTAAGTAAGATACGTTAGTTGCGCCAAAAAACAAGCCAAAAGGCACTTGGCGGCCATCTAAATTGATTTTTGGTGCTTTTTTTGGACCTTGCTTTCGTTGGATTTTTCGCCATAGGGGTGCTGCGTTATTTTCGCGACAGGGGTGCTGGGATTTTTTGTGGCGCTGATGCTGCATGTATTTTGCGGGGTTTTCTTTCACGTTTTTTTGGAAAGGCTTTTATGTGAATAAAATTCATCGTAATATTGCGATATAACAGATTCAATAATTGCTAGAAAGCTGCTCCCATGGGTATAAGTAAAACCATTCTATTTACCGCCGAACAAAACAAACTGGCCCGCCTGGCCAAAGGGCTGGCACATCCAGCACGCATCGCCATACTCGAATATCTTTTGGCCAGTAGCACCTGCTGTAACAGTAACCTGGTAACCGAACTGGGCTTGGCCCAAGCGACCGTCAGCCAGCATTTACGTGAGCTAAAAGAGCTGGGCCTGATACAGGGAACGATCAGCGGAAACACGATGAATTACTGCATTCACCCTGCAGGATGGCAGGAAGCCAGCGCCTTATTGACTCATTTTCTGGGCCAAAACCCTTTCCCCTCTACCTGTTCTAGTAACTGTTAACACGTATGGAAACTACTCCTCTTTTCCCTGCCTTGCTTGCGCAGATCGAAGCCCTCCCTGTGGCACAGGTGACACAGGAACGCCAAAAAATTCTCCAGCCTCTGATCGCTTTTATCGTGGATAAAGTTCAGAAAAAGGCTGCTGTACACCTCAACTTCATTTGCACCCATAATTCGCGAAGGAGTCATCTGGCCCAAATATGGGCACAGACCCTCGCAGCTTTTTATGGCCTTCCCCACGTATATTGTTATTCAGGAGGCACCGAGGCCACAGCCATGTTTCCCACAGTAGTGGCCACCTTAAGCCAGCAGGGCTTCCAGATCGAGCCCTTGTCCGAAGGTAAAAATCCCCTCTATGCCGTTAAATTTGGCAAAAATGCCCCGCCCCTATTAGCATTCTCCAAAACCTACGACGCGCCCTTTAACCCAGGCAGTAGCTTCGCCGCCGTGATGACCTGCTCCCAGGCAGATGAAGGCTGCCCCTTTATCCCAGGGGCAGAAAAGCGCCTTCCTGTGCGCTATGAAGATCCTAAAGTGTTCGATGGAACAGCCGAACAAGCCGCCAAATACCTTGAGCGCAGCCTCCAAATCGCCACAGAAATGACTTATGTATTTAGCCAAATCGCCTCCTTATGCGCACTACACAACAAGTAAAAAAACAAATGCCCTTTTTCGAGCGGTACCTGAGCCTCTGGGTGGTGCTCTGCATCCTAGTCGGCATCGGCATCGGGCAGGTGGCTGAGGCGCGTATGCAGGTGCTAGCAGATTGGGAGCTCTACGGCGTAAACATTCCCATAGCCATCCTGATTTGGTTGATGATTTATCCGATGATGGTGCAGATTGATTTTAGAAGTATTCGGCAGGTGGGGCGCAGCCCCAAAGGTCTGGTGCTTACCCTTATCATCAACTGGCTCATCAAGCCCTTTACAATGGCCTTTTTTGCTTGGGTATTTTTCGAGCATCTCTACAGCGCATATATAGAACCCGACCTGGCAGGGGAGTATATTGCTGGAGCGATTTTATTAGGAGTAGCTCCTTGTACGGCGATGGTTTTTGTTTGGTCCTATCTCACAGATGGGGATCCGGCCTATACCTTGGTGCAGGTATCTCTTAATGACTTAATCATTCTTGTCGCATTCGTCCCCCTAGTAGGGCTCCTTTTGGGCATAACAGATGTGGAAATCCCCTATCCTACCTTGGTCGTGTCCGTGTTGGTCTTCGTGGTCATCCCCCTGTTGGCCGGCTTATTTACCCATAAAATACTGATGAAGCGCCACGGCGAAACATGGTTTAAAACGAGCTTTTTACCCCGCTTGAAGCCCTTTAGTGTAGTGGCTTTATTGGCTACCCTGGTCTTACTGTTCGCCTTTCAAGGAGCGACGATAGTGGAACGTCCGCTGATCATATTACTGGTAGCACTGCCCTTAACCCTACAGTCTTACTTTATCTTCTTTGTCACGTGGTTTGCCGGTCAGAAGCTGCGTCTGCCACATGCCATTTGTGCGCCTGCGGCGATGATCGGAACCAGTAATTTCTTCGAGCTGGCTGTAGCTGTGGCGATCGCCTTATTTGGGCTTCAGAGCCCCGCCGCCCTAGTGACGGTGGTAGGCGTCTTAGTCGAAGTGCCTGTCATGCTCAGCTTGGTGGCGTTAGCCAACAAATGGCGTTATTAAAAAATCATTCATGCTAATTTACTAAAATCATGCAACTACACGAATTCTTGCAGCTCTTAGGCGAAAACCCGAATAAGACGCTCTACTTTGAATATCTCCCTGGTGCTTTTGTACGGAGTGATTTTCACCTTACAGAGGTAAAAAATGTTCACTTCGACACCGTAGACTGCGGTGGCCAGCGCAATGAATGGCAGGAGGTGCACATTCAGCTTTGGGAAAATGAACTTCCTGAGCCGAACCATGCAGTCAATACGTCAAAGGCACTCGAGATTTTAGAGGCTGTCGATCGCGTACGCCCGATCCTTCGGGAGGCACGTATCAAGTTTGAATACGGTAACGCTGGTTTTCCTACCGCCGTACTTCCTGTACATGCCTTACAGGTAGAAAAAGATCATGTTTTATTCCGATTGATCGCAGATCAAACGACGTGCAAGGCAAAAGACCGAGCGTCTAGCCCGGAGGAAAAGGCGGCGGCATGTTGTGGACCTGCCGGTCCAAAACCTAAGGTTCGCGTTTCACTTCAAAACCTTGGTTCGGCTACCTCCTGTGCACCCGATACAGGTTGCTGCTAATTCATGGCGAATAGTACAGACTCAACTTCTATTTATTCCTTAAAAAGAGCCCCCGCCAAAGAAAATCTTTGCGGGGGCTTTTTAGGTTGCCTTTATTCAACCCGTATAAAAGTTAACTCGCTTATTTCTTTCGGGAAAATAGTTAGATCAGCTTCATTTCTATGATCAGCATGAGACTTCAATTTAATAGTAGCATTGTCTAACATAGTTACTTCAATAGAGAAAAAATATTTTTCACCACCATGAAGCGAAAAGGATCCACTAATCTTATTACTTATTGGGCTAACACTCAATAAAAATTGCGGAATTTTATCCTTTGGTGTTTCCATATAAGACTCAAAGCTCATAAATTGATTTGTTTCATACTTTCCTATTTCATGCAATTGATCCATGACGACCCCATCATTATCTTCATATAGAATGTATCCATAGACTACGTCTCGCACCTCTGCTTCCGCAACGGGTCCCATTTTCATATAAACAGGAACAAATTTAATCGTCAATTCTCGACCTTGGCTTTCATGCTTCCAAGTACCCTCTAATTCGGCTAATTTATGCTCAGCGTCTTGACCACTGACCTGATGCTGACCAAATAAGGGCGCTGTCATGCACAGCACGAAGGCAGCCACTACGATTCCTCTTGTTACCATAAAATAAAATTTATATTAATATAGCACTTTATCCGAAATAAACAAAATAGTTTCAGATTTTTACAAAATAATTATTTTATAAATATTACAAAGAACGAAATTTGCTTCAAAAAGCGGTAGAATTAAGATTTCATCGAATAGGAAGTAAGAAATTAGTTCCCTTGCTATCCTTTTACAGCACCCTGCGTACTGTTCGTTGGAGGGCTTTCCAGGATCCCCATTAGCTCTTCAAGCCCTATCTGTTCGTGAAACAGGACAGAAGTGCCGTTAGGCAAGGTGACTTTCAAAAAAAATAAGGCTCCATCAGACTGAGCGGGGTTGAAAGCCGTTTAAAACTCCCGTTTAATTCCGAAGGCAAGCCTAAAAAATTTTTCGACCGCATGGAATAGGAGAAACTCCGGACAGATACCTATATTTTCATGTTCGTCTTAATCTACCTCCGTCACGTAGATGATTTTTGGATTAATTATTAAATCACTATTATCATTAAAAAAAATTGGTATAAAAACGGACAGCGAAACAACGATAAAATGAAGTTTACCAAGCAAGTTCATATGATTTTAAAATTTTAAGTAGCTCTAGAATGAAATTTGAATTTTGTTGTAGATAACTGAGCGAAGAAGAATCATCGGTTTTGTGTATCTCATGAAATAAATAACTATCAGAGACAAACGACAAACCCTTAGTGACTTCACTTTTATTTTTATAATCAATTCCTTCTTTAAGTTTTAAAAACTTTGATTCATCGTATAAATAGTTGGGAGAAGATGTAAAATTACCTAAATTATTCAGTAAAGCATTCAAGTTTCTTTTATTTGAATATCTTTCAGGCAGTTTAATTTCTCTCGGATAATCCAAAACCTTACAGTATAGTTTAGAATTATTTGATTCATCATGAATATCAAACTCTAATTGCGAAATAAAATAATTCTCCTTATCCATGATAAAACTTATCTCCCCTGTCAGGTTAGACTCCTTTCCTATCTTGTACTTGGCAAAAGGCTGATTTAGAATTATTAGTTTTTTTATACTACCATCACTATTTAACTGAACCCGAGTGTTAAGATCCTTCAACTCAAAAACTTCTTCATTATTTTCTATATGATCAGATAGTTTCCATTTGGAATTTTTTGTATTAATTATACTCAGAAATAGATCCTGTATAAAAGTAGAAACCAGACCCATATTCGACTGAAAAGGAACTAGTTCTTTGCAACTAGTCCATAAACTAGAATATTGAGCTAGAAATCCCATGCCTCCATGATTGAACTGAGTTTTCTTGTTATTTCTATCCTGTAATCCAGCCAATGTTACTACGCCAAAACTCTCCCATAAATAATCTTTAGAAGATTCTCTTAAATAGCTTCTAGCTAAATTAAATTTATCAGTCATTTCGCTTAATTGGATTTTTGAACGGGTTATCAATTCTTCATCCGAATAGCTTTTTATCTCCGATTCTGGTAAATCTATAAATTCTGATTTAAGCTGAATTACATTTTCATCGTTCTTTAAATCCGATAAACAAAAAAATTTGGTTTCATACCCCAAGTACCTGATTACATAATTACAATGGTTTTCTTCACGGGAAATTATCGTTTTACCATCTTTATCACCAATTTGAATATTGTTATTATCACCAATGGATAACGTATAAAAAGGCAAGGGTTTATTATTTTCATCTACCACAATTATTACTTGTGATAAAGCCTCTAAAGAAAAAAGAAACAGTATTAAAGCGCCAAAACATTTCATAATCATAATTTAAACTTAAATATTCCTAATTAATCATTTTCCTCATCAATTAAACCATCGGCAAAATAATAATCCCTAATTTTACCAATTACTTGAAATCTTTCAGGAACTTGTACGTCACCGATCAAGGTATTTCCTTTGTAAATCTGTAGTCTTGAAAATCCTTGTTCTATTCCATTCGGATAATAAGACCTGAAAGTTAAATCACTATGGGTATCATGATAAATGTGATGATAAAAACCAGCCCTTTTTAAATCCGACTTATACCTATCCAAAGCATCATCAATGGTACTTGTTTTAGGATACGCTGTATTCATCTCTAAGCCTTCTTTTCCAAATTTGTAGCGTAATGTACCATTGAAGTCATACACATGGATTAAAGGATCTATTCCATAAGATATAAAAATTTTGTCTTCCCCTTGACTAATAAATGAAAAATCAAAATTGGGGATAAAGAGTTGCTTTAAATATTCTTCGGATCTTTTCCCAACTCCCGACTCAACTTTCTTAGTTTTGATGTTATATTTGCCCAACACATAAACGTATTTGTAATACTCTTCAGAGATATAGCCATTCAATTTAGGGTGGCTCATAGTCATGGGAAGTAAGATTTCATCGGATTGTCTACTTACTATAAATGAGGTGTTGTAGCCATGCTGCTTCGTATCGATCTCATAAAGACCAAGCATCTCTGCTTTTGGATTATTTAGCATGTCTTGATAAGATTCAGAATACTCCCATTCGATAGGAAAAGACTCAACTCTCTGAAAGTCTTTATCATATACCACTAGTTGGAAGTTGTCCAAAATAAGATGAAATCCATCAAATGCGTAAGGTTGTAAACCATGAATAACATTTTGATTATTAGGGCCCTGTCCTTTACCCAGATATGTCCCAAGATATTCCCCTTTTACATCGTATGAGAAGATAGAACTAAATAGTTGATCTACAAAAAGCACTCGCTCATTTGCTACCATTAGAAAGCCAACCCCTGAGAAATAATCTTTTTCTAAAAGCAAAGTATCTATTGTTAAGGATTGAATAGAAAGATCAAGCTCTTGATATATGGGGACTACATTTTGTTCTTTCTTACTACACCCAAACCAGACAACAATAAAGCTAAAAATAAGATATTTTTTGATATTTATCTGTTTATAAAACAACAAGATGCAACTAAGATCAAAATATGTTTTTGAATCAAAAACATATTTATTTAGACAATTGAATAAATTATACAAATTGTGATGTTATACTGCGATTTTCTACTTATACATTATATATAAATTCACATTCTAAAAAGAGAAGACTAAGGCAGAAAACCTTAGCCTAAATTTTTAGATTTAATTAATCTGGAGGACAATTAGATGGAAATACAGAACAATCTCCTTGACCACACCTGGCTCTAAGTGAAATCGCATTCCCACCGTAACAACCACCCTGTTTGCAGCGACAAATGTTTTCCTCTGGAGGACTTGGCCAATCAGGCAGTCCAATTGGTTGAGAATTGGTCGGACTTTAACTGGTAAAAGAATTTTAACGTCATAAAATTTAACTAAATTTACCCCCCCCCGATTAAAAATCAAGTTTTCAATAAAAATATTTCTAATCCAACCTATAAAACACTGATAATCAGCGTAAAAAATTATAAATTATCTACGAACAGTATCTTTTCGACGAAAACATATTGCATTTATCTTTGATTACGCTATTTGGTCCTTTGGAGGGCAGGTGTTCGAATTGCTCCTTGTGGGGTAATCGGTAATTACAACTGCACCAATTTAGGTAAATAAGCATACACCATGATTGGCAACAAGAATGCACCGATCCAATAAGAAGTCAGGAATTGGTCCCTTCGCTGTCCTCGCACAGCACCCTGCGTACTGTTCGTTGGAGGGCTTTCCCTTAAATTTTAAGTCTAATCTTGCTGTAATATGCTGCCAAGAATATATATCCTGCTCGTCTAAGTCTATGCGTGGTAATGGTAGTGACAAGGATGTAGCTGTTCGCCATTCGCCCAAAGCCTGCACGCCATGAAACGGATGGCGATTACAAACCCCCACAGTGTGTATTCACCACCTCATTGATGCCATGCACAGCATACCAAAAAACCGCCGCTTGTCGCACATGCGCAAAGCGGCGGCCATCAAAAAAAATTAATCGCTCGAAAAAAAATAGTCTTAATTGTCTTCTACCTCTAAAACGAATGGTTCTAGAATTTTACGCTCTCCTTCATCCAGGCGAATAGATTCCACTTGAAAGGGGATAAAAGGAGCATTCGGCACTGCCTCTAAACGATAGGTTCCTGCGCGCAAGCCACCGAGGCGAAAAAACCCTTCGGCGTTTGTAAAAGTTGAAAGAGTGTCTTGCTGCTGAATCAAACGGACCGGCAGAGGACCCGCCTCCGCAGGCAGTACCCGACCTTCTACCTGGGCCAGCGCCTCTACCACGACATGAAGAACGGGGCGGAGTATAAACATCCCACTATTACCTGCGCGAACGATCGAACGGTCGACGTCAAAATCCAAAACCAGGTCATAGGTGCCTCCTGGAGACAAAGGCATATTCAAATTTAATTTCAAGCCGCTCTGCTGCGCACTTGGTGTAGTAAGCGGTATTCGCTGCCCTCCGCGCATGAGAAAGTTATTGTCCCCCAAAATAAGTCGAATCTGTGCCAAGTCCCCTGCTGGAACCTCCAGGCTGGCCAGCTGCTCTGAGCGCCCACCTGTCAGCGTCAGCAAGTTGAGCATCCCCTCCGCTTCATTTTCATAGGGAAAGCGAATCCAGGCACGCTCGTCCTCTTCTGGGCCGTTTTGGCGCGGTCGTAACTCCACTGCCAGCACCTCCACCCACACTTCATCAAAATCTGCGGGAGCGTCCACTAAAAAAATATTTACCTGAGCGGCCCCCTGCAGATCGAGCTGCTCTTCGCGCTCTTCAGAACAGCCGGTTAAAAGCCCTATCCCCAGCAGAAGGGCAAAGAAATAAAGATAGCTTCTCTTTTCCATTCTCTATATTTTTGCACAGCCTTCAACAAAGCGTGTGCCAAAAAAAGCCTATTTATTTCGGTTTAAAGCTAAAAAAGTAAACGTCCCCCTCTCCGCAGTTGCAGAGATGAGGACGCTTACTGCCCTTTGCCCGGCGGGCACCCTCCTTAAAACCGTGCTTTCACACCGATCTGCGGCACCCACAGTAAAAACACGGAACGGCGTACGTTTAAGGTCAAATCCCCATCAGCGGCATAAACAGCATCCCTACGGGTGAGAAAATCCAGCTCGCCAAGGGTATTAAAATAGGTCATCGAAAGCTCCACTTTTACCGTAGTCTGCGGGATAGCGTAATTTAATCCAGCCCCTACCTCATAAAAAGCGGCCCAGTCAAACTGTTCCGTTCCAGAGGAAATGGGATCTGCTAGCCTGTTTTCGCGGATTCTGGAGCGGGTGTAGGTGTGCAGGGCACCAAAACGCCCTTCTACAAAAGGGCTAAGTCCATAGCCCACATCGTGCATGAGCCGGGCCACAGCCGCTCCCGTGATCATGTTGTTATTTCTTCTGATCCGAAAGGATTGGGCCACGCCCCCGAGGACATCCTGCCTTCTGGTCATTTCGGTTCCGAAGCGGACATAGGTAAAGCTTCCCCCTACGTAAAAAGGCGTTTTTTTCACCTGGTGCAAATAGTCCAGCCCGATGCCCGGTACCACCAGCTCCCCTACCTCATCGAAGAGGCCTCCGCTCGAGAAGCCTGTGAAAATCCGTATGCCCGCTAGGTTCGGCTCATGCGGGGTAGTCTGGGCCTGTAGATAGGTTATCCCCATAAAAAGCAATCCAAGAAAAATAACTTTTTTCATTCTTCGCATTTTTTAAAATTTTCTTCCTCTTTTTTTACGCAGAAAGACCGTATTGGTTTGGGTTTATTTTTGAAAAATTAGAAAATAAAAGTGTTGGGGAGGACGGCTTCTGCCCAGAGATGGATGTGCTCCCATGCAGTCTTTTATGAATGGTTTTTCATTTTGATCGCCAAGGCTTATTTTCACTTTTTCACCTCATCACTTCATCATTGATTTACATAAAAGCATGATGCGCTTCTTGACCACACGTTTTGCTTTCCTTCTCCTGGCCCTTGGCTATCTGGGCACTGAGCCCCTATTGGCCCAGGTCGGGCCCAAGGAAACTGCTGACATTTCCCTAGACTACTATTTGCCGGAAGGCTATCGCTACGATCCGAATGTTCCTCGTCCAGAAGAGATTTTAGGCTTTCAGGTGGGCGAATGGCATGCAGATTATGGGCAGGCGCTGCGGTATTTGGAGGCCTTGGCGGCTTCTAGTGAGCGAGCGGAATTACGGGTGATCGGCCAGACCTACGAAAAGCGGCCGCAGGTGGTGCTTTATATCAGCAGCCCAGAGAACATCCGTTCCTTAGACTCGCTCCAGGGCAGCCGAAAGGAGTTTCGTAATCCCAATGCCTCCATCCCTTACGCCGATACGCCGCTGGTGCTGGCGGCTGGCTATAGCGTGCATGGAAATGAGGCTTCCGCGCTAAATGCTTCTTTACTCACTGCCTACTTTTTTACCGCCGCAGAAGAGGTCTTACCTGAATTAGCGCATACGATCTGGATGCTAGATCCCTCCATGAACCCGGATGGGAGCAATCGTTTTGCGACCTGGGTGAATAGTCATCGGAGTTACACCTTAAATGGGGATCCTAATCAGCGGGAGCTCAGTGAGGCTTGGCCGGGAGGCCGAGGAAACCACTATTGGTTCGACCTAAACCGGGACTGGATGCTCGTGCAGCATCCCGAGTCGCAGCATCGTGTAAAACACTTTCAGGCCTGGCTGCCCACCGTCTTTTTAGACTACCATGAGATGGGCAAGAACAGCACCTACTTTTTTCAGCCGGGGATTCCTTCGCGTGACCATCCCCTGATTCCAAAAGAAAATATGGTGCTCACCGAAAAAATCGCCCAATACCATGCCGAGGAGCTCGACGGCATCGGCAGTCTTTACTACTCACGCGAGAGTTTTGACGAGTACTTTTTCGGCTATGGCTCCACCTACCCAGATATACAGGGCAGCATCGGTATTTTATTCGAGCAGGCCAGCTCGCGTGGCCACCTGCAGGAAAGCATCTATGGTCCGCTGCCGTTTGCCTTTACGATCCGTAATCAGTTTCGGACATCCCTTAGCACCTTTCGGGCCGTAACAGCCATGCGCGAGGAGCTTCATCGCTATCAGCACGGATTCTATAAGCAAGCCCTCCAGGAGGCGGAGGCAGATACGGACAAGGCCTACATTTTCGGTCAGAAGGAGGACCCCGCTCGCGCACATGCCTTGGCCCAAATGATACAGCAGCATGCCATCGATGTGTATCAGCTGAACGAAGACATTACCGTCAACAGTGTGTCTTTCGAGCAGGAAAAAGCTTACATAGTGCCCTTAAACCAGCCTCAATATCGGCTGATCAAAGCCTTTTTTGAGGTTCGAAACGAGTTTACAGACAGCTTATTTTATGATGTCTCAGCCTGGACCATGCCCATGTCCTTTCATGTGGATTACATGGCACTCAGCAGTCGGATAGTCAATTTGGCCAATGTGACCTTGCTGGCGGACAGCCCCACCCTACCTCCCGGGCGCTTCCATGAGGCCGAGGATCCGGTGGCATACAGTTTCGAGTGGCATGCCTACTACGCCCCTCGCCTGACGCATCGCCTGATGGAGGCTGGTTTTCTGGTGCGCCTCAGCCATCAGCCCTTACTGCTAAGTGAGGAGCAAGCCTTAAAGGCAGGCGCTGTGGTGGTAAGCATCCCTCGGGGTGGCGCTGACGCGCAAAAAGTAGAGCTGGAAAGGATCCTGCGCGAAGAAGCGCTACCACTCGGCATCGACGTACATGCGATCCAGTCGGGTTACACGATGGGAGTTAACTTAGGCTCCCCTCAAATCGATGTGCTCCAAAAGCCCGAGGTGGCCCTGCTGGTGGGACCTGGCGTAAACAGCATCGAGGCGGGTGAAATTTGGCACCTCTTCGACCAGCGGATGCACCTACCGCTTACCTTACTTTCGACCGAGCGGCTGGCCAGCGCAGACCTCAGCCGGTACACGGTCATCGCGCTTCCGAATGGCAACTATGATGCCGTATGGGGGGAGCGGGAGGCAGAAAAGCTAAAGGCCTGGACGGCCAAAGGGCATACCCTGATCGCCCGCGGCCAAGCCCTCCAGTGGGTGGATAAAATGGGGCTGGCAGAGATCGACTTTCGAGAGCTTGCGCCGGAAGAAAAGGAGGCCGGAGAAGCCCGTGCGTATAAAGATTACGAAAAAAATCGGGGGGCACGCTTGACGAGTGGGACGATTTTTCATGCACAGCTAGATCTCAGCCACCCCCTCGGGTATGGCTACACACAGGAAGAAATGTACACCTTTCGGAATACCAATTTGATTTTAGAGCTGCCTAAAAATCCTTATGCAAGCCCCCTTCGCTACCGAAAAAATCCGCTGGCGAGTGGTTACGTGCATCCCGAAATCGAAAAAGTCCTTTCGGAAAGTGCGGGGATCGTCGTGAAGCGCCTAGGAGCAGGCCGGGTGGTGGCGTTCGCTGATAATCCCAATTTCCGTGCCGTCTGGTACGGAACGAATAAACTGTTTTTAAATGCCGTCTTTTTCGGCCAAGTCATACAATCTGGAACAAGTGATGCAAATTAAGATGTGGAAATGTTGGGCCCTCGGGGCTGTCATGGGGGCGTATAGCACCCTGCTAGGAACTGCGGCAGTAGCGCAAACCCTCGTCATGCGGGATGCGGATGTCGCCAAAATGGTGGACGCGGTGGATAGCGAACGCCTAAAGGAGTATGTGTACACCTTAGCTGATTTTGGGACACGCCATAGTCTCAGTGAGCGGGAGGAAGGGCGCGGCATCGATGCTTCTCAGGATTATGTGAAAGGCTTTTTCGATGCCTTGCCTGCGGCAAAAGATGGCCGGCTGGATGTGGTGCTGGACCGCTTTACTGTTCCAGCAGATGGAAGAAGAATCCCCCAGGATGTGGAGCTTGCGAACATCATGGCGACGCTAAAAGGCAGCGATCCGCAGGACGATCGGGTATTTATCGTCAGTGCGCATATCGATAGCCGGGCGCTGAACGTGATGGATCGTAGCGGGGAGGCACCTGGTGCCAATGATGATGGTTCCGGAGTGGCGGGAGTCATGGAGATGGCGCGCGTGATGAGTGAGCGCTCCTTTCCTGCGACGATCATTTTTCTTATCGTAACTGGTGAAGAACAGGGACTGAAGGGCGCTGAGCACATGGCCAAACGCGCTAAGGCCGAAGAGTGGAACCTAGTCGCCATGCTCAATAATGACATGATCGGGAATAGTCGCTCTTCGGGTACCGAGCTGGCAGACAATACCCGTGTCCGCATCTTTTCTGAGGGCATCCCAGTCGCTGAGACCGAGCGGGGAGCGGCCATTCGTCGCTACACGAACGCAGAAAATGACAGTCCATCTCGCCAGCTTGCTCGCTACATGAAAGAGGTTGGAGAGCGCTATGTGGATCAGCTGGAGGTCAAACTTATCTACCGTTCGGATCGCTTTTTACGGGGAGGAGATCAGACACCCTTTGCCCGGGAGGGCTTCACGGCCATACGGGTATGTGAGATGAACGAAAATTATTACTATCAGCATGAAGATGTGCGCGTGGAGGACGGCATCCAGTATGGCGATCTGCCCGAGTTCGTGGACTATGCGTACATGCAAAAGGTGACGGCCCTAAATGTCGCGAATCTCGCTGCTTTAGCCACCGCACCCTCTGCACCTCGCCAGGTGGGCATCGACGTGCGACGCCTTAGTAACTCGACGACGCTCCAGTGGGAAGCCCCCGAAACGGGTGAAGCGGTGGGCTATTACGTGTTGATGCGCGAAACGGATCAGTCGATGTGGGAGAAAAAGTTTTTTACTACGGAGACGCGCATGGAGCTTCCTTATTCGAAGGATAATTACTTCTTTGCTGTGCAGGCAGTGGGGGAACGCGGTTTCGAAAGCCTACCTGTTTTTCCGCAGCCGATTATGCGTTAAACGCAGCGGATTTACTCGCCTTCATTCGTCTACGACCGAGCGGATGAAGGCGATTAAGGTGCCGATTTCAGGCCAAGAAAGGCCTAAGTGTGCCTGAGAGTGTGCCAGTGCATCGCGAAGTTTCCCGATGGCGTTCATGCGCTCCACCCAGCGGTCGCGGCTCAGCGTCGGATCGAAGGCCCGGAAGCGCTGCTGTTTCGAATAGATGCTTCCGATATCGCCAAACTGCAAGCACTGCACCAGGTCGATTTCTTCTTCTCGTGCGCGCTTAGTGGCGTAGAGCTGTGTGGCTGCCGCTAAGCGCTCGGCAGAAATGGAGCTTTGCCAGTCGGCTATTTCATGACGGATTTTTTCTTTTAAGAAGGTCTCAAATATGCTGATCATACCGAAAATTCCGAGGCGCATCGGCATTTTATCCAGGTCCGTTCGGGTGACGATATAAGCGGGTAGCTGTTCTTCATCGCGGATGAAGTAGCGTCTCTTTTCTTGGAGCAGCCGGAAGACGCTGAGCAGCGGGGTCTCTGGTGGGAGCCAGTCTGCTTCCTCCACCGGACGCGGGCGCTCATCATCTGCCTCGAAACACCAATAGTGGCCGGCTTCATCCTGTATAAAGGCACTATGGAAACCCTGCTGTCCCATTTTTTCCATATAGTCCTGCATGGAGAAGATGGCCAGCGGCTCTGCCAGGGTCAGGACGCTGAGTTGCTCTTCGAAAATCAAGCGCAGGCGGTCGATGGGACGGAGTCGCTTAGGCCTTTGGCCTTTTTTCAGGGGCATGTTATCCATGGTGCTGTTTTTTTTCGATCATTTCGGACACGATCCTGGCGGATAACAGAGCCAGGGGAATACCTCCCCCCGGGTGCACGGAGCCCCCACAGAAGTATAGATTTTTTATGTTCGGGCTGTAATTGGCATGGCGCAAAAAAGCAGAGAAGCGGTTGTTCGAGCTATTTCCGTAAAGGGCCCCTTGTGCGCTACTCGTTTTACTTTCGATGCTTCTCGGGTCGAGAATTTCTTCTACCTCTATCAGCGGGCTGATGTCTGTGCCGAGGACGCGCTCTACTTTCTCCAGGATGTAGCGCCGCGCCTTTCGGATGTAGACCTCCCAGTTTTGTCCTTGGTTATTTGGCACATTAATCATAGTAAACCAGTTCATCCCTCCCTTAGGCGCATCGTCCGGCTTATGGACGGAGGTAATGTTTATATACACCGTGGGATCTTTATAGATTTCTTTCCGGTTAAAGATGTAGTCAAATTCTTTTTGATAGTCTTCGGAGAAGAGGATATTATGCAGTCCAAGTTCGGGAAATTCTTTTCGGATGCCCCAGTAGAAAATCAGGGCAGAGCTGGATTTGGGTTGGTTGAGCAGGCGTTTAGGTTGTTTTTGCTTGCGCAAAATTGTTTTATAGGCATTCACCATGTCCATATTATTGACTACGAGGTCGCCGAAGATCCTTTGGTCGGAGACCACCACCCCGAGCGCCTTCCCTTTTTCTACGATGATTTCTTCTACGGGGCTGTTCAGGTGGAACTGTACACCGATGGACTGGGCCAGTTTATACAGGGACTGGGTGATGTCGTGCATGCCTTTTTTCGGGAAAAAGGCGCCTTTATTAAATTCTAGGTGGGGAATGATGTTAAGGGTCGCGGGTGTTTCATAGGGGTTAGAGCCATTATAGGTAGCGTATCGATTAAAGAGCTGGACGAGCTTGGGATGCTGGAGCGCCTGTGCGTTCGCTTGATGCATGGTAGAGAAAAGGCCCAGCTTATGCAGCTGCCCATAGGCTTTTAGGGCGTCGGTATTGGTCCAGGTCTGCAGCCGGTGCAGGGAGCGGTACATAAAAAGGGGCGCCAGTTTGTCGTACATGAAGGCGCTTTGGTTCAGATGTGCGAGGATGTTTTCGGCAGGCTCCCCAAATTTATGGCCAGCCTCTGTGGCGAAGAGGTGCGGGTCTGCATAGGCTTTTAGGGTTTTTCCTCCTTCCCAAAAGTAGTGACAGGTGATATCGAGTTTTTCGTAGGTGAAAAAATCTTCGGGCTTCCTGCCGGTGATGCGAAAGAGGTCTTCTACTTCTTCCGGCAGGGTGAATAGGGAGGGGCCGGCATCGAAGCGGTATCCTCCTAGGCGAATTTCAGCTAGTTTTCCTCCCGGGTAAGCATTGGCCTCGAAGACGTCTACGGCATAGCCCTGCTGACGCAGACGGATGGAGGCGGCCAGGCCCGCTACTCCTGAGCCGATGACGAGCGCTCTTTTTTCTTTCATACCCCTAATTAACACATTTTTTTTGGGCCTGTTTTCGCTGTAGGAAGGAATTCTTAGGAACTATGTGGAGGAAAGGGGGAAAAGTACCGGATCTTTACACCAGCATAGGACAGCCCAGCTGATAAGCGTCTTTCCATAAGAAAAAACTCCGTTATGGGATGGCTAAAAACGAGAGAAAAGGGTAATTTCTCCCAAAAGCGTTCGATAGAAGCTGGAGGCAGTTACTTGCCTGCTCTTCTGTCGGAGGCTGTAAAAAAGGCGTATGTCCTTACTTCGAAAGGGAGCGCTGAACATTTTTAGTGGGCTGCGGCCTTTTAAGCATGCGCGTGTAGAGAATTCCTGCGATAACGATCAGAAGCGAAAGCTTAATATACCAAAGAGAATGATCCATAAAATGAATGGAGTAGGCCCATCCTGTAAATGGATTCAAGAGGAGTAGCATGTTTTCTCCCATAGCATTTGCGGAGATGTTTAAAGTGGAGATGAGCAGAAGTGTCATCAATAAAAGGTTGAGAACGTCCTTATACCCAAAGGTCGCTATTAAAGCGATGGCGGCTAAAAAGCTAATGTACTGGATGCCTATGGTTGCTATATCAAAGGCCACATACACTAAATCAAAAGAGTTTTCTGCAAGTGAAAAGATGTGAATCACAGTATAAAAAAGAAGGAATAGAGCAGGAACGGCTTGGTTAGCTAGACGCTTAAAGTGAAAGCGAAAGCCTCTGGGCTGTGCACGTTCATCGACTTCATCCGTCTCTATTTCAGGTAAAAGCTTTTGATCTCGCCTATATAAACCATAGAAGTAAAGGCCTAAACTACAGAAAAAATAGTTTCGGAAATAAAGAACGTCGTAATGATTAAAGGAAAAAGAAGTTAGCAGAAAGATTTTCGTGTAGTACAGACAAACGATAGCGAAGAAAATAGCCCACGATAATTGAAAATAGCGTTTCATAAGGATACTTGTTACATATAGATAATTTCGAAATGGATACGAAAGTGCTCGTAATTGTCAGGGCTGTGGGAGAAATTTAACTGCTTACAGGCGGAAAAATCGATCGAGACAACCAGTTAGTTTGTGGGGATGTGGATTGAGTAGCACCGATTAATATTTTAACGTGACTTAGGGCATGAAAGGATGCAAGTTAAACTGATTTGGATACCAGAAATAGGAATGGCGCACTCAGTATGCGCTCCTGATAAACTTGCCCTATAAACCAAAGAATATATTATCAAATGACGAAATGAGTTATTAAATTTTAAAAAAATAGCAATTCATCAGTAAAACCAAAGACTTAAAAAGTAGGCAGAAAGTATTTTTTTTACTTATCTGTATATCTCAGTGATTAAAAATGTAAATCAAAAGCTTTAAAAGGTAAACATTTTTTTATAAAAATACTAAAATACATATTTCTATATAAAATTGTTTTAAGATTTACTATATATACCTTATAGAGTATTCAATCTCTTCAGAGTTCTGGGAAAATTCAAATAATAAGACAGCATGCATACGCCCAAAACAGGCAATTACGAATAGCCTTAAAAAACAAAAAGATCCTTTAAGGGATCTTTTTGTTTTTTAAGGCTAAGGCCCAGAGTTCTTTAAAACCGATTCATTCCGATTAACACCGCTCAAAAACCCTGCGGAAACTACAGGCCTCACTAAGCCTTGCATGCAGGCTATCCATCGGCACACGCTCCTGATTCGTCGTATCGCGATGGCGAATCGTCACTGTATTATCCTCTAAAGTCTGGTGGTCCACCGCAATACAGAATGGGGTACCGATTAAATCCTGACGCGCATAACGCTTGCCAATAGAAGCAGCCTCCTCGTAAATAATGTTGAAATCGTATTTTAAGGCTTTCACGATCTCGGCAGCCTTCTCGGGGAGCCCATCTTTCTTCGTCAGTGGCAAAATCGCTGCTTTCACCGGCGCGATAGCGGGATGAAACTTTAAATAAGTCCTGCTCTTACCCTCCACCTCTTCCTGCACATAGGCATTACAAAGCGTCATTAAAAACAATCGATCCGCTCCGATGGAAGTCTCGATCACATAGGGAATATAGTTTTGATTGATTTCCGGATCGAAATACTGCTGTTTCTTTTTCGAAAATGTCTGATGACTTTTTAAGTCAAAGTCTGTACGGGAATGTATTCCCTCCACCTCTTTAAAGCCAAAAGGAAACTTATACTCGATATCTAAGGCTGCATTCGCATAATGTGCGAGCTTCTCGTGATCATGACGGCGCAGCTTCTCCTCCGGGATACCCAGTGCTAAATGCCACTTCACACGATTTTCTGCCCACTGCTGATACCACTCCAGCTCTGAACCGGGGCGCACAAAAAACTGCATTTCCATCTGCTCAAACTCCCGCATACGGAAAATAAACTGGCGGGCCACAATCTCATTACGAAATGCCTTGCCGATCTGGGCGATGCCGAAAGGTACCTTCATGCGCGCAGTCTTCTGGACATTTAAGAAATTAACGAAGATCCCCTGAGCCGTCTCCGGACGCAGATAAATCGTAGAAGCATCCTCTGCTACAGAACCTACCTGAGTAGAAAACATGAGGTTAAACTGCCGTACCTCCGTCCAGTTCGTCGTTCCACTCAGCGGACAGGAAATGCCCTCGCGAATGATCAGGTCACGCACACCAGCGAGGTCTTCTGCTTCCAACAGGCGACCCATCTCCGCTAAAAGCTCTTGGGCACGTGTCACATCACCCGCCTCCTCAAAACGCGCCGCATGCTCCTCGATCAAAACATCTGCCCGATACCGCTTCTTGGAATCCTTGTTATCGATCATCGGGTCATTAAAGCTATCCACATGTCCTGATGCCTTCCAAGTGGTCGGGTGCATGAAGATAGCCGCATCGATTCCTACGATGTTTTCATTCAATCGCGTCATCGTTTCCCACCAAAGACGCTTTAAATTATTTTTCAGCTCCACACCATAAGCACCGTAATCGTAAACAGCCTGCAAGCCGTCGTAAATTTCTGACGAGGGGTAGACGAAGCCGTACTCTTTCGCGTGGGCGATTATATCTTTTAACTGGGCGTTTTCCGCTGTTTGTTCTTGTTTTGCCATAGCTGCAAAATTAATTAAAATGCACGGAATGGAAGACTGCTTGTGCTAAACTTTTGCGCCGCGGCGCAAAAAAGCCTTCACTGCATCACACAGCAAAGGCCAACAGTTAATTTTCAGGGCCCGTCCGTACCCTTAAAGCAAACCCAGACTGTCTTCCTGCGCGCCAGCACGCACCTGCCATCTCCTCGCTTCTACATCAAAGTAAACACGCTGATCAGGAAATTCGATGTACTCCTCCTCACCAGAATGCTGCGGTAAAAAGGGGGTCAAGTCCTCCCCACGGACCATCTTGCCGAAAAGAAACAGGCCCTTCTCTAGAAGCTCCTCTTCCTCAAATTTCCAAGTACGGAAAACTTCTTCGTAGTACAGCAGCTGACCATCAGCATTTCGCTGAATTTTTACGCCCGTGGCTACCTTTTTCACCTTCAATGAGGGGGCAATGCGGCTAGCCAAGAAATACTCATAAGCATCGTCTTGAAAGTAGGCATCTACGGTGTAATCCAGCGCCAATTGGCTATAATACGTATCGTAGACGGGCTGGAATTTCGTATCATGGTTTGCTTTTTTTGGCAGATGGCCTAAATACCGGATGCTACTCAGCAGTAGGGCATGCTGCTCACGAGAGGAAAGCTGCTCAGCAGCGTAAGGGTTCGCAGGCTGACACTGGCTAAAAAGGCCTAATAGACTTAAAAAAAGAAGTAAGGATCGTACGTTCAACATATACAGCAGGGGTACAAGGGAAAATAGGGGCTGCCGCTCACGCAAGCAGCCCCTGATGAAGGAAGGATAGGTAGTGGTTGATGCCAACTTACATCTTCGTGTAATCGATATCGAGCGGGTTAAATTCTGCCCATACATCCGTCCAGTCCGTACTGCCAAAAGCACCTACGAAGGGAACGTTTTTATCGAAGAAGGTCGTTCTTCCAGCCTCGTTAAACTTCGCATTTTCGAAGGAGGCGCCAGTTGCTAAGCTCCCACCAGAAAGTAGGGTGAAGTCCGGGTTCGCTGGATAAGTACGGATCGTGTAGCGAGCGAAGAAGTTTTCTGGACGTAGTCCAAGCTCACGATAAAAATCTTCCCAGGGGCCATCTGCAGCAGGAAGGGCAAAAGTCTGATTCGTCGCCGTCCAGATTTCTTCTACGTCAGCGACATTCGCACCGCCACCGGCAGCAAAATTAGCATTTGGATTTACGATGATATTATTCGCTAAAACTCCAGTGCCTGAACGGTACTGCTCTGTAACGGAGGCCGTATTAAAACGAACACCTGTTGGGAAGCCCGTCAAGACGGAATTGAATATCGAAACCGCTGTACGGCGTCTTAAATCGATCGCATGAAAATTGTTTCCAGAAATAGAGCGACCTACACGGTCACGAGGTCCGTAAACGGTCACATTAGAGAAAGTACCTGTCGTATAAGGCTGCACGTCATTATCATTCGGTCCATTATCACATTCGAAAGCATTCGATTGAGACTGATCTGCGTAGAACGGATTCCTCACCACGAGGGCAAACTGTACGTTTCCGCTATAACCGAAGTCCACGTCTAAATCGTCATCCCAGGTAGAATGTGAGATAAAATAACGGCCATCTACGTTTCCGCCAAACCACTCGAAACCATCATCACCGCCAAAGGAGACCATCAGGTGCTCCATGAAAGTAGCTTTTCCTACACCTGCCATGGTAATCGAGTTCGTCTCGTTATTCGGAGTCAATTCGATCCCTGCATATTCTACGCGGATGTATTCATATTCGCCGGAATTGTCATTATCATCATCTCCACCGAAGATTAAAATCGGGTCGATACCCTCTACTGCCGGATCGATCTGATTTGTTTTCGCACGGCCCGCGATCACTAAACCTCCCCAGTCAGAGCGGTCTCGCTCACCCGGACGCTGCGCGGAGGTCATGATAATTGGATTTTCACGGGTACCACGCGCGATTAACTTACCCCCTCTGTCGATGATAAGTGTTCCCTTAGAACGTTTTTCACCGTAAATAATCGTCCCTGGTTCGATCGTCACCGTCTGTCCATTTCGAACGAATACCTGGCCTTTTAAAAGGTACTGCTTATCAGCAGTTAATGTCTGCGTTGTTAAATTTCCTTCTAAATCCACAAGAAGTTCCTGATCCGGCTCGCCTGGTTCATCTACTATCGGCGTGGGAGTGTCATCGCTACAGGCTACTGTCATAGCAGTAAAAGCCGCTAGCGCAAAGATTTTAAAGAGATTTTTCATGGTACTAATAAATTGGTAGTAAAAGTTTATTTGATTCTGTAAGTAAGTGATGCGGTATAAAGCGTTCCTCTTCTCCAGAGATACATCGGATCATCGATGGAAGTGTCGATTCTGCGGTCAAAATTCGAATCCTGGAAGAAGCGGTACTGATAGTTTAGTAGGTCTTGAATCCCTACCTTTAGCGTCGTTCGGTCTCGGAAGACCTTGCTCACTGTAAGATCCACCTGGTGCCGTGGTAATTCATAGATTTCAGGATTGTTCGCATTTCCCGCCACGAAAATCCGAGGACCCGTCACGTTATAGGCGATGCCGACATTCAGATCACTGGACAGATGGTTATAAAATAAGCCCGCATTTAAGACATAGGGAGACTGGCCCTGCAGCGCACGGCGCGAATCTTGAAAGCGGACATCATCGCCTAAGAAGACTTCTGACCAAATCAGACTGGCATTTACATTAAATGAAAGATCCTTCAGCACCGGAATATCCGTCAAGGTAGAAAGCGCCTTTCTGCCTTCGAACTCGATCCCGTATACCGTGGCGTCTACAGCATTAGCATAAGTAAACTGGAGTTGCTCCGTTACGTTCTGTTGTACCGTCTCGATGGGGTTTTGAAAAAACTTATAAAAAGCCCCGATACTGAACATCTCTCCTTCATTCGGATAAATCTCGAAACGCAAATCGAAATTATCAATCGTAGCGATCTCTAAATCAGGGTTTCCGAAAAACCCCGCGATAAACTCAAAACTGTAATATAAAAAGGGAGCGAATTCACGAAACTCAGGACGATTAAGTGTGCGTCCATAACCGGCTCTCACAAGTGATTTCGGCGTAAAATTATAATCTATATTCAGAGAGGGTAAGGCGGCCAGCTTCCGGGTGTCTACGCGAACGTCACCCAACTGATTACGGCTGTCTAACTGCTGAATGCTATATTCTGTACGTAGTCCACCGCTTAAATTAAAAGATCCGATAGGAAAAACACCTCCTACATAACCCGCACCGATAAAGGTTTGTGCCTCATAAGCATCTGTTGCTCGGGTTCCTTCTAAAATACTCCACCCATCGCCTGCTCTGAAATTTTCAGGTGCAAAAACTTCCTCTAAAGGTAGCCGAATTAAACGCTCGCGGTTCGCGAAATCATGCGTTCCCGGAAAAACCGTACTGATGTAACGTGCATTAAAATCACGTGCTTTGTAGTCCGCCAGATAGCCGGCACGAAAGATCCGCGGACGATCTTTTTCTACACCGGAAAACTTCTTTTCGAAATTGAGCCCCTGGCTCAAACCCCAATCACTCAGGTAGCCAAAATAACGGCCCATATCCTGTGGGCTAGAGGCAGGTGGATCGATAAACACAAACTGGCCCTCAGTTCCCTCTGCATTAAAAGTAGAGCGAAGTCTTCGGAAATCAGGCTCCTGATGCTGCACCCAGTTGCCCCCTAGCACCCAGTTGACCTTCGTCATCTCATCACGAGAAAGGTGAATACCCTCCAGCTGACCGGCATAAAGTGCACGGCTCTCGTAACGAAAAGCATAATCGCGCGCGCCTTCTGTCCGCTGAACGAAATCAAATCCATTTCGTATGATGGTTTCATTCGTTCCCGTAACATTCAACATATTGCGGAACGAGAACTTGGTATAGGGACTCAGGCGGAGCTGCCAGTTGGAAAGTAAAGAAACCTCATGGCTTTTGGCGTGATAATCGTCTAGGTAGCTATCACGCTTTTCGGTAATTTCTCCCGGCACCGGAAAAAAGTAGCGGTTACGCTCGGCCTGAAAAAACTGATAATCTTGTGCCCATCCTAAACTATTCACCGTGGAAAGCGTGGCATTTCCGCTACGCAGGCGCCAGGTCTTTCCATAGCCAAGGCCAAAACTGGCGTTCGGGGTGGCCATTCTTTCTTGGATGGCATAGTTATTCGGCAACATCTGCGCAGCTTCGAAACGCTGCGGGCTTGTCGTACTCGTAGTGGTTAGCGTTTCCGTACTTGGAAATCCCGCAGGCAATCCCCTGGAACTATCAAAACCTAAAAAATCGGTCGGTGAGGTTTCCGTCGTCTTGTGCGTGTTAAAGGTCGTGCCTGCACGGTAGCCAAAGCCCATACCAAAGGTCAAAAAATCCTCATCTACCGTGTTTTTCGTGAATACTTTCACCATACCACCAGCAAAATCTCCTGGCACTTCCGGTGAAGGAGACTTATAAATCATCATCCGATCTAAATAATCACTCGGAATCAAATCAAAAGAAAACGTACGCTTATCTACCTGCGTACTCGGCGCCAGGGCATTGTTAATCATCACCACATTATAGCGGTCATCCACACCACGAACGCGCACAAATTTATTGTCAACGATACTTACCCCCGAAACCCGCTTCATCACCTGCGCCGCGTTTCCGTCTTGAGAAAGCTTAATCTGATCCGAAGAAATACCGCTTACCACTTGAAGAGAATTGCGAATCTCTGAAACCACTGCGATAGCGGAACCTGTTTCCCTACTCGCCATCACTAATACCTCGCCTAAATCCCCGAGATCTTCTTGAAGTTCCACCTGGACGGTAGTAGCTTTTTCAGAAAAGACTTCGATATTTTCGAAGCGCATGGTCTTATAAGAAATAAAAGAAACCACGAGATTATAGCGACCTGGCTCTATTTTCGCCAACTCAAAATCACCATCCAAGCCGGTGGCGACACCGATTCCTGTACCTTCGAGAAAAACATTCGCACCGATAATCGTCTCACCAGTAGCAAAGTCTTTCACAACTCCGCGCACACTTCCCGACTGCGCATACAGCAGTCCGAGACTTGAGAAATAAAGAAATAAAACGAGGGGTAAAATTCGTAGCATCATACAGCATGTTAGATCGCTGCAAAGGTGCGGAAGATTTAAACCGAAAGATTAAAAAGTATTTTACTGAATCATTACATTTTAGTCGTACCGAAGACAAAACAAAAACAAAAAATTTAACACACAGCCACAGATTGTTTGGAAAACCTGAAAATCATGCCAAAACAGGGCTTCACATGTGAACAAAAAGTTACCAAACGAAAAAGGGCTTAAAACTTCCTTTGTCTTAAGCCCTTCTTAAATGCCGATTCGATGCTTTCAAAAAGGGCAAGCAGAACGAAAACCCGAATCTACCCATCCCCTGATGGTCACCCGCTGCTAATTATACGCTACAGATTTATTGATCGGAATTTTATCCAAAAGCGTTTTCACCAAATCACGGCTGTTTACATGATCCGCCTCCGCCTCATAATTCAAGATGATTCGGTGGTTTAACACATCCTCCGCGATTTCCTTAATATCCTCGGGAAGCACATAATCTCTCCCATCTAACAAGGCCACCGCTCGCGCCGCTAAGTTAAGATTAATACTAGCACGCGGCGAAACCCCAAACTGGATGTATTTCGCTTCCTCTTTCAACCCATACTGACTCGGGAATCGGGTCGCAAACACCAATTCAATGATATACTTTTCTAAGGGCTCTGCTACTTTTACTTGATTGATCTTATCTCGGATGGCGAAAATTTCCTCCTTGCCGAGAATCGGGTTAATCTGTGCCGAAAACTGTAAATTGGCCATCCGACGCATCACCTCTAGCTCATCCTCCTTCGTCGGATAATCGATATGCACCTTCATCATGAAACGGTCGACCTGTGCCTCCGGCAAAGGGTAAGTTCCCTCCTGATCTACCGGATTTTGGGTGGCCAAAACCAAGAAAGGGCGATCTAACAGAAATGTCGTCTCTCCTATCGTCACCTGCTTCTCCTGCATGGCCTCGAGCAAGGCAGACTGCACCTTCGCTGGAGAACGGTTCACCTCATCCGCTAAAATGATGTTAGCGAAAATAGGACCCTTTTTCACCTCAAAATTAGACTCCTGCTGATTGTAAATCATCGTCCCGATTAAGTCGGAAGGTAGAAGATCAGGCGTAAACTGAATGCGCTGAAAGTCCAGCTTCAGCACCTTCGCGAGGGTATTCACCGTTAAGGTCTTGGCCAGACCAGGTACCCCCTCTAATAATATATGTCCATTCGTGAAGAGGCCGATCAACAGACGGTTTACCATTCTGTCTTGACCCACCACGACCTTTTTAACCTCCTGTAATACCTCTTGGATTTGCTCCTGATGCATGTTTAAGCGAATTATGAAATACGATAGACGAACGTCTTGTTAAGCCCGAAAGCTTCGAAACGTTAGAAACGTCTAAAATTAGTATAAATTATGCCTTACGGCAAAAATCCACCGACGATTTGTGATAAAAGGCATTATCTGCCTCCTTTACGTGGCTTCGTGCGGGTGAAATTACGAACTCCTCCCCACTTCTCGGAACCCTTCGCCGCATACAAACGCTTTTTATCAATTTTTAACAGTTGAAAAAGCTCCTCTTGATCGAATTCCCGCACCTCTCCTACCTGATAGCCTGCGATGTCTAGTCCCTCCATGCTCCAGCGTACCAGCCGCAGAGTGGGTAAACCTACAGCAGCCGTCATGCGACGTACCTGTCTGTTTTTACCCTCTATTAAACACAGCGAGAGCCAGCTATCGGGCACAGATTTGCGAAAGCGAATAGGCGGATTTCGCTCGGGCAGCTCGGGAGACTCCCTCAGCTCCTTCGCCACAGCGGGCAGCGTGCGATAGTCCCTGCCGTCCACGCGAATGCTCACCCCCTCCGAAAGTGTCAGCAGCGCCTCCGGGGAGGGAACACCTTCCACCTGTACATAATAGGTCCTGCTATGGCCTCGGCTGGGATGTAAAAGATATTCGTTGAGGGCCTTGTCGTCAGTAAGCAGCAGCAAGCCTTCGCTGTCCTTATCCAGTCTTCCCACTGGATAGACCTCCTTTGGAAAAGGAAAAAGACATCCCAGCGTAGTGTCCGGATCCCCCGAAAACTGACTAAGGATGCCGAAAGGCTTATACAAAACAAAATACCGAAATGCCGCCATGCAGTTAGCTGCCACAACCGATGCAGTCGATCGCGCTGTCCATCGGCTTCACTCCCTTTAACTGCATGTCGATGTTATGAATGGCATCTTTCGTCTCCATATCTTGAAACATATCTCCTGTAAGAGTCGCCTCTAGACGGGCTTTTTCTGCCTCTAGGGCCTTGCGCTGTACTTCGTTCATTTTTCTATCCTTTACCCTAAGGTAGCAAAATTCTCTGCAAAAAAATTCCCTCTGGCTGCATTTTCACCCTCCCACAATTCTAAATAGCTGAAAAAACTGGAATTAGGTAGAAAAATTTAGCATATTGTACTTTCGGCGTTTTTTTTGCGCCTAGCAAAACAGGATCCTAAACCGATAATAAGCATGCAAAAAGAGCAATTTGATCGTTTACGAAACCTGCGGCGGGAACTCCACCAGCAGCCAGAAGTAGCGGGAGAAGAGTCCCAAACAGCCGAATATATCCTTTCTTTTTTCGAGAAACTGGGGCCGGACCACACCTTAGAGGCACTCGGTGGAAAGGGCCTCGCCTTCGTTTTTAAAGGAGAGCACCCTGGCCCCAGAAGCCTCTTCCGAGCCGAGCTGGATGGCCTCCCCATACGAGAAACCAATACCTTCTCCCATGCGAGTAAAGATCCTGAAAAGGGCCACCTCTGCGGTCATGACGGTCACATGGCCATAGTTTGTGGCCTGGGGGAGCAGCTGGCAGCACAGCGACCGGAGACAGGTGAAGTCGTTCTCCTTTTTCAGCCCGCAGAAGAAACCGGAGAAGGTGCTCAAGCTATACTTGCCGACGAAAAATTCGAGTCACTGGGCCCCATTGATGCCGCTTTTGCGCTGCATAACTTGCCCGGCTATCCCCTCCACGAAGTTGTGCTGAAAAAAAACAGTTTTGCAGCAGCTTCTGTAGGCATGATCATCGAGCTATCCGGAAAAACTGCCCATGCCGCCCACCCCGAAGACGGCCTTAGTCCCGCCGAGGCTATGAGCAAAACCATCGTGGCGTTACAGTATTTGCCGGATGCCATGAAAAAATTTAGCTTGGTCACCGTAGTACATGCGCAGCTTGGCAGCAGGGCTTTTGGGACCACACCAGGGGAAGCTACCCTCATGCTCACCTTGCGCGCCTACGAGGACGAAACCCTAAAGCAGCTGCGGGATTACAGCGAAAAACTCGCCCACTCCATCGCGGATAGCTATGGGCTGGGATGTGAGGTGGACTGGGTAGAAAATTTTGCGGCCACGCAAAACCACCCCAAGGCCTGGGAACAGGTGAACGAAACGGCGAAATCGCTCCGCCTATCGACCAAGCATATACGGATTCCTTTTCGCTGGTCGGAGGATTTCGGCGTCTTTTCCGCGGAGATGCCCACCGTGCTCTTTGGGCTCGGGGCGGGGGAAAAATTAGCCCAGCTGCATGCACCTACCTATGATTTCCCCGACGAGCTGATTCCCACCGGCGTGGCACTCTTCGAGGGAGTCGTGCGTCGGATGCATAATAAGTAGCCCAGGGCCTGCCGGCCAAAGGGAGGACAAAGCTTTTTCCACTTTCCCGTTAGCACATGCGCGCTGAATTCGATAGTTTTACTGCTGAAAAGAGCGGCTATGGCGAAAGTAAAAACAACATTTTTCTGTCAGGAATGTGGGGCGCAAAGCCCAAAATGGGTGGGTAAATGTCCGGCCTGCGGGTCTTGGAACACCTATGTGGAAGAAGTCGTCCAAAAAGATACCTCCGGAAAAAGCGAGTGGAAGGAAGTATCCTCTGGCGGCCTGAAGGCCAAAAAGGCCGCACCCATTCGCCTCATGGATGTGGAAGAGCGGCAGGAAACTCGCCTCCATACGGCTGATGAAGAGCTGAACCGTGTTTTGGGCGGAGGGATCGTGCCGGGTGCACTCGTGCTCATAGGAGGAGAACCCGGTATCGGAAAATCTACCCTGATGCTACAAATCGCGCTTACCCTTCATCAAAAAGTGCTCTACGTATCAGGAGAGGAAAGTGAGCAGCAGATAAAAATGCGTGCACTACGCATGCCTTTTCAGTCGGATACACTTTTTCTGCTCGCCGAAACAAATACACAGGCCATTTTTCAGGCCGTCAATCAGCTGGAGCCCGAAGTACTTATCATCGATTCCATTCAGACCTTAGCCAGCCCCCTAGTAGAATCCGCAGCAGGCTCCGTTAGTCAGGTGCGGGAATGTACGGCGCAACTCATGAAGTTCGCAAAAGAAACCCATACACCCGTTTTTTTAATCGGACATATCACGAAAGATGGAGCCATCGCGGGACCAAAGGTGCTCGAACACATGGTGGACACAGTGCTGCAGTTCGAGGGGGATCGGCATCTCTCCTACCGAATCCTACGCACGAGCAAAAACCGCTTTGGAAGCACCCAAGAGCTGGGCATCTACGAGATGCGTGCGGAGGGCCTGCGCCAAGTGCCTAATCCATCTGAAATCTTACTGACCCAGCGCGAAGAGGTTTCCTTCGGGGTAGCCATCGGTGCTATGATGGAAGGAAATCGCCCATTACTGATCGAAATTCAGTCCTTAGTGAGCGCCGCCACCTATGGAACCCCACAGCGGAGCAGCACCGGACACGATGCGAAGCGGCTCAACATGCTCCTGGCGGTGCTGGAAAAACGTGGTGGCATGCGTCTGGGAGCCCAGGACGTGTTCTTAAACGTGGCTGGCGGCCTGCGGGTCGATGATCCAGCCCTGGACTTGGCTGCCTGCGCATCGCTAATTTCCTCCTATGAAGACCTGCAGGTGCCGGAGACACTTTGTTTCGCAGGAGAAGTAGGCTTAGGGGGAGAAATCAGGGCTGTAAATCGCATCGAAAGCCGCATTTCTGAGGCTGAAAAACTTGGTTTTAAACAGATAATGCTATCCAAATATGCAGTTAAAGGGATAGACTTAAACAAATACCGTCAGATCGAGGTGCTTCCGATCACCAAATTAGCGACACTCTATGAATATCTGAAAACGGGGGCTTTGGCCGGTTAGGCCCTGCTAAAAAGAATGTGCACAAATGTGAAAGTGGCTGCTAAAACGCCTCCCCGATGAAAAAATAGACACCACTTCCCTCTGGGGTGAGTGCATAATCCAAGCGGGTATAGATGTCCTTTTTCGGGAACAAAAGAAAACGAAGGCCCGCCCCTCCGGAATAGGCCAGCTTCGTAAACGCTTCTGGCCGCAGACGGGGCGCCACACTGCCCGCACCAGCGAAAACAGCTGCCCCAAGTCGCTTCGTAAAGCCCAGCGGTAGGGGTAAAAAGCGGTACTCCACCTGTCCTGCGAGGTAATGCTTGTCCCGAAACCTTCCCAGGTAATAGCCGCGCATCAAGCTTTCTCCACCGAGTAGCCCAAGCTGGTTAAAGGGTACCTCACCTGCATTAAAAACACCTAGCGCTTGAATGGCCAGCACCTGATTCGGGCGCACCGTTCTAAAAATGCGATTATCGCTGATAACGGTATGAAAGTCAAAGGTACTTAGCGCTGGATGATAGCGCAGGTAGGCAAGCTCGTGGAAGTTGCCATGCCGTACATTCAGCACATTATGCCGCTCGTCCCAGACCAGCCCCCAGCCAAGTCCAAAATTCGTGCTCCCGGCATCTCCTCGCGGACGCTGGAAGGCCGGCGCCTCCTCCCTGTTTAAAAAACGCACAGAAGAAAACCGCTGAAAATCAAATTCGGGACCGATAAAAAAATTCTCCGAAACTTTACGCAAGACGCGCTCCTTAAACTGGATTTGATTCGCATCTACGATGGCTAAGTATTCATTTCCTGGTCCGAGTGGCACATCCATACCGATGCCAAAATACTTTAGCGGAAAAGTTTGTACGCGTAAACTGCCTAGAAAAAACCACTTGTTTTCGTGCGTATAGTTGGCGTGATCCAGCAGGAGACCATACTGATTTTCGAGGGTCACAAAAGCGAATCCATTAATCTCAGAAAGCCGGTTCGAGGTGTCCCTGCGTGCGTAGTACACATAGAGTGGAGAAACACCGATTTCCCAAGAAGTTTCCGGAGCGAAAGCGAGAGTGGGATAAATGATGAATTGGGGCTGGCTGATGTCGGTGGTATCGTTAAAGATGCCATTCAGATAGCGCTTAGCGAAATTCGGTCGGCTGTCCTGCGCCTCCACGAGACCAGAAAGCAGGAAAAGGGTGAAAAAAACCACTCCAAGCAGGTTGGAAGACCTGTTTAGGAGCTTAAAGGTGGGTAAAAAAAAGTTGTTAATGACGGGGAAATAAGCATTCCCTGACCGCGAAGACTTTCGAAGTAAAGAAAGCCTCTTGCACTCAGATTTACAGACAGGAAACCAGCATTTCATGCCCGAATATACGTGGAAATCCTTTGCGCCGCGGCGCAAAGGTCAATATTTAAATTTTACCACCACACCATGTGCCTTCGAGGTCATCGCCTTCGGAACGGAGGCCACGATTTCCTCGTAGAGCAGTTCGACCAATTTGCGCTTTAAAAAGCTGCGCGTCAGCACCATGCTCACCTCCCGAATGGGTGGGGTGTCCGAAAACCCACGTAACCGCTGCTGCTCTTCTGCCTCCAGCTCCACAGTAGCCAGTTCTGGGAGAAGGGTCAGGCCTTGGTACTTATTTACCATATTTTTCAGACCTTCCAGCGAGCCACTTTCGTAGTGAAAATTCATGTGCTGAAACTTGGTCCGGTTACAGTAATTAAGCACCTGATCCCGGAAACAGTGTCCTTGCTGGAGGATCCACATGTCATCTACCTCTAAATCTGCGGCCGTAAGGGCTTCCTTTTTCAGCAGCGGATGATCGGGAGAGAGGTAGGCATAAAATTTTTCATAAAAAAGGGGCTTCTCTAAGATGCCTTGTTCCTCCAGCGGGGTGACGATGATGCCGATATCCAGGTCATCGTTCCGCAGCTTGCGCACGACTTCCTCTGTGATGAGCTCCTCCACCTGCAGCTGCACCTTCGGGTACTTGGAGAGAAAATTTTTCACAAAACGATGCAAGAGATAGGGGGCCAGGGTAGGGATAATGCCCAGCTTGACCACCCCGCTGATGTCGCCTTTCATTTGGTTAACGATTTCATAGATGCCCTTGCTTTCAGCCACTACCTTTTTCGCCTGCTCGATCAGCTGGGAACCGATCTCGGTAGGGATAACGGGCATTTTCGAGCGATCAAAAATGGTCACCTCTAACTCCTTTTCGAGCTTGTGAATCTGAGCGCTTAGGGTCGGCTGGGTGACAAAGCAGGATTCTGCGGCATGGCCGAAGTGGCGGTACTTGTCCACGGCTAAGATGTACTCTAACTGTTGGATCGTCATCGTTTCGTGTCTTGCTAAGGGTTTTCGCGAAGGGGTTAAGATCGCTTTCTGCCTACAAAGATAAAATCTTTTTTTGTTTTATTTAGATTTGATTTAAATAGTGATTATTTTTGCAGTCAAATAAACGTAAGATGATGAAGAAATCCCTACTTCGCCTTTTAGGCATCGGCTTTATGGCCGGCAGTTTCTTTGCATGTGGCGGTGGTTCTGGCTCTGAAGAGGAGTCGGCTGGCGTCGTAAATGTGTACACCCATCGGCATTACGAAGCGGATCAGCAGTTGTTTGACCGCTTTACAGAGGAGACGGGCATTCGCGTGAATGTAGTCAGTGCTTCTGCGGATGAGCTTATCCAAAAGCTAGAAATAGAAGGCGCCAGTTCCCCTGCTGATGTATTGATTACAGTGGATGCCGGCCGTCTTCACCGAGCACAGGAGAAGGATCTCTTACAGCCAGTAAGTTCCAGCACCCTAGAGGCAGCCATTCCGGCGAAGTTCCGTGAGCCTGCGGGCCACTGGTTCGGCCTTACCTACCGTGCGCGCATCCTAGCTTACCATAAGGACCGTGTTTCTCCTGAGGAGCTCAGCAGTTATGAGGCCCTCGCCGATCCGCAGTGGAAGGGGCGTATTCTCACTCGTTCTTCCGAAAATATATACAATCAGTCTCTGATGGCCTCCATTATCGAACATAACGGTGAAGAAGCGGCGGCTGCTTGGGCGACAGCTGTTTTAGGAAATTTGGCGCGTGCGCCAAAAGGCGGTGACCGGGATCAAGTGAAGGCCATCGCGTCTGGAGAGGGAGATGTAGCGATCGTGAATACCTACTACATCGGGCTGATGTTAAATGATGATAATGCAGAAGAGCGAAAGGCCGCGGAGCAAATCGCCGTTTTCTTCCCAAATCAAGACGATCGAGGTACGCATGTGAACATCTCGGGTGCGGGCATCACGAAATATGCACCGAATAAAGAGAATGCCATCCGATTCATCGAATTTTTGGCTAATAAAGAGTCTCAGCAGTTTTTAGCGAATATCAACTATGAATACCCTGTTCGTGCGGATGTAGATTTTTCAGAGCAATTAAAAAAATGGGGAGCCTTTAAATCGGATGATCTAAACCTGTCCATATTAGGAGAAAATAACCAGCGTGCTGTTATGATCTTCGATCAAGTGGGATGGAAATAAGATAAATTAAGTAGAATGCGTACAGAAGTAGTAGAGAGAAGCGGGAAGAGACTGTATGGGTGGAACAAGTGGACGGCCTATGCGCTGGCTATTTTGGCCCTGGTGGCCACTCCTTTACTGACCATTTTCGTGAAGCTTTTCGAACGTCCGGGGGATACGTGGACGCACATGGCCGAAAACCTACTTCCGCATTATTTTCAAAACACGCTACTCCTCTTAGTGGGGGTAGCGTTTTTTACCTTTTTACTGGGCGTAAGCAGCGCCTGGTTCGTATCAACGTATGATTTTCCCGGGCGTAAGTGGTTCGAATGGCTACTGATTTTGCCTTTAGCCTTTCCCGGTTACATCATGGCCTACACTTATGTAGGGCTCCTGGACTATGCAGGCCCTATTCAAAGTTTCCTGCGCAACAGTCTTGACCTGCAGGTGAAGGGCAGCTTGATCGACTTAATGAACCTGCCGGGAGCCATTTTTATTCTTTCCATTACCTTATTTCCTTACGTGTACCTGATCAGCAGAGCTTCCTTCATTCAGCAGTCCAAAACGCTGCAAGAGGCCTCCTACCTGCTCGGTATGAGTCGCACGAAGACTTTTTTTAAGATTGCACTTCCGATGGCGCGCCCAGCCATCGTGGCAGGTATCGCGCTGGCGGCCATGGAGGTATTAAATGACTATGGAACAGTAAAATACTTTGGCGTAAGCACCTTTACGACAGGCATATTCCGCAGCTGGTTTTCTATGGGCGATGCGAATACGGCCATTTATTTGGCGGCCTTGCTGATGGTTTTTGTCTTCAGTATTTTATTTATCGAATCCAAACAGCGCGGACAGCGCCGCTACAGTAATGTAAATGGGCTGAATAAACCGCTTGTCCGACTGAGGCTGAGCCCTGCTCGTCAAACCCTTTTAACAGTGCTTTGTGGTCTGCTTTTCGCGGTTAGTTTTTTTATACCCTTTTTACAGCTGCTGTACTGGGCTAAGCTCACCTATTCGAAAGTCATCGACGCAGCCTTTTTCACGCTTATTTACAGGAGCTTTACTTTGGCTGCGATGACGGGAGCGCTAGTGGTTTTCCTCAGTGTGGTTTTACTCTATGCCCTTCGTCTCTCCCCTTTTCGGGAAATGAAAGCCTTAGTAAAAGTAGCCACATTAGGCTATGCGATTCCGGGAGCTGTCATCGCCGTGGGGGTGCTGATTCCTTCTTTAGCTTTAGATAAGTGGCTCTATGCCACCTTCGTTTCTAAGGAAGCGATGGGCTTAGTGCTTTCGGGTACGCTCTTCGTCTTGGTCTTCGCTTACATCGTACGCTTTATGGCTGTGGGCTATAATCCCGTGGAAGCGGGATTCGAAAAGGTAGGCATGCATGTGCATGAGGCGAGCCGACTTTTAGGAAGCCGTAATAGCAGGACACTACGAAAAATCGAGCTCCCCTTAGTAAAAACCAGCTTGATTTCAGGTATTCTGCTCGTCTTTGTGGATGTTTTAAAGGAATTACCCTTAACTTTGATCTTAAGGCCTTTTAACTATCACACCTTAGCCACGAAGGCATTCGATATGGCTACGAACGAGATGATAGCAGAATCGGCCAGCGCTTCTTTAGTCATTATTCTTACAGGAATTATCCCCATCATCATTTTAAATAAGCTGATTAAGAGGCGCGCTTAATTTATTCACCTAAGCTCAAGCATGACCTTATTAAAACTTAAGGGAATATCGAAGCGCTACAGTAGCTCGAAGTCCTATGCTGTACGCGACCTGGATTTGGATGTGGAGGAGGGAGAAATCGTAGCCCTAATCGGAGAAAGTGGATCAGGAAAGACGACACTGCTTCGCCTTATCGCAGGTTTAGAGCACCCGAACACGGGAAGTATCCGCCTGCTGAATAAAGAAATCGTTTCAGGTAGTTTTACGGTGCCGGCGCATGAGCGCCAAATCGGCATGGTCTTTCAGGACTATGCCCTATTTCCACACCTCACGCTGCTAGAAAATGTCTGCTACGGACTAAAAGGCGCCAAAAAAGATCAAGAGACGGTGGCCATGAACACCCTTCGGTTAGTGGGGCTTCAGGAAAGTGTGAAAAAATATCCTCATCAGCTCTCTGGTGGACAGCAGCAGCGTGTGGCGCTAGCCCGTGCCATAGCTCCAAACCCTAAGATCCTACTCATGGACGAGCCATTCTCGAACTTAGATGCCGTCTTAAAAGATCAGGTACGGGAAGAAATTCGCCTTATCATCAAGAAGACTGGGATTACGGCCATTTTCGTGACGCACGACACACGGGATGCGCTGTCGACTGCAGATCGGATTGCGATCTTACATCAGGGTAGACTGCAGCAAGTAGATGTGCCCCGAACGCTGTATGAACAACCTGCTAATGGCTATGTGGCGAATTTTTTCGGCAAGCAAAATGCCATCTTAGCCAGTGCTACTACCGAAGGGTTTTATACCGATTTCGGCTACATCGCCGATCCCCGGGCCGCGGAATTTAGAACTAAGGTACAGTTGCTTTTTCGCCCTGAGCATGCGCAGCTTTTGCCGGAGACAAAAAAGACTGATAACTTCGACCAACCCTTACTTTTCGGCCGTTTATATAAGGTAAACTATTACGGTGATCATCAAATCGTTAAATTAAGCGATGAATTTGGAAAAAGGATTAGTATTCGCGTAGCTGCGGATATGGTTTTACCTGAATCCGGATTACTTGCTTTTCGGCTACTGCGGTATACGATAGCAGAAGCCTTTTAAGCTACCCACTCCTTTTTATTTCAAACCTATAAAACCCATAAACCCCATGAAAAAGAATCCTACTAGCCGGCGAGAATTTTTAGCTCTCAGCGGAACAGTGCTAGCTGGCACCCTGCTAAGCCCTGGCATTAGCTGGGCAAAAAAGAGACAAAAAACCATCGGAATCCAGTTATACTCCATCCGCGATAACATGCAGGCAAATCCCAAAAAGAGCTTGGAGCGAGTAGCGGGCATCGGCTATAAGGAACTGGAAACGGCCAGCTACGCCGATGGCAAAATTTACACCATGCGTCCGACAGAATTTAAGGGCCATGTAGATGGCTTAGGCTTGCAGGTACGTTCCGCTCATGTGATGGGACCGGAATTTGATGCGGCAGGAAACCAGTATCACACCGATTTCTGGAAAAAGGCTGCTGATGATCATGCCGTATTGGGTGCTACATATTTAGTAAAACCAGCGATGCCAGTGCCAGAAACAAAAGCGGCTCTGGCTGCATGGGCAAAATACTATGAGGCCATTGGGGCCATTTGCGCGGAGCGCGGACTGAAATTCGGTTTCCATAACCATGACTGGGAATTCCGACAGGTGGAAGACGTGCGCATGTTAGACTTTTTAATTCAAGAAACGAATCCGGAGCTGGTGACATTTGAGCTGGATGTATACTGGTGCCAGAAGGCAGGGGTATCGCCAGTGGAGTTTATGGACAAGTACCCCGGTCGCTTCGAGCTCTTGCACATTAAAGATGAGAAGGAAATCGGAGAAAGTGGGGAGATGGATTTTGAGTCCATTTTTCAGGCAGCACGCAAGGCTGGGGGCATGCGGCATTATTTCGTAGAAGTAGAGCGCTATAATTACGAACCGATGGAGTCTATCGAAAGAAGCTTTCACTATCTGGCAAAAGCGGATTATGTGTAGGAACGGCTGTAGTTTGATTCCTCATGAGTCATAAAAAAGCCCTTCTTACCCTATAAAGTAGCAGAAGGGCTTTTTCATTTGTGAAGCGTGGCTGTAGGAGAGACGCGTAGGTTCCCCTGCCTCGAGCGGCAGCCGATCAGAAAGAATAGCCAAAACTTACGCCGAACCAGAAGGGCCAAAAGCCGTTTTGGTTAAATATCGGCGTCATCTGCGCACGAAACAGGAAACCACTCTTCTCTGGAACTAGGCGGTAGCCTAAGGTAAAGGTTCCGAGTAAGGACGGGGTTTCTCCTAGGTCGAGGATAAAGTCATAGTCATTACGTCGAATAGGCCGCTGTGTATTCCAGTCCAGAAAGGTATCTTGGAAATAAACGAAGCTGGCCCCTCCCCCTACTTCGAAGAAATGTCTGCCATTTCCAAAAAGCTTATTGACCTGTACGGGTACCACCAGCATGCCCTCGGAGGAATCCCAGCGCGGCTCTCGGCGATAAAACCCGCCCAAGCCCGCACGCATACCCCATCCATCGCGCTGGCTACGGTCGAAGCGAAAGTCATAGTTAAAAGAATAAATCATGGAGGGCCCACCAAGTTCAATAAAAAAATTATTGGAACCTGAAGCTCTTTCTGGGCGCATATCTTGAGCGTGTCCGCTCCATGGCGCTAGCAAGCACATCATTAGGATAGCGCCGCTAAGATACTTAAAAATAGTTTTCATAGTTGCTGAGTCTTGAATTTAATGGAAAGCTACGCTAAATTTTGACTTATTCAAAGAACCCGTTTTAAAATTGTTTTTCATTTCGGGATACCGGTCGTTTTCCCTGTGTAGTGGCCTAGCTAAAAAACAAGTATGGGCTACGTGAAAAACGGCGATACCTGCTTTTAAATTGATTAAAATGTGTGTATTTTCACTTCTAAGCCCAAACTACACGTATCTTGAATCGCCCAGTTTTGTCCCATTTCTCCCGAACGAAGCGAGGAGCTCCCCTGTATTGGTGGCTTCTGTGCTTCTACCTGATTAACTTAGGACCCCTTGCTGCAAGGCAAAACCCCGCCCTTCAGCGTGAGCATTTCCGTTCCCTTATCGATAGTGCCGAGCAGCTTCAGCGAGCGGGAAATTATACCTTGGCCATTCAAACCTGCGAGCAGGCCTACATGGGCACTGCTGATCAGAAGCCATTCCAAGACCTACGCGCGGAGGCGGCGATGCGAATAGGTTCCCTTTACGCGGACCAGTCTCAGATGGAGCAGGCACTTCACTACTTGCTGGAAGCTAGCACCCTTTTTACTGCACTGGATGATGGCATGATGGCAGCACGGACACTTAATAATATCGCTGCTATTTATCAAGAACTCGATGACCTGAAACAGGCAGAAGACTACCTGAAAAAATCGCTCGCATTTATGAATCGGTTAAATCACCTGCCCGGTATCGCGGTTATTTCTGGGAATTTAGGCAATTTATTTGCACGCCTGGAGCGCTTCGAAGAGGCGAAAGACTACCTGAACAGGGCGTACGAGTTGCAAGTAAATTTAGAAAATCCGGTGGGCCAGGCGTATAGTTTGAATTACTTGGGGGGCGTCTACGAAAAAGAAGGGCGTATACAAAAGGCCATCGAGAACTATGAGCAGGCCTTACAACTAGAGGAAGAGATCGGTGAGCACTTTCTGATGATGCACTCTTATTTTAACTTGGCACAGCTCTACCAGCTGGAACCATCGACGCAGGCCCTTGCGGCTTCGTATTACCAGCAGGCCGCTGAGAAAGCCCTTCAGATCGGCTCTCCTAAAATGGGACTTCGGATTTTGGACGCGCAGGCCGCACTAGCCGCCGCACAGGGCGATTATCAGCGGGCCTATACCCTTTCTACCCGCTCCCGAGAGGAAGCTGATAGCCTAGCCTTTTTAGAAAGAAATGAGCAGGTGGCAGAAATGCAGGCTAAATTTGACCTCAGCCAAAAGGAGACAGAAATTCTGGCACTTTCTCAGGCGAATGAAATCCAACAGTTACAACTGACACGCCGAAATACCTTGCTCGCGGGCGGTTTGGGCACCTTGTTGCTTTTACTGATCATGGGTTATACCTACACGAGTAAAAAAAACTTGGAAAACCGCATCGTGCAGCTAGACGCAGCGCAGCGCTGGCGGCGGGGGCAGATGAATCCACATTTTTTATTTAATGCCTTAAACGCTTTACGGTCGGTTATCCTGCAAGAGCGCGTAGCCGAGGCAGATAGCTACTTGGATGCCTTTTCCCAGCTTATGCGCAAGGCCCTCGATGCCTCGGAGCAGGAATTTATCGACCTGGAAGATGAGCTACAGTTTCTACGTCACTATGTGCAGCTGCAGCAGTTGCGCTTCCCGGAACATTTTCGGTATGAGGTAGAAGTGGCAGCAGAGCTGCAAAATATGGGCTTGCGATTACCTGTGATGCTGCTGCAGCCCATACTGGAAAATGCCATCGAACATGGTCTCCGTCATCGTGAACCCGGAGGCCTGCTGACGCTGCGGGTTTTCCCGAAGGATGCCGGCTCCACCGAGGAAGGCACTCCTATTCGGGTGGAAGTTGCCGACGATGGCATCGGCAGAACAGCTTCCTCGGCACTTTATGCCAAACAAGCGCGCAGACATGTCTCTAAAGCCACGGGAATAATCCTAGAAAGGATCGAGCTGATGCGTGAACGAAACGCTTTTCCGATCGTTTATGCTGTAGCTGATTTACATGCAGACGGCACCGGCACCTTGGTAAGCTTAGAGATGCCGCTAAAATCCTTCTAAGCTTATGGCGATACGACACTTTTACCTTCAAAACCCCGATTTTAAGCTCGACCTTAGTTCGGCTCAGCTTGAAAGCCTGCGAGATAACCGGGCTGTAGCGTACCATAAAAGTCTGACGGGTTATGAGACCGCACCTGTGCGCCTGCAGCGCTTGGCCCACTGTCCTGCGCCCATCTTTGTAAAAGACGAAAGTGAGCGCTTCGGCTTGCAAGCTTTTAAGGCACTTGGTGCCTCTTATGCCTTACACCGCCTGCTGGAGCAAGATCCACAATGCAAAGGAGTATGCACGGCCACCGATGGTAATCATGGACGCGCACTGGCTTGGTCTGCGATGCGACACGGTTTACCGGCGGTAATTTATGTGCCACGTGATGTGACGATAGCGCGGAAGCAGGCTATCGAAAAGGAGGGTGCCGATGTGCGGCAGTTGGACCTAAACTACGATGAGACGGTAGCTTTTGCGCTGGCGCAAAGTCAAGAAATGGGCTTTGCTTTCATTCAGGATACCGCTTGGGAAGGCTACACTGAAATTCCCTCATGGATTATGGCGGGTTATCGGACACACTTGGTGGAGCTGGAGCAGCAAGGCATTTTTAAACGTTTAAACCGTGCAAGCTGGGTATTTTTACAGGTGGGTGTCGGTTCTTGGGCCGCAGCGGTGGCGCTTTATTTATTTGAAATTTTCGGAGCGGACATGCCTCAGCTGATACTGGTAGAACCAGAGGGGTCAGCGGGATTTCTAAGTAGTTTGGAGGCAGGCCATCGTCGGCAGCCCACTTTCGAAGGCTCAACTTCTATGGGGGGCTTACAGTGTGGCATTCCATCCAGTTTGGCCTGGCCTATATTGCGTGCCTTGAGCCGATGTGCGCTGACTATCAGCGAAGAGGCGGCTTCGGAAACCATACAGTTTTTTAAGGGGCAAATTGCCTTTGGCGATGCAGGGGTGGCAGGTATGGCCGCTGTTCGGACATTAGTGGGGGATCCGGAGGCGGAAAAATTGCGCGAAGCGCTTCACTTTCAAGCGGTAAATGGTGTTTTGGTTTTTAATACGGAGGGAATACTTCGAGCGTAAAAAATTTCACCTCAGTTTCGAGGGATTTGGACACTTCTCTCAGTCCTTCCTTGTCTTCCTTTTGGGCATGCGAAACTGAATAAAAAGGCCCGATGCTAGCGTGAGTACCCCGATCGCTACGATGGCTGTGGGGATGCCAAAGTAATCTGCTAAAACTCCCGATAACAATGCTCCGAAAGCATAGCCAAGATCGCGCCAAAGCCGAAAGGTTCCAATACTCTCGGCCCTTTGAGTAGGGTGTGTAGCTCCTGCTATGGTGGCTAAAAATGTCGGATAAACTAGTGCTGTACCTAGACCTAAAATTGTAGCCATAAGCGCTAGCTCTGCAAAGGAAGTCCAGACTGTGATGCCGATGATGGCGAGCCCTTGCGCCAGCATACCCCACACTAAAAGGGGCTTTTTAGGTAGTAAATCAGCTAATTTTCCTGTAAAAAGTTGGCCCAAACCCCATACTGTGGGATATAGACCTGCTAAAATAGCCACGTCAGCGGCAGAAAATTGATTTTGGAGGAGTAAAATGGGTAAAAGGCCCCATATCATGCCATCATTTAAGTTATTAACTAGACCAGCCTGAGTTACTGCACTCAGTGTTTTATCTTGAAAAGTGGTGGCTTTAAAAATATTTACAAATTTTTCTTGTGTACCAACTTCCAAGGATGTGGATTCTGCTTGCACATGACCGGCTGTATCCTTAACAAAGATAATCGAGAGAAATAAGCCTGTAATGCTAATGCCAATACCGAGATAAAAGGGGTAAGGATAGACACCATAGTTTGAAGCGATGATGCCTGTTAAAAAAGCGGTCAGACCTACCGCAGAATAACCTGCAAATTCATTTATTCCCATGGCAAAGCCCCTGTTTTGCTGTCCCACCAGATCGATTTTCATGATGACAGAGGCACTCCAAGTCAAACCCTGACTGATACCAAGAAGGACATTAGCCACTATGACCCAGTTCCATGTTGGGGCTATTAATAGCAGTATCGGTACGGGTAATGCTAATATCCAGCCAATTACCAAAAGTTTTTTCCTACCTATTCGTTGTGCTAAACGGCCTGTGTAATAGTTCGCGATAGCTTTTGAAATGCCAAATGCGATGATAAACGTTAGCATCACTGAAGTAGAAACAAGACCGAAGCGAACGGACGCAAATTCGGGTAAAATACTTCTTTCCATTCCGATCATACCCCCGACAAAGGCATTTACCAAAACGAGAAGTGTAAACTGTTGCCAGTTTTCGCGTAAACCTAATGTAATTTTTTTGGAGGTGGAAGAAATTGGAGTGAACATGAACGGAAATTAGCATGCACGAGCGATAAATTCTGTTTCATTTATCACATTAAACTAATTTCATTATGCTACAGCTGACTAAATTAAAAGGCCTCCCAGAATCGGGAGGCCTTACACTTATTTGCTTACAAGTCCTTTAGGTTATTAGGAAAAAGGATATTTTCCTTTTTCGATCATGTAGTCAGCGATTTCACGTCGTAAAGAACGTGTGTCGATCAGGTCCATCTTCGTGAAGCGCTTCAAGCCCATGAGCATCACTTTCTGTTCATCGCCTTTCATGAAAGAGGCGATGGCTTCCTTCGCTGCCACATTAATTTTATCAGCAGCCTCTGTCAGATAGATGCGGGCCATGTTAATCTGATGCTGTGTGGCCGCTTCACCTTGGATACCAGCAAGTTTCTCTGCACGTAGGATAGCAGATTCCGCCGCGTAAATTTCGATCATAACATCTGCCAGGTTCATCATGATCTCCTGCTCGGACTCAATACGATCCTGGAGTGCCATCGCTGCCTTGCCCCCCACCATTAGGAAAACCTTTTTCAACTTTTTAATCACTTCTTTTTCTGCCGCGAAGAGCTCTGAAGTGTCGATGGAATCGAAGCTTGGTACAGAAGTAAGCTCCTTCGATACAGCCATGGCAGGATCGAAAAGATTCACCTCTCCTTTCATCGCACGCTTAAGTAGCATCCCTACCATGAGCATACGGTTAATTTCGTTTGTTCCTTCATAGATTCTAGCGATACGCGCATCACGGTATGCACGCTCCATCGGTGCATCCGCTGAATAGCCCATGCCTCCGTAAACCTGTACACCCTGATCCACGACATAGTCGAGCACCTCAGATCCATGAATCTTAGAGATGGCACATTCGATCGCGAACTGCTCTACTCCTTTTAATTTTGCTTCCGTAGGATCCATGCCCTCTTCGATAAGCGCGGCGATGCGGTCTTCCACATCTTGGCCTGCACGGTAAGAAAGTGACTCACTAACGAAAGTCCTCACCGCCATTTCAGCGATTTTAGATTTTATAGCACCGAAAGTATTGATAGACACACCGAACTGCTTACGCTCAGTAGAATACTTGATGGCGTGAGAGATAACCGTTCTACAACCACCCAACACACCTGCACCTAACTTGATACGTCCGATGTTCAAGATGTTTACTGCGATTTTAAAACCGTTACCACGATCGGAGAGCATGTTTTCTACAGGCACCTTGCAGTCGTTAAAGAAGACCTGGCGGGTAGATGAACCCTTGATACCCATTTTCTTCTCTTCTTCATTCATGCTGATGCCTTCGAATCCTTTTTCCACGATGAAAGCGGTCAGGTTTTTATCGTCTTCTATTTTCGCGAAGACGATAAAAATATCTGCAAATCCCGCATTCGAGATCCACATTTTCTGCCCATTGATGACATAATGCTTGCCATCTTCAGTAAGCACCGCCTTGGTCTTTCCGCTATTCGCATCCGAACCTGCGTCAGGCTCGGTCAAGCAGTAACAAGCCGCCCATTCCCCTGTCGCCAGTTTGGGTAGGTACTTGGATTTTTGCTCCTCGTTTCCGTAGTATAAGATCGGAAGTGTACCGATACCTGTATGCGCCCCGTAGGTAGTGGAGAAAGAACCCGCAGCACCGATGATGTCGGCGATCAGCATGGACGTATTAAAGCTCATGCCCATACCACCGAATTCCTCAGGTACTGAGATACCTAGCAGGCCGAGTTCCCCTGCTTTCTTAAAAATAGCGGGCACCAATTCAGGATGCTTCATCGAATCGATTTCCTCCATCTTAGGAGTAATTTCGGTATCGATAAAGTCCTGACAAGCTTGCGCCATCATGCGCTGCTCTTCATTAAATTCTTCGAAGATAAAGATATCTTGGGCTTGGGTTTCCTTAATAAGGAATTCTCCTCCGTTAATGGATTGTTTTTGCGTTAGCATAATGATAACCTTTAATGCGTTTAATTTTTCGTGTCTTATTTCAGTAATTCTACCACACCGGCTACACCCTGTCCACCGCCGACACAAGCGGTGACGAGTCCATACTTGCCGTTCCTTCTTCTAAGCTCGTTGATAATCTGGACGGTGAGCTTAGCACCTGTACATCCTAGTGGGTGTCCGAGTGCCACCGCACCACCATTTACATTGACAATATCCGGATTCATATCCAGCGACTTGATTACTGCGAGACCCTGTGCAGCGAAGGCCTCGTTTAATTCGATTAGGTCGATATCTCCCAAGCTGATGCCTGCTTGCTTGAGTGCTTTTGGCACTGCTTCTTTCGGGCCTATCCCCATGATACGCGGCTCTACACCTGCTACGCTATAGGAAACAAGGCGCGCCACTGGTTCTAAATTTAATTCCTTTACCATGCGCTCAGACATTACTAGCACAAACGCTGCTCCATCGGAGGTTTGCGATGAGTTTCCTGCTGTCACCTGGCCTCCCTGGCGGAAAGCAGGACGAAGATTAGCCAAAGCCTCCATCGTGGTCCCCTTACGTGGACCTTCATCCGTATCTACTGTATACTTACGTGTCTTGCGCTTGCCTTTCTCATCGAGATAGGTTTCTTCTACTTCCACGGGCACGATTTCATCTTTAAAGCGTCCTTCGGCGATAGCTGCCAGCGCTTTCTCGTGGGACCGAACAGAAAACGCATCCGCATCTTCGCGCGTGATATCGTATTCTCCCGCCAGCTCCTCAGCCGTAAGGCCCATGCTTAGGTAATAATCAGGTGTCTGGGAGGCTATCTTCCAATTAAGAGCCGTTTTATAGCCCATCATCGGGACCATAGACATAGATTCCGTTCCTCCTGCTATGATGCAGTCTGCCATTCCTGCCTTGATTTTGCCTGCGGCCAAAGCGATCGCCTCTAAACCGGATCCACAGTATCTGTTTATGATGAAGCCTGGAACCTCCTTCCCTAAGGCTAAAAGGGAGATCATCCTGCCCATCTGCATGCCTTGCTCCGCTTCTGGGATAGCATTACCTACGATGAGGTCATCTACCCTTTTTGGATCTAGACCAGGTGTCTTTTCCACTAAAAACTTAATCACGTCAGCGGCTAAGTCATCTGGGCGATAGAATCTAAAGCCACCTTTTTTTGCCTTGCCCACCGCTGAGCGAAATCCATTTACGATATATGCTTCCATGTGTTGAATGTCGTTATTTTGTGTTTTTGTCTTTCAGTGCTTTTCCATGTTTGGGGACATGGTAAGGGGCCTTCGAGCAGTATACTTTGGCCTTTAGGCCCCCGCCTTAAAAACGCTTAATTTCTGAGTGGCTTTCCTTTAAAGAGAATGCTGTGAATCCGCTCTAACGTTTTCTGCTCGCCCGTTAAGCTGAGGAAAGCCTCGCGCTCTAGGTCTAACAGATACTGCTCGCTAACCTCGGTTGGACTAGATAAATCGCCACCAGCCATGACGTAAGCTAGTTTACGTGCGATTTTCGCATCATGATCCGAGATGTATTTTCCATACTGCATGCCCGTAATACCTGCTTCGAAGAGTGCCAGCGCCGTTTTTCCGAGAACACGAATATCGGTACGATGAATCGGCTGCGTGTATCCTGCCTCGTCTAAGCTGAGTACTTTGGCTTTGGCGTCCGCCAAAACACGCTTTCTATTTAGGCTGATAGCATCCTTGTCTGCTAAATAACCGAGCCCATAGGCCTCTTTAGCAGAGGTAGATACTTTCGCCATCGCGATGTTCATAAAATAGTCTTGCAGTCGGTTTAGCTCCACATCCCCTGACTTCACCTGATCTGCGAAGCGCAAGGTCATTTCTTTGGTTCCGCCACCTGCAGGAATTAATCCTACCCCAACTTCCACGAGACCCATGTAAAGTTCTGCATGAGCCTGAATCGCATCTGCATGTAAGGAAAGTTCGCAGCCACCTCCTAGTGCCATGTTATGGGGTGCCACTACCACTGGAACGGAAGAGTAACGTGCGCGCATCATGGTGTTTTGGAACTGCGCGATCATGAGGTTGATTTCATCGAAATCTTGGTCTCCAGCGAACATGAATAACATGGCCAGATTCGCACCTGCGGAGAAATTACCTCCTTCATTACCAATAACAAGCCCTTTAGCTGATTTTTCTGCCATAGTGATGGCCGTATTAATGCCTTCGATGACTTCAGCACCTAAAGAATTCATCTTGGTATGGAACTCTAGTCCATACACCTCATCACCTAAATCATGCAGTGTAGCACCTGCATTACCCCAAACTTTTTTATTCGCGGCTTTCAGGGTATCTAGGAGGATAAATTCACCAGTTCCAGGGATCGTTTGGTATGCTTTCGAGTGGATATCGTAATATTTCTTTTGTCCGGACTCTACCTTATAGAAGCTTTCATGACCTGCTGCTAGCATGTCATGTACCCAACTGGCAGCTTTCTCTCCAGCGGCTTCCATTTTTTCTACCGTTTCTTTCACGCCGAGAATATCCCAAGTCTCAAAAGGACCTAGCTCCCAGCCGAAACCTGCGCATACGGCTTGATCGATACGGTACAGTTCATCCGAAATTTCAGGAATACGGTGCGAAACATATTTAAATAGATCATAGAAAGAGGCACGATAGAATTCACCTGCTTTATCTTCAAAGTTGACGAGGAACTTGATACGTTTCCTTAGATCGTCTATTTCCTTCGAGGCTTCTAGCGCCTTGAACTTTGGCTTTTCAGCATCTTTATATTCGAAGGTATTGAAGTCTAATTCTTTTAATTCTTTGCGACCGTCTTTATGCCGGATCATTTTAAAGTAGCCTTGACCTGTTTTATCGCCGAGCCACTTATTTTCGTAGAGGACTTCTACTATTTTCGGAAGCTTAAACTTCTCTCTAGACTCATCCTCAGTAAGCGTCTTGTACAAGTTGTTCGCCACGTTCACTGTTGTATCTAGGCCGACCACGTCCATGGTCCGGAATGTGGCTGACTTGGCTCTTCCAATGACAGTACCTGTTAGCTTGTCTACTTCCGAAACACCAAGACCCATTTTTTCTACGGTATGCATGCCGGAGATAATGGCATACACCCCAATTCTGTTAGCAATAAATGCAGGGGTATCTTTACAGAGTACGGTTTCTTTTCCTAAAAAGCGGTCACCATAATGCATCAAGAAATCTATAATTTCTGGTTTAGTTTCAGGTGCTGGAATAATCTCTAAAAGACGTAGGTAGCGAGGTGGATTAAAAAAGTGTGTCCCCGCAAAATGTGTTCTAAAATCCTCTGAGCGTCCTTCTGTCATCAGCTTCATCGGGATGCCTGATGTATTCGAAGTAATGAGTGTACCGGGAGTTCTATATTTTTCGACCTTTTCGAAAAGGCTTTGTTTGATGTCTAATCGCTCGACTACGACTTCCATGACCCAGTCGTAATCCTTAATCTTCGGCAAATCATCATCGAAATTGCCCAAAGTAACCAGGCTGGCGCTTGCCTTATCGTATAGGGCTGCTGGCTTGGCTTTAAGTGTATTTTCAAATGCGGCATTCACGATCCGGTTCCGCACCGCTTTGTCCTCTAAAGAAAGGCCCTTGGCTTTTTCATCATCGCTTAACTCGGACGGGACGATATCTAAAAGAAGTACCTGTACACCGATGTTCGCGAAATGACAGGCGATTCTAGATCCCATTACTCCTGAGCCTAAAATAGCTACTTTTTTAATGGTTCGTTTCATAATTTTGGTTTTTAGCTGTCGTATAAGGCCGACTTATACTTATTTGGGTTCACGTTTTCAACTATTATATCTTCGATGACAGACTGGATTTTTTCAAAAACCCGAAAGAAAATACTTAGTTCTTCTTCCGAGACCTTTTCGCGTACCTGAAGGTTAAACGCCTTAATCACCTGGACCGATACTTTCTTCTTTTTTATCCCCTCCTCTGTCAAGTAGATACGCACAGAGCGCTTATCGGTTGGATCTTGCTTTCTGTAAATCAGTCCCTTCTCTTCCATTCCTTTCAGCATTCGGGTTAAACTTCTCGACTCAAGTCCCATCAGCGGCGCTATCTTGGTGGCTGGCGTACCTTCTTTTGAATTAATGTTGATGAGAACAAATCCAATAGATGTGGTGAAGCCCTCTTTAGCAGCCTGCTGATTGTACATTCTGGATATGGCGTGCCAGGAACTTTTAATGTGGTGATCGACTGTCTCCTCTCGTTTCATAGGCACTTTATTTATGCATACTAATTTAAGAAAAAAAAGTTATGCATGCATACTATTAGAGAAAAAAAATGCTGCATGCATAAGAAATTAAGTTGGTATCATCGGGATCGAAACCAAATATAACAACAAGTAATAAGATATAATCCGATATTTTTGGAATAATATTCTTTAAAAAACTGAAAATTTGAAAATTAGTTTCTTGTAATTTTTTTTGAGCTTTTGACTACTGAGTAGAAGACATCTTTTCAGGAATGCGACAGGAAAGATAAAAAAAGGACTAACCGATTCTCCGACTAGTCCTCTTACATGTACCCACTGCCTAGACGTACAAACGCTCTATTTCCTGCGCATACTTGCTATGGATAATTTTCCTTTTCAGCTTCATCGTAGGGGTAAGTTCACCGGTTTCCACTGTCCAGGGAGCGCTTAAAAGTGTATAACGCTTAATCTGCTCCCAGTTTCCAAAGTATTTGTTGAGCTGCTCAATCTCCCGATCAAACTTTTCCATAATTTCGGGTTTCTGGATCATTTCCGCATCTGTCGTGTAAGGGATATCCTTATGTTTACAGTAATCTCTCAGACCATCGAAACTAGGAACAATCAACGCTGCGGGATACTTTTGATTTTCACCCACGATAATGAGTTGTTCGATAAGTGTGGATTCTTTAAACTTATTTTCCATAGGTTGGGGAGCGATGTACTTTCCTCCAGAGGTTTTAAACATCTCCTTTTTACGATCGGTGATCTTCAGGTAATGCTTTTCTACGATTTCACCGATATCTCCAGTCGAAAACCAGCCGTCCTTTAAAACATCGGCAGTCATTTCTGGCTGTTTATAATAACCCATCATCACATTAGGCCCTTTAACTTGAACTTCTCCATCTTCAGCGATTCGCACTTCCACATCCCGAACGATCTTACCCACGCAACCGATACGGATATCTTGATGTGAACGAACTGAAGCAGCCACAACAGGAGAAGTTTCTGTTAGTCCGTAACCTTCACAGACCGGTATTCCTGCACTCCAGAAAACACGCGCCAAGCGCGGCTGTAGCGCTGAAGCGCCGCTATTGATTTGGATGATTTTGCCACCTAACGCTTCACGCCATTTACTAAAGATAAGTTTATTGGCGATTTTGAGCTGAAAATTATAGAAAGCGCCCTGGTTTTGGGTAGGCTCATATTTGAGTCCCAGATTAAGCGCCCAAAAGAATAAGGATTTCTTTACTCCTGTTAATTCGTAACCCTTCGCCACGATTTTATCATAGACTTTTTCAAGTAAACGAGGTACTGTGTTAAAAATTTCGGGTTGTACTTCCTTCAGATTATCTGCGATCGTTTCCATGCTTTTCGCATAGTAGATGGATATGCCCATATACATGAAGCAGAAGGATCCTGTACGCTCATAGATATGGCAGAGGGGTAAAAAACTTAGCGCTTTAGATGTTCCTTTTGGCGCCACGATGCGATCTTCCACTGCCCGCACATTGTGCATCACGTTTGCATGGCTTAACATTACACCCTTAGGCCTTCCGGTGGTGCCTGAGGTGTAGATAATGGTAAAGAGGTCCTCTTCCCTCACCTGTTCTTTTAAAGCGTGGAGATCGGCTAAATTACCCGATTCTCCAGAGTCCATAAAATCCTTCCAGTACTTTTCGCCCTTTATCTGATCGAAAGTATAGATGGGTACGTTTTTATCAGCATTCGCTACTTTGGCTTTCGCCAAAATTTCTTCATCTCCCACGAAGATCATGGCCACCTCTGCATGCTCAAAAATATAGGCATAGTCATCCGCCGAGATAGTGGGATACATCGGCACCGACACCGCATGGATTTGTTGTAGCGCTAGATCGATGAAATTCCATTCCGGACGGTTATTGGAAATAATGGCTACCTTCTGCCCTTTTTGAATGCCGGCTTGCAGAAGCGCGAGGCTGACATTATCTACAATCTGTTTGACATCGCGTGAGGAATAGCTTCTCCAGCTTCCATTGGTCTTTTGGGCTAGAGCTACTTCCTTGTCGTATTGAGCGATTTGATGATCAATGATATCAAAGAGCCTGGTTACTTTCATGGTCATATGGGTTTAGGATGTTGAAAATATTAAAAAGTTAGCCATTATGCAAATCCACTGTCCACACCCTATTTAGTATTTATATAAGTATATATAAAAAAACTATTATTGTTATTAAGGCGTGTATAAGTGGATAACTTCTGGGCTTATGCTTATCCACGTGCATGTACACCACTTATGCACGTCATTTTTGTTTTATTCACAAGTTATTAACGTGCATCTCTTTCATAAACAGCATATTAGAAATTTATCCACCATTTTGCTTGCTTTCTCCCCAAAATGATAAGGTGTGTAACTAGGTGTGCATAACATTTCCTTAACATGTGTATAACCTTAGACTTATCCCCAGCGTGAAAAAAGGATGCTGTATTTTTAGTGTCTGTGGGGATAACCGTAGATTTATACACAACTTATCCTGACTTATCCACGCTTTATTATGGCTTATCCACAGCTTTTTCTACCTCATTTTCTAACCATTTTTGTATGATCAGATCCATTTCTTCTGGTGTGATCAAGATATCGATTACCTCCTTTTCTTCAGCTACAGGGTCTATTCTTCTCCATCCTAAGGCTGGGGTTTCTGTGATCGTAATGTTATTTTCCCATCCTGCTTTTAAAATAACATCGCGTTTGTTCTTTTCCGCCTCTGGGTTGATGGCATAATACACTTCTTCTGCCTGTCTGCCTTCATAGAAATTGGAGGGGTCCCAACGGTCATTTTCATTGGTATCCACGATGACCCGTACCTGGTAGGTATCTGGATCTAATAAGGTAAAGGCTATTGTTTTTTCTTTTGTAGTGAGATGTCTTATGATCTCCTCTTTTTTCAATAGTTCATATCGAAAAGGTCCTTGCTTATCTGTTATATACGTTATTCCAAGTCTCTCAGCCAAGGTTTCTGGATTAGAGCGCTTGAAGTTTACTTCTACTTTCCCCTCGAAAAATAGGCCCTCTATATCTAAAAATGTAGAGTCGGCAGCGGATAGTTTAAAGTTACGTGTGGTACTTACGGTATCGGTTATGCTCAGATCGATTCGAATTTGGGTGCGTCGGGCCGAGTCCAAGAAGCTTATCCACTCAGGTTGTACAGGTATTACACTTGCTGAATCATACTGTACTAACAAAGAATCTAAGCGTATTTCTGCTATAGGTTTGTTGAAATTTATTTCTGCTGTGAACCCTTCCAAAAAGCTTTTACCACTATTGGTTTTCACCTCTAGTTTTTCTTTTCTTCTTTCGCTTGTCTCGAATTTAGCGTAAAGGACCGTGTCGATGTGAAATCCTACTGAATCACGGAATTGAAGTTTAATCGCTGTGCTATCCTCCTTTAATTCGGTGTGATAGAAGCGTAAGGTTTTTTCGTTTAATCTATAATACAGTTTATTTCCTAATGCTTCATTTTCTAGGTTTATTTCTACAGGAGTTTTACTGAGTACCACGTCAAAATTACTTCCTGCGCTGGCTGCACGTGTTATTTTAAAATCGGATAGATCTGCTTTACTGATATAAAACTGTAGATCCTTTACATTTTCTTGAATGCTTATCGTATCTAAGATAAAGCCATAGGCCTCTGATTTATCTTCGGCCTTGATGGAATTATTATCATCGTGCCAAGCATAAGCCATGTATTTTCCGGGTCGTAGATTGGTCATTTTAAAGTTGCCACTTGTATCTACATTTGCCACATAGTAGGGAGGGGCTGTAAGAACGTTTGTGGTATCGTTTACCTCATATAGTCCTACCAAGACGTCCTCCATTTTATTTCTAGGAAAAATATACTTTACGTTACCTGCTGCTGTTAAGCTATCGATGTCTGGACCTGTAGAGAAAACTAATTTTAAATTCTCCGCAGGATTTCCTTCCGAGATATCTTGAATACTTTTTTGAAAGTTAAAAAGATAAGTGGTGCTGTCTTCTAGTTCCTGGTTTAATTTAATGATAACACGATTTCTATTGGCAGTAATCTCCATCTCATCTTTTTTGATACGGGGGGTGATGATGATTTGCTTTTGCGCATTATCTAATTTGACAAACTCATCGAATTCGAGTTCAATTATCTCTGGTTTTGTATTTCTGGATTCATTTTCTGGCTTAATGCGAATTAGTTTGGGTGGTATTTCATCTTTAGGTCCACCCATGGGGGTGCTTTGTTGGGCACAGGCACCTAGTAATAGCAAACATATTCCTATCACTAGTGAGCCGAATGAAAATGATACCTTGTTCATTAGATTTTTTTTAGCGTATATTGAATACTTGATGCGCTACGGATATTTTTTTTTGCTTGCCAGTAGGAGCGAAATCCCATGATAAAGGCATTTAGGTAGTGTTTGAAGGGTGATACCTCTGGATGCTGATACGTTTCAGATAAGAGACTTACATAAAAACTATCAAATGGCATTTGTTCCTGAGCTACGAGCTCGAATTTAAATTTATCGCAAAGATAATGGATGCTGTCTATATTGAAATGATATAGGTGCCGGGGTACATCATATGCTGCCCAGTTTTCTCTATAGTATGATCGTTCATAGGCATCATGGTTAGGCACCGCCACTATTAAATAGCCACCTTCTATAAGTGCTTTTCTTAAGCGCTTTATTGTGGGTTTGAGTTCGTGAATATGTTCTAAGACATGATAAAGCGTGATCACGTCGTAGCTGTTAGTGGATAATTGCCTGAGGTCTTCTTCTATTGGTATTCCTTTTTGTATGATTTTTTGTCTTGCTTGCGCATTTGGCTCGTAAGCGCTTACCTCCCACCCTGCCCTTCGAGCTGCTTCTGGTAAATATCCTAATCCACTCCCGACATCAAGTAGTTTCTTATTTGCTGTCGCTAAACTATTGAGGTAGCTTACTTTTTTTTGTAAATTCAGATGTCGCACTCTTTTGTAAAGCCATGTTTTGAAGCTTTTTCCTTCATCTTGATGAGAGGTATAGTTCTCTGAGGCGTAATAAGGAGCTATAGTTGACTCGGTTGGTCTTTTATTCGTAAAATGTAATTTGCACTTCGTGCAATGGCAAATAGTAAAAGTTTCCTTGCTTATCGCATGATCTTTTACTTTTGTAAAGACAAGAAAACGCCCACTTTTGCAAAGTGGGCAGTGTAATAGGTCTTCCATTTAGTTCTTTATCTTCCTAGATAAACAGTTAGTATAGAAACATCGGCAGGGCTTACGCCGCTTATTCTGCTGGCCTGTCCGAGGGTTTCTGGTCTTATTTTGTGTAGCTTTTGTTTTCCTTCGGCCGATAATGCAGGTACTGCTAGATAATCAAACTGCATGGGTATTTTATAATTCTCCATTTGGTTGATTTTTTCAACCATCTGCTGTTCTTTTTCGATATAACTGTCGTATTTCACTTGGATTTCTGCTTGTTCACGAACATCTTTTGCAAATTTGCCTAGATAATCCTTGAGCTCACTTGTTAAGGTGGCGATCTCTTCTAGTCCAAGTTGTGGTCGTTTTAGCAGTTTATCTACTGTTATTTTTTCTCTTATCTCCGCTGTTCCGAGCTTGGTGAGTGTTTCGTTCACTTCATCCGGCGTAACTTTTTTCTGGGTAAGATCATTCAGTAATCTCTTCGTTTGCTTTTTCTTGTCATTCATGGCCGCATAACGCTCATGGCTTGCTAATCCTATGGCATAACCTTTTTCGGTAAGGCGTAAGTCAGCATTATCTTGGCGTAATAAAAGCCTAAACTCTGCACGTGATGTAAACATGCGGTAGGGTTCTTCTGTGCCTTTGGTGATTAGGTCATCGATTAAAACGCCTATATAAGCTTCAGAACGTTTTAGGATAAATGCCTCTTCATCACGTACCTTACGGATGGCATTTATTCCTGCTAGGAGTCCTTGTGATGCAGCCTCCTCATAACCCGTAGTGCCATTTATTTGACCTGCAAAGTATAAGTTTTCTATTAGTTGGGTTTCTAATGTCAGTTTTAGCTGCGTAGGTGGAAAGAAATCGTATTCTATGGCATAGCCAGGTCGAAACATTTTGGCGTTTTCGAACCCAGCTATTTTACGCATCGCTTTATACTGTACATCCTCAGGCAGTGAGGTAGAGAATCCATTCACGTATATTTCTACCGTATCCCATCCCTCTGGTTCAACGAAAATTTGATGTCTTTCTCTTTCAGAAAATCGGTTGATCTTATCTTCTATGGAGGGACAGTAACGAGGCCCTAGTCCTTGTATGCGTCCATTAAACATGGGAGATCGATCAAAACCCGTTTCCAGGGTTTCGTGTACTTCTTTATTGGTATAGGTGATCCAACAGGTATGTTGTTCTTCTAGTGGCTTTGTTTCGTCTGAATAGGAAAATTTCTCAGGTTTCTCATCTCCATATTGAATTTCCATTTTCGAGTAATCCAAGCTTCTACCATCTACCCTGGGTGGAGTTCCTGTTTTCATGCGACCAGCCTCGAATCCCAGTGTTATCAGTTGTTCCGTGATCCCTTTTGCTGCAGATTCTCCCGTTCTTCCACCACCGAATTGCTTTTCTCCTATATGAATAATTCCATTTAAGAAGGTACCATTCGTGAGAACAACAGATTTGGCCTTTATTTCAAGTCCCATTCCTGTCTTTACTCCTAAGACCCTACCCTCTTTTACGATAAGTTCGCGCACCATTTCTTGCCAAAAGTCTACATTAGGCGTACGTTCTAATGCCAAACGCCATTCTTCTGCAAAGCGCATACGGTCATTTTGTGTTCGTGGTGACCACATAGCAGGACCCTTTGATCTATTCAGCATACGAAACTGGATCATGGACTTATCAGATATAATTCCTGACATACCCCCTAGTGCATCGATTTCACGGACTATCTGTCCTTTAGCTACACCTCCCATTGCTGGATTACAGGACATCTGAGCGATGGTATTCATGTTCATGGTACATAGTAACACCTTCCCCCCCATAGCCGCTGCAGCATGTGCTGCTTCACAACCTGCATGACCTGCACCAACTACTATTACATCGTATTCTGAAAACATATCTCTTTTCTAATGTTCCACGTGGAACAGTTTTTTATCTATTTCTTCGTATACTCCCCTTAATTCATTTTATATGAATTAGGTTCCATACTTAACGTTTGTCCTTACTTTTTAAATACGTACTGTTCCACGTGGAACAGTACGTATTTTCTGATTTTAAATTTATCGTTTTATCCTGCTTCTTTAGAGTGTTGGTTAAGTCAATAGCTAAAATTTCTTTACTATAACATTATCCATTGTTCCAAGTGGAATAGATGGCGTTTTGAATGTTCAAGTGGTATCTTTATCTTTCTTTATTGAAAGTCTTGTTTTCTTGGAGTTTCTATTTTTCAGTTTGGTTAATTAAGTACAGCCCATACAGCGCTTAATTAAGCAAGCTGAATATTTAGACTATTATCGAACTTAAGTAAAAAGACTTAGATTCTTACACTGTATCTTAGATTTCTTACTTCTTTAATTTCAAAGCTATGAGCTGCTGGTTACAGGATTTTTGAAATTGTTCCGTAATTTAGTATGTTCCACGTGGAACACTAGATTTTACCATAGTGCGTAATGGCTTCATCCTCTGCTTGTCGCATCGTTTGTGCCTCTTCATCGCTTTTATCCTTAAATCCCATCAAGTGCAGTAAGCCATGTGCCATCACGCGACGCATTTCTACCTCCGCAGGCTCTTGGAGTTTCGATGCGTTCTCTCGTACCCTGTCTACGCTAATATATATATCCCCTTCGATTATTTTATCTTCCGGGTCATCTGATTGATCGAATGTGATGATGTCGGTGTAGGTATCATGATTTAGAAAGTTAACATTCATCTCGTGAAGGTACGAGTCTGAACAGAAGACGTAACTTAATTCAGCGATCTCATAACCCTTACTTTGCGCTAGCATTCTAAGCCATCTTTTGTAGGTATTCTTAGGCTTCAAATCATAACGAACATCTTCAACGAAAAAAGAAATAGCCATAAGCTTAATTCATGTAGAAGGTTAAATAGGCTTTACTGCCATTATTTTCATATTTAACCTCATCTGCTAAATGTTCCATGATATATATGCCTCTCCCACCTGTTCTTTCTAGATTCTCAGGCGCCGTGGGGTCTTTTAACGTTTCGTGATTAAAGCCATCTCCTTCATCTGCGACAATAAAGGTCAATTGATCATCCGAAAAGTGTAACTCTATGTGTACCTTCTTTTCAATATCTTTCCCGTTACCATGGATAATCGCATTACTGACACACTCGGTTACCGATATCATAATGTTCCCATAGATATCATCGTTAATGTCAAACTTCTCCCGCGCATTATCGATAAAGCTTTCGATAATCGTTATGTTCTCTATCAGAGAGGGAATTGCTATTTTAAATGAAGTCATAGTCTGTCTAAATGTCTATTTCTACTGCTACAGGACAATGGTCCGAGTGATGCACATCCGGTAAAATACCGGCTCCTTTAACTTGGGGTACTAAACCCTCACTGACCATATGGTAATCGATTCGCCAACCTAAGTTTTTTGCGCGTGCATTGGCTCTGTAAGACCACCAGCTATATTGGTGCCCATCCTCATGGAATAAGCGAAAGCTGTCCCGAAAGCCGTTCTCGGTAAGCTTATCCATCCAAGCACGTTCCTCAGGAAGAAAGCCTGAACTGTTTTTATTACTCACAGGATTATGAATATCGATCGCCTTATGGCAGATATTGAAATCACCGCTTACAACTATTTTTTCTTTGTCCAGTAATTTACTTTGGATAAATGTATAGAAATCGTCTAGGAATTCATACTTAAATTTTTGTCGTAAATCACCAGTTGTTCCGGAAGGAAAGTATGTTGAGTAAAAGGAAATACCCGCTATATCTACACGTAAAACCCGACCTTCCCCGTCGTATTTAGGCTGATTCATGCCGATAACTACATCGTCTACAGGTAGACGACTTAAGAAGGCGACACCGCTGTAGCCTTTTTTCTCCGCATCGTGCCAATATGCCTGATAACCTAAAGCTTCGAATGTGCTTAGGTCCACCTGTTCTTTGCTCGCTTTTACTTCTTGAAGTGCGATTAAGTCGGGTAGTTCTTCAGCCATCCAATCGGCAAAGCCCTTTTTCATGGCGGCACGGAAACCATTAACATTATACGACAAATATTTCATCCTCTCTTTGCTTACAGGATTTCTATTCCAAATTCCTCTTCAAAGTACATGATAACAGACAATTTCAATAGCTTTTCCTGTTCTAATATATCAAAATGGGGTAGCTCCTTTTCGAGTTTCCAATGGGGCCAGCCTTCCTGATCTATAAAGTCCAAACTGTAATAGCCATTTAAGCTTAAAACTTTACATATGGCGATATGCATCAGGTCCTGCTTTTCCTCCTTGGAAAAAGTGCGGTTTCCCTTGCCTAGCTCTTGTACCCCTATTAAGAATAGCACACCGTTTAGATCCTTCGGACGCTTCCCAATCGTCTCCTCAATACCGAGGAGTAATTTAGACCACCTTTTTTCTAAATCGTGTTCTTTTTTAACTCGAATCATGCTTGGTCCTTTTCCGCTTCTAAAGCTTCCCAGTATTCAACAGCGCGACGTAAGTGAGGGATAACGATAGAACCACCTATCAAAGTAGCGATCGAAAATACCTCAAAAACCTCTTCCCGCTTCATGCCTAATTCAAAACACTTCCCTAAATGGTAGCGTACACAGTCATCACAACGTAAAACCATCGAACAGGATAAGCCTATCATCTCTTTCGCCTTTATATCTACTGCCCCCGCCGCATAAGCATTAGTATCTAGATTAAAGAAGCGCTTGAGTACTTTATTGTCCTCGCTCAGGATGCTTTCGTTCATCCGCGTCCGGTAGGCATTGAATTCTTCTACTAAATTCATTATTTTTAGCTATAAGTATACTAAGTAACAAATATAACAGGTTCATGCCTGCATTAGATTCATTATAACGCTTTTTTAACGATGAAGTACCCCATTTTTCAAGACTTTTTCTCGCTTTTATTTCCAAAGCATTGTTTAACTTGTACAGAAGTGCTGTTACCAAACGAGATAGGTGTCTGCTCTACTTGTTTTTATGCGCTTCCAGTCACTTCTTTTCACTTAACTCCTCATAAAAATGAGCTTGTTAACAAGCTTATTGGACTCTGTCCTGTCAAGCAAGCATTCGCTTACTTACGCTTTACCAAGGGGGGGATGAGCCAGAAAATTCTCCACGCCATTAAATATAAAGACAATCCTGAGCTGGCCACTTATTTAGGACATGCTTATGGCACGCTGGTACGTAATCAGGGAAATCCATTAAAGCACATCGATGCCTTAGTTCCAGTGCCCCTTCATCCAAAAAAACTGGCGATGCGAGGCTATAACCAAAGCCAGGCATTGGCCGAAGGCCTCCAGCAGGCACTTCACATTCCGATAGTAGAAGGGCTCGTCCGTACCCAGCATTCTCTTTCTCAAACCAAAAAAAACCGTATGGAGCGCCTGGAAGCAGTGAATAAAATTTTTCAAGCCCAGGCCAACGTGCAGGGAAAACACCTGCTGCTCATCGATGATGTGATGACTACGGGTGCTACGCTGATAGCATGCATGAATAGTTTAGTGCAACAGGGTGCTAAAAGCGTAGATGTTTTCGTTTTAGCAGCAGGCCGCTGAGAGAGGTATGGGTTTACCAACTTCCCCCAGCTCCTCCGCCGCCGAAAGAGCCCCCGCCGAAGCCTCCGAAGCCTCCGCCAAAACCCCCGCCGAAGGAGCCTCTCCCGGAGCTGAACTGGCCATACTTTCCTTTGCTACCTCCTTTAAGGATGTTTGCCAGCATGATGGTGCTCATCAGATCCACATCGGCCCCACGTCCTCCTATGTGGTTTCTACGGTCTCTTTTGTTTCGTAATAGGGGTACTAAAAAGAACAAGACAAAAAACAAAAAGACGATAAATCCGCGCAGCACCTCGGGCTGTGACGGTGCTCCCAGCGCCTCCTTGGGAGAAAATTCTCCCGCGGCGAGGCTGAATATCAAATCTGTGGTTCTATCCAGCCCTGTGTAATAGGCCTCCATGCGGAAATTCGGAATAATGAGCTGTTCGATCATGCGCTTTATTAAAGCATCCGGAAGTGCTCCCTCCATGCCATAGCCAGTGGCGATAAACACTTTTCTGTCCTGTATCGCCGCCAGAATAAGTACACCGTTATCCAAATCCGAACGGCCGATTCCCCAGCGATCACCGAGCTGAAAAGCATAATCCCCGATGTCATAGTCCCCCACCGAACGTAGCAGCACAATGCTCACCTGCGTACTCGTGCTGTCGTTATAAGCTACTAACTTACGCTCTAACTGCTGGATTTCTGCGGGCTTTAAGGTCTGCGTAAAGTCGTTTACTAGACGCGGCGGATAGGGTTTACTTGGAAAATCCTTTTGGGCCAGGGCCCAAAAGGAGAGCATCACTAAGCTAAGGGTAAGGAAGAAATTTTTGTGTGCTCTCATGGGCTTACCCGAAAGAAATATCATCTGGAAGTTCGTTTTTATCCCCTTTGTCTGCATAGGGGAAGTGTGTGCTGAGGGCCTTTCCAGCCCGTAAAATGCCTAGCTCTAAGCCTCTCGTAAAGGCTCCGGATTTAAAATGACCCAGCATCTCTTCTTTTATATCGTCCCAAAACCCTTTTTCTACCACCGCGTTTATCCCCGCATCTCCGAGAATAGCGAACTTTTTATCTCCCGTGGCCAAGTAAAAAAGCACCGCATTTCGCGCGGCAGTTTCTTGCATTTTCAGCGCATCGAAAACCTCAGCAGCGCGGTCTAACACATCTTCATTGCAATATTTCTCGATGTGGACCTGGATTTCGCCCGAAGTTTTCCGCTCCGCCTCTTGGATGGCGGCAGTAAGCAGAGCGCGATCGTCTTCCGAAAATAGGTCTTGTGGCATGGTCAGATAGGTTAGAAAGTGACGGTAGGTGCCTGCTCAGCTCCCGCGCTGGCTTCAAAATAGCCTTTACGCTCCAGGCCGAAAAAGCCAGCGATCATGTTATTTGGGAAGGTACGGATGTTTCCGTTAAACTGCTGCACGGATTGATTGAAATTTCTGCGGGCCACCGATATCCTGTTCTCAGTGCCCTCCAGTTGTGCCTGCAGTTCTAGAAAATTTTGGTTTGCTTTTAGCTCCGGATAGCGCTCCACGGATACTAAAAGCCTACTCAGTGCGCCACTTAGCTGATCCTGCGCCGCTTGGAAATTCGCTAGATTTTCAGGTGTTAATTGGTCCGCATTTAAGGTGATTCCTGTTGCTTTCGCTCGCGCTTCTACCACACCTGTAAGTGTTTCCCTTTCGAAGTCCGCGAAACCCCTCACGGTATTGACTAGGTTAGGGATAAGGTCCGCTCTACGCTGATACTGCGTTTCTACCTCGGCCCACTTGCCATTAATGTCTTCTTCTATCGTTACGAGTGAGTTATACGTTCGCACCGCTGTCGAGTAGACAAATAGCCCTAGGCCGACCAAAATGAGAATAGGAATAAGTGCTTTTTTCATGGCTGAATCGTTTAGACTTTTTACGCGAAAATAAAGGGTAAAGGTTAGTGCTCCCGCACAAAAGAGCGGAAGGAAAGCATGTGTTCGCCCACAAAAATAAGTGATTAAATTTCTCTTTTCAGAATAAAGTTTATTTCATGCGTTTCTACCACTGGGTTTTCTTCCGTACTTCCCTCTCCTAGACGTAAAACACGCATGAAAATTTGTTTGCCAGGCTCAGACCTCAGCAGATCGATCATCTTCGTAAGGTTCCAAAAATCCACTGGCACTTTATTTACTGAAACGATTTCGTCACCCACTTGGATGCCTGCTTTGGCCGCAGGCGAATCCGTCCGTAAATCGGCCACATAATAGCGCTCTACCTCTCCATCTGGATAGGCTTTTAGCACGATGCCTGACATATCGAACTCAAAAGGAACGTTAAAGCTTTTCGCTTTTTTAAAGAGTAGGCGCTCTCTCCTGTAATCGATGATTAATTCTAGGCGTGCGAATATTTCTGAGCCTAAACTCCCCTGCCTCCCTGACTCTTTTATGACATAGGAAAATTCTGTTTCATCGGGAAAGGAAGTGATGACATCATAGAAATTAAGTCCTTCTATCGTTAGTCGACGTTTTCTTCCGAGAAGTCCATAGAGGTCGCCGCCAAGTGATTTACCTAAATCGGTCTCTATGTATCGCGCGGGGAGATTGATACGCTCGCTCGTTTCTCGGTTCAGCAGCAGGCCATGGTTAGCGCCCGTATCGATAAGTAACTTCACAGGCAGCACGCCATCTAACTGTTTTACTTTTGCTTGGATATAGGGTTTGCCGTTATCAAACGTCATATCTGTTTTACGAAAGCCGAACGGTCTCCAGCGTAGCGCATCAGAGCGGTAAAAGTCAATACGCTTTTTGTCATAGCTGATACGAACCGGATTGTATTTAAAAAACTCATAGCCGATAATGCCGTGAATGGGTACGCCCACGATACTTTCCAGCTCGAAAACATTTTCATTTAATACTAATATCGTTTGGAAAATTCCTTCTACTTCTCCGAGGTCGATCGTGTTATAGGGTGAGACAGAAGCAGTAATCAGCGTCCTGCCATCAGCGCCCACTAAGTTCAAGCTCCGTGTAACTTCTAAGCCTAAACGCTCTATATCGGCTGGATCGAATAAGATATTTGTCTTGACCCCAGTATCTAACAAAAAATTTCGTTCCTCCTTATCATTAATCCGGACGGGAAGTACGACGAGATTATTGTGTATTTGGATAGGGAACGATACCTTACGCTTTCCTGGCTCCTTGGTGTAGAAGGCAGGGATTTGTGCTGAAGCAGACATGCTAAAGAGGCACATGCATACAAGAGCAAGTAAAGACCTAAACAACATAATCACAATTCAATCAAGGGTTTCTCTATTAAAAGAAAATCTGGCAATTTTGTTCGATTTTTTACATTTTCGGTACTTTTAGGCGTAATAATTGAGCTTATAGCAGAAGCATGGCGCGGTGTCAAAAAATCAAAAGCAAAGAACCGAAGTTCGGGCCGTCCCGTTTTATTATTTAGATTAAAGGTAAATTATCCCTTTCAAAAGCTCTCAGGAGCTTGAAAATTGAAAATAAGGTAAAAAAGCGGCATCTTTACCCCTTATAGTTGTGAATCATGGCAGATAAATCAGTTTTAGAAAAAGCAAAGAAGATATTTGAGAATTTTTTAGCCCGTCAGGGCAGTCGAAAAACACCGGAAAGGTTTTCGGTGATAGATGAATTATATGGTCTTCCACAGGATGAGCACATCGATGTAGAAGGGCTTTTTCTCTTAATGCGAAATAAAGGGTACACGATCAGTCGGGCCACTATTTATAATACATTGGATCTTTTAGTGGAGTGTGGTCTGGCTGTCAAGCATCAGTTTAAAGATAAGGTCGCTCTTTACGAGCAAGCGCTCACCTACAAACATCACGATCATCATGTCTGCAACCAATGCCGAAAAATTCGGGAATTTTCCGATGAGCGTATTAATCTCATTAAAGAAGCGATGGGAGAAGAGTTTCAGTCAGGTATTACGAGCCATTCTTTAGTTCTGTATGGAGACTGTCAGATAGAAAATTGCGAGAATTTAAGTTTACTCTAGCGTTTACTTTGCGCAGGGCGCAAAGGTCCCCATCTGAAAAGTGAAAGAGGTGAGAAATCGGATAAAACCCGTGGTCTCACCTCTTTTTTACTTATTTAAATGCTTCGTTTTAGACTTTTTCCAGTTTAAATATACGTTTATAAATGGGTTTACGCATCCAAAACTGCACATATAGAGCGGGATAGAGTAGCGTACTTACCCAAGTGGGCCGCCCCTTAAAGGCGATTTCATCACGAATTTCTGTTCGCCCATCCGGTAAGTTCACCATGACATGCTTATGTTTCCAGTAGGATAAGAAAAAAGGCAGCGCGGTCCCTTCATCTATAAAATAAAACTGGTGGGCATCCGTATGGTCGTGGGTAATCAAGCTCGTCCATGTTTGCTTGAAGAGGAAGAAATTTAATTCCATGGACACGATATCTCCTTTTCGTGAGCCATCAAAGCGCTTAAGTGTTAGCGGGGGAAAAGGCGGCGCCAGTCGTCGAAAAAGACTTTCATTAAAACCTGCCTTCACGGTTAGGTAGTCCTGTTCTACTACGGTTCGAATGGTAAATTTCATGGAAAGGAAAGCGAAATGTCCTCGAAATGTTTACCCCTCCCTACAGGAGGGAGGAGTAATCCATTTCGTTTTAAAATTAAGTTTGGAGGAAAAAAGCTTTACTTTTCCTGCCTTAATCCTATAAGCTGATGTTTGGCTTAGTTCGCTCTCTTTAGGTATTTAAAGAGCTCACTGTCACTGGAGATGATGACGCTGGTATTTTCGTCTAAAGATTTTTCGAAACTTTCTAAAGAACGTAAGAACTTGTATAGCTCCACGGACTGACGATTTCTGTTATAAGCAGCAGCATAGATGTCTGCAGCCTCCGCGTCGGCCTTTCCTTTAATAAGTTCCGCTTCACGAAAAGCTTCGGATTGGATCTGAGCGAGATCACGTTCCTTGTTACCTTCTATTTTACGGGCTTCCCCTTCTCCTTCTGAACGAAACTGGTCAGCGATTCTATTTCTTTCTGAAATCATTCGGTCATACACTCGATCACGAACTTCATCTACGTAGTTCATGCGCTTAAAACGAAAATCCAAGATTCTGACACCTAGGTCAGCTGTTCTTTCATTCGCCTTTTCCAGGATAATTTTTTCCACTGCAGCACGTCCCACTGAAATGTCCTCCAGAATTTCTATTTCTTCCATAAAATCTTCTGTCACCTCCGGGTTTCGGTTCGTGGAGCGCACGATATCTAATAGGTCGTGAGAAGCTACCGCATTTCTTGTCTCACCATCCAAAATATCGTCTAAGCGGGACTGCGCGCTTCGTTCGTCTCGAAGACGAATAAAGAACTGTAGCGGATTTGTAATTTCCCAGCGCGCATAAGTGTCTACGAAGATAAACTTTTTATCCTTTGTGGGCACTTGATTTTGATCTCCGTCCCATTCCAGGTAGCGTTTATCGAAGTACTGTACTTTCTGCAGGAAGGGTGTTTTAAAGTTCAGTCCCGGGGAGGTGCGTGGCTCTCCTACAGGTTTACCGAACTGCGTAACGATGGCTTGGTTCGTTTCATCTAAAATAAAGATCGTGTTCGATAGGGTCACGATCGCTGCGATTCCTATGATGAGGTATATAATCGTTTTACTCATGGCTTTAAAGGTTTGGCATTATCCAGGTTAAGTAAAGGAAGCACATTCGAGCCACGCTCATCCACGATGACCTTGTTGCCTAATCTCGGCATGACACGCTCCATCGTTTCTAGATAGATACGCTGCTTCGTAACTTCAGGAGCTTTTACGTACGCTTGATAGAATGCATCAAAACGTTGGGCCTCACCAGTGGCTCGGTTTACACGGTTCAGTGCATAGGCTTCTGCCAGCTGGATCGTTTCTTCTGCTTCCCCGCGTGCTCTGGGGATGACACGATTATACTCGGCTTCGGCACGATTTATTAAAGTTTCACGTTCCTGCTGTGCTTGGTTTACCGCATTAAAGGAAGGTTTGACAGGCTCTGGTGGATTTACATCCTGCAGAACCACCTGATCGATGCGGATGCCATTTTCGTATTCTTCACACATTTCTTGCAGAAGCACTTCCACGGCAGAGGCTACTTCCTGACGACCTACCGTAAGCACCTCATTAACTGTTCTGTCGCCTACTATTTTACGCATGGCCGCCTCTGACATGTCGCGCAGCGTTTTTTCTGCATTTCTGACGCGGAATAAAAAGCGGTAAGAGTCCACGATTCTATACTGTACGACCCATTCTACATCGGATAAGTTCAAGTCTCCTGTCAGCATCATGCTTTCATCTCCAAAAGCGGACTTAGAAAATTCCGAGCGCGTATCCGAGCTACGTGTTCGAAAGCCAAACTCCTGCTTCAGCTGCCGCTGAACGGGAATTTTATAAATAGTTTCGATGCCGTATGGCAAAATAAAATTTAATCCTGGCAGTAAGGTTCGGTCGTATTTTCCTAGCTGTAGTACGACACCTTCTTCTTCCGGGCCGATCGTTTTGACACTGGTAAAGGCTCCCAAGAGCAGAGCCACGCCGAGTACGATACGCCAGGCATAGCGCTTTATCCAATCCGGATCAATATTGATCTCATACTTTTCTTCTGACATAGATCTTTAGATTAATTTAATATAGTGAATAATTTTAAAAAACCAATAAAAAGGTAACGAATAGCACGATCCACACCGCATCCATGAAGTACCAGTACACCGCAAAGAGCTGGATACGCATCCGCTCGAAGGGGTTGGTCAGCATAATAAGCTGTGCGATGCCATCCTTTTCTCTTTTGGCATACTGGGCGACTAAAATGAGCGCAAACACCATGGCACCAAGTAAATGGAAAAGGTGAATACCGCTTAAAACGTACAAAAAGCTTCCACTCGGAAGCCCTCTGAAATCAATTCCGGAGTCGGTTAGTTCCTTCCAACCGATAAATTGTAAGATAGTAAACGCAAGTCCCAAAAAAAAGGTGCTTAGCAGGCTATTTTTTAGTCTTCGGACATTCTCTGCCTTAAAATGTACTTGCATTTTAGAGGTGGAATAGCCGCTAGCTACTATAATTAGGGTGCTTAGAATGAAGGATAGCGGCATCTCGAAGGTAAAGCTGTAAAGCTTTCCAGAAACAGAGGCTAGAAAAGCCACCGTCATGAAAAGAAAAATTAAGCCACTTCCAAACATGCCTAAATAAATTAAGGTTTGATAGGGGTGCATGTTTTCGAGGCGCTGTAACCAAGTGGGAGAAGAAGAATCCATACGTAAAGTCGATACTGTAAGGTAATAAAAAGAAAACCCTTTAACCTGTAGGTAGTTCAGGGGAAAGCAAATTTTATAGACGAAATGCGTAGAATGTGGTACTTTTGTCACGAAAACTTGTAGCATACTTTACTTTTGGCGCGGTAGCGCCGAGGTGAAAAACAGCTCTACACACCCGAATTTAAACACAAAAGTACATCGTTTTGACTATACATGCTTTTCTGTCTTTGTACGAAAATGATCCTTTTTATCGTGCTTTTTTAGCGGAATTAGGGACGCGAAAAGGCGGCGTCTTCCACTTAAAAAAGGCCACTGGCAGCCTGGACAGCCTGCTTTTAGCAGCAGCCACGCGCCAGCTCCCTGGCCTTCATGTGTTTATCGCCTCCGATAAAGAGGAAGCAGCCTATGTGCAGTCCGATTTACAGGAAATTTTAGGGGGTAAGCATTCCGCTCTATTCCCTTCAAGCTTTAAAAAAGCATATCAAATCGAGGAGGTGGATAATGCCAATGTGCTAATGCGGGCAGAACTCCTTTCTACCCTCTCGCGCTTAGAGTCCGATACTCCTTATATCTTGGTCACCTATGCAGAGGCCCTTTACGAAAAAGTGCTGAACAAGCGCTCTTTTACAGAAAATAGCATAGCGGTGAAAATAGGTGAAAAAATCGATATCGAGTTTCTTTCCGAAATGCTGCAAGCGTATGCTTTTGAGCGCGAAGATTTCGTCTATGAACCTGGCCAGTTTTCGATCAGAGGGGGCATCATCGACGTTTTTTCCTATGCGAACGAATACCCGTACCGGATAGAGCTCTTCGGAAGGGAGGTAGAAAGCATTAGGACCTTTGATCCGGAGGATCAGCTTTCCTTAGAACCCGTGGAAGCGATCAGCTTACTACCAAATGTGCAGACCCAGCTGCTGAAAGAGGAGCGGCAGTCCCTACTGGATTTTCTCCCCGAGACCAGTACAATCTGGCTTAAAGATACGCAGCTGACTCTGGAAACGATGGACAAGTTTTTTCTTCGGGCGCAGGAGCAGTATCAGCAGCAGGTGGAGCGGAGTAAAGCCAGCCTATTGCCAGAGCCCGCGCTGCTTTTCGATTCGGGGGAGGCGCTGGCGCAAAGGCTACAGCATTTCAAGCGCGTCGAAATCGGTCATCGCTTCCATTACAGCGTCTCCGATACGGATACCTTACACTGGGACGCGGCCCCACAGCCATCTTTTAATAAGAATTTCGAACTGCTGGTGGCGGATCTACAGGATTATGCGAAGCAAGGCTTTACGACTATTTTAGCAGCGGAAAATGAGAAGCAGCTGGACCGTTTGGAAAATATTTTTCGCGAGCTGGATCCTACATTAGGGGTGCAGTACCTGCAAATAGGACTTCGTGAAGGCTTTATCGATCGGCGGATGAAGCTGCTCTGTTACACCGATCATCAGCTCTTCGAGCGCTACCATCGGTATAAGGTCAAGCGAAAGTCATCGAAGTCTAAGGCCCTGACGCTGAAGGAGATTAAAAATTTGCAGCCAGGAGATTTCGTGGTGCATATCGACTACGGAATCGGGCGTTTTGCTGGTCTGGAAAAGGTGGATGTGAATGGCAAGATGCAGGAAGCTATCCGCTTGATTTTCCGTGACGATGATCTCTTGTATGTGAATATTCATGCCTTACATAAGGTGTCGAAGTATAGCGGCCAGGAGGGCACTTTACCCACGATGTCCAAGTTGGGGTCTCCAGAGTGGGACAACAAAAAGGCGAAGGTCAAGCGAAAAGTTAAAGATATTGCAAAGGATTTAATCGCCCTCTACGCGAAGCGTCGAAATGCGTCGGGTTTCGCCTTTAATGGCGACTCAGTGCTGCAGGTAGAGTTAGAAAGTAGTTTCGTTTTCGAGGATACCCCTGATCAGGCTTCAGCTACGGCAGATGTAAAGAAGGATATGGAAAAGAGCTATCCCATGGATCGACTTGTCTGTGGGGATGTGGGTTTTGGTAAAACCGAAGTAGCTGTTCGGGCGGCCTTTAAAGCAGTAAATGATCGAAAGCAGGTAGCAGTGCTTGTACCTACGACGATTTTAGCCATGCAGCATTTTCGAACGTTTCAGGAGCGTCTGAAGGATTTTCCTGTTAAGGTAGATTACATCAACCGTTTCCGTACGGCTAAGGAAATTAAAGAAATTATCAAGCAGGTGGCAAGTGGAGAGATAGACATTCTTGTGGGCACGCACCGGATCGTGAATAAGGACATCTCCTTTCGTGACCTGGGGCTGCTGATCATCGATGAGGAGCAGAAGTTCGGCGTGAAGGTGAAGGATCAGCTAAAGCAGATGAAGGTAAATGTAGATGTGCTTACCCTGACGGCTACTCCTATTCCGCGTACACTACATTTCTCCCTGATGGGAGCGCGGGACCTCTCGGTCATTGCCACCCCTCCGCCGAATCGTCAGCCGGTGACAACAGAAATTCATACCTTTCAGGAGGAAGTTATCCGCGATGCGGTGGCTTATGAGTTGCGCCGAGGCGGACAGGTTTTTTTCGTGCATAACCGGGTGGGAGAGATCGACTCCATCGCGAACCTAATCATGCGCCTCGTGCCGGATGCGCGTGTCGTCGGGGCCCATGGCCAGATGGATGGCAAGAAACTAGAAAAAGTGATGGTAGACTTTATAGAGGGCGCGTATGATGTGCTCGTCTCTACCAATATAATCGAGTCTGGCTTGGACATCCCTAATGCCAATACCATCATCATAAACCGTGCTCACATGTTCGGGCTGAGTGATTTACACCAGATGCGTGGTCGTGTAGGAAGAAGTAATAAAAAGGCTTTTTGTTATCTGCTGACCACCCCTACTTCCGGTCTCACGCCTGAGGCGAGGAAACGCCTACAGACCCTGGAAGAGTTTTCCGATTTAGGCGATGGTTTTAAGGTAGCCATGCGGGATTTAGATATTCGTGGCGCTGGCAACTTACTAGGAGCGGAGCAAAGTGGCTTCATAACCGATTTAGGCTTTGATATTTACCATAAGATTCTCGATGAAGCCGTGCAGGAGTTAAAAGAAAATGAGTTTGCGGCTCTCTTCGAGGAGGATTTTAAGGAGAAGGTACAAGTTTTGGTTCAGGACTGTGTAATCGAAACGGACATGGAGATCTTGATACCAGAGACCTATGTGGCGAATATTTCCGAGCGTCTAGCACTTTACAGTAAGTTAGATGGGATTAAGCAAGAGAAAGAGCTGGAAGCCTTCGAAAAGGAATTGATAGATCGTTTTGGGCCCCTGCCCCCACCCATTTTACGCCTGATGGCCACCGTACGTCTCAGATGGGAAGCCGAGCGGCTCGGATTCGAAAAGTTAGTGCTGAAAAATGAACAGATGAAGTGCTATTTCGTTCCTTCCGATAGGGAGCAGTACTTCAAGCAGGATGTTTTCCAGAAAATTCTAAAGTTTATCAGTCATCATCCAAAAACCTGTAAAATAAAAGAATATAGAAAGCGTTTAATGCTTACTGTTTCGGACGTAAAATCGGTCAAAAAGGGGATCGAATGGTTACAGGGCATGAAAAATGAAGTTTTATAGTGTCGGAAATTCCGACAAGTCCTGTAGATTAGCATAAATTACCCGCAGGAATTATTGTGCTGGGGGAATATTGCACCTATATTAGCGTTTTAATAGCGACAATTACAAACATGAAAACCATGACTTCAAGTAGTTCAAAGTGGAGTTTATTTATGGGAATCGCGCTTATCGTGGGGGGAAGTATTTTAGCCTCATGTAATCGAAATCCTAGTTATGGTAGAAGAACTGCCGCCAAACCCGGAAAGACTTCTGCCTCCACAGGTGCTTCTTATAGCTTTAAGGATGCTGATAGCACGAATTTTTTCGTCACTAAAATTTCAGATCAGAAGGTAGGGCCGCGTCTCCGTTACATTCAGGGAGGTAGAACTGTTTTAGGTTCTCAAGAAGAGGATATCATGGCTTTTCGTGATAATGCAGAGCGTACAGTTACTGTGGCTTCTTTTTATATGGATGAGACGGAGGTGACGAATGTGGATTATAAGGAATTTCTTTTTGACATGCGTAAGCGTGTGAGCACGGATTCTATTATGAAGCTGGAGCCAGACGAAAACGTGTGGAGAGGTTCATTATCTTATAATGATGTATATGATAATTATTATTTCCGGTTTCCTGGATTCAACTTTTATCCTGTAGTAGGGGTGTCTTGGAAGCAGGCTACCGCTTACAGTCAGTGGCGAACAGAAGTAGTTAGTCGCCTATTTATGGAAAAAAATAAGGTGGATAGCACACTCTCGAAGACGCGCTTAATTGAGAGAGGTGTGGCCATAGCAGAGTACCGTTTGCCAAATGAGGCAGAATGGGAGTATGCAGCAAAAGCGATGGTAGGGACACAGTACCGAGATGAGAATCAGGAAAATGGTCGTATTTATCCTTGGGATGGTCGTGGTCTTCGAAATCCATACACGGTAAGAAGAAAAGGTAGCCAAGGAGATTTTCTCGCTAACTTCAAAAGAGGTAGAGGGGATTATGCTGGTCTGTCTGGCGGTATGGCGAACGATGGAGAAATATTACCGACTAACGTGTATGACATGCCACCAAATGATTTTGGGCTTTATCACATGGCGGGTAACGTGAATGAGTGGGTATATGATGTATATCGTCCGATGTCCTATCAGGATATGGATGACCTAAACCCCGTTCGTAAAGATGGGTATAAAGATCCAGAAGAAGATTATATGATCTCGTTTTTTGATGACAACCATCGCGTTTATAAAGGGGGCTCATGGAGAGACATGGCATATTGGTTATCACCAGGCACCAGACGATTTATGCATCAGGATTCTGCCACTAACCATATTGGTTTTAGATGTGCGATGATCTCTGTTGGCGCTAAGGGAAAATAAGGCTTTCCACATAAAAGTGAGGAATACAACAAGAGCCAGGGTCTGTATCCTGGCTTTTTTTATGGTATAGGTAAGCCTTCCAGGGACTTTTTTGTGTTCGTTCCATCCTCTTATTTTTTTAGGTTTCTGCTGTCTTAGGGCAGAGGCGATAGGCTTTCTTATCCTAAGGTTTAGAGCGTGCAGGTCACTTTTTCAATTTATGGGATTAGCGAACCATTTATGTAAGCGAGTGGCCTGTAAAAGTAAAACTGGACGAATAGCACTTAAAATACTGTATTTTTAACTGATCATTTTATAAAAATAGCAATATGTGGAAACCTAAGGTTACCTGGTTACGGATAGGTCTTGCGGCCTTTATGCTGTACCTCGCTCCTGCTGCTTCATTCGCTCAGGACAAAGCGACCTATCAAGTGCCTCCCAAGGCCATCGCTGATTTAGTAGATGCGCCGAATACGCCGTCGATTAGTTTCAGTCGCGATGGTGAGATGATGTTAGTGTTAGAGCGTGCGGGGAATCCGAGTATAGAGGATTTAGCGCAGCCGGAACTCCGCATAGCGGGTATTCGCATTAACCCGGCTACTACGGGTCCGTCCAGAACGGGCGGTGTGGAGAATTTTAAAATAAGAAAAACACGCTCAGGAGATGAAATTCAGGTAAAAGGCCTACCAGCTAAGCCGAAGCTCTCCGGCTTTTCTTTTTCAAAGGACGAGAAATTTCTTTCCTTTTATCATACCGAAGCGGATGGCGTAACCCTCTGGGTGGTGGACATGGTCACTTATGAGGCGAAGCAGCTTGGAGACCTAAAGGTCAATATGGTTTACGGCAATGCCACTACCTGGACGCCCGAAAACACGATTATCGTGAAAGCCGTTAATCCGAAGCGAGGATCGATGCCGCAGGCACCTTTGGCCCCGGTAGGGCCAAATGTACAGGAAACTTCAGGAAATGCAGCTCCTTCCAGAACGTATCAGGATCTGCTGACAAATCCTTACGAGGAGGATTTGTTTGCTTATTTTATGGATGCGCAGCTGATGGAAGTGATGCTGGACGGGAGCCAGAAGGCCGTAGGTGCTCCCGGTATGATTAAAGGAATGAGCCTTTCTCCGGATGGAAAGTTTCTCATGGTAGATCGGATTCAGCGTCCTTTTTCTTATCTAGTTCCGGCTTCTCGTTTTCCTTATGACGTAGAAGTGCTGGATCGTACAGGTAAGCAGGTGAAGTTAATCACTTCTCGACCATTAGATGAAGTGCGCCCTACAGGCTTCGATGCTACAGTAGAAGGACCTCGTTCCATTAGCTGGAGAGCTGATAAGGGAGCTACTCTCTACTGGGTAGAAGCTCAGGATGGTGGTGATCCGCGTAAGCAAATGGAGGAGCGAGAGATCATCTATACCTGGGATGCTCCATTCACTGGAGAGAAGAAAAAATTAGCAGGGATCGGCTATCGTTTTGGCGGGATTACTTGGTCGGAAGACAAGAATTTCGCGCTTTTAAGTGAGCGCTGGTTTGCTAGCCGCCAGGAACGTGTGAGTGTGATCAATCCGGAAAATCCTTCTCAGAAGCCACGTGTTATCATCGAGCGTTCTTCTGATGACATTTATAACGATCCAGGATCACCTGTTACGAAGACAAATGAATTCGGTCGCTCTGTTTTATTGAAGAAGGGGGATGATGTTTTCATGACCAGCGAAGGAGGCTCCCCTGATGGCAGCTACCCTTTCCTTTCCGCATTTAATGTAAAGAAAAAAGAACAAAAGATCCTTTGGAGATCGGAAGCGCCTTTCTATGAGCGTGTCGTTCGGGTTTTAAATGCTGATGCTACAGAGTTTATAACCTTAAAAGAAAGCACAGAGCTGCAGCCGAACTATTGGTTGGTGAACACCAAGCGTCGGATCGCGCCGATGCAGCTGACAGATTTTGAAAATCCTTATGCGGCTATCGCTGGTATACAGAAGGAATTAGTGACCTATTCCCGAAAAGATGGACTAAACCTGTCTGCTGTAATATATACGCCTGAAGGTTATGATGCGGAGCGTGATGGGCCACTTCCTGTGGTGATGTGGGCCTATCCACGTGAATATAAGTCTGCAGAGGTGGCTGCGCAGGTGCGTGGCTCCAAGCATACGTTTACCCGCCTGAGCTGGGGATCTCCTCTTTACTGGGTGACGCAGGGCTATGCCATTATGGATAGAACAGAAATGCCGATCGTCGGTGAAGGCGAAATCGAACCGAATGATAGCTTCGTAGAGCAGCTGGTAGCGAATGCGGAGGCAGCTATCGATTATATCGTGGAGCGCGGCATCGGAGATCGTAATCGTATCGCAGTGGGTGGACACTCTTATGGAGCTTTTATGACGGCCAACTTGCTTTCGCATTCCGATTTATTCGCCGCAGGTATCGCGCGTAGTGGTGCTTATAACCGTACGCTCACGCCTTTCGGCTTTCAGTACGAGCAGCGCACCTACTGGGAAGCGCCCGATGTATATAACACGATGTCTCCGTTTATGAACGCAAACAAGGTAAAAACGCCTATTTTGCTGATTCATGGAGAGGCAGACAATAACTCCGGAACTTTCCCGGTGCAAAGTGAGCGCTACTATAATGCGTTAAAAGGACATGGCGCTACCACCCGACTGGTTTTCCTTCCACATGAAAGCCATGGCTATGCAGCACGAGAGTCTATTCTGCATACACTTTATGAGCAGCATGAATGGTTAGAGAAATATGTAAAAAATAGATGATTATTCTTTAAATTGCCTTATGTATTATGCCTGCTAATCCTTTGGGTTGGCAGGCATTTCTTTTTGTGAATTGATTTTAGCTGCTCGTGTAGGTAAGAGCCCCATTCATGAACTCATCCATTTTAGCATCTGAAATATCCCTACCTTTATTACATGAAAAGAGCACAGGACATAGGACTTATTTTTGTGATTCTTTTTTTGGGAACAACATGTGGTAAGGCGCCTGTTCACAAGGATGATCTGGAAAGAACGTTTTTGATTAGGGTAGAAAAGGGCAGCGCGTTACAGAACGGCATGTTTGATTTTATGGTTGTTTTTCAAAGTCCCGAAAAGGAATATGTCCTGTCTTTTCTTCCAGGTAAACATGCATGCGCACTCGAAGCACCTGAGTATGCAGCTCTTCAGATCCCGGACGCTGCATATGCGGCATGGTCGATTCTGCTGGAAAGCGGGCAGCAAGATATTTATTTTTTAATGGGTATGGAAAGCCCCAAACTTTTTAAGCGCAACTTACACACCAGCCGGGAGGAGCTTTATGTGGAGATCCTTCCGGCTATTTTTGGCTACTGGCAGGAGGAAAAAAATGAAGCTTCCTGGTATACCATAGGTCCTACGCACATTTATAACGAAAAACATCCGCATGGACGTCCCTATGCCATCGATACGGCAGGTCATCTGTGGATCCTCGACGAGCAAAATAAGCCAAGCCGGTTCCGTCTGGAAGAAATAAGTGGAACGAAACTTATCTTGAGTGATTCTACCAGTAAGTGCTTCTATTTCGAGCGAATAAGTATAAGAAAATCAGTTCTCAGCTGATAAAGACACGTATTTTTTCTTCTTCTCACCAAATAACCTTTTCTTTTTAAGTACTTAAATTCTTTTTTACTAAAGAAATAAATGCTAATTTTCGAATTGAATAAAGAAAAAAACTAGCTTTAAATCGCTTGTATAGCCGCTATACACGGGCCCATTTATGAAAGTTTCCGCAGAGGCACCACATCAACTAATTTACTCGCTTTTCGAGCATGAATACCTCGGATTACTTTTCGAGTCTTTTGTCGTGCAGTTAAATGAGAAAGGGACACTCTCTTTTGCCTACCAGAATATTTCGTACAAAAATGCCCACGAATTCGCAGCCTCCTGTGACGAAGCGGATTACAAGCTTATCCGCCTCATGGATAGCATGCAGCAGGAGGAGGTCGTAAAACCTTTTAATAAAAAGAAACTCAAGCCAAAAGAATTTCTGCGTAAGGTTTTTGATCCCCAGGCCCCCAATCAGCAGCTGATCGACCTGATCCGTCAAAATATGGATACGAAGCGAGCACAAATTTTAGAGCTCTTGCGTACCAAAAGGCTTTTTGTCATGGGCTCTGATGGGAATCCTACTTGGAAGGAGATAGAAATACTTCCCAAGCGAGCACAAGTCCTCTTTCATTTTATGCGAAATGAAGAGGTCACCCACTACTGGCCGACGATTAAGTACCAAGGGGAACTGGTAAACTGGCAGTTTAATGGCTCCTATCTGATTTGTCACGATCCTGCATGGATGATCGCAGAAGATAAGCTCTACAGTTTTAAGAAGGGCGTAGACGGGTATAAGTTGAAACCTTTCTTTTCTAAGAAAAGAATTATCGTTAAAAAGGCAGTAGAAGAGGTCTATTATAAAAAGTTCATCACGCAGCTGGTATCTGCTTTCGATGTACATGCAGAGGGCTTTGATATTATCGTAGAAAGAAGCCAGCCACAGGGGATCCTCACCTTCATGGACTTTGCCGAAGGCAAAATAGCCCAAGATCTATTCGGAAATAGGCTAGAGGCAGAGGAGGCGGAGAGCAAAATCGTGTTTACCCTTAATTTTCAATATGGATCCTATCGCTTCCGTGCAGATAACCGCGTGTTAAGTAATGCAGAACTAGAAAAGATCGGGGATGACTATACCTTTTATAAGGTGGTTCGAGACCCAGATTTTGAAAACCAGCTGCTTGAGCGCCTTAAATCGCTCGGTCTGCACATGCAAAGCAGCAAGGCTGTCATGCGGAAAACCGAGGCCTTCGACTGGCTGAACCGATATAAGACCACCTTAGAGGAGGAAGGGCTGCAGTTTGTGCAGCGCCAGGCAGGAGAAAAAGAGAAACGCTATTTCGTCGGTCATGCAAAAATCAACATTCGCCTGGCAGAAAATATCGACTGGTTCGACGTGCATGCTGTGGTGAAGTTCGGCGATCATGAGATTCCCTTCCATAAAATTCGTAAGTATTTAATTAAGGGAGTGACGGAATTTGAATTGCCAAACGGAGAAATTGCCGTTATCCCACGCTCTTGGTTTGTGGACTATGGAGAGATTTTTTCCTTTTTGGAGGAGGAGTCTCAGCCGGATAGTGCCACGACAGGACTAATTCTAAAAAAGCACCACATCGCACTGGCTCAGGAGTTAAATCAAAACAAGCTGCTGAAGGTCAGCCTCTCGGATAAGCTAAAAAAGTTACAGGATTTTACGCAGATCGAAAACTATCCGCTTTCCAGTTTCTTCAAGGGAAAGCTGCGCCCTTACCAGCAGGCAGGGTATAACTGGCTACGGTTCTTAAATGAATATCGATTCGGTGGCTGCCTGGCGGATGATATGGGTCTCGGAAAGACGGTTCAGACCCTGGCGCTGCTAGCACATCGTAAAGAAGCCGCTGAAGGGACCACCTCCCTGCTCATCATGCCTACTTCACTGATTTACAACTGGGAAGTGGAGGCCAAAAAATTTACGCCGAAGTTAAAAGTACTCGTGTATTCGGGTACACATCGAATTAAAAGTGCCTCCCAATTCAGCGCGTATGATGTCGTGCTGACCTCCTATGGCATTACTCGGATCGATATAGAGGTGCTTAAGTCATTTTATTTCGACTATATCATTTTAGATGAATCCCAGGCGATTAAAAATCCAGGGAGTCGAATTGCCAAGGCGGTAAATGAACTCCACTGCGGTCACCGCTTGATCTTGACAGGAACTCCTGTCGAAAATGGCACCATGGATCTCTGGTCACAGATGCATTTTATAAACCCAGGCCTGCTCGGAAACCAAAATAGCTTTAAGAAACAGTTTTTACTTCCTATCGAAAAGCAGGCAGACGCAGATAAAATCGTGAAGCTGCATGCCACGATCAAGCCTTTCATCCTACGACGTTTAAAAACGCAAGTGGCCACGGACCTGCCTGAAAAAGTGATCAACGTGCGTTACTCCTCCATGACTGCGGAGCAAGAAAAAGTATATGAAGAGGTAAAAAGCCGCTATAGAGAAAAAATCGCCCAGGAGTTCTCCCTTTCAGGTCTTCGTAACCAGCAGTTTACCTTACTGCGTGGGTTAACTCAGCTCCGTCAGCTGGCGAACCATCCCCGTCTAGTGGACAAGGGGTATACGGGAGATTCAGGTAAGTTGGAAGATGTGATCCATATGCTCGACGCCACGGCCAGCGAGGGACATAAGGTGCTTATCTTTAGTCAGTTTGTGCGGCATTTGGCCATCATTCGTGAATACCTGGAAGAAAAAGGGATGGCTTATGCCTACTTGGATGGGACGACGAAAGACCGCAGAGAGCAGGTGACGAAGTTCCAGGAAGATAAGGGGGTCAAGGTCTTTTTAATTTCCTTAAAAGCAGGTGGGGTAGGCTTGAATTTAACGGCTGCGGAGTACGTCTTTCTCCTCGACCCCTGGTGGAACCCTGCCGTGGAGGCGCAAGCGATCGACCGTGCGCATCGTATCGGCCAAGAGAATAAGGTGATTATCTACAAGTTTATATCCAAAGAGACGGTGGAGGAAAAGATTATGGCACTGCAGGAACGAAAGTTGGCTTTGGCCGGAGGCCTAATCTCCACAGAGGAAAGCTTTATGAAGAGTTTAAGCAAGGAGGATATCGATGCCCTCCTTGATTAATCGGTATTTTATTAGGGTACTATTTTTCGAGGGATGTTCATAGGCAGTCGGGTAAGTAGCTCGTAGTTCACTTGCTGGGTGGACTCCCCGAAGGAGGCGACGGTGATTTCATTTTTACGCTGCTTACCGATTAGCACCACCTCATCGCCTTTTTTTATCCCTTTCGCATCCGTGATGTCTACAGAGATGCTGTTCATGGTCACCGTGCCGACTACAGAGAGGATTTTTCCTCCGATCAGTACTTTGCCCTGATTACTCAGCGTGCGCGCGAAGCCATGCGAATAACCGACAGGAATAAGTGCGATGGTCATGTCCCGCGGGGCCATGTAGCTGGAGCCATAGCCGATGAATTCGCCCATCTTCACCTGCTTTAGACTCATAACGCTAGACTTCCATGAAATGAGCCGCTTTAAGGGGTTCTTATTTTCTTCGGGCAAAGAATCGAAACGATACATGTACGTTTCCTGGGTAGGCCAAAAGCCGTAGGAGGCGATGCCGACCCGCACCATGTCCATAATGGTAGAGGGGTAACTGAGCATCGCTGCTGAACATGCGCTGTGGTAGCGCTCGAAAGAAAGACCGACCTCTTGGAAGTAGGTATAAAAACGCTCGAAGCGCTTGATTTGCTGGGTCACGCGCACGTAATTCGAAATGCTCTCTGCCCCTGCATAATGCGTACATAGCCCTTTTAACTCCAGGTGCTCAGCATAGTTTTTCAGTATTTCGGTGAGTGCCTCCCGATCTTCCCATTCGAAGCCCGTTCGCTTAAACCCAGTCTCTACTTCTAGATGGATGCGGGCCTTTTTTCCCAGCTTTCGTGCTACTTCTATGGTGCTTTTTAGGCGCTCGAACTCAAAAACAAAAAACTCGATATCCTTCTCTATCAGCAGCTCCATGTCTTCGTCCTGCAACATGCCCATAATCATCACAGTAGATTTTTTCCGGCTGCAGGCATGTACGCGTGCCGCCTCATCCGCACTGAAGGTACTGAAGTGTCGTATGCCATTCGCCTCTGCCAGTGGAATGATTTCCTCTATTCCATGGCCATAGGCATTTCCCTTAACCACGATCGATATTTCAGTGCCCTCCCCTACTTCCGAGCGGATAAAGTCGATATTTTTCTTGTACGCAGATTTACTAATCTCTAAATACGAGGTGTGTAACATGTTTTTAATGTGCTTCTAACCAATTCTCCCCTGTTCCTACTTCCACCACAAGCGGCACTTTTAGCTCCATTGCCTCTTCCATCAGCCTCGGAATTTCCTTTTTTAACAGCTCTACTTCTTCTTTATGCGCATCGAAAACCAATTCATCATGCACCTGCAGAATCATTTTCGAGCGAAGCCCTTCTGCCTCCATCCAGCGATGCACCTTGATCATAGCGATCTTAATCATATCAGCAGCAGAGCCCTGGATGGGGGTGTTGATGGCATTGCGTTCCGCAAAACCCCTCATGGTGAAATTTCGGCTGTTGATGTCCCGCAGATAACGCTTCCTACCGAGGAGTGTACTCACATACTCTTGTTCTCGTGCCTCCTCGATAACCCGATCCATGTAACCCTTTACGGTAGGAAACTGCTGGAAATAAGTTTCGATAATCGCCTTTGCCTCTCCTCGTGGAATCGAAAGTCGTTCTGCTAGTCCGAATGCACTAATCCCATAAATGATGCCGAAGTTAGCTGTTTTGGCCTTTCTACGCATATCCGACTCCACTTCCTCTAGCGGCACCTGAAAAATTTTAGCCGCCGTCGCTGCATGAATGTCTTGTCCGTCTTTAAAGGCAGCGATCATAGAAGCATCCTCGGCGAAGGAAGCCATGATCCGCAGCTCGATCTGCGAGTAATCTGCTGCTAAAATCACATGCTCAGCATCCCGAGGTACGAAGGCCTTCCGGATTTCTCTCCCCCGCTCCGTTCGAATCGGAATATTCTGCAAGTTCGGATTCGTAGAGCTAAGTCGCCCCGTCGCTGTCACGAACTGATTGTAGGTCGTATGAATACGGCCCGTGTCTGCGGAAATTAATTCAGGTAATGCATCTACATAGGTAGACTTCAGCTTCACCAGCTGGCGGTGGGATAAAATTAAGCGTATAATTTCATGCTCGCTAGCCAATTTACTCAGTACTTCTTCACCAGTAGCATACTGTCCCGATTTTGTCTTCTTCGCTTTAGGATCTAAGCCCAGCTTACCGAATAGGATCTCTCCCAGCTGTTTTGGCGAAGCCAGATTAAAGGTCTCACCAGCCAGCATATATACCTGCTCTTCGATTTCCGTGGCCTCCTTTTCTAATGCTTTGGACATCAGGGCCAGGTCCTCCGTGTTCAGGCGCACGCCTTCCAGTTCCATGGCCGTTAGTACCGGAATCAGTGGATTTTCTACCTCAACAAGTAATTTTTCTAAGCCCTGTTCGCGGATAAGTGGCTGCAAATGCGCATATAGTGCTAGCGTAATGTCGGCATCTTCCGCCGCATAGGGCGCCACCTCCTCCACCGGAACATCCCGCATGCTCCCTTGCTTTTTCCCTTTTTTGCCGATCAGGCTCTCGATCGAAACCGGCTTATAATTCAAGTAACGCTCCGCCAAGGCATCCATGCCATGCTTGCCCTCAGGGTCCAGTAGCGAGTGTGCGATCAGCGTGTCATAGACAGGACCACGTACAGCGATGCCCTGACGCATGAGAACGAGCATGTCATACTTGATGTTATGCCCTATTTTAAGGATATTTTCCGCCTCGAAAAAAGGCTTGAGCAGCTCTAGCCGAGCCGTCGCCTCCTCTTTATCTGCTGGAATCGGGACATAAAAGGCCTCTCCCTCCACATACGCGAAGGCGATCCCGACTAAATCCGCTTCATGGGCATGTACAGAGGTGGTCTCGGTATCGAAGCAGCAGCGCTCCTGCCGGAGCAAAAAGGGCACTAGGCCCTCGATGTCTTCTTTGCTATCCAGTAAATGGTACTGGTGGGCACGGGTGGCTATCGTCTCAGGACCGAGCTCTTGCTCCCCGAAAGGACTGTCGCTGTGTGTTGTTCCTTCTTCTCTGGTAACGGTATCCTCCAGCGGGTCTCCCTCCTCCCCGGTAAACAGGCCGAGCTGCTCGCTGACCTGCACTTTGGGTTTTTTTAGGGCTTCGCCAAAGACCCTCTTCGTAAGGGTTTTAAACTCTAGCTCCGCAAATAGCGCTTTAAGCACTTCCTCATCAGGCCCTTTATAGCGGAGCTCTTCCTCCTGGAAATCTACAGGGACATCTACTTTTATGGTGGCCAGCTCCTTCGATAACCTGCCCTGCTGGGCGAACTCTTCTACCTTTTCTTTCTGCTTGCCTTTTAAGTCTGCTGTATTTTCTAATAGGTTTTCCAGCGAGCCGTACTGCTTGAGCAGCTTAGCGGCAGTTTTCGCCCCGATACCGGGAATACCCGGAATATTATCTACGCTGTCTCCCATCAGCCCGAGAATATCACGCACCTGATCCGGATGTTCGATGTCCCACTTAGCACAGACCTCCGCCGGGCCTTGTACCTCTACTTCATTCCCCATGAAGGCAGGCTTGTATAGGTAAATATGGTCTTCTACCAGCTGTCCATAATCTTTATCCGGCGTCATCATGTACACCACGAAGGAGGTGCGTTCTGCCTTCTTGGCCAGCGTACCGATGATGTCATCTGCCTCGAAGCCGTCAAGCTCGATCGTAGGAATTCGAAAGGCTTGTACCAGTTGCTTCACCCAGGGGATACCGATTTCGATATCCTCGGGCTGCTCCTGCCGATTCGCTTTATAAGCTTCGAACTGCACATGGCGAAAAGTCGGGGCTTTCGTGTCGAAAACCACGGCGATGTGGCTGGGAGCTTGTTTTTCCAGCACCTCGAGGAGCGTGTTTGTAAAGCCCAGCATAATGCCAGTGTTAAGGCCTTTGGAGTTAATGCGTGGGTTTTTGCTAAACGCAAAATGCGCCCGGTAAATGAGCGCCATCGCATCCAAAAGAAATAGTTTTTTTTCCCCTTTTTTCGTCATAACAGATGAGCGTACTTCCGTGTATTTAAATCACTTTCGAACAGGCTAAGGTACGAAAATTAATGGTTTACCAGAGGTTTTTTAGCGACAGAAATCGAATGAAAGGGTAAAAGCACCGCGGGGATAATTGATTTTTTTAATGAAAATACCCTATTATATACTTTTTTAGCTACTCATCTTTAACCAATATTTAGAAGTAAAGGATTAATTTCATAACTTTGGCCTCAATTTTGAGTTAGCAAGTACCTAAAGAGTTATTACGTACCTAAAAATCAATCAAATACATGATTAAGCAACTGTTATTAGCCTGTACCTTTATGGTCGTCATAGGGCTTAGTGCATGGGCCAGTCCAGCAGCGCATACGGATGAGCGAACAGCGCGTGTGAGCGCTTCGGATGAAGTGGTGATTAAATCGCGTGCCGAAGAAATAACCGAGAGAGTGGAGGAGATTAAGGACATGGATTTTTCAGCCATGAGTAGCTCGGAGCGTAAAGAGGTACGTAAAGAATTAAAGGCGCTAAAGAAGGAGGCCAAGAAGCAAGAAGGTGTTTACCTGAGCGTAGGAGCGATTATCATTATCCTACTTATCTTAATCTTGATCACCTAAATCCTGCTCTACACATAAGGCTTACGTACCCACTTTATTTGTTTCCGGTTGATCTTAGATGAGTGTTGATCCCTTTTCAAATGCTGTGTTTTGCGGAGTGGTGTCCGCAAGTTGGTCACGTAAGCCTTTCCAATATATAATGATAAAAAGAGCCCTTCTGTAGATAGACAGAAGGGCTTTATTTATTTTTTGCCCTGTAGGGCATCCACTAGTTCACGCTTTAACTTGCGCTCACGATCGAGTGTATTTTTTCGGTGCTGCTCGAACTCCTCCATCGTATCTGCGAGATCTTTTCGCGCCTGCTTGATAATTTTATGGGATCGGCTAAACTGAATGAAGGAAAAGGCGAATGCGCCGGTTAATCCTGCGATGATGGTCCATAAAATAGAATTGTACACTGTTTTGGAGGTTTGGATACCTAATAGTGTCAAATTCTCCCGGTTGGCGATTGCTTCGCTCAGTTCCGCCTGCAATTTTTCTTGATCTTCCTGCAGGCTTTTTATCTCTGATTCTTGTCGTGATATCTTTTCAGCGAGCTGCTTCTGTTCCTCAGCGTAGGTGCGAAGCGAATCGGTTACGTTTTTTTTCAGCTGCTCGAGGTGTGTTTTTTTGACGACCTTAAACTCCTGATAATTATTCGATATTTCATTTAAGTAATCGAATTGGGTGGAGATCGATCCCTCGTTAAGTGTGCTTTGTGCAGACGCTGTAAAATTGATGCTTAACCCTACCGCCGCCAGCAGCACATAACGCGTAACTTTGTTCATGATGCCTTACTGTTTTATAGAAACTGTATAATAAATCCTCGGATCAGCAATAAAGATGCCGAAAACGAATAAAAATAGCTAGTGACTTCAATTTTTTAATCCTATCACGCGCCTTTTAAACGCTAATCTGCTAAGATTGTTTTTCGTTTAAACGCTTAAACCCAAACAAATGGTATGTTTTTAGGAAAAATACCCTTAAATTTAGTGTTCAGCAACGGTTTCCGGTCTTTTTACGTACTCCATTTTACCATGATGTATAAAAGCCTATCATTTTTATGGATTTTTGCCTTGCAGGCCTTTGCGCTTCAGGCGCAAAATTATAGCCAAAGAGAGGCGATCGCTTCGGTTATGGTGCTTTGGGAAGAGGGGGAACTGAGGGGAGCAGAGCAGTTAAGTACTACCATCCTTCGGGACCACCCCTATTTTAAGGAGGCCTATCTCCTCCGTGCCTCTATTCGAGAGCAGTTAGGCAATCTGGAAGGGGCGATCGGAGATTACGTGCTCCTTTTAGAGCTGGCTCCGAATTTGCCGCAGGCCCTCTATGGCCATGCCATGCTTCGTGCAGAAACTGGTGATTACGTGGCGGCAATTTCAGATTTAGAGCGGTTAATGGAATTACGTAGCCTGGAGAATCATCTGCATTACTTGAAAGACACTCGCTATGCGCCTATTTTAGGGGACAAGGCTGCCCTCACGGAGCAGAAAGCAGTTATTTATGCGACTTTGGCTAAAGGCTATGAAGAACAAGGGGTCTATGACGTCGCCTTGCAGTATTATTCGAAGGCCATCAGATACGACACGAAGGACCCTCAGCTTTATTTTGCACGCGCTGAGCTCCTCCGCCATTTCGGACATTATAGACTCGCCGTAGAACATTACACAAAGGTGCTCTCCATGAACCCCTATCACTTGGCTTCTTTAAATGGGATGGCCTTCGTCCTGTCGCTTGCCGAGCAAGATGCAGATAATCAGGATCCCGTATTTTTTACTCAAATGCGAGATGCGCTGCCCACATTCACAGCTCCTGGAAAAGAAAAGGGCCGAACCTGTCTGCAATCGGGTGATTTCGAGACTGCATTGGCGTATTTTCAAGCGATTATGGCCGTTCATGAGGACAAAGAGATCGTGCTTATGCACACCATCGCACTGGAAAAAACGGGGGAGCTGGAAGCTGCGCATGCTGCTTACATGCAGCTGCTGAGCGAAGACTTGTTTCCAGCAGAAGTATACTTTGGCCTCGGAAATATAGCACGAAAGCAAGGCCACCACGAAGAGGCCGTCGCCGCCTATGGACGCGCCATTCAGGAGCGACCAGAGTTTCCGCAGGCGTACTTCCTACAGGCGAAATCCCTCGCGTCTTTAGAGGATTCAGCAGGGGCTTGTGCGGCGCTACATCAGGCCGCGGCCCAAAATTTCCGGCCAGCGATGCGTCTTCGGGATAAATGGTGTGCTGAAAGTAGCAGTGATTAATGCCCAGGTAAGCTGATGCCGCGAACCTTTCGATAGAGCGTGAGGGATTGCTTATCCGTCATGCCACTGATGTGGTCCAGCAAGAGCCGCAGCAGGGTATAGGTGGAAATCTCCTCTTGCTTAATTTGTAGCTGAAGACGCTCGGGAAGCAGGCGCAGCATACTTTTATCTTTTCCACCATAGCGTTCAGTTTGGTAGCGCGCGTGATGCAAGGCTTGTAAAAATGCCTCTAAGAGTCCTTCGAGTACTTGAAAACCTGCTGCTTCTTTTTCCAGTACTGGTGAAGAACGGTAGATATGCTGCACAGAGAATTCGCCGATAGCACTCAGTTGTTCTTTTTCAGGGATGCAGGAAGTTAGCGCTTGATCGAAGATACCTTGACGCATGGCACTTTCCTGCTCTCGAAAGACTTCGGCGCAGCTGTCGATAAGTATACCTATGGCTAAGGAACGTAAAACTGCTAAGCGCTGGGTTTTTTCAGGATAAGCGCGTAGCTTTTCCGGCTGAAAACGGGATCCGAGGAGTGAGGCCAACAGCTCCGCGTAGGTAGTTTCCGAAATCAAGTCTAGTGTGCAGGCATCTTCTAAGTCGATGATGCTGTAGCAAATATCATCTGCTGCCTCCACCAGAAAACTAAGTGGATGCCGGTAAAAGGCGCCAGAGCCGATTTCGGGTATTCCCAAGTAGCTGTAGAGCGCCACTACATCGGCTGCCTGGTCGGCAAAGAAGCCGTATTTTTTCTGACTTTTTCGACTTGGTTCGGGTTGAAAGAGCTGGGCGGGACGGGGGTATTTCATAAAGGCAGCTACCGTGGCGGCCGAGAGGTTTAGGCCGCTTTGGGGTGCGCTGAGCATGCGTAGTCCTTGTGCATTACCCTCAAATGCTATCAGGTCTTCCCATTCCTCTGGATGCACATAGCGCTGCCAGACCATACCATATTCACCGAAGCGAAAATAATCGGAAAGGGCGGTTTCGCCAGCATGTCCGAAGGGCGGATTGCCGATATCATGGCAGAGCGCGGCCGCCGAAACGATCGCCGCTATGTCTGCTGTGGTGTAGTTTTCTCGCAGGCAAGTATAGTGTTGCAGTAAAAAATCGCCTACTTGTTTTCCTAGGGAGCGTCCCACACTGGCGACTTCTAAGCTATGGGTAAGGCGCGTGTGCACAAAGGCATTTTCAGGAAGGGGAAAGACTTGGGTTTTATCCTGAAGATTTCGAAAAGGGGCCGAAAACAGGATGCGGTCATAATCCCGTTCAAAAGGACTTCGGTGCGGCTCCGCACTGCTCACATAAGGTTTTCCCGGCGCGTAGCGTCCCGGGCGGAGTAGATTTTCCCACTGCATCATACACAAAGGTAATCCTTCTGAAAAGAAATCTAAAAATTCCTGATAAAAGCGTAAATTTACCTGCTGATATGATGCGTAAATTGATTTGCTCTCTAGCACAGGTTATAAGACCTCTCCTCTATACCCTTTTGGCCATCCTCCTGCTGGGCCTCTATTCCTGTTCGAGCGCCGAGGAGCGAACGGAAACCTTGTTAAACATCTTTCTGACAGATGCCCCGGGACCCTTCGAACAGGTTTTCGTCGAAATCGAAGGAGTGAACCTCTTTTTTGAAGGGGAAAATACCCCGATGTTCGTGCCCTACGATGGGCCTACCCGGCTGGTGAATGTCAGCCTTCTCGTAGGTGGGCGTCTCGGTCTGCTGGGTCGAGAAGAGGTGCCTGCCGGCCAATTAGAGCGCGTGGAACTGCTTTTCGGTGAACAGCAGGAGGTCCGTTTGGGAGAGGAAGAGGTGCTTCCGCTAACCTTTGCCGATGAAAATCTGCGCAAGCTGAGTTTAAACGTGTCTGCCCGCTTATTACCTACATTCGCCTATGACCTGGTGATCGACTTGGATATTTTTCGTTCAGTATTTGAAAATACGAATGGGCAACTTCTTTTTCGGCCCGTGGCGCGTAGCTTTGTTACTGCTGAAACGGGCAAAATGAGTGGTGCCGTACGGCCGGGAGGGACCGAGGTGCAAGTGTGGGCAGTAAACGAAAAGGATACCATCGCCACGGCGGTGACACTAGAGGAAGATGCTGTCACGGGGGATTTCACCCTTTTTGGTCTAAATGGCACCTACGACCTGTATTTTTTTCCACGCGACCCCCTATTTGCGGTGGATACGCTGTTTAATTTAACTGTTTTGCCGGGAGGCGAATTAAATCTAGACCCGATCACTTTACAGCAGCGTAACCCATGACGGACGAACGATACATGCGAAGAGCACTGGAGCTGGCTGCCTTAGGAGCAGGTCATGTAAGCCCTAATCCACTGGTGGGCTGTGTCATCGTGCATAAAGATGAGATTATCGGCGAGGGCTATCATCAGGCTTACGGTGGCCCTCATGCGGAAGTGCATGCGGTACGCGCCGTGAAGGATCCGAAACGCTTAGCGGCAGCCACCGTTTATGTGACCTTAGAGCCCTGTGCCCATTGGGGAAAGACGCCTCCATGCGCTGATTTGCTGATCGAAAAGGGTGTTCAGAAGGTCATCATCGCTGCCTTAGACACGAACCCTCTGGTCGCGGGTAAAGGAGTGGCCAAACTCAGAGCGGCAGGTATCCAAGTGGAGGTAGGTGTACTGGAGCAAGAGGTTCGATACCAAAACAGACGCTTTTTTGCTACTTTAAGCAGAAAGCGCCCCTATATCATTTTAAAGTGGGCACAAACGGCGGATGGCTTCGTGGCTCGGGAAAACGGAGATTCGAAGTGGATCAGTTCCTCTCTCAGCCGGCAGCTGGTGCATCGCTGGCGGGCTGAGGAAGACGCTATTTTAGTGGGAGCGGGAACCGCTATTGCGGATAATCCGCGACTGGATGTCCGGGACTGGGTGGGTCCCTCCCCTACACGCATCTTGCTAGATGAGCACCTGCAAGTTCCCGAGGACTGTCATCTGCTGGCCGATGGTCGCTTGACACTGGTTTATCATCGGCAGGAGGAATTTACAGCTCCGAAAGTGATCCAAGGACCTATCTATGTGCCTCAAGGCCAAGGCAGCCAGTTGCACGGTATTTTGGATGACTTATTCGGTCGTGGCATCCGCAGTGTTTTCGTGGAAGGTGGGGCGGGAATCCTGCAGACCTTTATGGAGCAGGAACTTTGGGATGAGGCGCGTGTGTTTACCAGTCCACAGCGTTTTCATCGGGGTTTGTCGGCACCCCGATTAGCCGTTTCCGCAGTATACACGGAAAAAATCGGTCATGACGAATTGGCCTATTATAATCGCGTAGCACATGCTGAGGTCGTTACGTTCGAGCCCAGCGCATTTAATTGATTTATAAAGAGTATATATAAACTACACATGGCAGAATCTATTTTTCTTCCGGAAACCCGGGAGCGTCAAGCGATCTATGAGGCGATTTATCCGCAGATAAAGGCACTACTAGATGTTGAAAGTGATCTGATCGCAAATTTAGCGAATGTATCGGCGGTACTGCGCGAGGCTTTTGGGTTTTTCTGGGTAGGTTTTTATCTAGTGAAAGAGGAGGAACTTGTTTTAGGGCCCTTTCAGGGTCCATTAGCTTGTACGCGGATCCGAAAAGGAAAAGGGGTCTGTGGTCAGGCTTGGGCGCAGGCCCAAAGTGTTTTGGTCCCGGATGTGGATGCCTTTCCAGGTCATATCGCCTGTAGCAGTGCTTCGCGCTCAGAGGTGGTCGTTCCCATTAAGAAAAACGGAGAGGTTCTAGCCGTATTGGACGTAGACAGCGATCTGTTGGATGATTTTACAGCAGTAGATGTTCAGGAATTAGAGCGCCTCATGGTGCTTTTGGCAGAGAAGTTTTAACCTACAGGAAGATGAAAATTTGTTTCGCGACGAACAACCAGAAAAAGTTAGCCGAGGTACAGGCAGCCCTGCCGGATGCTGTAGAGCTGGTAAGTTTGGCGGAAATTGGTTGCAGGGAAGTTTTGCCTGAGACAGGCGAAACTCTGGAGCACAATGCATTCGAAAAGGCTAGCTACGTATTCGAAAAATATGGAGTACCCTGCTTTGCCGATGATACAGGGCTCGAAGTATCCGCGCTGAATGGTGCCCCCGGTGTGCATGCGGCCTATTATGCCGGAGAGCCGCGTTCGGATGCGCGGAATCTAGCCAAGCTGGTGCAGGAAATGCGTGGCAAGTCGGATCGGCGAGCAGCTTTTCGTACGGTGATCGCGCTGATAGTAGGAGAAAATGAGCGCCATGCTTTTATAGGTGAGGCCCCTGGACAGCTGCTAGAGGATGTCAGGGGTACAGATGGCTTCGGATACGATCCGCTTTTCGTTCCTGCAGGAGAAACCCGTACCTTCGCCGAGATGTCCATGGAGGAAAAAAATCAAATCAGTCACCGTGGGAAAGCGGTGCGGCAGTTGGTCGAATTTTTTCAGGAAAGGATGAAAAAGTCCTAAAATAGTGGAGTTTTTAATTTTGAGCGGCGGGGATGGGTTGGAAGTGCTTAGAATTTTCTATTTTTGTACCCCATGAACAGGCCGTACATCGTAGGAATCACTGGAGGCAGCGCTTCCGGAAAGACATTGTTTTTGGATCGCTTATTACATGCCTTCGAACCTGGAGAGGTATGCCTCATTTCACAGGATAACTACTACAAGCCCCGCCATCTTCAGCCCATAGACGATAAGGGCGTGCATAACTTTGACACGCCACACTCGATAGACTTCGAGCAGTATGCGGAAGATATCGCAAAGATTCAGCGAGGCGAAACAGTGCATCGGCAAGAGTACACGTTTAATAATCCCAACAAAAAGCCCAAAATGCTCAGCTTCGAACCGGCCCCTGTGGTGGTGGTTGAAGGGATTTTTGTACTCTATTACCCCGAGTTGGCAGATCTCTTAGACCTCAAGGTATTTATCGACGCTAAGGAGTATATCAAGCTGAAGCGACGCATCGTGCGGGATAAAGTGGAGCGCGGTTATGATTTAGACGATGTGCTCTACCGCTATGAACGCCATGTCATGCCGACGTATGAAAAATATATCGAGCCGTTTAAACAAGATGCGGATCTGATCATCCCGAATAACAAGAGTTTCGATAAGGCGCTCGACATCATTCGGACCTATCTGAAAATGAAAATCAGGTAATCACTCGGGTATCTCGAGCGGCTTTTTAATGCGCGTGGCGTTTTCTAAAACACTTATCTCAAGGAAATTAACATATTTTTTGTTGATTTTTTAGGGAAGTAGTTGCATTTCACTATATTTGCCCATTATGAAACAAAATCAGACACCTCAAACAGTTACATGGAAGCAGCGTTTGTCGCTCCTCATGGCTGTGTTTTTCTGTTTTTTGTTTTCGAGCGGGGAGTTTTTTTATGAGAAGCTACGTCAGTCTTCGGAGCTACAGGTGGAGCAGCAGGCAGAGACTTCAGATGCTGAGCGGGAAAATGTTCCCGGAGAAAGCTTTCTTTCTGCACCCGTCCAAGCGGTAATTCCATTTATCAGCCTGATAGCCGAGCAGATGCTGTATTTTATTTATGAGATACTGTCTCCCCTTCAGCCGAAAGGTGAGTGGACACTTCGCTTGGTCCCTCTTTCAGGTGATTTTCATACCATACTTTTTGAGCGTATCATATCGAAAAACGCTCCTTAACACCCTTACACCTATTCCTACACATCTGACAGCCAGCATCTAGCTGATTCGCTGTCACTCATTCATGTAATCATACTTTATACTTTATATTTCTACTATTACTATGCGTAACAAAGGCCTCATTGTGTTTTTGACGGTCGTGATTACAGGCCTCTGCCTGTACTACTTGTCATTCACATTTGTCTCGAATAACATCCAAAAAGAAGCGGTCGCCTACGCCACGGATGAAAATGGTAACGTCGACTTTGTCAAGCGACAAGCGTATTTGGACTCCATCTACCGCCTACCTGTTTATAATTTCTTAGGCGCCTCCTTTACTTACAAGGAAATTAAAGAAATCGAATTAGGTTTAGGTCTCGATCTTCAGGGGGGTATGCAAGTGACGCTCGAAGTATCTCCTACCGAAATCGTACGCGGTCTAGCGGGTAACAGTAAGGACCCCATGTTTAATGCGGCCGTCGATCAGGCAGTAGAAGAAGCGAAAACAAGCAATCAAAATTTCGCGGACCTTTTCTACAGTGCTTGGAAAGATAAAGCTGGCGATCGCAAGCTAAATAGCGTTTTCGCTACAGCAGCCAATCGTGGTCGTATCTCTTTAGAGTCTTCTGATTCAGAGATTTTATCTATCATTAATACAGAAGTAGAAAATGCGATAGAGCGTTCATTTAACATCTTACGAACGCGTGTGGATCGTTTCGGTACTTCCCAGCCGAACATTCAGCGGATTCAGGGTTCTGGCCGTATTCAGATCGAACTTCCAGGTGTAGACAACCCAGAGCGTGTGCGTAACCTCTTACAGGGAGTGGCGAAACTCCAGTTTTGGGAAGTAGTCGAAATCAATGAGTATATCGGAGATTTAGAAGCCATTAATACCCTTCTCGTAGAAGAGGCGAAAGCCAAAAAAACGACGGCCTCTACCAGCACAGAGGAAGCCGAAACTTCTGAAGAAGCGACCTCTGAAGAGGGCGAAATCGACTTAGAGCGTCAGCTTTCCGAAATCGAAGATGGAGATGATTTTTCTTCTCAGGTATCCCCCATCTTCTCACTTACCAAAGCGAATTATGGACTCGTCTATGACATCCGAGACACCGTAACGATCAACAGAATCTTCGCGCGTGAAGATGTGAAAAGCTTGATGCCACGTAACTTGAAGCTACTCTGGTCTGTGAAGCCGCAGCAGGCAGACGGTATGGAGTTATTAGAGCTTTATGGTATTCGTGTTAACCGCTCCTCCGATCAGGCGCTTTTAGAAGGAGATGTGGTGACGGATGCCCGTCAGACCCTAGATCAAAGCTCCCGTCCAGCTGTTTCTATGCAGATGAATGCCGAAGGAGCTCGTAAGTGGAGACGCTTAACGGCAGATAATATCGGTCGTCGCATCGCAGTGGTTTTAGATGATTTTGTGTATACCGCTCCTACCGTTCAGTCTGAGATTCCAAGTGGTCAGTCTGAAATCACCGGAAACTTTAGCATCGAGGAGGCAAAAGACTTAGCTAATATCCTGAAGTCGGGTTCTCTTCCTGCGCCTACTAAAATCGTAGAGGAAGCCATCATCGGCCCTACGTTAGGTAAAGAAGCGCAGCGCCAAGGGATCGTTTCGATGATTTCAGGCCTTGTCTTAGTGGTGCTCTTCATGATCGCCTACTATTCTAAAGGTGGCTTTGTAGCTATCGCAGCACTTGTCTTTAACATTTTCTTCATCTTAGGAATCCTCGCGCAGCTAGGAACTGCCCTTACCTTACCGGGTATCGCAGGTATCGTCTTGACGATCGGTATGTCCATCGATGCGAACGTACTTATCTTCGAGCGTATCAAGGAAGAGTTGCGCAGTGGTGCTACCTTAATGGCAGCCATTAATAATGGATATTCCAAGGCATTCTCAGCGATCCTCGATTCGAATGTTACGACCTTCTTGACAGGAGCGATTTTATATTCTTTGGGCCAGGGCCCAATAAAAGGCTTCGCGATCGTCTTAATGATCGGTATCGCATCGTCCTTCTTCTCTGCTGTCTTCATCACACGCGTTATCGTACACTGGATGAGTGCTAAAGGCGATAAGTCAAGTATTTCTTTTGTTTCTCCTCTGGCGAAGAAAGGGGGCTTGGCCGATTTAAATATCGATTTCTTAGGCAAACGTAAGGTGGCTTATTTGATTTCCTCCTCTATCATCGTAGTGGGGCTTGTGCTGGCGGTAGTTTCTGGACTTAAATTCGGGGTAGATTTTACGGGGGGACGTTCTTATATCGTCGAGTTCAGCGAGCCAGTCGTCGCTTCTGATATCAAAGTCGGCCTGGATGCAGATCTAGATGGCGCTGTAGAAGTAAAGTCTTATGGTGCCAATAACGTGATGAAGGTAACGACCTCTTACTTGATAAATGAGGACGATGATGCTTCTAACGCAGAAGTCGAGCGTCGCGTACGTGAAGGACTAGCCAAGGTGACAGGCAGCACTTTCAAGGCAGACGCTAGCACTTTGGCTCCGGGTGAGTTCTCTATCACAGGTTCCTCTAAAGTAGGAGCTACAGTGGCGGATTCTATCAAAAAGTCCTCTGCTGAAGCGATGTTCTTCGCGATCTTAGCGATCTTCTTATACATCTTGCTACGTTTTAGAAAATGGCAGTTCTCCTTAGCGTCCATCGCTGCCCTTATCCACGATACATTATTTGTGATCGCCGCTTTTGCGATTGTATCGGCTATCGGTATTAATGTGGAGGTAGATCAAGTATTCATCGCCGCACTTCTTACTGTCGTCGGTTACTCCATTAATGATACGGTGGTCGTGTTCGACCGAATCCGTGAAAACATGGAAAACAGAGGCTCTAGTAAGCTGGTAAAGCTCTTTAACGATGCCATCAACCAGACCATGGCGCGGACTTTAATTACCTCGGCGACGACCTTAATCGTGGTGTTGGTGCTATTAATCTTCGGTGGAGAGGTGTTAAGAGGCTTCTCTTTAGCTTTACTTGTAGGGGTTCTCGTAGGTACATACTCTTCTATTTACATCGCTACTCCAGTGGTAGTAGATTTAATGAAGCGGGAGCTGGAGCAGGAAGATGCTGAGCCAGCGAAGAAGACAGTTTAAGCGATAAATTGGAAGCTGTTTTGCCGTAGGCAAAGAAAGCCTAAGCCCTTTCCGGATCTTCTGGAAAGGGCTTTTTCATGTTTGCACTGCTGTGCCTTGCCGTCAAAAAAAAGGGTAGAGAATGCTCTCTACCCTTTTCGTTCATTTTGGCCGACAGGCCGTATATGCATTTAAATAGGTAAAACCACCTGCTGCCGTAGTAAATCCTCGAAGGTTTCACGTTTACGAATGAGGTGGGCCTCTCCTTCGTAAATAAGGACCTCTGCGGGACGCATGCGTGAATTATAGTTAGATGCCATGCTAAAGCCATAAGCGCCCGCATTTTGGATGACGAGAATGTCACCAGTATCCACAGTGTGTAGTCTGCGTTCTGCGGCGATGGTATCCGTCTCACAGATGTAGCCCACGATGGTGTAGACCTGCTCGGAGCCACTCGTCTTCGTTAAGTTATAGACGCTGTGATAGGCATCGTACATCATCGGTCGGATGAGGTGGTTCAGCCCACTGTCGACCCCGATGAAGGTAGAGGCAGGGGTGGACTTCACCACATTCGCGCGAACTAATAGGAATCCAGCCTCGCTGACGAGGAATTTTCCAGGCTCGAACCAGAGCTCCAGCTTACGGCCATAGCGCTCACAAAAGGCGAGGAAGGCAGCAGACACTTTTTCACCGATATCCTCCATATCCGTGGCGATATCTCCGGGCTTATAGGCTACTTTAAAGCCACCCCCGAAGTCGAGGAAGCGGAGGTCAGGGAAGGATGCTGCCGCATCAAAGAGGATTTCAGCACCCTTTAAAAAGACAGCTGCATCTAAAATATCCGAGCCGGTATGCACATGCAGGCCAGTAACCTGCAGCTGGTAGCGCGCTACGATGTCGGTGATGGCCTTCACCTGAAGGATGGAAATGCCAAATTTACTGTCGATGTGTCCGACCGAAATTTTCGCATTACCTCCAGCTAAGATATGTGGGTTTAGGCGCACACAAACAGGCACGGTCGCTCCATAGGCTTCTCCGAATTTTTCCAGCATGGGAAGATTGTCGATGTTTAACATGACACCCAGTTCGACTGCTTGCTGTATTTCAGCGAAGCTGACCATATTCGGCGTGTACATGATGTCCTCAGGTGCAAAACCTGCCTCTAGACATAACAAGACTTCTTCTATGGAAACGGCATCGGCTCCTGTGCCGGATTTTCGTAAAAGTTTTAAAATGCTTAAATTAGAAAGTGCCTTTGTCGCATATTTTATGCGTAGCGGAACAGATTTAAACGCTTCCTGTAAACGTTTTACCTGTGCTTGTATTTTTTCAGCGTCGTACACGTAGACCGGCGTGCCGAAGGTATCGGCGACCGTTAAAAGAGAAACCCCTTGAATATGGGTAGGTTGTGCCTGCATAAGCTTATTCATTCAGCTAGCAAAGTTAGGAAACAAGGGGAAATAAAAAAGGAAGACACCCGCCTTCCTTCTTTATATCTATATAATCAAACTATGCTTAATTTAAGAAACTACTCTAAATACGTAGAAGAATCGCAGAATGTTGAGTTTTTGGTAATTTTAAAGCATATTTTTGCCGTTAAAAGTTGTTAAGTAGCCGATTTCTCTTATAGGATAAGTGTAACTTTGTTTTATGAGTAAAGCGACCATGAAGGTGATTATCGTGCTGATGGTACTGGCGAGCCTGGGAATGGTGGGTTTTCAGTACTATTGGATTAATAGTGCCTTCTATGTCCAGGAGCAGCGCTTCACCCAGCAGGCCGTAGATGCTTTAAACCGGACCATCGTGCGACTGGAAGAAGGAGAGACAAGTGATATATTTTTAAATATTTTGGCGCGTGACACCACCTTGCAGCGGAGTCTTTTTAAGCGTATAGATCCCATTATCGTGGAGGTACAGCAAACACAGATTCGGTATTCGCGACCTTCCATCATGGATTCTCTTCGCTTTCAGTCTATTCCCACTTTCACGCCCCGTTTTCGTCGCTTATTGGAGATCAGAGGCATCGACGCCGCTGTTTTAGCTGATATCGATGCTTTTTTTACCTATTTTACGCCCGAGCGTGCCTCAGCGCTATTTACTCCAGATGAAATGGAGGTGCTCCTGCAGGAGCGCGAGCGTCAGATGCAGTATCTCGAAGAGCAGGAGCGCTTAGAGGAAGAGCAAATTGGCTATTCTACCGAAAGGGTGGAGGTGGTACAGCAGGTTCGGCTTCCGAAAGATGCGTTAGAAAAAATCCGTAATGCCAATTATAAAATAGATGCCATGAATCGGGCGATGGAGGAACTGCTTTCCGGCCAAAAAGCTGTCATGGAGCGTCTCGATGTGGAGCGTGTCATCAGCCTCACACAGGAGCATCTCCAAGCCAAGGGTATTCAAGAGCCTTTTCAGATGGGCGTGGAGACGGACGAAGGGAAGTTTTATCCCTTACTCCTGGACATGCTGGGAGATACCTTAGTTCCATCAGAAGAAAGTATTCGTGCGCGCCTGTTTCCAAAAGATATTTTAGGAAAGGAAAATTACCTTTACCTGCATTTCCCACATAAGTCGAATTATATTATCAAGCAGATCTGGCTACCTCTTTCCAGTAGTGTGGTGCTGATGGGGATCATTATTTTTTGCTTTATCTATGCTATTCGTACGATCATCCGACAGAAAAAGCTTTCCGAAATCAAAAATGATTTCATTAACAACATGACGCATGAGTTTAAAACTCCTATCGCGACGATTAGCCTCGCCGTGGAAGCCCTTCAGGATCCCGAGCTCGTGCATCAGCAGCGTTTTCGTGATCGCTATCTGCGGGTCATTAATCAGGAAAACAAACGTCTAGGCGAGCAGGTAGAGAAGGTATTACAGGCCGCCACCTTAGATAAGCAGCAGTTTTCTTTAAAAAAGGAGCGCATCGATCTGCATGAAGTACTGAGTGGCTGTACGCAGCAGGTAGCGCTTCAGATAGAACGCAAAGGGGGGCAGATACAGCTACATAGTTCGGCAGGTGCCTGGGTGGAAGCAGATCCCTTTCATATCACACACATTTTTAATAACCTCTTGGATAATGCTATTAAATATTCTAAAGAGGCCCCACAGGTAACGCTTCGTTTACAAGCAGAGGAAGGGTACTTTGTCGTGACCATTTCGGATGAAGGAATCGGCATGTCTAAGGAAGCTCTTCGGCATATTTTTGACAAATTTTACCGTGTTCACACGGGTAATGTGCACGATGTAAAAGGTTTTGGCCTAGGCTTAGCCTACGTGAAGGCTATGGTCGAGGCGCATAAGGGCCAGGTTTTGGCCGAAAGTGAACTAGGAAAAGGCAGTACATTTACCATAAAAATCCCAAAACATGATGAATCCTAACCGCATACTTATCGTCGAAGATGATCCTAACTTAGGTGATATTTTACAAGAATATCTAGAAATGAAAGGTTTCCAAGCCACCCTTTGCCGTGACGGTGAGGAGGGTTGGAATCGCTTTAAAAAGGGGGCTTTCGACCTGTTGGTTTTGGATGTTATGATGCCGAAAAAAGACGGTTTTACGCTGGGAAAGGATATCAAGCAACTGGAGCCTGAAATCCCCATAATCTACCTGACGGCAAAGAATCAAAAAGAGGATGTTATCGCGGGCCTAAAGCTGGGCGCCGACGATTACATGACCAAGCCCTTCAGCATGGAAGAGCTTCTTTTGCGCATCCGCGCTATTTTAAAGCGCAGCGCGAAAGCGGACACACAGGCCCTGAAGGTTTTAACATTCGGAAGCTTCACGCTCCATTATGATGAGCAGCGGCTGGAGGGTCCTGATGGCACGCATAAGCTAACCAGTAAGGAAAATGAGCTCCTCCGGATATTGGCCGCCGATGTAAACAAGCAGGTGAATAGAAGTTTAGCCCTTAAGCAAATTTGGGGCGATGATAGCTATTTTAATGCACGGAGCATGGATGTGTACCTCAGTAAGATTCGTAAGCTGTTAAAAGCAGACCCCCAGGTGCAGATCATTACCGTGCATGGAGAGGGGTATAAATTGGTAGTTACCACGGCCTAATTTCTCCTGCCTTTCTGTTAGACTGAAGCAGTGGTCTTCCATGTTTACCGCGCTTCGGCAACGTATTGATATAGGTTTATGGATGTGGCAACATCAAGGCCTTTCTATCTCATCTGGATAGAAAGGCCTCTTTTTTTTGCCAAGTGTGGGTTTACTTCATGTTCATGCCTCCATCCACGATCAGATCCTGTCCGGTGATGGCGCGTGACCAGGGGGATGCAAAAAACAGGCAGGCATCGGCCAGCTCTTCCGGCTGGGTAACCCGCTGAAGAGGCGTATTGGTTTGAATGATGTCAAAGACTGCATCGGAGGTGGCTGCACTTGCGTCAGTGGTACGGAGCAGGCCACCCGAGAGCATGTTGACCGTGATGTTATGGGCGCCTAGTTCGCGGGCCAGGTTTCTGCTGAAACCTAAAAGTGCTGCTTTGGCGGTGGTATAATCGTAGTAGGGGACCACAGGGTTATGGAAGAGGTTGGTGCCTATCTGAATGATACGCCCGAATTTGGCCGCCTTCATAGCGGGTAAGCAGGCTTGGATGCAGTGGTGCGCCCCTTTTAGCGTTCCTGTAAGCTGTGCCTCCATATTTTCCCATTTCAGGTGCTCGTATTGCGTGTTTTGACTGGGGTCAAAGCGGTAATCAATGAGCGCATTGTTCACCAAGGTAGTAACAGGTGCCTTGTGATACACTTCCGCTTGGCGTAGCATGGCCTCCACCGCGCCGGCATCGCGCACATCTGCCTGCAAAGCCACGGCACGTTCCCCGATTTCCTCGGCTAAAGCCTTAGCGGCATGCTCACTTTGATAAAAGTTGATAACAATTCGCGCGCCTTCGGCCGCAAAGGCTTTGGTGATGGCTTTTCCTAAGCCTCTCGCCCCTCCGGTGATAAGAACTACTTGGTCTTGGATTTTCATGGTTTCAAAAAGTAGAGCTTTTGTTTTTCTTTTACCTCACTATACTCAATTGTATAAAGGAGCGTTGTGTTATGTGACAAAATTCTTTTTCCGTGAATGTTGGCGTCAGCCAATTTCACTAGTTATTCATGATGGTAGGGCTCACCGTTTAAAATCGTGTAGGCACGGTAAACCTGTTCTAGTAAAAACAAGCGCACCATCTGATGCGAGAAGGTCATCTTCGAAAGGGACAGGGATCCATCTGCACGATCATACACACTGGAGGCAAAGCCATAGGGACCCCCGATGAGTAAAATGACCTGCTTCCAACCCGCATTCATCTGTTTTTGCCAAAAAACGGAGAACTCCTTAGAGGTAAAGATTTTTCCTCCCTCGTCGAGCAGATAGACCCGGTCGCTGTCTTGGATTCGTTTTAGAAAAAGTGCCGCCTCCTTCTCCTTTTGGCTGGCCTCGGAAAGATGCTTGGCTCCCTTTACATCCGGGATGACCTCCAGCTCCACTTTGAGATAGAATTGCAGACGCTTTAAATATTTCGCATAAAGCGCCTCTAGCTCATGTTCGTCTGTTTTGCCGATGGCGATAATTTTTATCTGCATGTAATCAGGCTTTGGAACCTTAAAGTTAGCGGATTCTACTTACTACTCGAAGCTTTCTACGGATGGATGGTCTTGGATGTGTTCCGATTTGGGTTTTGCCCTAAAGGGCCAAAGGCATGGCTACTTCCTCAGAATGTGTAGGTACTTCCTAAAAATGTATATGAAAATTTAAACAATTTATTTTAACTATTTGAAAAACAATTCTTTGAATTCCTAGCTTTTCTATAGGTAATCTAAACATTTACTACCATGAAAAATCTACTTACTCTTGCGCTTGTGCTAACCGTAGTGTTGGCCTCCGCATTTACCGTAAACAAAAATGCATCTGTTCCTGCAAACGATGACATCGTGGCCTTAGCTTCCAAAACAGATTTCTTATCTACTTTAGTTGCCGCTGTAAAAGCAGGTGATCTAGTGGGTACCCTGCAGGGAGATGGTCCTTTTACTGTGTTCGCTCCTTCGAATGAGGCGTTTTCTAAACTTCCTGCTGGAACAGTAGAAGAGTTATTAAAGCCGGAGAATAAGGCGCAGTTAGTAGCTGTATTGACCTATCACGTAGTACCTGGAAAAGTTTATAGCAAAGACCTGAAAGACGGTATGAAGGCGAAAACGGCTCAGGGTGCTGAAGTGACCATTTCCTTGAAAAATGGAAAAGCGATGGTGAATAACGCAAATGTGTCCACTGCTGATATCGAAGCTTCTAATGGAGTCGTGCATGTTATCGATGCCGTTATCTTACCTCCTATGTAAGTTTCCTTATCCTACAAAATAATAAAGGCGGTAGAAATACCGCCTTTTTTTATGCCATAAGCCCTTTGCGCTTGAGAATGGTCTCTAAAAACTTGATCTCATTCTCAGATTTAAAGATGGTGTAAGGGAGATAGATAAACTGTGCACGCGACATGGTGAGTACAAAGGCCTCCTTCGATTTCTCTACCTTCTTAATCAGAGACCAGTTGATCGGCATGCCTTGCCGCGCATTTAGGCGCATCAAAATCTGGCGGCTGTCGATTTCATAGGATAACTTATCGAACATGGCCTTATTCTGCTCCATCTGCGTGACGCCAGCGAACTGGATCAACCAGAAAAGGACATAGAGGAGGTAGGCGAGTAGGGCCATGCTAATCCACCACCAAGAGGCAATCCAAAAATAGCCACAGGCTATGCCTACGGCGATAAGGATGGTCCACCACTGCTCTTTTAATACATTAGCAAGGCCTGTTTTAATGTAAGTGCCAGAATCTAACTGATATTTTTTGGTCTTAACGATCATTTTGGTATGGTATTCGAGCTGCAAATATCGACCTATCCACGCGATTTAACAAACGGAATCCCCTAATCCTGATTATTTTGGAAAAAATTAAATCATTATGGATTCTAAACGGTTAGACTATTGGTAGATAAAATTCTTTGTAGTAACTTAAAAGAAATTTTCAAAAGAATATGAGTAGCTTGATCATAGATTTAATATTATGTGGGGTGGCGTATGTGGTGCTGATATATTTTGTCGCTACTATGACCAAAGCCCGCTTCCAGAGAGGAGGAGATAATGGAGATGACGGAGATGGGGGTATCGAAGATAGCACACCTCCGAAAATAGATCTACCACCAGGGGTCATTTGGCCATCTGATGCCCCCAAGCGCGTGGGCCCCAAAGAGCCTGTAGAAGTGTAAGCATTCCTTAACTTAGGGCATTACACTGCTTACAGACGCCTTGGATAAGTAAATTAACTTCCTTTTCCAAGAACCCCTCTGGTAAGTGGATTTTAGGTAAAACGGCAGACTCCACACAGGTCGTCTTCCCACAAACCTCACACTTAAAATGTACATGATCGTGTACATGGCCTTCTTCATGTGTATCATGAACATGATCGTGACTGCATAAAGCATACTTCACCGCCCCGCTATCGTCGAGGACCTTATGCACGATGTCCTTTTCTAGATAAGTTTTTAGGGTTCGGTAAAGTGTCACGCGATCATGCTCTGGAGTCAAAACTTGCTCGAGGTCGGCATGTGAGAGTGCTTCTTTCCTTTCCCCCATTAAAGTGAGCACATCTAAACGACACTTTGTTATCCGTAATTTTTTTTGCTGCAGCAGTTCTTCCATTTGTTTTAACAAATATACGTAGTATGTAAACGTTCCTCCTAAATTAGGGTTTTACTCTTAGTATCCCAAAAATTACAGCGTACCGGCTTCTATTTATGCCTAAACCAGCTCATACATATACCGTGCTTATCATCGGAGGAGGACTCGCGGGTCTTGTTAGCGCTATTTTACTGCGTAAGGCCGGTCACCAGGTAACCCTAGTAGAGAAAAAAGCCTATCCCTTTCACCGGGTCTGCGGAGAGTATATCTCGAATGAGGTGCGTGCCTTTTTAAAACGTGAAGCACTCTTGCCTCCCGATGAGGTGGCGGAGATCAACCGCTTCCTGCTCTCTTCCACGGACGGTAAACAGGCTGCCTTGCCGCTTGATTTAGGAGGCTTCGGGATCAGCCGCTATGCCTTAGATCTTTTTCTTTATCAGCGAGCCCTTCAAGAAGGAGTCGAGGTGCTCGAAAAGGAACAGGCCCTCGATGTGCGTAAAAAGGGAAAACAGATGCAGGTAATGCTTCAGCGCGGAGGGTGGCGTGAGGTAGACCTCGTGCTGGGCGCCTTCGGCAAAAGGTCTCGCTTGGATAAAACCCTTCAACGCGATTTCATGCAGCGAGAGGGAAATTACATCGGGGTTAAATACCATGTGAGAAGTGATTTCGACCCCCATACCGTGGCGCTGCATAATTTTCCCGGCGGGTACTGTGGGATGAATAAAGTAGAAGGCGATCGGTACAACCTCTGCTACCTGGGGAGCCAAAAAGATTTGAAGAAGTATGGTTCTATCTCGGAAATGGAGGCCGCCTGCCTGTATCAAAACCCTTTACTGAAAGAGATTTTCGAAAATAGCACGTTCTTATTTGAAAAGCCTGAAGTGATTACCTCCGTAAGCTTTGCAAAAAAAAGCCCGATTGAAGAGGATATTTTGATGTTAGGAGATGCGGCGGGCTTAATCACTCCTCTCTGTGGAAATGGCATGGCGATCGCCATTCATACGGCGAAATTAGCGGCCGAGGCCATCAATGAAAGCAGTTCTCCTGAAATCGCCCGCCAGCGCTATGCGAAAAGTTGGTACGCTTTATTTTACGGCCGCCTGCGCATCGGCCGCATGATCCAGACACTTTTCGGGGCAGGCACAGGCTCCCGAATAGCTGTGGGTCTCCTGCGCTACAGCCCTACCCTTAGTACCCAGCTGATGGCCCGCACACATGGCCAGCCTTTTTAATTTACTGGCATATGGAAGGCTTCCATCCTTTGGTAGCTTCCTTTGCCCCTAAGGGCAAAAAATAATGGCTATCTTTACTGCCCAATTTAAGAGACATGAAATTATTTCCAAATACTGTCCGCGGTGTCGTTTTCGCGCTCGAGCAAATTTTCGAACAGGGGTACTATACCGATAAGGTTATCGAGCGCCTATTTAAGGCGAACCCCAAGTGGGGGGCACGCGATAGGGCATTTGTGGCAGAAAGCATCTACGAAATGGTGCGCTGGTGGCGGCTTTTACGTGAAATTAGCCCTCAGCAGGATTATTATAGCCTTTTTGCGACCTATTATTTAATGGCCGGGCATATGCTCCCTGCTTGGGAGGAGTTTAAACATGTGCAGGCGGACGCGGTCCGCAAAGCGCTCGATGGGCTGGAAAATCGGGCTGTAAAAGCTTCCATTCCCGACTGGCTTGATGCAGTGGGTGCCGCTGGTCTGCAGGACCTTTGGGAGCCAGAGCTTCAGGCGCTGAACCAACAGGCCGCAGTGGTGCTGCGTGTGAATACACTTAAAAACTCGCGGGAGCAGTTGAAAAATCGATTAGCAGCAGATGGTATTCAGGCTTACGCGCCGAAAGGCTATCCGGATGCGCTCGTGCTGGAGCAGCGTCAAAACATTTTTAAACATCCGGCTTTTAAAGAAGGTGCCTTCGAGATTCAGGATGCCTCCTCACAGCTGGTCGCTGCGGCTTTAGAGGTAGAGCCGGGCATGCGGGTCATCGATGCCTGTGCAGGAGCCGGTGGAAAGGCACTGCATATCGCGGCATTGATGCAGAATAAGGGGCGTGTGCTCGCGATGGATATTGAGGGCTGGAAGTTGAAGCAGGCCAAGTTGCGTGCGCGAAGGGGAGGAGTTTCTATTTTGGAGACACGCGAGATAGAGGCGAAAACGGTCAAGCGTCTGCGGGATTCAGCCGACCGTTTGCTTCTCGATGTTCCTTGCACGGGTTTGGGTGTCCTGAAGCGAAATCCAGATACGAAGTGGAAGTTGAGTCCCCAGCGCCTCGAGGAGTTAGGCGCCATCCAGCAGGAGATCTTGCAGGGGTATACGAGCATGTTAAAGCCAGGAGGTATTTTGGTGTATGCGACATGCAGTATTTTGCCAGCTGAAAATAGGGAGCAGATAGATAGGTTTTTAAATAGTGCTCCGGGCCATGCATTTCAGCTCCTAGAAGAGCAGCATGTGCTCGCACATCAGAGCGGATTTGATGGCTTTTATGTGGCGAAGTTGAAAAAAAGTTAGTGTCTTTTGGGCCAGGGGCCCAAAGGCTACTGACAGAAGTGGAAACAAAAAAAGGAGTACCTTAGGTGCTCCTCTTTTCCATTTTATACACACAAATTATTCTTATAGGCTTATTTTCCAAAAAACTTTTCGTTATTTCTATAGCCGGGTTTATCGGAGAACCAGTCGACGAAAGAGGTTCCCTTTGATTTCGCCCAGTCACTCATTTTAAGAAATCCCTCAGTGATAGGTTTTGCTTCCTGCATGAAGGGAACTTCTTCGGGAATCAGGATAGCCCAAGGGAGGTTCGTCGTCTTCGAGGTGTAGCTAACGCCTATTTCGCTATTATCAGCAGCTGTCCCATACAGGGAAGGGTCTACCAAGTCAGTGCCTGATCTTCCGGGAAGATGGACCTCACGTCCACGTGTTTGGTTGGCGATCAGGAAGGGGTCTACGCGTTCTGCTGTCACGGTAGTACCGCTAAGGGCAGCGCTTCCTTTTATTTTTATGAGCACCTCGAATGGAGCCAGTTCAGGCATAGTTCCTGCATTACCTGTTAGTAGCGTGTTGTTTGCAGTTGGAATTAGGGCATGTACACTCTCGATGACGATCACTGAAAGCCTTGTTTGGTTAGCTTCTGCTCCAGAAGGCAAGTAACTGAAGCTCGTCATTCCTCCTTTTAGGGTGCCACTTACTGATTCCACTGCCTCAGTGGGTATACCTGGAAAAGCGATCCCAAAACTGTTATCGAAAGCCGCGCCGGCAGCTTTAAGTAAAACGGTCAATTTGATCTCTTTTAAAATACCTGCTGCGGTAGTCGTTTTTTCGGCTTTTAGGTTGACAACTAAGTCATTAAAGTCATAATCACCTAATCCCGGCCATAAGTCTTCGAACATCACCGTGCTGAAGCCTGAAGTACCAAAAATGGAGCTGGTAATATCTGCGGCTGGTGTGACAGAGGTGTCTAGCGTGCAGTTTTTAGTAGGATCCGAGGCATAGCGCCCAGGGACTACGAGATCATCTAGCGCGATACGTCCATTTCCGCCGTTTCCAGTAAAAGAGACCATGATTTTTCCCGATTTACCGATTAATTCCGCGGGTACGGGTACGGAGTAGGTACGTAAGCGTATGTCGGTAGGAGCATCTAAGTTTGCTGAGAAGAAATGCTGGGGTGTTCCTTTTTGTCCCGATGCGTTAGCGGCGAAAGGAATGAAGCTAACATGTACGTTACGTACCGTGGCTGAATTTCCATCTGTTTTAAGCTTAAAGGTGATGTTTCCAGCACTTAAGTTTAGCCAGGGGGTCAGCAAGCTCTGGTCCCCAATGGTGGCCGTATTCACAGGACTAGTCGTTCTGGCGATGTGATTGCCTGAAATATCTACAGAAGAGTGAATGTTTATGCTGTTAAATTCCCAGCAAATGGTACGGTATTGGCCTACTGCGCCGAGTTCATTGTCCAGTACGACTTGGGCCTGAGCAAGTGGGCTCCAGAGCAGTCCGATTAGCCCTATGGATACGAAAGATGAAAAAAGCTTAGTCATTTATAGGAAAGTTAAAGGTGATAGTAGATTGACGGGCATTTGCGTTTACGCTTAATGAACCGAAGCTTACAGCTAAGCGCTCGATCTGAGCGGGTACTGCCACTTCGATGCGTAAGGCTTCATTAGCAGACTGAAGCGCCTGGTACAGGACTACGCCTTCCGGAGTGCTAACCGTAAAGAGTGCGCTGAAGTCGATAGGAGCCTTGAGAGGCTCGAATTCTACTTGAACGGAACGAAAACTGGACCAATTAAAACCCTGAGGCGCGCTCATAGAGTTTGGGTCTAAAAGGTTCTCTACTGACGGATTTTCCTGCGGCATGCAGGAGGCGAAAGCGAAGAGTACCAAGAGCAAGTAAAAAAGATGTGTTTTCATGTCCGTTTATTTTATTTGCTATGAAGGTAGCTTGATTTCAGTTTTTTAGCATTTTATTTCGATATAAGCTCTATAATTTTCGATAAAACAAAAAAAGGAGAGCGAACCACCCTCCTTTTTAGATAAACAAATCTTTTTTAATACGTTTCGAGATATTTTCTCTTAGCGGAAAAGCTTACTATTATTTCGGAATCCGCTATTGTTTTCAAACCAGTTCGGGAATTTATCGCCCGCAGATCTCGCCCATTCAGGGAAGTTGAGGTAGCCTTCGGTGATGTCTACGCCTTCCTGCATGAAAGGGATCTCTTTAGGGACCAGAAGCGCCCAAGGTAAATTTCTAGCTGTGGAGGTATAACTTAGACCATTAAGGCTATTGTCTGAACTCGTACCTAAGAGACTTGGGTCAGAAAGACTAGTACCCTGACGGCCGGGAAGGTGAATTTCACGTCCTCGGTTTTGATCTACGATCAAGTAGGGATCAAAGGTCTCGTAGCTTATTTGATCTGCTTTGATACCAGCACTCTCACGCACTTTGATGGTAACAGTGAAAGGTTCTGGTGTGAACGGTGCTGCAGACTCATTTCTAAGCGGATTATTCGCGAAAGGGATCACTTGATTGATGTTCTCGATTATGATAACAGATAGTGTGCTCTGTCCAGCTTCTGCACCATTCCCTTGGTAAGAGAAGAGCGTGGAACCGCCTTTAACTGTTCCTGTAATTTCTGTGACGGCCGTGCTTGGGATTGTCGGGAAAGCTACTGCAAAGCTGTTTCGGAACGTAGCTCCGGCAGCTCTTGGCAGAACTTCAAGCTTGATTTCTTTTAGGATGCCATCTAATGCAGTACTCACTTTTTCTGCTTTAATGCCTACGACGAAGTCGTTAAAGTCATAATCTCCTAATCCAGGCCATAAATCTTCAAACATAAGGGTACTGAAGTCATTTGTTCCTAAGATGGAGGTAGTTACATCTGGAGGAATAACAGGCTCCACTTTTGGAAGGCAGTTGTTTGTAGGGTCTGCCCAGTATTCACCAGGGACCACGATGTCATCTACACCGAAACGTCCTGTACCTCCTTCGCCTAAGAAGGAAATGAGGATGCGGTGCGTCTGTCCTACGATAGCTGCAGGAACTGGAACCGTCACCGTGCGCACTGTTGACTCACGGAAGTCAGGAATTTCTTGCGTAAAGAAAGTAACCGGAGTACCATTTTGTGTAGGAGTATTTGGATTAACGGGAATGTAACTTACTAATACTCTTCTGCTAGTTCCTGCACCACCATCAGGGCGTATTTTGAACGTGATATTACCTGCTGCAGGCCGCAACCAAGGTGTGGTAATCGCTTGGGCAGTTAAGCTTACATTATTGGTGACCTGACCTGAACGAGCAGAGAAATTTCCGTTCATTGAAATGGTGCTGTTAATAGCGAATCCTTGGAAGACCCAGCACGTGTATAAACCTCGATCACCCAGTTCCATGTCATTGGTCACTTGCTGCTGTGCCTGCGCACTAAACGTGAATAAGAAAAGGGCTGCAGAGAAGAAAAGGATATGGAGCTTATTCATTGTTCGTAGGGATTTGGAAAAGGATGTCAGATTGATTTGCATTGGCAGATACAGTTAAGGCTCCGAAGCTAATTTCTACTCGGTCCATTTGAGCCGGTAGGCTCAGCGCTAAAGAAAGACTAGTGTTAGCGTTTTGAAGTGCCTGATAAAGCACCACACCTTCTGTCGTTTTCACGGTAAACAGAGCTGAAAAATCTATGGGCGCTTGTAGCGGTGCGTAGTTAATATTCACCGTTCTAAAATTAGACCAGGTGAAACCTTGGGGAGCATCGATTGCGATTGCATCGAGATCATTGTTGGCTACAGGAGCTTCATCGGGCATACATGCGAAAGTTCCGAAAGCCAAGAGGGCGACATAAAAGAGTTTTTTCATTTGGTGTGTTGTTTATCTTGTCCCAAAACTAGTGTGTGTATTTCTCTGCTTATTTTTTTTTCGACTAAAGGTGGTTTTTTTTCGATAAAGAATTTTTAGTTTATTGAATTGTATTTTTTCATTTACTGCCTTTTAATAAAAAAGGATAACACAGCTATAGGTGTAAGGGAAATATTATCTGAATTTTCTAAGACGCTTGGTTTCCCTTAGGTTCAAAATGAAATACTGTCGACTAGAAAAAGATGCGTTACATCCAATAAAAATTTGGTATATATCGCGTTTGCGACGTATCTTTGACGGGCAAATAGGGTTCCCTAACCAAATTTGCCATGAACAGAAATTCAGATAAATTCCTCTTTGAAGCACTCACCTACGATGATGTGCTTCTGGTACCCGGCTATTCGGAAGTTTTACCTCGCGATACGGATACCTCCTCCCAGCTTACACGTAACATTCGCTTGAACATTCCCCTTGTTTCCGCCGCCATGGACACGGTGACGGAGGCAGAGCTGGCTATTGCCATCGCCCTGGAAGGGGGACTCGGATTCATTCATAAAAACATGAGCATCGAGAAGCAAGCGGCGCAGGTGCGCAAAGTAAAGCGCTCTCAAGCGGGAATGATTCTCGACCCCATTACATTGGATATTGAAGCCCGCGTAAAAGATGCAGAAGCTATCATGCGCGAATTTTCCATTGGTGGAATTCCTGTCGTCGATGCCGATCGCGTATTAAAAGGTATCATCACGAATCGTGACTTGCGCTTCATCAAAGATCCTCAGATGAAAATCAAGGATATCATGACGAAAGAAAAGCTGATCACGGCCAAGGCAGGTGTAACCTTGGAAGCTGCCGAAGAAATTCTCCAAGAATATAAAATCGAAAAACTTCCGATCGTGGATGAGCAGTACAAGCTCACCGGCCTGATCACCTATAAAGATATACTTAAGAGAAAAGATAAACCCCACGCTTGTAAAGATGAATACGGTCGTCTGCGCGTCGGTGCCGCTGTCGGCGTTACGGCAGATATCGAACAGCGCGTAGAAGCCTTAGTGCAAGCAGGTGTGGACGTAGTTTCCATCGATACGGCGCATGGCCACTCGAAAGGGGTTATCGAAACATGCCGGCGTATTAAGGCGGCTTTTCCAGATTTAGAGGTCATCGTCGGAAATATAGCGACCCCAGAGGCTGCCCTAGCCCTTGCAGAAGCAGGAGCGGATGCAGTTAAAGTTGGCGTAGGCCCAGGGAGCATTTGTACCACACGAGTGATTGCGGGCGTAGGCGTTCCTCAGCTGTCTGCTGTGTATGAATGTGCTGAAGCCCTGAAGGGCAAAGGAATCCCCGTCATCGCAGATGGTGGAATCCGCTATTCAGGGGATTTGGTGAAGGCCATTGCCGCAGGCGCCTCCTCCATTATGATCGGCTCCCTTCTGGCGGGTACCGAAGAGGCTCCTGGAGAAATGATTATTTTCGAAGGAAGAAAATTTAAAAGTTACCGAGGAATGGGCTCCTTAGAAGCGATGGAGTCCGGATCTAAAGACCGCTACTTCCAAGACGCAGAAGATAACATTAAAAAGCTGGTGCCTGAAGGTATCGTCGGCCGTGTGGCGTATAAAGGTTTAGTAGCCGAAGTGCTTTACCAGTTGGTAGGAGGCTTACAAGCAGGTATGGGCTACTGTGGTACGGGGACGATCGATGCACTGCAGCGTGATGGCAAGTTCGTAAAAATTACAGCGGCGGGCGTGAAAGAATCACACCCCCATGATATCAGCATCACTCGGGAGGCACCGAATTATTCGGCGAAAATGTAATTCCTACTCCTAAAAGAAAAGAAAGGATGGACCTTCCTTTCTAGTAAAAAATAGACTGAGCATTTCAGTCTATTTTTTTTGTTCCCCAGCTGCTTAGAAATTATTAAATCTGCATCAAAATAGATAAAACATTATAAATATTGTATATATTTCGCGTATTTATAGGAAATAAGAGTAACTTTACCGTTTTACGACATGCACTAACCCAAAATACGTTCGCTATGAAAAAAGCCATCATGATTATACAGTGCCCAGATCAGCGGGGCATAGTAGCAGCAGTCTCTGACTTTCTTTTTGCACATTATGGAAATATTTTAGAAATAGACCAGCATGTGGACCAAGAGTCGGGCATGTTTTTTATGCGCGCTGCTTGGGAGCTGGACACTTTCTCTTTACCTGAGGCGCATATTTTACCCACATTTGAGCTGGCTATAGGGAAAAAGTTCGGCATGAAGCATCAGCTCTATATTGAAAATGCAAAACCCAAAATGGCACTTTTTGTCAGTAAGCAGTCGCACTGTCTTTTCGATGTGTTGAGTCGCTATTTTTCAGGGCAGTTTCAAGTTGAAATTCCTTTTGTGCTTTCCAATCATGAAACCTTGCGTCCCATCGTGGAGGCTTTCGGCATTCCTTTTTATCATGTACCCGTTAAGCCGGGGGAGAAAGAGGTGGCCGAAGCGGAGCAACTGGCACTTTTGGCTGAGCATCAGGTAGATTTTATCGTACTGGCTCGCTACATGCAGGTGCTATCGGAAGATTTTGTTTCCCGTTATCCGAATACGATTATTAATATTCACCACTCTTTTTTGCCGGCTTTCGTGGGCGCTAAGCCCTATCATGCTGCCTATGAGCGCGGAGTGAAAATTATAGGAGCTACAGCGCATTATGTGACGGCAGTCTTAGATGCGGGTCCTATTATCGAACAGGATGTCGCTCGTGTACGGCATCATAATACGATTTCAGACTTGGTGCAGATCGGCCAAGATATCGAAAAAGTAGTGCTCTCGAAGGCTATCAAATATCATTTGGAGCGTAAGGTATTGTCAGTCGGTAATAAAACGGTCATTTTTTACTAAACAGCTAGAGCCATAAAAAAGCCTCACGCAGGCGGTGAGGCTCTCAGAGTTTGCTTAAAAGAAGCATTTTTTAGATACGATCCCAGCGAATTCGATCGCTTTTAAGGCATGCTTTCCTCCAAAATAGCTTCAGTAGCAGAAATCTCGGGATTAAAATCAGCAGGTAACTGTTGCACGACGAGCGCCTGCTCTTCTTTAAAGAGTTTGGCTGCCATACGTTGTACGGCTTCTGCAGGAAAGTTTTCGATGATTTCTTCATAGCCAAATAATTCCTCAGCAGAAAAACTTTCTTCATGGAAAATCGCTGTAAGCTGTGCATTCCAGTAGGCATTTCGATTCAAACTTTCCCGATAGGAGCGCTTTCTTTTCTCTTTTACCTTCGCTAGCGTCTCTTCCGGAATACCTTTTTCCACTATTTTTTGTAATTCTTCCCGTACCGCCGCGATGAGTGTTTCTGTTTGATCTGGGCTACATGGAAAATAGATCGATAGGCCGTATTGAGAATCGGGCGCTCTGCTGGCCTCTCCTGACGCCGATATGCTATATACCCCAGAGAGCTTTTCACGAATTTCTTCGATCAAAATAATAGAAAGTGCATCGGAAAGGTAGCCTACCGCTCTGGCTTCTTCTTTCGTGTAAGGCGCCTGCGTACCATAGCGTAAAAAAACAGTACTTTTTTGATCTTGACCGATAAAAAAGCGTTCATTTACCTGCTGTGGCGGAAAAATAGCAAGGGCCTGTGGCGTTTCTCGTGTAGAGGTACCCGGCAGACTTCCGATATACTGGGCGGCTAAAGTCTCAAACTGCTCCGGATCGATATTCCCCGTGAAGAAGAAGTCGAAATTTCCTGCATTGGCAAAACGTTCTCTATAAATATGGATTGCCCTGTCTAAGTTGATTCGATCAAACTGCTCTGGGGAATTTATACCCATGGCACGGGGATGGTTATTGGCCATCAATTCACTTAGCGCTACTGAAAATTGAAAGTCTGGATTCCCTGCGGCTGAGCGTAAGTATTCTTTGTTATTGTTAATATACACTTGGAAGAGTTTTTCATCTTTTCGTGGAGCAGTGAAATAGAGGTAAATCAGCTGCAGTGCTTCTTCTGCATCTTTTGGGCTAAAGTATCCGCTCATGTCTTGACTGTAGCGGCCGATGTTTGGCGTTACACTCAAGCTTTTGCCGGCAAGCACTTTTTTCAGTTGGGTAGGGTCGAAATCCCCCACTCCCATGGTATTCACCAGCACTCCTGCTGAAATGGCGCTATAATGATCTTCTTCGGCCGTCAGAGAGATGCCTCCCTTTCCTAGCACACGAAATAAAACTTCATCGTTTTTAAAATCAGTCTGTTTGTAAAATACACGTGCACCATTCTCGAAAGTGATTGCTTTCACGTCTAGGTCCTCATGATAGCGGGTAGAGGCCACTCGTCCTGCTTCTGGGACTTCGGCGAGGAGTCTTTCAGCGAGTAACTCCTCATCTTTGGGGGCCAATTCCATGGCTGCCACTTCTGCAAGGAGCTGAAAGGTTTCGGCCTCTTCTGGAATTCCGGCTACAACTGGAGGAGCTAGGAAGAAGCTTGCAGAGCGTTCATGCTGGATCATTTGTTGCCCTGCGCGCTGAATATCCGCTACGCTGATCTTAGGGAGTAAATCTGTGTAAATGGCCAGGGTAGTAGCTTCATCCATACCGAAGCCCTGACCTAGAAAATGGCTTTGATAGCGGCTAACAAGTGCAGCCGACTCTTTTTTGTCCGCTTCCTTAGCGCTGCGCTCCACATTATTTAGAATACTTTTTTTCGCTCGCTCGATTTCTTGGGCAGTAAAACCATGTTGGGCTGCACGATTAGCCTCTATGGCGAGTGCTCTCAAAGTGGCCTCTGCAGCGCCGTCTTTAGCTACCCCTTGGAGCATGAAGTTATCGACGGAGCGCACCAAAGGAGAATAAGAGGCGCTCGCAAATAAAAAGGGGCTGTCTGGCTCTTCTGAAAGCTCTGCAAAACGCTGATTTAGGAGCGCCGCGTAAAGCGTGTACTGAAGACGTTCGCGAAGAGCCCCTTGGCTCCCATAGCCTACGGCTGGGAGCGAGTAAACTAACAGGGAAATCGTTCCAGGCGCTTCTTCATCACGTAAAACTTTGGCTACGGGAGCAGTGGGCATAGGAGCCACGATCTGTGGTCGTGTAAAACCCGTTGCAGTCGGGGCGATATCCCCAAAATATTTTTCCGTCAATTGGCGTAGGATGGCTTCATCCACATCTCCCACAGCTACAAGGGCCATATTTTCAGGACGATACCAGCGCTCATAAAATCCACGGAGGGTCGCAGCATCGGCGCCCTTAACGATTTCGATGTCTCCTATTGGAAGGCGGTCAGGATAAGCTGAGCCGGCTAAAAGTGTTTTTATTAAAGTTTGACTGAAGCGCTGTGAAAAGCCTAAACTTCCCCTCCACTCTTCTTCGATAATTCCTTTTTCATTTTCCACTTCTTCCTCCTCGAAACTCAGGCCCACCGCCCAGTCACGCAGGACGAGGAAGCCATTTTCGAGGACTTCTGGGTCATCAGAGGGAATAGGCAACATATACACTGTTTCATCGAAGCTGGTAAAAGCATTTAGGTCGCCGCCAAATTGTACCCCGACGCGCTGCAGATAAGAGACCAGCTCGTTTTTCTCGAAATGCGCACTGCCATTAAAAGCCATATGCTCTGTAAAATGTGCCAAACCGCTTTCATGATCTTCCTCTAGTACAGAGCCTGCATTTACGACCAGGCGTAGTTCTACTTTATTAGCTGGTTTTGGGTTGTGCTGGATGTAATAGGTGAAGCCATTGGGTAGTTTTCCCGTTTGGACCCTAGGGTCCAAAGCGATTTCTTGGGCCTGCACCGCCCAAAGCGATAGCAGGAAAAAGCTTAGAGCGCTTAAAAATCTTTTCATGGTACTGATATGTTTTAATTTCCCTACAAGATACATATTCGAGGGAGTAAAGCCCAAAGTGAAACGTTTAGATTCGTTTAGTGCGCGCTATTAGCCTTTGGAGTCAAGTTCATGCAGCATATACATAAAGTGTTCTCGCATCCCCATGACGATTAAAAGCTGTGCGATGGCATAGGTGCCCATCACCAGGACGCCAGCCTCTTCAAATGGACGAAAAAACAAGTTGAGTGCGAGTAGTGCATCTGAAAGCATGAAGAGGATTGCTCCGATAAAAGTTTGCCAGAAACTAGCGGCATTGGTTTTTTTAAAGCGCTCGCGCGCGGTGGTGGCCATCGTTACGATGACGATAAGATAGATGATGACGGGAATGCGCAGCTCGTTTAGGCCGGCAGAGATAAGAAAGTAGACGATGGCAGCCCCGATGTAAATGGGGAGATTGTACAGAAAAAGGTTGAAAAAATTGATGTTTTCTATGGAAAAGGCCTTTTTCTGTCCGATTTTAAAGGCAGCGATGTAGCTGACATGTGCCATGAGGAATGCGCCTAGGCCATAGAGGAAGAGGGAGGGGAAGAGCAGAAGTATATCTCCGATAAGAGAAAAAGCCAGAGCGGCTACCATACTTTTACGTAGGATGCTGCCGGAAATGACGACACTCTGCGTGTAGAAGAAAAAAAGTAGGCATGTGATGATCAGGGGTTTCGAAAAATACCGGTAGCTCAATAGGCCCGAGGCGGTAAAATAGACATCTAAAAGGGCTGCGATTAAAAAGAGATAGAGTGGAAGAAGGCGTTTTTTGTCCATGACCAAATATAATGCTTTTTTGGGCTTTTAAACTGCTTTTTTATAGTGATTTTCACACTAAAATCTGCATAACATTCAGGTAATAATATCTTAACATAACAAGGTATAGCCAAATGAAGTTTTCCTTCTGTTTCGATAAGCGTTTCATTTCAGGGTAGAATCGGTCGATTTCGAGGATAAGGCAAAGGAAGCTTCGGCTCTAATGTTAAGTTAATGTTAAGCCTCTATGTGAATAAACGTTAAAACTTAACAATTCCTAAAATAAATGCTTGCGGAAGTCCTGTACATTTGTAGCCGGAAAAGTACATTAAACCAAAGACAAATATTTTCCACAAAAAACAATTATTATGAGGCAATCATTACTAAAGAGTCTTTTTGCGATGTTAATGCTCGTCTTCGTGACGGGAGTAGCATTCTCGCAAGGTGTGACGACTGCTAACATGCAGGGTTCTGTTGCAGATGACACGGGTGATTTCTTACCGGGAGCAAATGTGGTCGCGATCCACAATCCTTCTGGTACCCGTTATGGCGCTGTAACAAATTTGGATGGACGTTGGATCCTTCCTAACGTTCGTGTAGGGGGACCTTACACAGTAACGATAAGCTATATTGGCTTTGAGGACAAGGTATACGATAATATCGTTCTTGGCCTTGGTCAAAATTATGTGATTAATGCTGTTTTAGATGATGGCATCACGTTAGAAGCAGTAGAGGTAACAGCCGGTAAAGGATCACTCTTTGACGCGGATAGAACAGGTTCTGGTATCAACTTAGATAATGAGCGTTTAAATCAGCTTCCTACAGTAAACCGTAGTGTGAACGACCTAACGCGTCTAACGCCACAGTCTAACGGAAACTCTTTCGCAGGGACAAGCTCTCGATTCAATAACTTCACATTGGATGGTTCGATCTACAACAATAACTTTGGACTTGGAACAGGCCAGTTCGCTGGTGGTAGCCCGATCTCTATCGATGCTATCGAGGAAATCCAAGTGAACCTAGCTCCTTATGATGTAAGACAGGGTGGTTTTACTGGTGCTGGTGTAAACGCAGTTACGCGTTCAGGCGATAACACCTTCAGAGGTTCTGCTTATTATTTCTTGAGAAATGATCAAATGCGTGGTACACGTCTAGGAGATCAGTTCCTGCCACAAAATGAGGCAAGAAATGAAATTATGGGTTTCCGTTTGGGGGGGCCAATTATCAAAAACAAACTATTCTTCTTTGTGAACTATGAGCAAGAAGAAGAGCTTCGTCCTTCTATTCTTAGAAGAGCTGCCCGTCCGGGAGAAACTCCTGATGGTTTATTTATCTCTCGCGTACGTATTGAAGAAGCTAATATGGTACGTCAGCGATTATTAGATAACTTCGGGTATGATGCAGGTGACCCTGATTCTTATCCTTTCGGTTCTGAGCAGACGCGCTTAAACATCCGTTTAGATTATAATATTAATAGCAATAATAAACTTTGGGTTCGTTACAATCGATTTAATTCCTTCCAGGATATCGCGACGAATGGTAACTCTACCCGTAACATGTCTGTTATTGGTGGAACGAGCCGTACAGGCGTAGAAGCCATTAACTTCCGTAATGCCAACTACACAAACGATCGCCTAGTAGAGTCTATCGCGGCTGAATTAAATACACGAATCGGTAATAATATGGCGAACCAATTAAACATCGGTTATACGTCCATTGCTGATCCACGTCGTGGTATTCCGGGAGGTCAAGAATTTCCATTCATTGAAGTACTAGAGCCAGATGAGTCTGGACAGCTACTTTACTTCATGTCTATGGGTAATGAATTGTTTTCAGTGGGTAACTTGTTAGAGAATAGTGTACTGAATATTACGAATAATTTTACCTACTTCCAAGGTAAACACACTGTGACCGTAGGGGGTAACTTTGAGTTCATGACTTTCGATAATGCCTTTAATCCAGTATTTAACACGCACTACAGATTTATTGGTTTTGATCGTTTCAAGGCAGCTGTTTTAGATCAAGATCCTACCGTTTTCCCTGATGCTTTCGCTAGAAGCTTTGCCTTGGACGGATCTTTAACGCCTCCTACTGATGCCACGCGTTTCGGACAGCTAGGTTTTTATGTACAAGACGAGTTTCAAGTTAATCCTCGCCTGAAATTAACAGGTGGTCTACGTGTAGATCTTCCTTTCTATCCAACTACTTTGCCTAGAAATGAATTATTGGATAACCTAAATCGGGAATTTAACCTTCCAAACGGTGGTACTTTAGTACCTGATGTAACTACGTTCCCAACTGTGAATCCATTATTCTCTCCAAGATTTGGGTTTAACTATGATGTGAAAGGAGATAGAAGCCTTGTACTTCGTGGAGGAACGGGTGTCTTCTCTGGTCGTCTGCCATTCGTATGGTTATCGAATCAGGTTAATGGTTCAGGTGTAGTGAGGGGTATCTTAGGTTTTGAAGGGCAAGAGGTAATTGATAATAATATTATTTTTACCCCAGATGTTACCGCTTACCTACCTGAAAATCCTTCCCAGACCTTAGGTACAGAGCTTAACCTTACTGATCGTAACTTCCGTTTACCGCAGACTTGGAGAACCACACTTGCTGCAGATATGCGTCTTCCTTTCGGAATCATCGGATCCGTGGACTTTATCTACTCACGTGATGTGACAGCTCCTGTAGCACAGAACATTATTATCCGTGAGCCAGATGCAGTATGGAATGGTCCGGATCAGCGTCCTATTTGGACTCCTCAGCCAGGTCTGTTTGGTCCTTCTGGCGACGACTTCTTCCGTCAAGTGTTCTTCCTAACGAATTCACAGGTTTTACCTGATTATATCTCGGGTACTGTGAGCTTAGCAAAAGACTTCTCTAACGGTTTGAGTGTGTTTGCAGCTTATACTTTATCCAGAGCACGTGATATCGATGCTACAGGTGGTTCACAGGCTCAGTCCTTATGGCCATCCGTGGTAAAGCAAGATAGAAATGCTCCTGAACTGAGCTTTGCTAACTTCGATCAACCTCACCGTATCATCTCTACGCTTAACTACAACATCGACAATACAACTATCTCCCTTGTTTACGATGGTGGTAATGCAGGTCGTTGGAGCTACACAATGGCAAATGGTGCTGGCCTTAATAATAGACTGAATATTGGTGATGCTCAGAATAGATTACTTTTCGTTCCTGAGCAAGCCTCTGACCTTAATTTCCAACAGTTTACTTTAGGCGGTATTGTATATACTCCTGAAATGCAGGCTCAAATTTTTGACGCTTTCATCGATCAGGATCCCGTGTTGAGTAGAGCTCGTGGTACTATCGTGGACAGAAATGCCGGACTTCGTCCATGGGTACATCGTTTTGACCTTTCTTTTGCACAAAGAATTGATGTTACAAACGATAAGAAAAACCGCTTAGAGCTTCGTATCGATATTATGAACTTTAACAATATGCTGAATCCGAATTGGGGTGTTCCACAAATTGAATGGCAGCGTAATCCGTTACAATATCGCGGAACCAATGATGCAGGAGAGCCGGTATTTAGAGTACAAGCGAACCCTGGTACTACTGAGCTCATTAATGAGACATTCCGTCAATCAACAGCTTTTGGTAACGTGTGGAATATGCAGCTTGGCGTTCGTTACTTATTCAATTAATCTAATCAACCCTACATGCTTAAAAGGCTTCCAGTTTTGGAGGCCTTTTTTGGTTTTTGCTCTTATTTTTTATATGAATCTTAGCGGCACATCTGCTGCTCTATACCGATTCCGACTCTAAGAAAGAGAACGCATTTTCTGAAATTAGAAGACTGGAGGATTCGGGATGTAGCTTACTTTTTATCCCTACCGATTTTTCTATGTTATGCTTCTGTTACTTATTATAAATCAATTTGGATATGCACCATAATGTAACTATATTTAAGTATTAATTAAATAAAAACAGATCATGAGAAACTTCTATTTTATTCTTACTTTGTTCCTGTTATTTGGTTGTGGTCAAATCGATGAAATAGTTCAAGAAAATGAAAAAGATGTCCATACCATTGATTTCGAAACCGTCGAGGTACAGTCTTTTGGAGCTAGAATTCTGGAGGTAGATGATCCAAATTCTGACCCTTCCTGGGATTGGACTGCTACAGGCAACTTGGATCTTTTTATTCGGCCAGCTACACCGGATCAAAATGTTATTCAAGTGCGTACAACAAGTCCTTTTTTTGAGCAGGGTAATCCACTCAACACGGTAAATAAAGATATGTACCCGGAAGACGGTTGGGTCCTTGTTGCGCGTGATTTTGGTACGCAGAATAACCCAGTACCGATACCGTTTTATGCCTTGTACAACAAGTATCAAGGGAGGCTTCGTGTTCTTTTTTATACCAGCGAGCTTGGCGCATCCGGAGTGGTTCGCGTAGGGCTATCTTTAAACTCGCCTGAAACTCCAAAAAGTTTTCTGAGTTTTAATGACTTTTCAGAGAAAGGGCCGTTCTTGGATACAGCTAATCCAGATTTAAGTCTTTCTGCCATCACGGGTGTACAAGTTACAGGCGGCTGGGGATCTGTAGATTTTAACTTAAGTAGCTACGATAACGCTCCATTAAACTGGAAGGATCAACTAACTGTTTTTATATGGTCTATGGATGCTACTACTCTAGATTCAGAACCTTTTGGCGACTTTGTTTGGTCAAGTAGGTTTCAGCCCATAAGTACTCATCCTACTTTAGTAAATCCTTTTTTCTCTTCGAACCAAATTCATACAGCCAGCATTGCTTCCATGCGAGAGCGTTTCAGTCAAGAGGGCTTTGCTTTGGCCGGCTCTTCCATCCAAGCGAGCTCTTCAGCCGACGTTTTTATGCAGCAGCTGGCCGCATTACATGAAAACTTTCAAGGGTACATAGGTACTCCACTTTCAGTTTCAGGCAGCCATACGCTCTACATGCGCGATTTATTTCGGTTTTCCATCTCGCCTCTCGATTTTCAGCCCCAAAGTGGTTTTACGCTGTCACTTTCGAATAATGGATTTCAAGCAAATGGAAGCAGTTATAAACCCCTTTCGACGGTTCCATGGGGTGTTTTCGCTTTTCAAACCATGCCAGAACTACTTACTGAAACGGTTTATGAGCGCCGTATAGTTGAGGGCAATTGTCAGCTTACCTTCCAATCATCTTTACGCTTCGCTAAGCCAATAGCTTTCTTGCAGCGTGAAGCATCCACGCTGGGTATGCGTTTAAAAAGTGCCAGGTTTAACCTAGGACCAGATAAAACAGAGGAAGCCGAATTTCCTTTCGATCTTTTTGACTTTGAAGGGATCATCGAGACAGGAAATTTGGCGGCCGATGCAGAGCAAATAGCACGAAATATTGCGCCTGATGAAATTCGTATTCAGTTGATCTACGAAATTGAACAGCCCACGCGCTATGCTGCACCTGAGGTTATTATTTACCGAAGCTTACCCGTGCGCTCCACAGCAGAGGTGATCCTGCAAGCAGGTGCTTGTCCATAAGGCTGTGTCGGCTCCTTTCGAGTAGAAGACCTACAAGCAAGCCCCCGATAGCTGGAAAACAGATCGGGGGCTACTTTTTCTTTGCGCGGAAGCGCAAATGGAGGAAAAGACGAATCGAAATGTGCTATAACCCCCTATTTTATCAGGCTCTTCGTATGCTCATTTAAGGCTTGTACCTTCGCCTCGAAATCCCCCTTCAACTGTTTCCTGTACTGGTCCAGGTGCAGCACCAGTTCATCCAATTCATCAGGTAAAATTTCTTCCAAAAGCTGGCGCAGTCGCTTGGCAGTGGTCGGCGATTTACCATTCGTGCTGATGGCCACTTTTACATGGCCTTTAGTGACGATGCCGCCCAAATAAAAGTCACAAAGCGGCGGGGTATCGGCTACATTTACCAACTTTTCTGCGGCGCGGGTTAGGGCTGCGATATGTTGGTTAAGGGCGACATCATCCGTGGCAGCGATAACGATGACATGGCCGCTCAAGTCACTTTCCCGAAAGTGACGCTCCTCGATGTGCAGCTGCGCCTCCGGATAAGCCGCTATCGTCTCTCGGAACTCCTCGCGGATGAAGGGAGCTACGACGGTGACCTTGGCCCGTGGACTTGATTTTAAAAGGAAGCCGATTTTTTCTGTGCCGACAAATCCGGCACCCACCAGCAAGATAGGCACTTCTGAGGCCTTTACGAAGATAGGATATAAGGGATTCATACGGCCTGCGGTAGTAAGGATTGGAAACGTAAGGCAGCAGCCTGCTGAACGGCAGCATGTTTCGCCACCTCTCCTATCAAGATGATGCCAGGACCTGCCTGTTCCCTGGCTGAGGAATCGCTAAATTTAGCTGCGAGCTCTACTATGGACCCAGCATGTACTTGACTGCAAGCCGTACTGCCTGAAATGAGTACCGCTGCAGGTAGGTCTGGAGATCCCGCAGCACGGTAATGGGCAGCGATTTTGTCGATTTTACGCATGCCCATTAAAATAACCACCGTTGCTGTAGAATGAACTGCGAGTGCGATGTCCCGCGAAAGCGAAGCATCGCTTTTCGTAGCGGTAATGACCCAAAAGCTTTCACTCTCTCCCCGCTTCGTCACAGGTATCCCTGCCAGCCCAGGTACTGCTATGGCTGAGCTGATGCCGGGAATATAACGCACCGCGATACCCGCAGCTTGGATATACTCCCATTCCTCATGCCCTCTTCCGAAAACGAATGGATCCCCGCCTTTTAGACGCACCACATGCCCATGGGCTAAGGCCATCTCCACACAAAGCGCCTGGATGTCTTCCTGTCGACTGCTGGACGCCTGCCCCGCACGCTTTCCTACAAAGCGCTTGATCGCCGTTTGAGGGGCATGGGCTAAAAGAGAAGGATCCACCAGCGCATCGTAAAGCACGACGTCCGCCTTATTTAATGCCAAAATCCCCTTTAGCGTCATCAACTCAGGATCTCCAGGCCCTGCCCCTAAAAGGGTGACCTGAGGTTTTATCACTTGATTTCCGTTTTTCATCCTTGCACCTCCTCTTCTCTATGTGTACGTATCGCTGCGATAAATGCCTCTGCTTGCGTGGCCAGCTGCTTGGCGCCTTCTGCACTGGGGACGCGCTTAAAGCCTTCCACGATAGCCGTTAAGGAAATGCCTGGTATTTTGCCGGAGGCAATAAACGTTTCCTCAAAAGTTCGAATTAACGCAGCATAATTATTTTCCTGCTTGCCTTCCTGTAAAAGAATGGCCTTCGCAGCCAATACGGCGGCCGCATAGCTGTAATACTGACTGTCCCCCCAGCGCGCAGCAGCGAGTGCCTCTAGGCCAGAAGCCAGCTTTTCGTCTGCTTCTAAGAGCAGGGTGCTGATCAGGTCGATGACCACTCCCGCACATTCGCCCACTCCGATCGCCTTTACGTAGGGATTTTCGTGGCCCCAATCGATAAAGTCACTCTCCTGTACCTCTTCCGTGCCGCTTAAAGGTTTCAGCAAATCGTAAAAATAGCGATCTCCCTTCTCTTCATAATACACGTGGAAAGGCGTGGGATAGGCATTCTCTTCGTAATCACGCAATAGCCATCGAAGTGCTTCCGGCCCCCGCTTGCTCGGAATCTTGATGACCTTGTCCGCAAATCGCGCCTCTCCATTTCCTGCATTATGGCCACCTAAAAGAACTTGAAGAGCAGGCAAAACGGCTTTGCCCACCTTTATCGACATGCCCTGAAAGCCGATAGCGGCCATATTATGCTGGCCGCAAGCGTTCATGCAACCTGAAATTTTTATGCTAATGGCTTTATTTCCCAGAAAGTCAGGAAACTCATCTGCGATGACATTTTCTAGGACACGAGCTGCCCCAGTGGAGGAGGCTATGCCTAGGTTACAGGTATCTGTTCCTGGGCAGGCAGTGATGTCACTAAGCCCCTCATAACCCGGTTCCGCAAAACTGATTCTGGCCAGCCCCAGATAAAGTTCCTTCAGACGTCCCTCGGGAATATGTCGGATGAGGAGATTCTGACGCAGAGTGAAGCGCATATCTGCTGTCGGATAGGCAGAAAGGAGCTGGCTGATGGCCCGCGCTTCGTCACTGCTGAAATCTCCCAAACGAACTTTTATCCCCACGCTTACGTAATGCGCCTGTTTTTGCGGCAGCACATTTAGGCTGCGCCAAAGCGCAAAAGCCCCTTCTTGGTCTGCAGGAATCTGTACCGACTCAACGGGGACCGGAACTGGCAGTTCGACAGGAGCTCCCACGGGTATTGGAATACGCTGCTCGGGTAGTGCCTGTCTTTCTTCTTCTACTAAGGCTAAGAAAGCCTCCAGCCCCAGGTCCGCCACGAGAAACTTTAGCCGCGCCTTCATCCGCTTCGCGCGCTCTCCATAGCGATCAAATACCCGTAACACGGCCTCTGAAAAAGGTAAAATTTCATCCGCGGGCATAAACTCTGCTATCTTATCCGCTTTTCTAGGCTGAGAACCCAGACCCCCAGCCAGTAAAACCGTAAAGCCACGCTGCCCCTCCTGTAAACGCGCGATAAAACCCAAGTCATGCAAATAGGCCAGTGCTGTATCCTGTGCAGAAGAGGAAAAAGCAATTTTGATCTTTCTGCCCATTTCCTGGCAGATAGGGTTGCGCAGGAAGTGCTGAAACATCGCCTCCGAATAGGGACTTACATCGAAAGCCTCTTCTGGATCCACTCCTGCACGCTCTGAGGCGGTAATGTTACGCACTGTATTGCCGCAGGCCTCACGAATCGTGATTTGGTCACGCTCTAGCTCTTCCCATAACTCGGGCGTACGCTCTAGCGCCACATGATGAATCTGAATGTCCTGTCGGGTCGTAATGTGCAGCTTTCCAGTGGAGTAGCGATCCGAAACAGAAGCGATGCGCTCGAGTTGTTTCGGTGTCACTTGCCCGTAGGGCAATTTAATCCTTACCATCTGCACCCCTGGCTGGCGCTGGCCATACACACCACGCGCTAGCCGCAAGCTGCGAAATTTTTCTTCGTCTAATTTGCCCTCTTTGTAAAGGCGTATTTTTCGTTCGAGCTCGATGATATCCTGCTCTACTATCGGATTTTCTAATTCTGTTCTAAAACTCTGCATTGTCTATGTGGTGTGTAGGGTAATAAATGTGAGCAAATTCCCTTTCTGCTCAGGAAGGGAATGCTTCATTAGTGGCGGCTTACTGTACGAAGCCGACGCTCAGGGTATCATGTCCCTGTTCGTCGATTAAAATAAAGCTGCCCGTATGGCGGTTGTGCGTGAATGCATCTACATGGATGGGCTTGCTCAACTTAAAACGAACCTGTCCGATTTCATTTAAGGCGAGTGTGTCCGCGGCTTCCGAAGGACCGAAATCGGTGGGGATACGACCTTCTATCTCTGTGACTTTAGCATGTACGCGATTTACGCCATGCTGCAGCACTAGGCGCTGCCCCACACGTAAGGGCTGACTATTGAGCTGGCAAATGGTAGCGCTCACTTCTTTTACCGACTGCGGCCGATCCTGTAAGGGGACGATCATATCTCCTCTACTTATATCGATGTCATCTGCTAAAACCAGTACAGGAGCCATGCCCGCTTCGGCAGTTTGTACTTGTGTAGTGTACTGATGGATGGCGACGATACGGGAGGTTTTTAAGGAAGGGAGTACACATATTTCCTGGCCCACAGAAAAGGTTCCCCCATAAACGGTTCCAGCAAAGCCACGGAAATCAGGATGGCTAGCCGTTTTCGGACGTATGACATATTGGACGGGAAAGCGGGCTTCTGTGCCGCTTTGCTGCAGCTCAGCTTCTTCTAGCACTTCCAAATGCGGCAAAAGGGCATTTCCTTGGTACCAAGGCATGCGTTCTGAGCGTACCGTGATGTTGTCTCCCTGTAGAGCCGACACAGGTAAGTAATGTACCTGCTCAGGCGAAAAATTACTTTTGGCCACCAAGGCCTCCATTTCGCCACGAATACGCTCGAATACCTCCTCATCATAAGCGACTAAATCCATCTTATTTATGGCTATGATAACGTGACGCATCTGGAGCAAGTCGCTGATAAAGAAATGCCGGTAGGTCTGCTCTAAAACCCCTTTTCGGGCATCGATCAGGATGATGGCTACCTGCGCTTTGGAAGCTCCCGTAACCATATTTCGGGTATACTCCACATGGCCCGGGGTATCTGCGATGATGTAATTCGTTCGCTCGGTATTGAAATATATATGCGCCACATCGATGGTAATCCCTTGTTCTCTTTCTGCGATCAGGCCATCGGTAGCTAGCGAGAAGTCCAGATAGTCGTAGCCCTTCTGCTTGCTGGACCGCTCGATGGCTTCCAGCTTATCTGTGGGCAGGGAATTCGTCTCATAAAGTAAGCGCCCGATTAGGGTACTTTTGCCATCGTCTACTGACCCAGCCGTGGCGATGGTGATTAATTTTTTTACCTCTTGCATGTCTGTTGTCGTCTGTTAAAAATAGCCTGCCTTTTTCCTAGTTTCCATGGCCGCCTCGGAGCGCTTATCATCGATACGGGCGCCTCGCTCCGAAAGCGTAGAGCTGCGTATTTCAGCCACGACATCTTCTAAGGTCTTGGCCTCCGAAAGCACAGCCGCCGTACACGTCATGTCGCCTACCGTCCGGAAGCGCACCCAGTGCGTTTCGACCTGTTCATGTGATTCCCGGTAAACATGTTCGTTAGCAGTCCACACCAAGCCATCGCGGAAGAAGACCTCGCGCTGATGCGCAAAGTAAATGCTAGGGATGGCGATACTTTCGCGCCGAATATATTCCCAGACGTCTAATTCAGTCCAGTCTGAAATTGGGAATGCGCGCACATTCTGACCTTGGTCGATGCAGCCATTGAGCATGTCGAAAAGCTCTGGCCGCTGGTTTTTTTCATCCCACTGACCGAAATCATCGCGCACAGAAAAGACGCGCTCTTTCGCTCGCGCTTTCTCCTCGTCCCGACGTGCCCCTCCGATGCAGGCATCAAATTTAAACTCTTCGATGGCCTCTAAAAGCGTAATGGTCTGAAGGCTGTTGCGGCTGGCATAGCGTCCTTTCTCTTCTTTGACCAGGCCCTGGTCGATGGCATCCTGAACATGGCGAACGATGAGGGTCAGCCCAAGTTCTTCTACCAGCTGATCCCGAAAGGCGATCGTTTCTGGAAAATTATGCCCCGTATCAATATGCAGTAAAGGGAAAGGAATCTTGGCCGGGTAAAAGGCTTTTTGCGCTAAGCGCACCAAGGTAATGGAGTCTTTCCCCCCTGAAAAGAGCAGGACAGGACGCTCAAACTGCGCCGCTACTTCTCGTAAAATATGAATTGAAGCAGCTTCTTTATGATCGATTAATGTCGTCTGTTGCATAGCAAATTATTTTACATGTAATCCACATTCTTTTTTGGAATTTTCCCACCACCAGCGGCCGGCGCGGCTATCTTCTCCCGGCTGAACGGCCCGTGTACAGGGGGCACATCCGATGCTAGGGTAACCCTGGTCATGAAGGGGGTTATAGGGGATGCCTTCTGCCTTGATAAAGGAGTCGATCTCTTCAGCGCTCCAGTGAAGAAGGGGATTATACTTATACAGGTGAAATTTCGGATCCCATTCCAGCAGAGGCATGGAGGCACGGTTTTCACTTTGTTCAGCACGCAAGCCGGTGATCCAGACCTGCTTGCCTGCGAGCCCCCGTTTTAAGCCTTCCACTTTGCGCAGGGCGCAACAGCCCTTTCGCTTTTCGATGCTTTCGTAGAATCCATTTATACCGTTCGTCCGTACCCAGCGTTCTAATGGCTCCTGAGGCGGGTAGATGACCTCTAAGGTAAGGTTATAGCGGGAGCTTGTCCTCGCGAGCAAATCCAGCGTTTCTGGAAAAAGTCTGCCAGTATCTAGGCTGAAAATAGAGATCGGTAGCTGGTTTTCGGCTATCAGGTGCGTAATGACCTGGTCTTCCTTTCCCAGGGAGCTGCTAAAGGTGATGCCTCCAGGAAAAGTTTTCGCTAAGTAACTTAGGCCAGCGGCTGCATCTAAGGTCGCCAATTGCTGCCGTAAATCAGACAAGTTCTTCACTTCGTTCATATTCCTTTTTCGTAGTAGTGACCTTTTCCCAAGCGCGCTCGTGGAAATAGTACAAAATAATTTTACTGAATACCTCTATAGACCCGATCGAAACGGCCATGGTCAGCTGGCCTGTGATAAAGTAAGCGATGACCATGGTGTCCAGGGTGCCCACGATTCTCCATGAAATCGACTTGAGCATGCTCTTAAGCGCAGAATCACTACCCTGCGCATTTGTGAACCATTTTTTTAGCGGTTGATCTAATAGCATAATGGAAATAAAGGATTCGATTTTACAAATGTATATAAATCCTATAAGTTTTGTAGGGAATAGGCGGAAAAAGATTATTCTTTTTCTAAAATATCTGCTAAAGACTTGTTTTCCAAGACATTAAGCATTTCGTCACGCACTTGCGCCATTACCCGATTTAGGCCACAACTCACCTCACAGCGGCATTCTTCGCAAGGTTCGTAGTAATTTAAGCTCACGCAGGGAAGCAGTGCGATGGGTCCATCGAGGAGTCGAATTACCTTAGACAGGGGGATGTCTTTCGGCTGTTTAATCAAGTAATAACCGCCTCCTTTTCCTTTTTTGCTGCCGAGCATCCCTGCTTTTTTTAACTCAAGCAGGATGTTTTCTAAAAATTTATGGGAGATGCCGTAGGTGCTGGCGATCTCTTGGATGAGAACGGTTTTGTTTTCCCTGTTTTTCCCTAAATAGGTTAAGGCATGGAAAGCATATTTGGTTTTTTTGGATAACATGTGAATAGATGATGGTTAATATACGGGTATGTAACATTTCATCCCGACTCATAAAATCGGAATAATGCTAATACGAATCCGTATTTACATAGTTTCAAAATATTAGGATTAAGTTATAAAAAAATTACCTTATTTTTACGGACATGGGAAAAGAAATCTTGGTTCTGGTCACCAAGGAGCTGAAGTCGGAATGGCGCCTAAAATACGCACTTAACGGAATCATCTTATATGTCGTGTCGGCAGTTTTCGTGACCTACCTCAGTGTGGGCGCCCAGCAGGGCAATTTAAACCCGCCGACCTGGAATGCGCTCTACTGGGTGATTATGCTTTTTTCTGCTTTGTCGGCTGTAGCAAAAAGCTTTATGGGTGAACCGAAGGGATTACATTATTATTATTACATGACCGTGGCTCCCGGCGCACTTATTTTAGCTAAAATGGCCTACAATGCGCTATTGACTGTTCTCTTAGCCCTTCTCGGCTACCTGGTGTTTGGCCTTATTTTAGGAAATCCAGTGCAGGATCAGGGTTTGTTTTTGCTCAATCTACTCCTTGGCGCTAGTGGCTTGGCTTTTGCGCTCACGATGGTGTCGGCTATCGCCGCAAAGGCCGGTAGCAATGCCACGCTTATGGCGATTTTAAGTTTTCCTGTTGTGCTACCTATTCTTTTAATGTGTATTCGGGTATCGAAGCATGCAGTGGATGGCTTGGACTTTTCTGTCAGCGTGGATAAACTGCTGACGCTTTTAGCCTTAAATGCCATCGTAGCTGCTACTGCCTATATTTTATTTCCCTATCTATGGCGTAGTTAATGGAATCACTGTTGGCCCAGCATTTAAGTAACAAGACACCCAACAGGTTTTCCTATGATAGGAGTCAGAGAACATCTTTCCCCTATCAGATTTGTACGAAATATCACCAGAAAGCGGAACTTATCACGTATTTTTGCACTTGACAATTAAAAGATTACGATGCGAAATTCTTGGTGGAAAATCCTGGCGGTCGGACTCTTGCTGTACACGATCGTGGCTGGAATGCTCATGGATGCGCCCCGTCTACCGATCCTAAACGAGACGATTCGCGCCCTCCATTTCCATGTGACCATGTGGTTTGGAATGATTTTACTGCTTATCGTTGCTGTGGTAAACAGTGTTCGTTACCTACGCACGCAGCAACTAGCGTATGATGATGCCGCAAGTGAATACACAAACGCAGCGCTCCTCTTCGGAGTACTGGGGATCGCTACGGGGATGCTGTGGGCCAAATTCACTTGGGGAGATTACTGGAGTGGCGATCCGAAGCAAAATGCTTCTGCGATCGGGATCCTTATGTACTTTGCATACATGGTGCTGCGTAATGCGTTACCTGATCTCCAGCAGCGCGCACGCATCGGAGCTATCTATAATATTTTTGCTTTTGCGGCTTTTATTCCCCTTATTTTTGTACTGCCGCGTCTGACCGATAGCCTGCATCCTGGTAATGGAGGTAATCCCGGTTTTAACGCCTACGACTTGGATAGTAATCTTCGCGTGGTGTTCTATCCTGCGATCATCGGCTGGACTCTACTGGGTGCCTGGATGGCAAGTGTCCGCATACGTATGCGCCGTGTAGAGCGCGCTGTAGAAGAAAAATTAATCAATCAAATCTCATGAGAATAGCGCTGACTTGTCTGTTGTTTCTCCTCACATTTGCTAGTAAAGCACAGGAGAAAATCGAAATTACCGCGGAAGATTATGCCAATTCCCGGGTAGAAATGGCCGATCTGATGCGTTCAGAGGGTAAAATATATGTTTTAGTCGGCATTATCCTCATCATCTTCATCGGCATGATCATGTACACCGTCGCCACAGATCGTAAGGTACGCCAGCTCGAGCAGCAGCTGAAAAACCTAAAGTAAAGAACCACGTAAACGAATAAAATTAAGTCTAAATACCATGAAAAAAGGACACATTGTTGGGCTAGGGATTATCGCGATTGCGATCGTGATAATCGTTTCCATGCTGGGCGATGCCAGTACGTATGAAAGCTTTACCACTGCACGTGCGATGCTCGAACGGGGAGAAGATAAAGCCATCCACGTAGTGGGAGAACTGAAAAAATCGACGGCAGGACAGGTAGAAGGGATCGAAGTGAGTGAAGGAAAAACCTCCTTTTATTTTATGATGGTAGACAATGACGGGACAGAACAGCGTGTTTTCTATAATCAACCGGTACCAGCAGACTTCCAACGCTCGGAGCAGGTAGTCGTTATCGGTTCCTACCGAAATCCTGAACTCTTCGTGGCAGATAAAATTCTGATGAAATGCCCGTCCAAGTATCAGGAAAATGAAGTTAACACCGCCGGCATGTAAGTGCCGCTTTAAATTCTCGAATTATCATGCTAAATACCTTTATTGGTAATGCCGGACATCTGTCGGTAATCATCGCTTTTATTTCTGCGATCGTTACCGCTTATGCTTATTTTATGTATGGCAGGACCATGGGCGAAGAACAAGCCACCTGGAAACGTTTCAGCCGGGCTAGTTTTTACGTACATGCCTTTGCTAGCTTCTTTACAGCTTTCGCGCTATTCGAAATAATCTACAACCACAGATTCGAATATTTCTACGCTTACTCGCACTCTTCTAAAGCGCTCCCCGTGCACTACATGGTGTCCAGCTTCTGGGAAGGCCAGGAAGGGGCTTTTATCCTATGGATCATTTGGAATGTAGTCTTAGGATTTTTCCTTATTTACACAAACAAGCGCTGGGAGGCTCCTGTCATGGTGGTCTTTGCACTCGTGCAAGCGTTCCTGGTCTCTATGATTTTAGGGGTAGTCATCGGTGATCTAAAAATCGGCAGCTCTCCTTTTATCCTCCTGCGTGACGCAGTGAACGCTCCGGTATTCCAGATAAACCCTGATTTCATTCCAGAGGATGGAACTGGACTAAACCCGCTGCTTCAGAATATCTGGATGGTCATTCATCCCCCCACACTCTTCCTCGGCTATGCCAGTACCTTAGTGCCTTTTGCCTTTCTTTTAGCAGGTTTGGCCTACAAGCGCTACACGGAGTGGATTCGCCCCGCTTTACCCTGGGCGATCTTTTCTGCCATGGTTCTAGGAATGGGGATTATCATGGGTGCCTACTGGGCTTATGTTACCCTTAACTTCGGCGGCTATTGGAACTGGGATCCTGTAGAAAATGCCGTATACGTGCCTTGGTTGATCCTAGTGGCCTCCATCCACACCATGATTACCTACAAAAAAAGCAGCACAGCATTAAAAACCTCTATCGTGCTGGTGATTGCTACTTTTATTCTGGTACTCTATGCGACATTCCTCGTACGAAGTGGTGTTCTTGGAGACTCTTCGGTGCACTCTTTCACCGACCTAGGGCTTTCCGGGCAGCTGATGATCTACATGTTCTTCTTCCTTTTCGCAGCGGTCTTCCTCGCGGTGCGCTCCTGGAAACATATTCCTACTTCCGAGAAAGAAGCCTCTGTCTATTCCCGGGAATTTTGGGTTTTCGTCGGAGCAACCACACTCGGCCTGATGGCTTTCCAAGTGATTTTGCCTACCTCTATTCCCGTATGGAATGCCCTAGTGGAATCTTTTGGAGGGATCTCGAATATGGCTCCACCGGCCGATCAAGTAGGTTTTTATACCAAGTTTCAACTTTGGTTTGCCGTGGCGCTGGCCCTTCTGACCGCTATAGGACAGTTCTTCTGGTGGAAGAAAATCGATCGGGATACCTTAAAAAATGCCTTGGTGACCCCGTACATCGCCTCCCTAGTACTCTCTGCAGCCATTATCGTGCTGGGTAAGGTCTATGATATCAAGTATATCATCCTAGTTCTCGCTTCTACTTTTACGATCACCGCGAACGCGACGATTCTCTTCCAACTAGTGAAAAAGAAGACGTTTAAACTGGCTGGAGGCTCTCTCGCCCATATCGGACTAGGAATGATTCTGATTGGCACCATGTTTTCTTCCGGCTATTCTGAGGTCATCTCTTTTAACTTATCCGGCCTGACCTACAGCAATAGCTTCGAAGATGAAATCAATCGGGAGCATGTGTTGCTCTTTATCAACAAGCCCACAGCTATTAAGGATTATACAGCGGTATACCGAGGCAGGCATAAAAAGGTAAAAGGCATGCCTGAGCTGGTAAATATAAATAAGCTACAACCTACAGAGCGCGTGAATGAGGCCATCGCGCTGACTGATCTCGAGCAAAAAGGACGGATTTACTACCGAAAAGGAGACCTGGTTCCTATCGTTCTGGAAGAAAATGATTATTTCCGTATCGATTACTATCAGGAAGAAGTGCGTCAGTTTACGCTGTACCCGATGGCGCAGTATAATGAGTCGATGGGACTGATTTCTTCACCCGATTCCCGTCGTTACCTCAGCCGGGACTTGTACACCTTCGTATCGGTCATAAATGATTTCGATGATCCGGAATGGCGAGATGATGAGTACTTCGAAGTCGCCCCAGGAGATCAGTTCTTTATCTCGGATTTCGTCACACAGTTTGAAGGTGTGGAGGTGCTAGAAGAAATTAATGGCATCCGATTAGAAGACGGTGACCTAGCGGTCAAAGCCAGCATCGTGGTCCAGGACTTCGATGTAGAAAAGCGCCTGGAACCTGTGTTTATCATTCGGGGCAACCAAGTCGGTCGTGTGCCTTTCACCGATCCAGAGCTGGGCGTAAAAATCGAGATCGACAATATCCTTCCTGAGGAAAATAAATTCCTTTTTAAGGTGAACCGGTACCAAAAAGATTATGTGGTGTTAAAGGCCATGGTAAAGCCACATATAAACATTCTCTGGGCGGGAACGATCATCATGCTTATCGGCTTCACGGTAGCAATTTTTAGACGCTTTGATGAGTTTAAGAAAATGCGTGATAAGGGGCTGGAGTAGCCGCCCTCTTTCATACAGGCCAAAATCACTGTGATTTTGGCCTTTTTTCTCTTTTAGCATACACGTATATCCGTTATGGAAAAAATAAGCATCATCGGTACTGGTAATGTGGCTTGGCAACTCGGACAGGCGCTGGAGGAGGCAGGGCATCAGGTCTTAGAAGTCTTTGGGCGAAGCCCAAAAAAGGCACGCGCTGTCTTGGAAAACCTGTACCTGGCGGAATATCAGGATCATCTAGACTTTAGTGACAGTGATGCCGACTGGTTTATTTTAGCCGTTTCCGATGATGCGATCCTCCTCTGCTGTGAAGAGCTGATCCTGCCAGAGGGCGCTATTTTACTGCATACCTCAGGGACTGTGCCCTTGGATGTGCTGTATGCTTCCTCTGCTGATGAAGTGGGTATTCTCTATCCACTCCAAAGCTTTACGAAAGGGCGTGCCTTAGATTTCCGGGAGATACCGCTTTTGATAGAAGCTGATTCGCCCCTGATTCTGCGTCGTCTTAAAAAGCTAGCGGCCAGCCTCAGCACACAAGTGCAGGTCTTGGGTTCGAAGGAAAGGACTTTCGTTCATTTGGCAGCCGTTTTTGCAGCTAATTTTACGAATCACCTGTGGCATATCGCCGAAGAGATCCTAAAAGAAGAGGAACTAGAACTTTCCCTCTTGCAGCCATTAGTGGAGGAAACGGTAGCGAAGGCTTTTGCGCTAGGTCCCCAGCGATCCCAAACGGGCCCCGCACGCAGAAGAGACGAGGCTACGCTCGATCGACACGAGGCCTTTCTTCGCCAGCGCTTTCCGGAACTCCTAGCCCTATACCAAGAGATGTCTGCGCGCATCCAAGAACAGGCCAGGCCGGACAAATAAGCTGGCTTCAGGTCAGGTGATTTTTCCCAAAAAATCAAGTAAGGACGTAAGAACAAGTAGGCTTGCCAGGCAGCTAAGGCCTAGAAGTAAGGTCATCAGGCTGTAACGCAGGAGCGCCTGTCGCATATCCATGCCCGTTAAGCTCTTTACGATCCAGAAATAGGAGTCGTTCGCATGTGAAATACACATGGCGCCGGCACCGATGGCTAGCACAAAAAGGCTTGCCTGTAGCGGGCTTTGCATTTCTAAGGGAAGAATACTAACGAGTAGTGATCCTCCGATGACCATAGCTGAGGTGCTGGACCCTTGAGCGGTTTTTAAAAAAGCACTTAGCCCAAAGGCGATGAGCAGCCAGCAGTAGATGCTGGTGACCTCCCAGTCTAGTTGCGCCAGGAGGTCCTGAAGCCCTATTTTTTGGAGTAGGGCACCAAAGCCTGCACCAGCACCGGTGAGGATTAAGATCGGTCCGGCGATGCGGATTCCCTCTTCCAGGGCCTGCGGCAAAAGATTTTTTTTACCGGGCCCTTTGAGCCGCCAGGCGCCTAAACCGATACCCAAGCTCATGGCTATCAGCGGCTGTCCCAGCACGTGCAGCAGCTCCCTTGCGGGGCCTTCTGTCAGCTGATGATGCATATTACCAAGCGCTATGCACAGTAGTGGAAGACCTAAAGCGGCTGCCGACCAAAAAAGCGTGGGAAGGGGTTTTGGCGCAACTTTTTCCGGTAGTGCAACATCAGCAGCGTCTATATCGGCATGATCAATAGGTGAATTTTTAAAGCGTAGCGCCCAAAGTACACTCACACTTAAGGTAGGCAAAAGGAGGAGCAGCCCAAGGAAAAGCAAGAGGCCAAGTTGGTTTTCGATAGTAAAGATGCCGGCTAATGCTAAGGGTCCAGGGGTAGGCGGAAGTAGGATATGGGCGAGGTATAGCCCGCTAGCTAAGCACAGACTAAAGGTGATGGCGGCCATGCGGGTGAGCTTCGCTAAATGTTTACTAAGTGGCTGTAAGAGAATGAAACCGGAATCACAAAAAACAGGCACGCCTACTAAGGTACCCATGGCTGCCGTACTCCAGGCAGGAAATCTTTTTCCTATCCCCATGAGCAAGCTGTAGGCGATGCGTGTGGCAGCGCCACTTTTTTCTAATAGGTAGCCTAATATACAGCCCGCGATGAGCATTAAACCGATCTGGCCGATTAATTGGCCAAAACCTGTTCCGAAGAGGGAAAGTGTCTCAAGAAGAGAAAACCCGGTACTCCACCCAACATAAAGACTGGCCGCGAGCAAGGCGGGTAGCGGATGGATTTTCCAGTAGGCGGTGGCGCCGATAATCCAGAACACAGCGATTAAGAGGTGAAGAAGGATCATACGAGCAAGATACGCATTTCTTAAGGGTGTGAAGTCCCTTTTTCTAGCCCTTTTGTAAGAAAGCAGGAAAATGCATTCATTTAAGAGGAGGAACAAATGAAAAATACCCGAAATCAGGTATTTTTTCAATGCACGATTTTGCCTACCTTTATATCAGGGTGATTAAGTGACTTTTTCAGTAAAAACATCGAGAAGAGGCTTTATTTTTTCCTCTTCTTTTTTAATTCGTACGCTTACCGTGTATGTTAGTTTCTCTTTGAAAAAGCGCTATTTCTAAAAGAAGAAATAGCGCTTTCAGCAGGAGCTTATTTTTAATTAAAAATAATGGCTTTCCGTTTAAGACCAGCGTCCGAAGCGTCCGTTTTGATAGTCCATATACGCTTCCTGTATTTCACGCATGCTGTTCATTACAAAAGGACCCTGCATGACGATAGGCTCTTGGAAGGGTTTCGCCCGCCCGAAAAGAACTATAGACTTTTCTTTGGCGTGGAGGTGGATTTCTCCCGCACCCATATGAAACTCGGGTAGCTGCTTGGCTTTTACCACTGTATCGTTTAGCTGTAGGGTACCCTGAACAGGATAAAGGAAAACTTGCTCCTCTTGCTCTACCGGAAGACGTATTTCTGCACCCTCTTCCAGATAAAGCGTGTAAAAGGTAAGTGGGAAATTAGGTTCTAAAGGACCCTTTACATCCCCCAGTGATCCGAAGAGCACCTGAGCACGAACACCTTCCTGTTCGTAGACAGGAATGTCCTCCTTTTGAAGACCTGAATATGCCGGTGCAGTCATCTTCTTTTTAGCAGGGAGATTCAACCAAAGCTGTAAAATCTCCAGTTGGCCTCCTTCTCTTTTAAACTTCTCGGAGCTGACTTCTTCATGTAACAAGCCACTGCCTGCACACATCCACTGAATACCGCCTTCCGCTATGGTGGACTCATGTCCATGGGAGTCGCGATGCTTGATATCTCCTTCGATAATAAAGGTGAGCGTTTCCATCCCACGATGTGGATGAGGGCCAAAGGGTAGGCCTTGGTTGTTAGGAGGGTAGAATTGTGAGCCGTGATGGTTAAGGAATAAAAAAGGATCTAGATGCTCCAGCCCACGATTCGGAAGGGGAGTGGTCGTCTCTAAATCTGCGATGTGATGAAAATGTCCCGCGTGTATGGTTTTGATTTTTTTTGCTTCCATGTCTATTAATGTATATACATAGAATACAAGAAGGCCTTTCGATTAGTTCCCCAGTAAGGTTCTTTCTGTCTTTTTTACCACGTAATGGAAGCGTTTGAGCAGAACAGGAAAGCCGAACTATTAGGGGCTAGTCTCCGATAGCATGGCTTAAGGCGAGGGGGAAGGAGTGAGGCTAATGGGATAGGAGATCAAGGTTTCGTCTTCCACTTCCATACTGCTCGCAAAAAAATGTTCATGCGCGGCACTGTAAACAAAGGAAAGCAAGTGTCGATCCGCTTGGTAGGCTCCTAAAATCCGACCTTCCCAATCAAAGTGTAGAATTTTGGAAGCTTTGGTTATACCCGCGCGCTGCTCGTTAAAGGTCGCATCTTCAAGTAAAAGAAAAATAGAATCGGGTGTTACGTCTAGGTCATAGGCCATTTTCTTCAGGTCCGTCCGGGTAATATTTTCCGCTTGCATCTCCAAGGCATCGTGGTTACTGGAGTCGAAGGTAACACTGCGGATTAACTGCCCCGAAAAATCGTACAGCATCAATTCGCCGAACAGGTAAGGACTTACCGCAACGATTTTCTTCTCGGCATGTACGCCAAACACCGCTTGATAGGCGATCCATTTATTTTTTTCCATAAGCCCATGCTTAGGAAGGGGATGAAGAGGCACCTCATGGCTGCGCTGCTGTTTTTTATCGTAACTAACGAAAAGAGCCCCTCGTTCGGGCATGAATAAGAGCCAGTCATCGTCTTGGTAAATAAGGGCTTTGACTTGATAATTGCCTATGAGAGGTAATTTTTCGACCTCTTCCAGATGCAAGCTGTCAGCGAAGGAGGAGTAACGCATTCTTTTCGCTTGATCGGCATCATAAACATAAAAAAAGGGGTTTTCGGCGGTCGAGTTCGCGATGAAGCGGGGAAAGGAATAGTGTTCTGGGTGAAGATCTACCTGACCATACCGAAACAGAATTTCGCCTGTAAGAGGATCGATCACACTGAATAAATCGCTATCTGTTCTCGCCAGTGCGATGATGCGTTCTCCAAAACGCTGAATCCGAGGTACTCCTAATAAAGCGGTGGGAAGTGCGGTGCCTGCTAAGGGAATAAATTCCAAATCTTGGACCTGCTTTTCTTCGTCAGAAGTCCCACAGCCCATACAGAAAAAACACAACAGGCAGACAGCCAAGAAATAGCGGGCTATTCGGTTCATCTGGTTAACAGTTGGGTAAAACATCATCTACTAAAGTTCTACTTCATTCTCATTACAATAGGAGCATCTACCTTCTCCATCGATTAGGTCGAAGTAAGCTCTAGCGCATTTGGTATTATCACAAACTCTACCGTATAAAACACCCGTTTCACCAAAATTTTCGGCGTCGTAGCAATTTACAACTACTGTGGTACCGTCACACGCAGTCGTAGAAGGACTACTTATTAAAGGCAAGAAGGCGAGGATTAAAAATAGTTTTTTCATTTTTAAAATGTTTGTTCTTATAAATCTGAGTAAAAAAAAATACAGATCAAAATAAAACAGTTTTTTTTAAAATACATTTAAATATATGCGAAAGGTGTTTATGAGAATACGAAAGTAAAGATATATTTTTTTGAGGGTATGTAGAGTGAAAAATCTTGTTTTACCCTTGGAGGACGCCGTTTTAAATCAAGTAGTTATCACTATTATATACCAGTAAATCTTCTAAGTTGGATTTCCAAACACCAAGCTAATCTAAATCTAAGCTGGCCCATTTTTTAAGGATGCCCCACATTTATAGTGGTGGAATCCAGCTGAAGAAAGGCCTTGAAACCTTTCTCCAGCACAGCGTTTTGGCCGGAAGGCCGAGGGTAAAAAATGGTTTTAAAGTGTGTCCAGGTGCTTCAAGTAAAAAGCTGCCTGCTCGCGGATCGCCTCCTTATCTTTCATCTTCTCCCAGGTGCGGTAAGCCATCCCGATGCGTGGATTTTTCGCCAGCTTGTCCTCATTTCGGGCGTAGAAGTCCCAGTAGAGGCTGTTAAACGGGCAGGCTTTATCCCCTGTTTTTTTACTTTTCAGGTAGTGACAGCTGCCGCAGTAATTAGACATTTTGTCGATATAATTTGCAGAAGACACATAGGGCTTGGTACCGACGATACCGCCATCTGCGAACTGGCTCATGCCGCGTGTGTTTGTGAGCTCCACCCACTGGAAGGCATCCACATAGATGCCCAGGTACCAGCGATCCACCTCTTCGGGGTCTACTCCTGCCAGCAAAAGAAAGTTTCCTGTCACCATTAGCCGCTGGATGTGGTGCGCATAGGCCTCCTCGAGCGACTGCGTAATCGCATGGTGCAGGCAGAGCATCTTGGTATCTCCGGTCCAGAACCATTTGGGCAGCGCGCGGTCATGTCCAAAAAAGTTCAGGCTTTCATAGTCCGGCATTTTCGCCCAGTACACGCCGCGCATGTATTCACGCCAGCCTAAGATCTGGCGGATGAAGCCTTCTGCTTGGGCGATGTCCACCTGCTCCTGATGACCCATCCAGTATTTTTCCACCTGGCTGACCACCTCCAGCGGGCTGATCAGCTTCACGTTTAGGGCGAAGCTGAGCCGACTATGAAAGAGGAAGCGGTCTTCCGTGTGCATGGCATCCTGGTAGGTTCCGAAGTTCGGGAAAAGTTTCTCGCAGAAGTAGCGTAGCACCTCGATGGCCTCTTTTCGGGTGCAAGGCCAGTTTAAGCGGTCCTCCGGCACTGTTCCGATGGTTTTTACCCCTTGCTCGTCCAGCCACTGCCGCATTTCCGCCACATCCCGGCTTTGGTTTAGTGGAGGCAGAAGCAGGGAAGTGTCCTTGAGCTTGTTGCGGTTGTGTTGGTCATAGTTCCATTTGCCCGTCAGGGGCTCCCCATCCTCCATCAGGATGTCGTATTTTTTTCGCATATCGCGGTAGAAGGACTCCATGAGGTAGGTTTTTTTTCCCTTGAAGAAGCGCTCGAGGTGTTCGCGTTCGCTGAGAAAATGCTCGGTATCGACGGCGTCGGTTTTCAGATCGCTCTCCGCGCAAAAGTCCTTTAGCTGGGCATCTAGGCGGTATTCATCCGGCAGCAGGTAGCTGAAATGACTGGCCGAATGCTTCTGGATCAGCCTATCTAAATTATCAGGCAGGCTTTGGGTGTTTTCCGGGTCGTCTAAGCGCAGGTAGTGGACCTGATGTCCTTTTTCCTCCAGCTGCTTGGCGAATTCCCGCATCGCGATGAAGATGGAAAGGACTTTTTGGATGTGATGCACCACATAGTCAGTCTCCTGCCGCATTTCCATTAGCACGAAGCAGACCTCTGGGTCTGGCGCTTTAAACCAACTATGCTTGCTGTTCAATTGATCGCCAAGAATCAATTTGAGGTGTTTTGCCATGCCTAACTTCTTTCTTTTCCCTTTACAACTGAAAAAGGCGAGGGGAATGTTTTATTCCGGGCATGGGCAGAGCCCAAAAATTAATAGAAAAAGCAGGGGACGATACGGCTGCGCTGATTTCGGGAGCGGGGATCTCCCCAGAGGAAGGAGTAGCGGATGGAGACCTCATGTGCTCCTCCACTGTTTCTTAAGCCTAGGCGGGACACGGTGAAGTCGAAGCTGTAGCCCACATCGATGCCTGATGGCAGTCCGATACCGATGAGCGCGATGATGGCCTCATTATTCGGCAGCGCATTTTGGGTCGGTAGCCCCCGGTACCAAAGCCCTAGTACTAGGGGGTCTATATTGATTTGTGTGCCGAGGTCCAGCTGGTTAAAAGGGTCCTGTTGCTTGTAATTAAAGGCGAAGGAGATGCTGCGTTCGAAGGTTTCGCCCGTTAGGTAATTGGTGTAATCTCCACCTAGCGGAAAGCGTATTCCACCGTGTAGGGAAAGTTTTAGCGGCAGCCGTGCGATGCGTAGGTCTTCGTCTGTGGGAGCGTCTAAAAAGCTGATGGAAGGCTGGGTGACGTGATGAGTAGAGACCCCAAACCAGTGTTTTGTGTCTGTATAGAGGGCGCCGAAGCTGTAGTTAAAGAAGCGATGCTGTGCGTCAGTAAGCAGTCCACCCAGCTCATCACTAAGTGCATTATTCGCCGCTCCTAAGTTAATCATACTGTTAAATACCAGATCTCCGAAGAAAGCGCTTCGGTTAATGTAGCTCACCTGTCCTCCTAGGCGCAGAAATCGGGAGCTTCCTAGCTGTAAGCGGTAGCTGTAGAGCAAGCCAATTTCATCGGTGGCTAAATTTGCGAGACTTTCCCGGCTGCTGTTCACGATAAGACCCACGCCTGAATTATAATCGAAAATGTAATGGTCGATAAAAGCGGAATAGGAAACAAAACTATGGTCGAGGCCCGGCCATTGGTTACGGAAGATGGTTCCGACGCGTGTAAGTTCAGTAGCCCCTGTCATCGCAGGGTTTAGGTAAAGGGGGGCTGCATAAAATTGGGAAAACTGCACGTCCTGGCTTTGCGCCTGGGGCGCAAAGTAGACGAAAAACCACAAAAATAGTAGTGGTCGTAACAGTTTAGGCATACGTTTCATGCTTGGTGAAAAGAAATATGCTGTTGATTTTTGCCTCAATCCGCGGTGTACCCTACCCGCTTGCGGTGTTCATTTGGAGGTTGGATGATTTTTTGAACAAGGAAGGCACACAATCAGTAGCTAGTCAAAAGTAGACAAAAAAGTTGGACTACAAAAGATGTTTTTTGGTCAGGTTCTTTCGAGCCAGCTTAGCAGGTGAGTTTGTGGAAACGGGAGGCCATTTATATAGGAGCTATAGCGGAGGGCTCTGCGCTAGTATGTTAGGAAATTAGGGGATGTGCTGTGTAGAATTTTATAAAAAAAGAAAAAGCTTCCTTATGCAGGAAGCTTTTATGTGCTGATAATCAACTGTACCAGGAGCGGGAATCGAACCCGCACGGCCTAATGGCCACAAGATTTTAAGTCTTGCGTGTCTACCAGTTCCACCATCCCGGCTTCTCCTAACGCATAGGAAAAGGGTAAACAAGAAAGCCCTTTCAGCAAAGGGCTTCGAGCGAGAGACGAGATTCGAACTCGCGACCCCGACCTTGGCAAGGTCGTGCTCTACCAACTGAGCTACTCTCGCTTAATTTTTTGGAGACGTTTTCTCCGTTTTGATGACACAAAGGTAGAAGCATTTTTTTAAACCGCAAATACCCTACTTAAAAAAATATTTCACTGCTCTACTTTTTTGCTGATTATCAATGCATTATTTTTTTATACTTTCGTCTCATAAATGACCTTAAGTAGCCCAGAAACACTTGTTACGCCTGTTTTTTTGAAGATATTCCGCTTATGGGTATTGATGGTATGTTGGGAAAGACACAGGCTCTCGGCGATTTGATCCACCGTATTCCCCATTAACAAGCCATTTAAGACATCCACCTCTCGTACCGTTAACCCTGCTTCTAAGAAAGCAAAAGTTCTTTTTTCTTCGATGACTTTCCCATGGACGTCGATGTAGCGAATCGACCACTCAAGTCCCCGGTGTGCAGGAGGACTGCTGAGCAGGCTGGATACATGCAGGTCATAATGTAAGGCTCCGTTTAGCCCTAAGCTGTAGGGTCTGGCGATCGTACTAAGCCAGACGACTTCTCCGCTACAGGCTTTCACCCATCGGAGATGATAACTTACTAGGACGGTTTCTCTTACTGACAGCGGTAAGCTATTCAATACCTCCAGTACGATCGATTGAAAGTGAAAAATCCTGCTACGGTCTTCTTTATAAACATGCGCGACGGCGGCGGCTTTCGTATCCGAAGAACGGCCCTTGTCTGGTGGTAAACCGAGGAAGGCGTCTAAGTGACAACTTCTATAAGCCAGACGCTGGGAAACATAATCGAAGCTAAATAAAAAAATACCGTGTGGTATGCCGATTTCTTGCTCTAACTTACTCAGTTCGCTGTTTAATTCTTGCCAAGTTAGTGTTCGATACAGTGACCGCTTTCCTTCCATCTCATTCAACTAATTTTCCATTAATGTACGGGAAAAAAGAGGGGTTAGTTGGTGTGGTTTTTTGAAACTTTTGTTTTATCCTAACTTTTGTTTTATTTCATGCAATTTAATAAGTGCTTCTAAAGGCGAAAGCGTATTCACGTCCACTTGGCGGAGCAAACGTTCTACCTCTTGAAATTTGGGATCCAGTTCAAATAAGTTAAGTTGATAATTTGCTTTTGGCACCTGTGCCAGCCGCTCTTTATTCTCTTCAAGTCCTTTCGCACGTTCCAGCTGATTCATGATTTCGGCCGCACGCAAGACTACCGCATTCGGCATCCCCGCCAGCTGCGCCACATGAATACCAAAACTATGTTCGCTGCCACCGGGCTTTAGCTTGCGCATAAATAAAATCTTTCCTTCGACCTCTTTTACGGATACATTAAAGTTTTTAATCTTCGGCAGCTCTTTCGCGAGCTCGTTTAGCTCGTGGTAATGCGTCGCAAAAAGTGTTTTGGCCTTATACTGCGGGTGATTATGAAGGTGCTCCACGATCGACCAGGCGATGGAAATGCCATCGTAGGTAGAAGTTCCACGTCCGATTTCATCCATCAGCACGAGACTGTTATTCGACAGGTTATTCAGAATGCTGGCCGTTTCGGTCATTTCTACCATAAAAGTAGACTCTCCTCGGGACAGGTTATCGGAAGCCCCTACTCGGGTGAAAACCTTGTCTATCAGTCCGATACGTGCATAGCTGGCAGGCACGAAGCTCCCCATCTGGGCCATCAGTACGATGAGGGCGGTCTGGCGTAGCAGGGCTGATTTACCGGCCATATTTGGGCCGGTAATGATGATGATCTGCTGCGTATCATGGTCTAGATAAATGTCATTCGGAATATACTCCTCACCTACGGGCAGCTGTTTTTCGATAACAGGATGGCGGCCATCTTTAATTTCTAGACTATCTCCCTCGTGTATTTTCGGTCTACAGTATTGGTTTTTTTGCGCCACGCGCGCAAAGGAGAGCAAGCTGTCCAAGGTCCCGATCAGGCGTGCATTTTCCTGTACCTGGACTACGTAATCTCCAGCCACCTGCACGAGAAGTTGAAAGTATTTTTGCTCCAGGGCGATTAGCCTCTCCTCGGCGTGGAGGATTTTCTCTTCGTAGGTTTTCAGCTCGGGCGTGATGTAGCGCTCCGCATTTACAAGCGTCTGCTTGCGGATCCAAGTCTCAGGGACTTTATCTTTGTGCGCATGGGTCACCTCCAGATAGTAGCCAAAAACCTTATTATAGGCGATCTTGAGTGATGAAATACCCGTTTGCTGAATTTCGCGCTGCTGCAGATCCAGCAGATAGTCTTTTCCCTGATGTGCCAGGCGGCGGTACTCGTCCAGTTCAGCATCTACGCCATCTTGAATGACGCCTCCCTGGTGGGTAAGCATAGGTGCGTCCTCTTTTAGCTCAGCTGTAATTTTATCCAGGAGGTACTGGCAGGTATGCAGCTGGTCTGCTAATTTTTTCAGCGCGGGCTGCGGGCTGCCGCCCAAAAGCTCTTTTATCGGAAGACTGTTGGCAAGGGACTTGCGCAGCTGATTCATTTCGCGGGGGTTTATACGTCCCACAGCTACTTTAGAAATGAGCCGCTCCATGTCTCCGATCTGCTTTAGATGCTGCTCGAGGGCTTCGGCTAATTCAACTTCGGCTATCAGGTGTGCCACCACCTCGAGTCGCTGTTCGATCTGACTTACGTCTTTTAAAGGGAGCACCATCCAGCGCTTCAACATACGAGAGCCCATAGGGGTGACGGTCTGATCTAAAATCGCGATAAGCGGAATACCGCCCTCCTGCTGTGGAGCCACCAGCTCTAAATTACGGATCGTGAACTTGTCCAGCCACACATATTTTTCTGCGGCGATGCGGGAAATGGTGCTGATATGACTCGTCTCACGATGTTCAGTCTCTTCGAGGTAGTGAAGAATCGCGCCTGCCGCCGTGATTCCTTCCGCCAGTCCCTCGATGCCAAAACCCTTTAGGCTGTTGGTCTGAAAATGGCGTATTAGCTTTTCGTAGGTATAGTCCCGCTGAAATACCCAGTCTTCCAGCGCGAAGGTTACGGCATGTTCTTTTAAGCTTCCGGGCAGGGATTGCTTGTGTGTCTTCGAGAAAAGAATTTCTGCCGGTTGGAAGCTTTGAAGTAGTTTCTCTACATAGTCCCAGCTGCCTTCCGCACAGTTAAACTCTCCCGTGCTTAGATCTAAAAAAGCAACACCCGCCGTGGGGCCTAACTGTACCGCGGCGAGATAATTATTTTTCCGCTTGTCCAGTACATTGTCGTTAAAGGAAAGTCCGGGAGTCACCAGCTCGGTGACCCCTCTTTTGACGATACCTTTCACACTTTTAGGGTCCTCTAGTTGATCGCAGATGGCCACGCGATTTCCAGCACGCACCAGCTTAGGGAGATAATTGTCCAGGGCATGGTGCGGAAAACCTGCCAGCTCAATATGGGAAGCAGCACCATTCGCCCGCTTGGTCAGTACGATGTCGAGAACCTTACTGGCGGTGATGGCATCTTCGCCGAAGGTTTCATAAAAATCTCCCACCCGAAAGAGCAAGAGCGCACCAGGATGTTTGGCTTTAATCGCATTGTACTGTTTCATTAAAGGTGTTTCCTTATCTGCTTTGCCTTTCGCCATTTTCTATTCCTAAATCTTATCGTACTTTTACCCCTAAAATCAAATCTTGAAATTACGCTAAATCGTTTGTACCACAAAACACCATGAAGAAATTAACGCTCGACGAACTGCAGCGCCTCAGCCCGGAGGCCTACCGTGAGGCACCGAAAACCCCCATCAGTATCCTGTTAAATGACATTCGCAGTTTGAATAACGTGGGCTCAGCCTTTCGTACGGCCGATGCATTCCGTTTGGAAAAAATATACCTTTGCGGCATCACAGGCAGCCCACCCCATCGGGATATCCATAAAACGGCATTAGGGGCCACAGAAACGGTAGACTGGGAATACAGCGAAGATGCCGAAGCGTGCGTAAAAAATTTGAGAGCAGCAGGTTATGTGATCGCGGTATTGGAACAAGCGGAAAAAGCGCTCCCCTTACAGGATTTTCAGCCGCAACCAGAAAAACCGCTTGTATTAATCGTAGGGAATGAAGTTTTCGGCGTGAGCCAAGTGCTCGTGGATGCCGCAGATTACGTACTGGAAATTCCACAGTTTGGCACCAAACATTCTTTAAATGTATCCGTCTCGCTTGGTATCGCCGTGTGGGATATTTTCGCTAAACTCAAATTTGAGGCAAAGCTCAAGTAATCCTCCGGGTCCCGGCGAATTAGTCTTCCTTAAACTTATCGATGACATAAAGAAAGAGATTAAACGACAGCGTCGATACTCCTTCGCGGCCACGATCTCTTTCGCCTCCATTTTTAAACTGCTGCTCCTCTCTGCCAGCAGGCTGCTGTGAGCGGTTTCGAAATGCGTCAGAGGCGGTAGGTCTATTCTGGGGACGATTTTGCTGCTGACGTATGGCCTGATCGTCTATAGCCGACGGCGCTACCGAACCCTCCATCAGCTGGCTGGGATCTTCATTCGGTAACTGTTCTTGCACCATTCTTTCGCGATCGCCGCGCTCATGCTGCCCGAAAACAGGGGAAAATCCAAAAAAGCAAAATAATGCAAGGAATATCCCCGAAAATGTGAAATTTTTAGGTGGTAAAGCGTACTTTTTCATGCAGTGGTGGACTTGACTGGATACTAAATTCTGCGTAATTTAATTGAAAGTTACTTACAAAAAAAACAAAATGCAAACGTTAGACTTTACTGATTTTCAAAAGATTGAGCTTCGAATAGGTACTGTCCTCCGCGCGGAGGCTTTCCCGGAGGCACGTAAGCCAGCCTTTAAGCTCTGGGTGGATCTCGGCGAACTAGGTATTAAAAAGTCCTCTGCCCAACTGACCTTACGTTATCAAGCACATGATTTAGTGGGCAAACAGGTCTTATGTGTATGCAATCTGTCGCCTAGGCAGGTGGGGCCTTTCATGTCTGAAGTTTTAGTAACCGGATTTTCCGATGAAAATGGGGGCATTGTTCTCGCCAGTGTGGACTCTCCGGTGTCTAATGGTGCGCGGCTACATTAAGCGTTTATCCTGGCACTTAGCGACTATAAGCGTATTTCCAGCCCTTCAGCTGTAAGCCGGCAGGGATAAGTCTGCAAGTCTCCGCAGCCACCCCCATGCAGCAAGCGGCCATCCTGCAAGCTGAAACGATAGGCATGAAGCGGGCAGACCACGCTACTTTCAGGACTAATGAAGCCCGTACTCAGGTCAGCGCGCCGATGTGGGCAGGCTGTGTCGAAGGCATAAAAGGCACCTTTAAACTGCACCAGCGCCACCTGTCTTGTCCCTAATGCCACTCGTTTAATTTGCCCTTCGGGCAACATCTTTTGGACCTGTTCTGCCGTAGACCCTAAGAGGTATCTTTTTGTTTCCATAAAAAAGCTGCTAATTTTAAATGAACCAAATCTAATCCTATGAAACTATACGCGATTTTATTCCTTTGCGTTGGTCTGATGACCTTCCAGACGACAGCCCAAACTTTAGAGGGGGCCTATAAGTTGGTCTCCATGAACGGTGAGCCCGTGGCCAACCATAAGATTAAGCTATTTCAGGAGGGCTACTTTACCTTTGGGCATGCTCAGGCCGGAGATAATGCCTATTTGGGGGCAGGTGGTGGAAACTTTGCCCTAAAGGGCAATGCCTATGAAGAAACATTCGATTTTTATCCGCAGGACTCTACTCAGGTGGGGACCACGCGCACTTACGGCTTCGAACGACAGGGAGACAGAATCCAGCTGACACGTATGGATAAAGGCCAGCAGCGGGTGGAACTATGGGAAAAGCTGCCCGCCAGAGAAGATGCTTTAAAAGGCTTTTGGGTCTTTACAGGCCGGAAAGATGCGGAGGGGCAGCTGAGCCGTTACACTCCTGGGGCGAGAAGAACGATAAAAATGCTGGTGGATGGTTACTTTCAGTGGGTCGCCTTTAACAGTGAAACCAAGCAATTTATGGGTACGGGAGGGGGAACTTACGAAGCTGAATCGGGGACCTATACGGAGAATATTCAGTTCTTCTCCCGGGACAATGCGCGGGTGGGCGCTAGCCTAAGTTTCAGTTTCGAACGTGTCGGCGATGACTGGCATCATAGTGGTAAAAGCTCCACGGGAAATCCGATTTACGAGCTATGGTCCCCCTATCGTCAAGCCTATAGCGTCGCCTCTTTAGACGAAAAATAGGCACGAAGGGTAGGTGAAAAATGCTTTTCCTGTGTTTCGGGAGGAAGGAGCAGAAGTACATCTAGTAGAAAACAGGAAAACCACAGGAGGATAATGGTCAGCGATAGCTATCCTTTCCCTGTGGTTTTTTATTTAGATGTGAGAAGCGTCTAGCTCACTACATATGGATCATGGCCGACCCTCCTCAGAAGGGGTATATCAAATTTCCTTTAGCAGCGTACGGAAGGAAGCACAGCTATCGCCAAACTCTTTTTTCACATCCGCCTGAAGCTGGGGTGCGAATTTCTGATGATAGGCCTGCATGCGCTCCATGTCGGAAGTAAAATACTGCACAGCATAGTTTATAGAACCATCTTCAGATTCGTGCAGCAGCTCAAAAAATTTATAGGAGTCAAAACAGCCTGTCTCCATCACATCGGCGATATGCTTTTCCTTCATCCACTGCACCCAGCGCAGCGCATGGGCCTTATCTACATTTACAGTTACATTATATAATAGCATGAGAAATAGATTTTTTTCTTATTTTTGGATTTTCTACCTGTGCAACAAAAGTACGTAATCTGCGGTTAAACGGGTAGTTTTATCCGGTAAACCTTTACGAAACGCTTATGCTTACCCAAATGCAGCGTGATGCGAGCCCTACGGCGACATCGCCTACCGTGCGTTACGCTATGTACCTGCTGGCTTTAATGCACCTAGCCGGTGTGGTGGGGATGAGTGTCCCAGCCCTGCAGCCTATCTTTCAGCTTCTGACCCCTTTTCATCTGCTTGCTTGCCTGCTAGCCTTACTCTATTTTCACCGTGACTGGAGCCTAGGTTTCGTTTTCTTTTTAAGCGCTTCCTTTATCATCGGATTCGGTTCAGAAGTGATGGGGGTGAAAACAGGCTTTCCTTTCGGTTCGTATAGTTATGGCCCCGTACTAGGGTGGCAGCTCTGGGAGGTACCCATTCTTATCGGTGTAAACTGGATGCTGCTCGTGTACATTTCAGCGCATGTGGTGCGGCGCTTTGCAGCGCAAAAGTACCTGCAAGTTATTTTGGCTTCTACCCTAATGGTACTGTTAGACTTCCTAATCGAGCCGGTAGCGATTGCCTTGGACTTTTGGAGCTGGGAAAATACGGCCGTGCCCGTATCGAATTACATCGGATGGTTCGGTGTAGCCGTACTAATCCAAGCCATCTATGCCTATAGTAAGTTTGAAAAACAAAACCCTTTAGCAGATTTCTTGCTGCTGAACTTGGCGTTTTTCTTCCTTATACTAAATTTCCTGCTTTAGAAACAAATCAACCTAAACCGAGTTAAAACGATATGATACTGTATGCAATCGGTTGGACCCTTATTGGATTTCTGGCCATGGAGTTGGCAGGATGGTCTATCCATAAGTATCTCATGCATGGTCCACTGTGGCGAATTCATAAGACACATCATCAAGCTTCGAAAGGCTTCTTTGAATTAAATGATGTGTTCTCCTTACTCTTTGGAGGGGTGGCGGTGTTGCTCATCTTCCTCGGTGTAGAGGTACTCGATCATCGTTTCTGGATGGGGGTAGGTATTACCACGTACGGTATGCTTTACTTCTTCTTACACGATGTGCTTATCCATCGCCGACTAAAATGGTTTGATAAACCTAAAAACTGGTTCTTGCGTGGAATCTTTAAAGCACATCAGGCACATCATATCACGAATAAAAAGGACGATGCTGTATCCTTCGGTCTGTTCTTCGTACCTAAAAAATATTTTAAAACGAAATAATCACTGTGAGTACCTATTCCATCAAAGATCTCGAACAGCTTTCTGGCATAAAAGCACACACGCTCCGTGTATGGGAGCAGCGGTATAAGCTTTTAAGTCCGAAGCGTACCGATACGAATATTCGGTACTACGATGACTTTGATCTGAAGCTCATTTTAAATGTGGCCTTACTGAATGATAATGGCTTTAAAATCTCCAAGATAGCCAGTATGACGGAGGACGAAATGAAGCAAGAGGTTATCAAGCTTACGGAACGTTCACTAACCCACGACGATCAGATTCATACACTAACGATATGTATGATCGAAATGGATGAGGAGCGTTTCGATAAGGTCTTATCCAGTAACATCCTCAAGCTGGGTTTCGAGCAGACGATGATGCATATCATCTACCCATTTATGAGTAAAATAGGGGTGCTATGGCAGACAGGCGCCATAAATCCGGCACAAGAGCACTTTATCAGCAATTTAGTGCGCCAAAAACTCATCGTGGCTATCGATGGGCAGGTTTATAAGGGTGGAGGTAAAAAGTTTTTGCTCTACCTTCCCGAAGGAGAGCTGCATGAAATTTCCCTCTTGTTCGCCGCTTACCTCATTAAAGCGAAAGGACATAAAGTGATCTACCTCGGCCAAAGCACTCCAGATGAGGACCTCACGCTGGTGTATCGCTTGCATAAGCCTGACTACTTAATGACGGTACTGACAACAAACCCTGCCGCGGATCAAGTGCAGAGCTATATATTTCAACTTTCCGAACGCTTCCCTCAAGCGGAGATTATCTTAAGTGGTTATCAAATTATCGGTCAGGATCTAGACTTTCCTGGGAATATCCGCATCATGAATTATATTCGTGACATCAAACAGTACTTAGAAGAACTCGAACACGTCATGCACGTGAAATAAAAATAGAGTATCGAAGCACTATTACTACAGTATGAAGACCTTTCGTTCGGGAGGTCTTTTCCTTTTTTAGGCCCTTCTGTTCCGATAAAGCATCTGATTTCAGCATCTGTTCAGTTATTTTTTCAGTTTGTGTGACAAAGGATCAACAAAGATTATCAAATTTTTTAGGGCCTTGTTTAACGAAAAACATATGTATATACCCTTAATTTGTCGATTTTAGTCATTTTTGGCTCATTTACTGATTGCGTCCTGAATTTTTGTTTAAGGTTCAGAAAAAAATATTCGACAAAAGTTTTTGATTCTGTTTAATTCTTGCTACATTTGATTAAACAAAACAACAAAGCCATGACAACTCTAGAATTTAGTTACTCTTTACACAAGCTAAGTGGCGCTTTGAAACCATTTGCTTTAAAGCTAACCCGTGATGTAGATGATGCAAACGACTTGCTTCAGGATACCATGGTGAAAGCATTTACGAATAAGGATAAATTCACTGAGGGAACCAACCTTAAGGCTTGGTTATACACTATCATGAAAAATACGTTTATCACGAATTACCAGCGCATGGTACGTAGAGGTACATTCGTGGATACGACGGATAATTTACACTACTTAAATTCTGGCGATACACTTGTAGAAAATGGTGCCTATGGAGATTTCGCCATGGAGGATATTTATACGGCGATCGAAAACCTTGACGACGTTTACAAGGTTCCCTTCATGATGCATTACCGTGGCTTTAAATACCATGAGATCGCAGATAAATTAGAGATACCTATTGGAACTGTCAAAAATAGAATCCATATTGCTCGTAAGCTCTTAAAAGAAGAATTGTCAGTGTACAAACATAAATCATAAACGTATGTCGAAAAAACGTGTAGTGGTCATAGGTTCCGGTTTCGCGGGCTTGTCAGTTGCCACTCACCTAGCCAGCAGCGGCTATGAAGTAACGGTTTTAGAAAAAAACAGCACCCCCGGTGGTCGAGCACGCAAGTTCGAAGCCGAGGGTTTTGTTTTTGATATGGGGCCCAGCTGGTATTGGATGCCCGATGTTTTTGATACTTACTTCGCTCATTTCGGAAAAAAAGTATCGGATTATTACCAGTTAAAGCGTCTGGATCCCTCCTACGCTGTCATTTTTGGGCAGGACGATTTTGTAGATATCCCTGCCGACTTAGATGCTTTTCGCGCGCTTTTAGAGGGAATGGAGCCGGGTGCGGCTGCGCAGTTGGATGATTTTCTAGAGCAAGCAGCCTACAAGTACAAGGTGGGCATCCAAGACTTGGTCTACCGTCCTTCTCGCTCGGTATTTGAGTTTACCAGCCCTGCACTTTTAGCGGATATGCTCCGGATGGATATTTTCCAGTCGATGGCGAAGCATGTGCGTAAGTTCTTTAAGGAGGATAAAATTATCCGCCTGATGGAATTTCCTGTTTTATTTTTGGGCGAGACCGCCCAAAATATACCGGCACTTTATAGCTTGATGAATTACGCGGACATAGCCCTAGGGACTTGGTACCCCGATGGAGGCATGCATAAAATTATAGAAGGCATGGTGAAGCTCGCACAAGAAAAGGGAGTGAAATTCCGTTTCGATGCAGAGGTAGAGGTTATTAAAGTGCGTCAGCAGATCGCCCAAGGAGTGCTCTTAAAGTCCGGGGAAGAAATTTATGCGGATATCGTGGTGGCAGGGGCAGATTATCAGCATGTAGACCAAGTGTTACTGCCCCCAGACAGCCGAAACTACAGCCCTTCTTACTGGGATTCGCGCGTGATGGCTCCTTCTAGCCTACTCTTTTATTTAGGCGTGAACAAGCGCCTAAAAGGCTTGCGCCACCATAATCTGTTCTTTGATGAGCCACTAGGGCCACATGCAGATGCTATTTACACGAATCCACGCTGGCCGGAGAAACCGCTGTTTTACGCCTCTGTTCCTTCTATTACAGATCCTACTGTAGCACCCGAAGGTAGCGAAAATCTTTTTTTACTGGTGCCACTGGCTCCCGATTTAGAAGATTCCGAAGAGATGCGTGAGAAATATTATCACATGATTATGGACCGTTTAGAAAAACTAACCGGACAGGAGATACGTTCTCATGTGGTATATAAGCGTTCGTATGCACATGCTGACTTTAAAGCGGACTACCATGCTTTTAAGGGCAATGCCTATGGATTAGCGAATACACTCACCCAAACGGCTATTTTGAAGCCAGGCCTGAAAAACAAGAAGGTGAAAAATATGTACTATACAGGGCAGCTGACCGTGCCAGGCCCGGGAGTCCCTCCATCACTTATCTCAGGCCATGTCGTGGCACGAGAGGTGATGAAAGAAAACAAATTGTAAATAAAAGAGTAGTATAAGCATATGGATGCAAAAGCCTTATACGATGATACGACGCTCGCATGCAGTAAGCTCATTACGCAGCGCTACAGTACCAGCTTCACGCTGGGCATTCGTACGCTGGATAAAAGTTTACACTTGCCGATTTATGCGATCTATGGCTTTGTCCGCTATGCGGACGAAATCGTAGATACCTTTCATGAGCATGATAAGAAGGCCCTCCTAGAAGATTTTAAGGTGCGTACCTACGAAGCTATAGAAAAGAAGATTTCGCTGAATCCCGTGTTGCATGCTTTCCAGTTAATCGTCAATCAGTATAGCATCGAGCAGGAGCTCATAGAGGCTTTTCTTCGGAGCATGGAAATGGATCTCGATTTTAAAACCTATAACGATAACCGCTATCACGAGTACATCTATGGTTCGGCAGAAGTCGTAGGGCTGATGTGTCTCCGTGTCTTCTGTGCCGGAAATGATGCACAGTACCAAGCCCTTCGTGAGCCTGCCTGTAAGTTAGGTGCCGCCTTCCAAAAGGTTAACTTTCTACGTGATATCAAAAGTGACTACGAAGAAAGAGGTCGTGTGTATTTTCCAGGAGTGGATTTTAATGCCTTCGACAAGTCCGCTAAGCGCCTCATAGAGGAGGATATCCAAAAGGATTTCGACGATGCGCTTATCGGCATTCAGCAGCTTCCCGAAACAGCCAAGCTAGGTGTGAAAGTCGCCTACTTATATTATCAGAAACTCTTCGATAAAATTCGTGGGCTGCCAGCAGAAATCATTACACGTGAACGTATCCGCATCCCGAATTCTCGCAAGTTCTCCCTCTTATTAGGCACCTACGTGGGAACAAAACTTGGATTAGGTTAAGGTTTCATTTAGTCAGGTATACATGTATTTATTTACCGTCATTTATTAGCGTATGAAAAATCTTCGCGTACATATCGATCAGCATTCCGGGTTTTGTTTCGGCGTGGTGTATGCCATCGAAATGGCTGAGGAAATCCTCGATGAACAGGGGTATCTGTATTGCCTCGGTGATATCGTGCATAACGATGAAGAGGTAAATCGCCTGACGGCCAAAGGACTCCGCATCATCAACCATGAAGATCTTTACGGCTTAAAAGACGAAAAGGTCCTCATCCGTGCCCATGGCGAGCCCCCTTCCACCTATGAGCTTTCGATAAAGAATAATCTTACGCTTATCGACGCTTCCTGCCCAGTGGTGCTGAAATTACAAAACCGGATTAAAAATAGCTTCGATAAAGAAGAGCATATTTATATCTACGGCAAGCATGGCCATGCAGAGGTCATTGGCCTTTTAGGCCAAACGAATAACAAGGCTGTCGTCTTTCAGGATATTCAGGAGCTGGACATGCAGGCGATGCCTAAAAACATCACGCTCTACAGCCAGACCACGAAGAGTACTGATAAATTCTATGAGATCAATAGCCTCCTAAAGGAAAATGGTATCGCCGTAAACACGAACGACACGATCTGCCGTCAAGTCTCTAACCGGGATAAGGAACTCCGGGATTTTGCGGACAAGTTTGATGTGATTATCTTCGTGAGCGGCACGAAGTCCTCTAATGGTAAGGTGCTGTATAATGTGTGTAAGGAGCGTAATCCGAATACGTATTTCGTGTCTAACTCCGCACAGGTACAGGATAGCTGGTTCGGTCCGGAACAGTCTGTAGGTATCTGTGGAGCCACTTCCACGCCGATGTGGCTGATGGAAGAAGTGAAGGCACGGATCGAAACCTTTTAATGTGTAGTAGACTTTCCACGTGCGTACCCGAAATCTTTCTATAGACCCTACAGGCGTTCAAATCGCCCTTTTGATTATTTTCCTATGGGCTGGCTGCTTGGTGCTGGCCTTTCAGGTTCCTGTGGCCTGGGATAACCCGCTCACCTATGTGCTCGTCCTGCTGCAGACACACCTCTATACGGGTTTATTTATCACCGCGCATGATGCCATGCACGGCGTGGTGTCGGGAAATAAGCGGGTCAACAACTTTATCGGGCATCTCTGTGCGACCTTATTTAGCTATAATGCCTATTGGAAGCTGTTTCCAAAGCATCATGAGCACCATCGCTTCGTGGCTACAGCGAAAGATCCCGATTATCATGCTTCCGGAAACTTCTTTATCTGGTACTTGAGCTTCGTGCGCCAATATGTGACGCTCTGGCAAATTCTCGCCATGGCGGTGACTTTTAATGTGCTTAAACTGTGGCTGCCCGTGCCCCCGCTTGTGGTGTACTGGATGCTGCCCGCCGTGCTGAGTACCTTACAACTTTTTTATTTCGGCACCTACCTCCCGCATAAAGGTGAGGCCACAAATGCCCATCACTCACGCTCCCAGAAAAAAAATCACCTCTGGGCCTTTCTCTCCTGTTATTTCTTCGGCTACCACTTTGAGCATCATGATTCCCCGGGAACCCCCTGGTGGCGGCTGTGGCAAGTGAAGGAAAAGAATGAACAAAAAGTAGGCGGAAATGCATAATGGCAATATAAATTTATAACTTTTTATAAAAATAGTATTTTGTTCTTCTTCGCGTGAACCATAAATTTTTCATGTAGTTTTCTACATAAATTTTCAGCTATGTATCTCAGGCTTTTTATTTCTGTACTGCTTGTGTGGAGCTCTGCGCTGGTTTTCGCACAAGAGGGCGGAGTCGTTACCGGAAGAGTTTTTAACCCAGCCAACAATGAAGGGGTGCCCTTCGCAAATGTCGCCATCTTAGGAACAGACTATGGGACGGTTTCAGATGAAAATGGAAATTACCGGATTGAAGGCATCGTTCCGGGTTTGTATAACATACGTGCGAGCTTTGTAGGCTTTCGGTCTAAGACGGAGTTTGAGGTACAGGTGACACGTGCCAGACCCTTGCAGATCGATTTTGCGCTTCGTGAAGATGCCTCTGACCTGAATGAGGTGGTCGTCAGTGCGGAGTTTACGCGCTCAGAAGAAACGCCCCTTTCCGTACGGCGTCTGAACTCGAATGAAATCGAACGGTATCCAGGTGGAAACCGAGATATAAGCATCGTGATTCAAGCACTTCCGGGGGTTTCCAGTACGGCAGCCTTCCGAAATGATATCATCATCCGAGGGGGCGCCCCGAGCGAAAACCGTTTTTTCATCGATGAAATCGAGGTTCCCGTCATCAATCACTTTGCGACCCAAGGGAGCTCAGGAGGACCTGTGGGCATATTAAACGTAAATTTAATTAAAAATGTAGATGTCATCACGGGAGGCTTCCCCGCGAACAGAATGAACTCTCTCAGCTCCTTCTTTGAATTTGAGCTAAAAGAGGGCAGAAGAGATAAGGCCTATACACAGCTGACGGTGGGAGCTTCCGAGCTTACCTTTTCCAATGAGGGGCCGATAGGAGAAAAGACCACCTACCTCATTTCTGCGCGTAGGTCCTATCTGCAGCTCCTCTTCCGTGTGTTAGGCCTGCCCTTCCTGCCTACCTTTAACGATTTTACCGTGAAGACGACCACTAAGTTTAACGACAAGACTGAACTTACCTTCTTAGGAGTTGGGGCCACGGGACAGTTTGCACTTAATTTTGATACGCCGAATAACGAAACAGAGGAGGAGCGCGAAAACAGACTCTTCTTACTGGAAAGTTTACCGATTACAAGTCAGTGGACCTATACGACAGGACTTCGCCTGAAGCGATTTCGCGAAAATGGCTTTTGGACCTTTGTGGCTAGTCGAAATATGCTGAATAATCGCTCGTTTAAATTTCTAGGTAACGATGAGAGTAGTCCGGCAAATCTGCTTTTCGACTACACCTCACAAGAAAGTGAAAACAAGTTTCGAGCGGAGAATTCTATTTTTAAGGGAAATCTTACGCTTAAATATGGTGTGAATTACGAGTACGCACGTTTTTTTATCGACAATTTCGACCGCTCTATTCCGGGTTTAAATGAACCTGTGAATGTAGCGGATCAGGCGTTCTTCCATGCTTACGGCGCCTTCGTTTCGGCAAGTAAAACCTTTCTGTCCGAGCGTCTTTTGGTTTCAGGAGGTGTGCGCATGGATGGCAGTGACTTTGGCGCGACAGCGGCCAACCCTTTCAATCAAATCAGCCCACGCCTGAACCTCTCCTACCAGCTGAAACCCAATTTATTTCTGACGGCGAATACGGGGATTTACTATCAAAAACCTCCCTATACGGCACTTGGCTTCCGCGATAATGCGGGCGTGCTGGTGAATCAGGAAAATGATATTCGCTGGATCCGCGCAGTACACTATATCGCGGGAATAGAAAAGGTGATTCCTGAAAAGAGTCGGCGCTTTACGGCAGAGCTCTTTTACAAAGGCTATAGCAATTACCCCACAAGTATTCGAAATGGTATCGCCCTGGCCAACTTAGGCGCCGACTTCGGGGTGATCGGCAATGAGCCTGTGGCATCTGATGCCGAAGGAAGGGCCTTTGGAATGGAATTTCTCGCCCAGCAGCGGCTATTCAATAATTTTTTTGGAATCGCTTCCTTAACCTTAGTGCGCTCTGAATTTACGAATCCCAATACCGAGGGCTTCGTTCCCAGCGCCTGGGATAATCGCTTTATCGTCAGCTTGACGGCAGGGTACCGCTTCGGTAAGAACTGGGAGGCCGGTGCACGCTGGCGCTGGCTGGGAGGCACGCCGTTTACGCCAGATGATTTAGAAGCTTCGGCCCTAATCGCGAACTGGGACAGCAGAGGTACGGCTATCCCCGATTTTAGTCGGATAAATGCCTTACGGCTGGCTTCCTTTAACCAGTTCGATTTCAGGATCGATAAAAAGTACTTCTTTGATAAATGGAATTTAAATTGGTACTTTGATGTCCAAAATGCCCTCAACTTAGACGCAGACCAACCCCCTCTGCTGCTGCCAACACGGAATCCTGACGGATCCCTCCGCATCAGTAGTACAAACCCGGAAAAGTATGACTTGCGGCAGGTGGCGAATCCGGCGGGGACGATTCTGCCGACGATAGGGCTAATTATTGAGTTTTAAACGGACCCAGTTCCACGGCATGAGAGACGCTTTCTTACTCCTTGTTTTTACGTTTTTCTTTACTTTTTCAGTTCAAGGGCAGCAGGAAGGTACCGACACCTTAGCGCATACTGCGGCGGATTCGGATTCCCAGATAAAGGTGCTAGATCAGCTCTTCCGCCTCGGTGATCGGGTGCTCCGTGGCCTGACCGTGGGTGAGCGAATCTTTATCCCGGCGGTAGTTTTCACCCCTGAAACTTCAGTGGGTCTCGGTGTGAAATCTGTTAAGGTCGCTGAAAAAGAGGGGGAAGGGCGACCTAATACCTATCCCCTGACTTTTCTGTATACCCTGAATAATCAATGGATTCTGAGCGCCGAGGCAGACATCTGGGCGGATGCAGACAAGCAGCATTACTTCGCACGTGTGGAGTTTAACGATTATCCTTTTTTCTTTTTTGGCACGGGGGCCAATCCTTTAGCAGAAGGGCAAGCCTATTCCAGTCGTTTTGCACGTGTGTTTGTTAGTGCCACTGAAAACTATTTCCATCGCCACCTTTACGGGGGGGCCTTCCTCCGCTACCGCAGAGAGTCCGTATATGCTTTCGAAGCGAATGGTGTTTTCGAGGACGCGGAGCTGCTCGGCCTAGACCCTTTTCAGCAGTTAACCATCGGTGTGCAGTGGACTTTTGATTCGAGGGACAACTTATTCTACCCTACGCGTGGAATATGGGCAACTTTTCGGGCCGGCTTTGCGGTAGAAGGCCTGCTTTCGAATTTCGAAAATTCAACCTTCGAGCAGGATATTCGGGCCTATCGGCAAATTTCTACTCGTGGGGTGCTGGCTGCACAGCTGTACCATGAGTTCCAAGGGGGGGATGTCCCCTTCACCACCCTTTCTCAGTTCGGAGGGGCCAACTTGATGCGTGGGTATTTTCGTGGAAGGTATCGAGATCGTGGGGTGCTGGCCTTTCAGGCGGAACTCCGGCAGCCGCTGTATAAAAAGTTGAGTTTGGCCTTTTTCAGTGGCCTCGGTACGGTCTATCGTCCCGGGGATGTGGCACCACTTCGGGCTTCGGCTGGACTAGGGGCGCGCTATCGGCTGAGCGATAACGGTCTGCAGTTACGCATCGATCTGGCATACGGAGATGCACTGAAAGGGTATTTCGGGCTGAATGAAGCTTTTTAGCCAGCAGCTGGTTTTTGTTCTATGAGAGGTCGCACTTTCCGAATACCTGCAGGCGAAGGTTAAGAAGCATGATCGCTCCAGTGTCGCTTTCATCGAAGCCTGTAAACGATGAGCGTTTTCATCCGAGTTTTTTTAATGGCTTTTTTTCTTCCCCCTTCGAAAGCTGTATCTTTGTTCAGCACGAAAAATATTTTTATGTTCCGAATAACTTTAGTTGCGGGTGCGCGTCCGAATTTTATGAAAATAGCGCCGATTATCCATGCCATTCAGGCCCATAATGAAGCTGCTGAGCGTCCGATTCACTTCCGCCTGGTTCATACGGGGCAGCATTACGATAAGAAAATGTCGGATTCCTTTTTCGAGCAGCTCCGTATACCCGCGCCTGATGCGAACCTGGGCGCTGGTGGAGGGAGTCAGGCCGAGCAGACGGCGGCCATTATGGTGGCCTTTGAGCGGGAGCTCCTCCAAAACCGCCCTGACGTGGTCCTGGTAGTAGGCGATGTCACCTCTACCCTGGCCTGTAGCATCGCGGCAAAAAAACTTGTGATCGATGTTGTACACGTGGAGGGAGGCATTCGCTCTGGAGACCTGAGCATGCCCGAAGAGATTAACCGTATGGTGACCGACAGTATCAGCGATCATTTTTTTACCACCTCGGAGGTAGCCAATGCCAATTTACGTCGCCTGGGCTTCCGCGAGGAGCAAATTCACTTCGTCGGTAACACCATGATCGATACGTTACTGGCCAACAAAGCCAAATTTCGCGCTCCGGAGGGAGCAGCCTACCAGGCCTTAGCGCCTAAAAAATACCTGGTGATGACCATGCACCGCCCGGCCAATGTAGACCAAGAAGAAAAGTTGGCCACCTTTCTCCAGGTGATTTTAGACCGGACGGCGCCTTTCACCATCGTTTTCCCTGTACACCCAAGAACAGCGAAAATCCTCGAAAGTACGGGCCTGGCGCATGAGCGGCTCCTGCAGTGTGAGCCGCTAGGCTACTTGGAGTTTAACTATTTAGTGCAGCATGCTGCGGGGGTGATCACCGACTCAGGGGGCATCACCGAGGAGGCCTCTGTGCTTGGGGTGCCCTGTATGACCCTTCGGGACAATACGGAGCGACCAGAAACGGTCACCTTAGGGACGAATGTGCTCGTGGGAACAGATCCCGAGCGGCTAGCCCCTTTCTTGGATCGCCTGATGCGCGGTGACTGGCAGCAGGGTGGGGACATTCCGAACTGGGATGGTAAAGCAGCCGAACGTATTGTGGCCAAGCTGCTGGAACTCTATGGGAAAACAGATACTACTGATTCTAATTGACATCTAATACGGTAGATCCGAAGGAAGCGCTAATATTGCGGTATGAAAGAGCACCATATTCTGTTAGTGGAGGATGATGAACGGCTAGCGGAGGTCATTCTGAAAAGTTTACAGGAAAAAGGCTATGCCACCTCGCTGGCCACAGATGGGGCAGAGGGGCTACGTCGCTGGCAGTCAGGAGGTATCGACCTGATTATCACCGATCTGATCCTTCCTGAAATGGATGGCATGCAGCTATCGCGGGAAATACGTGCTTTGGACAAAAGGGTGCCCATCATCATGCTGACAGCGCTGGGTACCACAGACGATAAGGTGGAGGGCTTTGATGCGGGGGCGGATGACTACCTGGTGAAGCCTTTTGACATTCGGGAGCTCTATGTGCGCATCAAGTCCCTGCTCCAGCGCGCTAGCCTGCCGCCAGAAACGGCAGAACCCAATACGGAGATGCTGCGCTTTGCAGATATTCGGATCGACTTGCAGGCAAAGAAAGCCTTTCGGGAGGAGCGAGAACTGCAGCTCACCCCGAAAGAGTTTAATCTGCTGCGCTACATGGTAGAGCATTCCACGCGCGTACTTTCGCGGGAAGAAATCGCGAAGGAAGTCTGGGGTGTGGATTTCGACACTGGGACGAATTTTATCGATGTGTACATCAATTACCTCCGTAAAAAAGTGGATAAGCCTTTCGGAGAAAAACTAATCCATACCCGTACCGGGATGGGATTTGTACTCGAACGATCATGAGCATACAGCAGCGCCTTACCTTACGATTTACCTTTTTAGCCGGGGGGCTCCTGCTGGTGTTTTGCTTGGGGGTGTATTTTTTCTCTGCCCAAAACCGCCAAAATGCCTTTTATTCCATTTTAGAAAAGGAGGCCAGCACTAAGTTGAACCTCTTCCTGAACAGCGGCCTCGATGAGAAGACCCTGCAGACCATTTACCGTAACAATCGGGAAATTCTGTATGAGGTGGAGGTGGCCATTTACGAAGAGGAGGACTTTACGCTGCGCTATCACGATGCCGTAGAGATCGACTTCGTGAAAGAGACCGATGAGATGCTGACGCAAATACAGCAGGAAGTACACCTCACCTTCCAGCAGGAGGGCTGGGATGTCTTAGGTCAGAAATTTCGCACCCAGCAGGGAAATTACCTGGTCACTGCCGCGGCTTTTGATGAATATGGCTATGCCAAATTAGCCGACCTAGGCCGGTTTTTGCTCGCTGGCTACCTGATAGCCATCATCATCCTTTTCTTTTTGGGTAAATATTTTGCGCGGCGCGCGCTCAGCCCCATCAGCGATATGATTCAGGAGGCAGGGAAGATCACAGCCTCCAACTTAGACTTGCGCCTGAAAATGGGCCCGAATCGGGATGAGTTGTATGCTTTAGCAGCGACCATAAATGCATTACTCGAAAAGTTAGAAAAATCTTTCGACACCCAGAAGCAGTTTGTCTATTTTATGGCGCATGAGGTCCGCACTCCGCTGGCGGCCATGATCACCGAGCTGGAGCTCTCTCTGACCCGGAAGCGAGAGAAAAAGGAATACCGTCAGGTAGCGGAGACGGTGCTGGGAGATGCGAAAAAGTTAGCCAAGCTTTCCGGGAGTTTGTTGGATTTCGCACGTGCCAGTTATGATCGGACAGCTGTCAATTTCCGCATGCAGCGGGTGGATGAGCTGGTACTGGATGCCAGCCAGCAGGTGCAGCAGGCGAACCCTGGGTACCGCATCGACCTTTCTTTTGAAGGCCTGACCGAACAGGAAGAAGCCCTAAATGTCACCGGCAACGGCTATCTGCTGACCATCGCATTCGTAAATTTGATGGAAAATGCTTGCAAGTTTTCCACCAATAAGACCTGTCAAGTGTTTATCGCCCCAGACGTATCGGGCGTGCACTTAAAATTTCGGGACACCGGCGTAGGCATCCCGAAAGAAGAGGTGGAAGAGATCTTCGAGCCCTTTTTTCGGGGGAAAAACCAAAATGTGGCCTTTGGAAGTGGCATCGGCCTCAGCCTGGTGAAGCGCATCATCACGCTGCATCAGGGAAAAATCGCTGTGAGCTCCAAGCCGGGGGAGACCATTTTTACCCTGCACCTGAACCATTCCTTCTAAGTTTTTTCTAATCCCATCTTAATGGCTTTCTAAAAGGGGGCGAAATAATGTTTCGTACCTTTGTAAACGTTAAATAAGCCTATCACATGGAACTAGGTCCCATATTTGCATTAAAACGATACATGCGCTAGCGGTTCTTCCTGTCCTACAGGCCACCTGCTGGTGCTGTAGGAACGTGAAAAAAAAGGAGGAAAAGCGATGGAACTAGTAGAATTCATCTTTCGGTTAGGCCTGGCACTGGTTTTAGGTGCAGGCATCGGTTTCGAGCGGCAGTGGCGTCAGAAAAGTGCTGGCCTGCGCACGAATACCTTAGTGGCGATGGGGGCAGCTGCGTTTATTTTGCTCTCCGTTTCCCTCACAGGAGATATGGGGGATCCCTCGCGCGTGGCGGGGCAGATCGTAACGGGAATAGGCTTTCTGGGGGCTGGCGTCATCATGAAGGATGGCCTGAATGTACAGGGGCTGAACACCGCCGCGACGATTTGGTGCTCTGCGGCGGTAGGTTCGCTAGCAGGAGTAGGCCTGACATGGGAGGCGGTCATCACTGCCGCATTCGTAATGTTTGCGCATATTGTTTTGCGGCCCGTGGGGCGCAAAATGTACAGCCTGACAGCTAACCACGACGATGACGACAGCACGGGAACCTACTACTACCAGTTTCAGATCAAGTGTCTGGATAAGGTAGAAAACCACCTGCGGGTGATGCTCCTGGAGACGGTCAAGTCGGATAAAAGTTTGCGCCTGCGCTCCCTAAAAAGCTTCGATAATGGTAATCCCGAGCATGCCTATGTGGAGGCCTTGGTGTTAGCGAATGGCAAGCGGGATGAGATCATGGAGACCTTCGCAGGTAAATTAACATTAGAATATGGTGTGCTGGAGGTGAGTTGGGAAATTCACGGGCAGCAGCCGGCAGAACTGTAAACAGCGGTAGTGATGAAAACAGGAACAGAAAATTGGATCGTGATGAGCGAAAAACAAAAAGTACGGGAGCTGATTCCTGCCCTTCGAAAAATGCCGGCTTTGGAGATCGCACAGACCTTAGAGCCCCTGGAAGAAGCTAGTATCTTAGAGGCTTTGGAGTTTTTTTCTCCCGAGGAGCAGGGCAAGATCATCGCGGAGATGGAGATGGGGCGGCAGCTGGCTTTTTTCCAGCAGGTGAGTAAAAAACGCTTTGCGCCTATTTTCGAGAATATGGCCTCAGATGATCGCTGTGACTTGTTTCAGCACATGAGCCAGGAGGAGCAGGTGGCGCTGCTGCCGTACCTGACCAAGACGGTGCGGGAGGATGTTATCAAGCTGAGTGCCTATCCGCCTGAAACTGCGGGTGGTATCATGAGTACGGATTTCGCGACGGTGCTGGCCACCATGACCGTGGAATCCGCCATCAGTAAGGTGCGGCGCGACAGCCCTTCGAAGAAGATGATTTACTACATCTACGTGGTGGATCATCGCATGAAGATGGTCGGCTTCGTCTCCTTAAAGGACTTGATTATGTCCAGCCCCAGCCAGTTGATTTCCGATGTGCTGCATGAAAATTTCGTCCATGTGCATGTGGAAGAAGACCGCGAAGAGGTGGCGAAGAGGATCGAGTCCTATGATCTTTTGGCCATTCCGGTGCTGAACCATGCGGGACAGCTCGTGGGCATCGTGACCCAGGATGATGCGATCGACGTCATCCGAGCGGAACATACCGAGGATATGGAAAAATTTATGGGAATCATGCAGGAAAGCGAAGGGGCGGACTACCTCGGCACGAGCACCATGGGGCATTTTAAAAAGCGTGTGGTGTGGATCGTCTCGCTGGCCGCTGTAGGCATCCTTTCCGGTATGATTATTCACCGTTTTGAGGCCACCTTGGAAGCCTTGATTATCTTGGCGCTCTACATGCCCATGGTGGCGGATACGGGGGGAAATTCCGGCTCACAGGCTGCTACGGTGATCGTACGTTCCCTAGCGCTCGGCCAAGTGGCACCGAAGCAGTGGTTTCAGATTATTTTTAAAGAGTTTAAAATTTCCTTTCTGTTAGCGATCTGTTTGGGGGTTTTGGCCTTCGGCAAAGTGCTCTTCCTGAGCTGGGAAACAACGGTTCCCCCGGAGTATTCCCTGATGCAAATCGCCAGCGTGATCGCCTTGGCACTTTCCCTACAAGTGGTGACAGCTACTTGTATTGGGGCAGGTTTGCCCCTACTGGTGCGGCGCTTTGGAGGGGATCCTGCGGTGGCAGCCTCGCCCGCTATTACGACAGTCGTAGACGTCACCGGCCTGCTTATCTACTTTACGGTAACCGTCACCTTACTGGGGCTGAGTTAAAATAAGTATATTAAATCTATCTAAATTTATAAATTCGCTTTCTTTCAGAGAGCGGCTAAACGATTATTGCCATGAAAAAAATGTTACTTGCTTTCGCCATGTTAGCTGGCCTGGCGTTCACAGGGGCTCAGGCGCAGGAAGATCCTATCTCCCCGCCTCCTGCCAAGTTGAAAAACCTGAGGGAACAAAATGCCTATCGGCTTCAGATCCTGGATACGCTGACGACGCCTTTAAACATCGATCCAATTAAAAGACTCAGTGAGGATGATATTTTAACGAAGAAGGAAGGCTTTTTCGTGACGGGTTTTCCAGATATCGAAGTTGATCCGATTCGAGGATTAGGCATCGGGGGAACCGCCTTCTTTTTTCAAAATAGAGACTCTAGTGATCCATTCTTCTATTACACGCCCTATCGGTATCGCTTGTCCACAGACTTCCGTTTCTTCACGAATGGCCGCTTACAAGGGGGGCTGAACCTGGATGTGCCGTATATGTTCGGTACCAAGTGGAGGATGCGGGTCGATGCCCTCTATGAGTTTGATCCTAACTTCCAGTACTTCGGTATCGGGGAGCAGAGTTTGCGCTCTTTGGAACAGTTCGATCAAGCCAGAACGGGTCAGCCTGCACAGTCCTTTGCGAATATCGATGCGTATCTGGATAATTTAGCGCAAGCGCAAACACGAAATGGAGGCTTCATCACGAATACCCATTATAACGAGATCGAAATCGAAGAAATGCTGTTTAACGTGCTTCCGGAGCGTGTCTGGTATGGTGGTAAACTGCGCTTGATGTTCGGGTACGAGGCTTTGTTTACACGTACGAATGACTGGACAGGAAGAATAGCAGAGGAGGCCTTCTTTAACGGACAGGAAGTGGAAGCGGTCAATGCCCAGACTTTAATCAACAAGGATGCAATCGCCAGAACAGGAGATGGCAGCACGGAAGGAAGTACGTGGGATCGCTTTAATATCAGTGGATTGAATGCGATCGGAAATAACGATTGGTTTTTTACTTCCATGTTAGCTGCGGCCCTGATCTGGGATACGCGAGATTTAGAGCCGGACCCTTCTAAGGGAACTTTCTTAGAATATTCTCATGAGTATTCTGCTAAATGGTTAGGTTCTGACTTTTCGTTCAACAAGTTTATGGTCCAAGGGCAGCACTTCCAAACAGTCGCGAAGTGGAGAGGTGGAAAGAGCCGCCTGACGCTAGCGGGTATGGCGGCCTTCGGTTACGTGTGGGGGAGTAATATCAACTGGCTGGAAATGTTTGACCTATCTTCTCAAGCCGAGGCGGGTGGCATCAATGTGCTCGGGGGTGACCGTTCGCTACGAGCCTTCCGGGAGTCTCGCTTCGTAGCTCCCGCGATTGGTTTGATTAATCTTGAAGCCCGTTTCCGCTTGTATGACTTCAGAGCCTTGAATCAGCATTTCGCTTTAGGCCTCACGCCCTTCTACGATATGGGAAGAGGTTGGGATGAACTCAGCCGAGTAGGTTTAGAGGGCTGGAGAGGAGCACCCGGAATCGGTGGTCGTATCGCCTGGAATCAGTCTACGATTATCCGCTTAGACTTCGCGTCAGGGGCGGAAGGGAACCAATTTTTCTTCGGTTTCGGTCATATCTTTTAAGGGGTTTCCGTGCCTCGAATGTGTGTTTTACTGTTTTAAAAAGGTGCAGACGCTGTCGGCACCTTTTTTAGTTTTTTTGTGTCAGCGTATAAGCCATTGTTAAACTTTAATGATAATCTAATACGTGATTGGGTATTTGCCTTGTGTAAAGCGGTATTTTTGCGCTCTGAAAATCAGGTGGATGTGAGTATAATTCCATCTTCCTGAAAACCAACACACATTCGACTCCTTAGAAATGAAAAGACTTCGCAATTTAGTGGTAGGGGGGCTTTTACTGCTCTTCACCTGCTCGCAGCTGTCGGCTCAGCAGAGCGACGTACAGGTGGCCACGGCCAAAGATCGTTCTGCGCGTACCGAGAACCTCGATCGGCTGGCGATTTTAGATACCATTCAGCTTCCTTTTACCTTAGCAGAAGAGAAGCGGCTTTCGAAGGAGGATATCCTTTCCAAAAAGGAAGGTTTCTTTGTGACGGGATTGCCACGTTTTGAGTTCGATCCGATCCGGGGTTTTGGCCTGGGGGGCAATGTGTTTTTCTATCAAAATAAGACCAAGGAAGACCCTTTGTTTTATTACACACCCTATCGCTGGAGTTTAAATTCGGAGTTTTTTGTCTTTGAGAATGGCCGCGTAAAGGCGGCGTTAAATTTAGATGTTCCTTATATTTTCAATTCGAAGTGGCGGCTGCGTGCAGATGCCGTACTTTGGGAAGACCCCAATGCGCAGTATTGGGGTATCGGCCGTGAATCTTTAAACCCCTTGCGTTTTGAGGATAAAGCCACAGGTCAGGTTCGTCAGTTTAATCGCGTAAATCGCTACGAAGAAAATTTGCGCGTAGCTGTTCCGGGAGAAGGGGGAGCGCTTTTTACCGATACGCACTTCAACCAGTTTATTCAGCGCGAAGCTTTGTTTAATCTCTTGGGTGAGCGCGTAGAAATGGGCGGAAAGCTGCGTTTGATGTTTGGCTATGAGATGTTGTTTACCGCTTTCGAGGATTATACTGGACGCATCGCGGAGGAGGCTTTTTTACCGGATGGCACAGAGGTGGAGGCGATACAGCGGCAGACCTTAGTAAATCGGCAGATTCAAGACGGCACGTGGGATCGCTTTAACCTTTCGGGTTTTTCGGATTCCTTCATGTTTACTTCCATGTTAGCAGGAGCTATTATTTACGATACCCGTGACTTGGAGCCAGATCCATCGAAAGGGGTTTTCCTGCAGTATAGCCATGAGTACTCGGCGCCTTGGTTGGGCTCAGACTTTAATTTCAATAAATTTATGGTTCAGGGGCAGTATGTGCGCACGCTGCATCGCTGGAAGGATGGGCGCAACCGCATTACCTTTGCGGGCTTAGCGGCTTTCGGTCATATTTTTGGTCCCAATATTAATTTTATCGAAATGTGGGATTTGTCTTCCCAGGCCGAGGCGGGAGGTATCTTGGTCTTAGGGGGTGCCCGCTCGCTACGGGGGTATCGGGAAGCGCGCTTTTTAGCTCCTACCGTCGGTTTAGTGAATTTAGAGATGCGCACGCGATTGTATGATTTTAATGCGTTTAACCAGCATTTCGCCCTCGGGCTGACACCGTTCTATGATTTCGGCACAGTATGGGACGGCATTCGGGATATCCAGCTAAACCAGATGCGTGGTGCTCCAGGTATCGGGGGGCGAATCGCCTGGAATCAGAGTACGGTCCTCCGGCTTGACTTCGCCACCAGCAGGGAAGGCAGCCAGTTCTTCTTTGGTTTTGGACATATTTTCTAGAGGCATGCGTCTTTTAGGGGTATGTGCCCCGGCTTCTTGCTTGGGCCGGGGTGTCGTACCTTTCGGTTTGTCTGCGGCTTTTACAAAGAAAAAGAGATAAGCTGTTTTTTTTATCCATTTTATTCCCTTTTTTTAAAACTAACCCAATACACTATGAAACTAAATAATGCCTCTCCATTATTTCTGTTAGACAGTTTCAAGACTTAATCCGTTAAAACAACTCTTTAAGACAAGAAACGTCAGAGAAGAAATAAATTTTTTCTTAAGTCCTTTATTTCGGTTAACGGTTTTTGTAATCCTTGCTACTTGCGTCATATCTTGTATACCCGAAGATACTGAAAGTATGCTCCCAATACATCAGGCGCAAGTTGTACACACATGAGGCATATATCTTCAAAAGTAAATCACTTCAACCATGGTTAAGAAGAAATCGAAATCAGTCAAAATGATTAGATTAAATCCAACATTCTATTCGCGGAAAAATTGACCTTTGAAGAATGCAGTGAGTTACAGCAAATTGGATTGAATCAGCAGGTTTACATGATCTTTCCGGAAGATAATTTAGCTAAAGATCGCTTTGTGCTGAGTCAGCCATTCCAGGCTTATGAAGTTTGAGTAACAGTTGATAGGCCAATATGAGAGATTTATCCTATAGGCTTTATCTTTTAACAGGGTGCCACTATTCATTTCTACCCTAGCATCTTGTATGCCCGAAAATACTGAAAGTATGCTTGAAAAGTATTCGTTCAGAAGGAACTAGCGCAGGGCGACATAGACCGTCTGATCTGGGTCCCGAAGCCCAAAACGAAAGGAAAAGAAAGTAAACGAACAACAAAAAGAAGGCAAACGAAAGAAAAAGAAAGCAAACGAACACGCTTTTTCTTAAAAAGGAAAGGAAAAGAAAGTAATCGAACATTCGCCTGCTGTTCGCATATCTTCTTCTAGAAGAGAGCTTGTTGGTGTTTATGCCACTGCGGAAAGAGCCCTGCACTGATGGATATATTATATAGAAGGGCTAAGGAATTATTTTTGTTAAGCGGGCTTGTTGAAGGAAGGTTATTTCGTTATTTTACCGATTAGTTATATATAACACCTAATCTGGCACTATGAAAAAAATATTATTTATTCTTTCTGTCCTAATTATTGTAGGAAAGTTACAGGCGCAAGAGTCGAAGCATGAAGCCTTTATTGTAAAGAATTTAGATGCGAAAGAGGCTCAGTATGCTAAAATCGCGCGCGAAATTTGGGAAAACCCAGAATTGGGTTATCTGGAGTTTACCAGTTCGAAGTTGCTAGCTGAAGAGCTTAAAGCGTCAGGGTTTTCTGTGGAGATGGGTGTGGCGGGGATGCCTACTTCCTTCGTGGCCACCTATGACAGAGGGGGGCCGGTCATCGGCTTCTTGGCGGAGTATGATGCGCTGCCAGGTTTATCTCAAGACGCTGTACCTTTTCGTTCGGTACTCGTAGAAGGCGGAAATGGTCATGGTTGTGGGCACAACTTATTTGGTACTGCCGTGGTAGCTTCCGCTGTCACATTAAAAGAGTGGATCGACGCGAACCAGATAAAAGCCACGCTAAAGATTTTTGGCACGCCTGCTGAGGAAGGTGGTGCTGGTAAGGTGTATATGGTACGTGAAGGCCTTTTTGATCAAGTAGATGCAGTCATCAACTGGCACCCAGGAGATCGAAATAGCGCCGATGCCTCCACATGTACAGCTGTTATGCAGGGTTATTTTAAGTTTCATGGGCAGACCTCGCATGCGGCAGGAGCCCCCGAGCGTGGTCGGTCTGCCCTAGATGCCGTGGAAGCGATGAACATGATGGTTAACATGATGCGCGAGCATATCGATCAGGAAAGCCGTATTCATTATGTGATTACGAATGGAGGCCTGGCGGCTAATGTTGTGCCTGATTATGCAGTAGTCGAATACATGGTGCGGCATCCGGATGTTACTGAAGTGAAGCAAATATGGGAGCGTGTCAAGCTCGCCGCAGAAGGTGCTGCTTTGGGGACAGAGACTCGTGTGGAGGTAGAAGTTGTGGCGGGAATTTATGGTTTACTACCGAATGAAACTTTAGCCAAGACGATGCATGCCAACCTAATGCGAGTCGGTGGAGTACATTATGATGAGGAAGAGCGGGTATTTGCAGAAAAGATTCAAGTGAGCCTTCAACTTTCTAAGCTACCAGCACTTTCGGTAGCCCAAGAAGTTCAGCCCTACCAGCTCACCCATTTTCCTGCCTCTACGGATGTAGGAGATGTGAGCTACGTGGTGCCTACCGTCGGTCTGCGGACAGCCACATGGGTTCCTGGCACAGCGGCACACACCTGGCAAGCGGTGGCCGCAGACGGAATGAGCATAGGGTATAAAGGAATGATGGTGGCTGCTAAGACTATGGCACTTACAGGAAAAGACTTAATCATGAATCCTTTGTTAATTCGCGAAGCCAAGCAGGAATTCGAAAAACGTCTTGGAGGACTTGAGTATGAACCCTTAATCGGAGATATGGCCCCTCCTTTGCATTTTCGAAAAGATCAAAATAAGGTGCGGTAACTATCACATTCTGCAATATAGAGCCGGTGAGGCTTTGGAAGTAAAGGAAGTTCGCATTATCTTTAGTTGATACGATTTGTTTTCCTTTACCTTTTAAGGCCCCTATGATATCGAATCTAGCTACGAAGTTACAAGAAAAGGCAGCCCTGAAAGCGGCTGTCTTTCAACTTACCCAGTCCGCTTTTAAGCGCTTAGAAATGCAGGCTCATCAGTTGGCTCAGGAGTTACACGCACAGGTTAAAACGAATGATGGCGTGCAGGTGCAGTTTGATCAGGTAAATTCACATGAGTTTATTTTACGCTTCGGTGAAGATGCTCTTGTAGTCATCCTTCAAAGTAATGTGGTCAAACTTCCTGAGGAGCGCTATCTCAGTAAGGCGAAGTATGTGAAAGCAGATGAAAAACGTGCTTATTTCGGGCAGATACTTGTCTATAACTTTCTGAGTGATACCATCAATTTTAACCGAATGGATGATCACGGGTATCTTATCGGCAGGTTCTTGCTGAATGTCGAAAATAAATTCTTTATCGAAGGAGAAAGACAGCTGGTGTTTCATTATCCCGAGTTGAAGGAAAATGAACTCACAGACGAAAAGTTACGCGATATGTTGGCGCTGCTTATGCGCTCTGCTGTGGATAATGATCTTTTAGCACCGGCCTTTCAAGAGTTAATGGTCATTAACTATCAGCAGAAGCTGCTGTATACGTCTGGCTTGGGAAGTCCACAGAAAATCGGGTTCGATGTGTTCGCTAAAAATCGTGAAGAAGAGAGAGGTACTTCAACTTAAATCCGCCGACAGCTTAAACATAGCTTATCGGCGGATAACAGTCACATATACCTGTAACAGGTTTATGGTCCGCAAATATATTCCTTACCATTTTTTTACAAAATGTCTGTTTTTCGTGGATCCGGGCCGTAGGCATTCTCGCCATCCTGTCCAGGTTTTAAGGCCAGCCAAATGAAGCCTATAAAATTAAGAGGTGGTGGAATGAGGAGGTAGATGACGTATTTATAATCTAATCCGATATCATGAAGGCGGCGAATAGCCTGTACCAGGAGCATGACGATGGTGCTAATCAGAATGGTTCCGAAAATGGCGAAGGCTATCCAATCTTGTAGCTTGTAGGCATAAAAGAGCTGAATTAGCGAGATTACATTCGTACTATAAAAGATGAGAAATAAAGTCAGATATTTCCTTCGGGTGATGCGCCCGTTTGGATTTAAAACAGCTATCATGATTCATTGGTTCTTGGTTAAAGTCATAAATAGAACAAATCATAGGCTGAATTGTTTAAAATGTTTCTGTAGGAAAGCGGTCTCAAAGGGTTTAACGCATGAACTTGCTCCATGCGGTCTGGGTAACGGTTCCGTCTGAATCCCTACACAAATGCCGAAGGTCTTGTGGGTAAATATCCCACTGATTGTCATAACCTCTTGGTAACTTAATTTCTTTATGTTCTAGTAAATTTACATCGAATATATGTACCACGCACTCCACCTCATCTAAAGCATACAGCGTGTCATCTCTCAGCAATATCGTTCGATGTGGAAGATAGGTAAATCACTCCAAACACAAATGAATAGCATTATCAATAAAATGATTCGTTTCATCTCTTCACGATGTCAATATAATTGTTGTAAACAAAGAAATCTTCCCCCGAATAATTATCACACATTCCAGAGGCTAAAAACCCCGTAGATGTAGGAAGTACAAAGGACCAATCTACTTGAAAGCTGTTTCCCAATTCAATTTCTTCGATCTTGGTCAAGTTTTTATCTAATAGGATCAAAGAATAAGTTCTAGCGCAAACATTTTGGGTGTCTATTGGAAGTGCATGTACTACCACCCTAGAAAAGATATCCAAATCTTTATGATAAGAAAGAGCACCATATTGATTGGCATAATAAAATAATTTAAATACCTCACTTCGATCTTTACGATCCTTAAAGGGAGGAGGAAAATTAAAAAAGTCGCTATCGGCTTTTACAGTATGGTAATTTTGAAAATCATTAACATCGTACACGATTAATTCATTACTCAGCGGAAATCCAACGATAAAGCGATTTTCATGGAGTAAATAAAATGGAATTTGAAACTCCTTCGGATAATTGCCTTTTGCTTCCAAGATTTCCGCGGGATAAGAACCGAAAAACTGAGTGACCTGCTGACGATCAAAATCATAAACCCCAAAGGTCGTTAGCTTGTCGTTAATCATCTCATGTGGGTAGGCTCCGATGTCTCCTTGGGTTAAGGAAACAATCATCTCAGTAGGAGACGCAAAATACCCTTTGGTTTTTCTATTGTCGACAATAAAGTAATCCGTAAGTTTCAAGGGATGCAAGGAAGGAGTGCCCTCATGAATCTTTACAAAGCCATTTATTTTTTCCGAATGACCGTAGATAGCATCGTCAAATGGATTAAAAGATAGGACGCTTAGGTCACTCACCTCAAAATCTTGAAATTCAAGGAGAGAGTCCCGGAGCAGATGCATATCTTCCAATACCAGGAGCTTATTTGATGCGTTTGTAACAAACACTTTATCCTCACAAATGTATGCAGTGGAAAGAAAGGTAGAAAACTCCATAGGGATGGGAGTACGGAACGTGTCGCGAACTTCGACTATGTATTTATTGGCTTTTTTCTCTGAGCAAGCAAGCGCAAGTAACAGAAGGACAAAGGGAATTCTTTGCATGACAAAATTTGGTTATGCATCATGCGCTGGGAAGGAACCGGTTGACAAAGCTTATCTAAAGCACAAACATTTTTTCACAGCTACAGATTACGTTTTTTTTAGATAGATTTTTTATAACGAAAATAGATTAATTACGCATTTAGTGCTATTTGCATTGCAATATACCCCCCCCCCCACTTGTTGTATCCAAATATTCATCGCTAAATTTTGCATGAAATATTCCGTGGCTAGGCAAAAAGGTAGAAGGAAGTGTACCCTTTTCTCTTTCCCTTTTTTTCGCTTCGCTCTCGACGTAAAAGTGTGAGGTCCCTGGTATAAATTTCGCTACGCTACTCGTAGTGCACTAGAGCCCCAAAATTCAAACTTTCCGCTAAGTTGCTTGACGTAAGAATACAAAAAAACCTTTGGGACATCGATAGGTTCCCAAAGGTTTTAAAGTATTGCTGCCTACAGCTTGAAACGCTCGTGCTTAGATAATTTCTACACTTCTCTTTACAAAAGCGGTTAAATCCTTACCGGTGAGCAAGCCTTGCGCCAAAAGGGCTAGATCAAAGGCCTGCTTAGCGAGCTTAGCCTGGTCATCGGAAGATTCCGTCTTAAGGATTTTGTCCACCAAAGGATGGTTGCCGTTAATCGCTACCTTATACCGGTCCGGCATAGCGCCATAAAAACTCATGCCGCCCCCGCCCGTCTGGGCCATATCCTTCATGCGACGCATGAACTCATCCATGGTCACGGTCACGGGCAGCTCCTCCGGACTAAGTCCCTCCACTTGAATTTCATAGGTTTCTTTCGCGATCGCCTTTTCGAAAATTTCCTTCACCTGCTTACTTTGCTCCTCTGTGAGTAAATTTTCAATGCTGCTCTCTTTTTCGATCAACTTATCCACCACATCGGCATCCACACGCTTGAAGGCTATTTTTTCACCCTTCATTTCTACATGTTGGATAAAATGACTGTCGATCGGATGGTCCAGCACGAGAACATCATAGCCTTTTTGGTTCGCAGAACCGATGAAGGCATCTTGCTTCTCTACATCAGTAGCATACAGGTAAACTTTCTGCTCGTTCTTATCCGTCTGTAGCGCTTGCACCTTTTCAGCATACTCTTCCAAGGTGAAGCAAGCTCCTTCTGTATTTTTTAGTAAGGCGAACTGCTTGGCCTTATCGGCAAATTTATCTTCGCTAATCATGCCGTATTTCACGAACAAGCCGATATCCGCCCATTTTTGCTCATAGGCGGCACGGTCTTTTTTAAACAGTTCCCCTAGTTTATCCGCTACCTTTTTCGTGATGTGGTTGTTTATCTTCTTCACATTTCCATCGGCCTGTAGGAAGCTTCTGGACACATTTAGCGGAATATCCGGAGAATCGATCACCCCATGTAGGAGCATTAAAAATTCCGGTACGATGTCTTTTACCTCATCGGTTATGAAAACCTGGCGGCTAAAGAGCTTGATTTTATTTTTCTGAAGGTCAAAATCATTTTTGATCTTAGGAAAATAAAGGACTCCTGTTAAGTTGAAAGGGAAATCAACATTCAAATGGATCCAGAATAGCGGGTCCTCACTAAATGGATAAAGCTCCTTATAAAACGCAAGGTAATCTTCATCCTTCAGGTCACTGGGAGATTTGGTCCAAATCGGGGCCGTCGTGTTGATCACATTCGGCACTTCCACGGAGGCGTACTTCGTTTTTCCTTCCTCATCCACACCATCTTCCTTACTCTCAGTTTTAGTGCCGAACTGGATCGGAACAGGTAGGAACTTGGCATACTTATCTAAAATGCCTTGTAGCTTATGCTTATCTAAAAACTCTTCTCCTTCCTCAGAAAGATGTAAAATCACCGTGGTTCCACGAGATGTGCGCGATCCCTCACTGATTTCAAAACTGGTACTTCCATCGCATACCCAGCGAGCAGGCTCTGCCCCCTCCTGATAGGATAAGGTCTGAATTTCAACCTCCTTGGCCACCATAAAGGCAGAGTAAAAGCCCAAGCCGAACTTACCGATGATTTCATTCGCATCCTTTCCCTCTTTAAACTTTTCCACAAATTCAGTAGCCCCGGAAAACGCAATCTGATTGATATACTTTTTGATCTCCTCAGCTGTCATCCCCAAGCCATTATCTGCGATGGTGATGGTCTTTTTTTCCTCATCGAAGCTCACCTGCACGGTGGTATCGCCCAAGTCTCCGCCATACTGACCGAGTGAGGCCAGACGCTTGATTTTTTGCGTAGCATCGACGGCATTCGACACAAGCTCACGCAAAAAAATCTCGTTATCGGAATACAAAAATTTCTTGATAATCGGGAAAATGTTCTCGGTATGAATCGAGATGGTACCTTTTTCTTGCATATCTAATTATTCGTTTAGAATGGAACGCTCTGTTTAAAGCTGCTAGGGCAAGAGCTGTTCCAATCCCTGTTTTCTGTCATTTTGTCATTTTATGCCCCGGCCTTACCTACGCTATGTCTTTTTGAAGTAAATTGCCACCCGACCGTCTCGGATAAAACATGCATACCCCTAGTCTGACTCCTGCCAAAACCCTTTATCAACACACGCTTTCCCAACTTCGTTATGTGTACGAGGAGGAAGAGGCACCGGCAGTAGTAGAACTCCTGCTGGAGGAAGTCTACGGGATTTCGCGCATGCAGATGCATAGCCAGGAGTTGCTCGACGCTGAGCGGCTTAGCCCTTTTTTAGCGCTGCTCGCCACAGGCATGCCGCTACAGCAGGCGCTCGGTTATGCCTATTTTTATGGGCGTAAGTTTCGCGTCAGTGAGGCGGTTTTAATTCCTAGGAGAGAGACGGAAGAGCTGGTATACACCTTGCTGCAGCGCCATCAGCCCGCCAAAGGGAAACGCCTCCTCGATATCGGTACAGGGAGCGGCTGTATCGCGCTGACCCTTGCCCTAGAGTTGCCCGCCGCCACTGTCTGGGGGCTAGATGTGTCAGAAGAAGCTTTGGCCGTGGCCAAAGAAAACGGAAAACGGCTCTCCGCGGCGGTGCACTGGCTGCAAGGGGATATCTTAAACTGGAAACAGGAGGGTCCAGCGGGCCCTTGGGACATTATTGTGAGTAACCCTCCTTATGTCTGCCGCACAGAAAAGGAGCAGATGGCAGCCCGCGTACTGGATTTTGAGCCCCATCTGGCGCTTTTCGTCCCTGATGAAGATCCCCTCCAGTTTTATCGGGAAATTGGGAGCTACGGACGCCAGACCCTGCTGCCAGGAGGAGCGCTCTATGTGGAAATAAATGAGGCATATGGACGGGCTTGCTGCCAACTTTTTACCGAGCAGGGCTATGAAAAAGTGGCCCTACATGTGGACATGCAGGGCAAAGACCGTATCGTGGAGGCCTTTCAGCCGAGGCCGGTGGACCTAGTCTAAGTGGCGCTCGCGGCAGCATAGTCTTTGGCCGGTAGGCCAAAGAACGGGAAGGAAAAGGTCCCTTAGTCCTCCCAGCCCCATGCGGGCCCTGGGTTTTCCACCTCTTCGCTCAGGTCAAAGCGCACCGTAAACTCCCGGCTGGCGCCCACACGGCGTAAGTTGTAGGTAAAGCTCTTCTCGTCAACAGTGATCCACCAAATATTATTCGCCGCATAAGGAATCAGATCAGCCGTCTCTTGGTCGGCAGGAAAAAACTGGATGCCTGCCATGCCCGTGTTCGAGCTCACACCGCCATACTGCGTGATTTCATCTTCGCTGCCGTCCTCATGGCGGTGGTCATGCTTGAGCTTGATCGTGCCTCCTGCCTCGCGGGTAAGGACCCAGGTGCGTGATTTGTCTTCGCCCACAAAGAATGGGATCGTGATGCGGTCAGGGTCACAGCTGCGGACATGCATGACCAGTTTTTTCCCTGCGAACTGGTCATTCGGGCCCATCGGGGTGGTAACCTCACCTGCAAATGTCTTTCCGCAGTGCTGACTGAGGCGTGCCCAGAAAGTATCTGAACCGCGCTCTTTCTCCTGAGCAGCGGCAGAAAAAGTGGATAAATGGAAAATAAGTAGGAAAAGTCCTGTCGTTAATTGCGTGATATACTTCATTCTTTTACAAAATTATACGGTAAACATAAGAATAAATAATCGATCAGCAGTTCCCAAAAACAGTTTTATTCCATGAGCGGTTTTAAAGGAAATGAATACAAAAAGAGTTGTAGTTTGGTTTAGAAATGATTTAAGGGTGCATGATCATGCACCTTTATTTTCTGCCTACGAAAAAGATGCGGAGGTCATTCCGGTTTACTGTGTGGATCCGAGACAGTTCGCTACCATGCGCTTAGGCCTTCCTAAGACAGGCGCCTTTCGGGCCAAATTCCTCATCGAGGCGCTCTGCGACTTACGGCTTAGGCTTATCGATTTAGGCGCCCAGCTGCATCTCTTATACGGCAAGCCCGAGGAGGTGCTGCCCGACTTTCTACGTGCAGTAGAGGCAGATGCGCTGTACTTTTCAGAGGAAATCGCATCTGAGGAGGTAGCGGTGGAGAAGGCTGTGGAGGCTGCTGCCTGGAAAGCGGGGGTGGTGACAGAGTCTTTTTGGCAGCAAACGTTCTTTCATATTCAAGACCTTCCTTTCCCTGTGGGGCAGACCCCGGAAGTCTTTACCCAGTTTCGGAAAGAATGCGAAAAATTTAGCAAAATCAGACCGGCCTATCCTGCGCCGGAGGAATTATATTATCCCTTTCCAGATGTGCCAAAAGGAGAAATTCCCACTTTGGCAGCTCTTGGTTTGGAGGAGCCCGAAGTTTCGGACCGTGGCGTGTTGGTGTTTGAAGGTGGTGAAGGTCCGGCTTTGGCGCGACTCCAAACCTACTTTTGGGAAAATGACTGCCTAAAAGTCTACAAAGAGACACGTAACGGTCTTCTCGGTGCGGATTATTCCAGTAAATTTTCTCCTTGGCTGGCCTTAGGCTGTATCTCGCCCCGCTACATCTATGAGGAGGTAGTCCGCTATGAGAAGGAGCGCAAGAAAAACCAGTCTACCTACTGGCTCGTTTTCGAGCTGATCTGGAGAGATTATTTTAAGTTTATCGCTAAGAAACACGGCAATAAGATCTTTTGGCTGCAGGGCATCAAGCCGAATGCAGAAAGGTGGCAGCGTAATGAGACCCTCTTTCAGCGCTGGGTGGCAGGGCAAACGGGCATTCCTTTTGTAGACGCCAACATGCGCGAGCTGGCAGAAACGGGTTTTATGTCGAATCGGGGCCGCCAAAATGTGGCGAGCTTCCTAGTGAATGATTTGAATATCGACTGGCGCTGGGGTGCTTCCTACTTCGAGTCGGTGCTCATCGATTACGACGTGTGCAGCAACTGGGGCAACTGGATGTATGTGGCGGGCGTTGGAAATGATCCACGAGAAAACCGTTATTTTGCGATTTTGAAGCAAGCGAAAAATTACGATTCTAAGGGTGATTATGTGCGTCACTGGGTGCCGGAACTCGCTGCATTGCCGGGTTATGATATCCAAAAGCCTTTTGATTTGCCGCCAGGCACCCTTAAAAAATACGGCATCAGCCTCGGTGGGCACTATCCTCATCCTATGGTTAAGATGCGTGCGATCTATTAAGTATTTTCTATAGTCATCCGTATATCAAGCTTTCCTATTCCGCGACTCGGGAGGAAAGGTCTTTTCTAAAAATGCTGCTAGTGCTTCGATGCCGGCAGCATTTTTTTCGTACATGCCCATGTGTCCTACTCCTTCCAAGAGAACAAAACTATCGACGAGGCCTTCCTGTGCACGGCTGTCTGTGACTGAAATGGCGGGGTCCTCTAGGCCGGCGATGAATAGGCTAGGGGACATGCGGGCGAGCACTTCACGGCGGTCTGGTCGATTGCGCATGGCTCGGGTATAGGCGAGCGCCACCTCGGTGGGTGTCCGACTCCCCTGCCGGATGAGAGATTGGATGGGGCCCTGCAGCAGCTCCCTTTGCCCCTGGGCAAATAGGCTGGGCACAAATCCCCTCAGAAAGGCTTCTACACCCTGTTTTTCCAGAAAGCTGCATACCTTATCGCGCATACGTTGCTTTTCGGGGCTATCTGCAAAGGCCGTGGAGTGGAACAGGCAAATCCCTTTCAGCTTCGCTCCCAGTAGTTCAGCTAGGGCTAGGGCAATGTAGCCACCGAGGCTGTGGCCGATGAGAAAGAGGTTTTCTGTGGCATCTTGTTCCTCAAGCCAGTCGAGCAGGCTTACGGCCACACTTTCTACGCTAAGAGGACCTTCTGTTTCAGCAGGCATGGGGCTTTGCCCAAAGCCCGGTAAGTCGACTAAGAGCAGCTCAAACTCCCCTTCCAGAGCGGGCAGGGCAGCTTGCCAGATGCGATGGTCTTCGAGGAAGCCATGGAGAAAGAGTAGGCAGGGGCGTCCTTTCTGGATGCTGGCGATACGGCGGACGAAGCGTGTGGACATAAAAAAGACCTTTAAGAACGATGCTTAAAGGTCTTGAAATCTTTTCATGGGCCAAAGTGTCGCCAAGAATTTTTTTAGGCGCGGATTTTTTCGCTTAGCGCCCGAACGGTTTCTGCGATGCCGGCGGGATCAAAACCACAGTCGGCATGGAGCTCCAGCTGCTCTCCGTGTTCGATAACCTCATCCGGGATGCCGAGTCGCTTCACCTGAGCCTGATACCCATGGTCCATCATCCACTCCAAAACAGCACTTCCGAAGCCACCCATCAGGCAGCCATCTTCGACGGTAATGACTTTGGAGAACTTGCTGAAGACCTCATGTAAAAGTCCTTCATCCAGTGGCTTCACGAATCGCATGTCGTAGTGTGCGGGGTTAAGCCCCTCTTTAGCAAGCGCTTCACAGGCCTCTACAGCATAGTTTCCGATGTGGCCAATGGTTAGGATGGCCACCTCTTCTCCTTCTTTAATGATACGTCCTTGGCCTACGGGAATTTCCCGCATCGGCGTGCGCCATTCCGGCATGACCCCATTCCCTCTCGGGTAGCGGATGGAGAAGGGCCCTCCGAAACGGGAGGCGGTGAACATCAGGTTACGCAGCTCTTCTTCGTCCATCGGAGCACTGACGACCAAGTTAGGAATACAGCGGAAGAAGGCGATATCATAGGCTCCATGATGCGTAGGGCCATCAGCTCCCGCGAACCCTGCGCGGTCTAAACAGAATACTACAGGAAGTTCTTGTAAGCAGACATCATGGAGAACTTGATCGTAAGCACGCTGCATGAAGGTGCTGTAGATGTTACAGAAAGGCACAAGTCCCTGCGTCGCTAAACCAGCGGAGAAGGTCACCGCATGCTGCTCGGCGATGCCCACATCGAAAGCTCTATCCGGCATTTCTTTCATCATGATGTTCAGCGAAGAGCCGGAAGGCATGGCTGGGGTGACGCCCATGATGGCAGGGTTTTCCTTTGCCAGTTCTACGAGTGTATGACCGAATACATCTTGGTACTTTGGCGGCTGTGGGGCCGAAGGTTTTTTCTTGTAAATTTCACCTGTAACTTTATCGAAAAGCCCAGGCGCGTGCCAAGTGGTTTTATTACCGTTTTCTGCCGGCGCGAAGCCTTTTCCTTTTACGGTTACACAGTGCAGGATTTTCGGCCCAGGGATATGTTTCAGGTCTTCTAACAGTTCGACCAGATGGTGCACGTCATGTCCATCTACAGGGCCGAAGTAGCGCAAGTTCAAGCTTTCGAAAAGATTCGACTGCTTCATCACGGCAGACTTGATCGCCCCCTCCACTTTAGAAAGCACCTCCTGGGCGGAGCTACCAAATTTACTCAGCTTTCCGAGCAAGTTCCACACCTCATCCTTCGCCTTGTTATAGGTCTGCGAGACGGTGATGTCGGTCAAGTATTCTTTTAAAGCACCCACGTTCGGGTCGATGGACATGCAGTTATCGTTTAGGATAATGAGCATGTTCGTATCCGCTACGCCGGCATGGTTCATGGCTTCGAAGGCCATCCCGCCCGTCATGGCACCATCTCCGATGACCGCGACATGTTGCTTCTTCCGATCTCCCTTATACGTCGATGCTACTGCCATGCCTAGTGCTGCCGAGATGGAGGTGCTGGAGTGGCCTACGCCGAAGGTGTCGTATTCACTTTCTTTACGTTTCGGAAATCCCGAGATTCCCCCATACTGTCTATTGGTATGAAAGCGGGATTTTCTTCCCGTTAAAATTTTATGTCCATATGCCTGATGGCCCACATCCCAGACCAGCTGATCTTCGGGGGTATTCAGTACATAGTGCAGGGCTACTGTCAGCTCTACGACTCCTAGGCTGGCGCCAAAGTGCCCGCCATAGATCGATACATTGTCCACGATGAACTGTCGCAGTTCATCACAAATCTGTACCAGCTCATCCTTAGAGAACTTTTTTAGGTCCTCAGGACTGTCGATCTGAGCGAGTAATTTACCTGGTTTTATCAACATGCCTTTCCTGTTTCGATTTAAAATAACTAAACCAGCCACTTCACGTGAATGTTTAGCGGCGGTTTGATCATTTTGGATTCCTATCTCGTATTATATCAACGGAATATGATATCTTTGAATTCGATTAGGCGACAAAAATACGACAAAATAAATAGTATTCAGTGAGTTTCGAAATCAAATTACCACTTTTCGAGGGACCTTTCGATCTGATGCTCTTTTTTATAGAGCGGGATGAGCTGGATATTTACGATATTCCTATCGCGCGGATCATCCGCGATTTTTTAGCCTACATCGAGCAGCTAGAGCAGATGGAAATTGAGGTGGCCAGTGAGTTTATCCTCTTTGCAGCTACGCTGATGAAAATTAAATCCAAGATGCTGATTCCCCGCCCCGAGTTAAATGAGGATGGGGAAGAAGTCGATCCGCGGGAGGAGCTGATCCGGCATCTGGTCGAATATAAGAAGTATAAGTCTGTGGTGGGGACGCTGGCAGAGATGGAAGAGCGCCGCCTCTCCATGCATGTGCGTGGCAATGTGGAGCAGGAACTGAAAAGTCTGACGCCGGTCCACGAGGTGGAGGCAGAGGTACAGGACATCGACTTGTATAAGCTCTTGAAGGTGTATCAGCGCGTGCTCGGGAAATTTGCGGCGCGAGCCGAGGAGACCCGCCATACGGTCATCCCTTACCCCTATACCATCGAGCAGCAAAAGGCCTACCTTCTGGACAGGATCAGTCTTCAGGAGCGAATCGCATTTACGGATATCATCACAGAAAATCCGGATAAAATCCGTATAATCTATACTTTTTTGGCCATTTTGGAACTCCTGCAGGCTTCGCTGGTTACCATTAGGATCGGTGAGGGCTTTAATAACTTCTGGGTGGAGAAAACTGCGGGCACACCGACGCTAATCGTATGAAGTTAGACAATAAAAAGATTTTCGAGACGCTCAATCCGAATCGGGTGTGGGTACCTGTATTGATCGGGGTGGCGATCGTGCTGCTCCTTTTTTATCTGGATCCGAATGTAAACACAGCGACGCTTCGAGGGATTTTTGATGCTTCTTGGGTGGGCATCGTGCTGGCTATCGTGGTGATCTTATTCCGAGATCTGGGGTATATTTACCGGATTCGTGTGATCACCGACGGGGAGCTCACATGGGTTCGGGCGCTCTATGTGATCATTTTATGGGAGTTCGCCAGTGCCGTTACCCCCTCTATCGTAGGTGGTACGGCTGTAGCGGTCTTTATTTTGAACAAAGAAAAAATCAAGTTGGGCAAGGCCCTAGCCTATGTCATGTTGACGGCGATTTTAGACAATTTATTCTTTGTGATCGGAGCGCCTTTGATCCTGTTTTTCGCACAAGGGGATATTTTTCCTTCTGGGCGTCTGATGGAAATGAAGCTGGGCCGCAGTTTAGAAATCATTTTTTTTACCAGCTACGGGCTTTATGCCTTTTACTCCTTGGTGATGGCCTCAGCGCTGTTTTGGCGGCCTCGCGTGTTCAAGTGGCTCTTACTGAAAATCGCTTCCATTAAATGGCTGCGGCGCTGGCGCCATCAAGCCAGCGAATATGGAGACCAGATCATTGAGGCCTCTAAGGAGCTGCGTGGCAAGCGCTGGGATTACTGGGTGCCGATCGTGTTGGCTACTGTTTTCATTTGGTCGAGCCGCTATTTTATGTTGAACGCGCTGATGTCCGCCTACATTCCATTAGAAATTGGTGAACACATACTCATTTTCGCCCGTCAGGTGATCATGTGGATCGCGATGATGGTATCGCCGACGCCGGGAAGCAGTGGCACGGCAGAGTTCTTCTTTAACCAATTCTTCTCTGAGTTTTTAGGGGGCTACACTTTTGTGACGTCGATTCTCTGGAGACTCTTATCCTACTACCCGTATTTACTTTTGGGCGCCTTTTTCTTACCCCGCTGGGTGAAGCAGGTGTTCTTTAGTGCTAAGAAATCTTCATGATATATGCATTTCGTCCTCGTGAGCTGGTGGACCTTTGCGCGGGAGCGCTCCACAGCTTACTCCCTACTGAGCAGGTAGATTTACTGACCATCGAGTCCTTGAGTATCGATAGCCGCGAGTCTTTTTTGGGGCAGGGGCACCTGTTTGTCTGCTTACGGGGGGCCAAGTTTGACGGGCATGCGTATGTGGCGGAACTGTATGCGCGCGGTTTACGGCATTTTTTAGTAGGTAGGGAGCAGCTTCCGGTGTTAGCGGCCTACCCGGAGGCCATTTTTTATGCAGTGGCGGACACGCGCGAGGCTTTACAGGCATTAGCAGCGGCCCAGCGGAATGCCTTTCAGCGGCCCCTGCTCGCGGTGACGGGTAGTAATGGAAAAACGATCGTGAAGGAGTGGCTGGGTCAGGTGCTCTCCGAGCAATTTGCCGTGGCCAAAAGCCCGAAAAGTTACAATAGCCAGGTGGGGGTGCCCCTTTCACTCTTTGGGCTGGCTCCTTATCACCAGGTGGCGCTCATGGAGGCGGGCATCTCGCAAGTAGGTGAGATGGAGCGGCTCGAAGCGATGCTGCGCCCCGAAATAGGTATTTTCACGAACATCGGGACAGCTCATGATGCGGGCTTCCGAGATCGGGAGGAAAAACTGCGGGAGAAGCTGCTACTTTTTCGACGGTCTCGGTTGATTATCGCCAGGGCCGATCAGCCGGCAGTACGTGCAGCCCTTTTGGCCACCTTTCCTCGTGAGCGCTTGGTGCTATGGTCCGATACCCCGGGAGAAGATTACTGCCTAGGGGTAAAGATACGCGAGGGGCAGGCACAAATCCTCCTACTTAAGCCCGATATGAGCATGTTCACCTTTCGAGTCCGCTTTACGGATCCGGCTTCTTTAGAAAATGTACGTGCGGTGATCGTGGCGGCGCTTACGGTAGGCATGTCTCCGTCCACCATTCAGCAGGGCCTGGAAAAGCTGCGCACAGTTCCGATGCGGCTGACGGTGAAAAATGGGGTGGCGGGTAACCTGCTTATCGACGATACGTATAATAACGACCTTGCGGGATTGCGCATCGCGCTAGCCTTCATGCAGCAGCAGCGGCCGATGCGGCGTAAGATCCTGGTCCTTTCCGCGCTGAAGCAGGGGGGAGAGCCGGAACCCCTTTATGCGGAGGTGGCGGCTTTACTCATCCAGCATGACATTAACTCCATTTACTTGGTAGGAGAGGAAGCCTTTGGCTTGAAGGATTTACTGGAAAACGTACACTGCTTTCGGACGACAGACGAGCTGCTGGCCTACCTGCGGGAGCGGGAGCCTTTTCAGCAGGATGTCATCCTCATCTCAGGTGCGCGTACTTACCGTTTCGAACGTATCGTGGAGGCGCTAGAGCGCAACATCCATGGTACTTCACTGGAAATTAACTTGAATGCGCTGACGCATAACTATAATTTCTATAAGCGGAAGCTGGCGCCTGGGACGAAGGTCATGGTGATGGTCAAGGCCTTTGCTTATGGAGGAGGAGCGGTGGAAATCGCGAATCACCTGAGCTATCTCCAGGCGGACTACTTGGCAGTAGCCTATACAGATGAGGGTGTGGCCTTACGGCAAGCGGGCATTCGGCTGCCCATCATGGTGTTGAACCCCCTGGAGGAGGCTTTTCCACTGTTGGCAGAGCACCAGCTGGAGCCAGTGGTGTATAGCTTACGCTTTTTGCGGGAGCTCCAGCACTTTGTGCAGCAGCGAGCCGTCACCTTGCAGATTCACTTGGATCTGGATACCGGCATGAAGCGTTTGGGCTTCGACTGGAAGGATGTAGATGCACTAAAGCAGCAGCTATCTACTGCTTCGGGTTTAGCCGTTGCCTCGGTCTACACCCATTTAGTGGGGGCGGATGGAGAGGAGCATAATGCATTTAGCAGGGAGCAGATTGCTCGTTTCGAGCAAATGTATGCGGCTGTCGTGGCGGATTTGCCAAACAAACCACTGCGTCATGTGTTAAACTCTGCGGGAATCCTTCGTTTTCCAGAGAAACAGATGGATATGGTGCGGTTAGGAATCGGGCTCTATGGAGTGGAGGTGAACCGCATGGCAGATCGAGAGCTTCGCGCCGTTTCTCGCCTAAAGACGGTTATCAGCCAGATAAAGGTTTTAGAACCGGGAGAAACAGTGGGCTATAGCAGAGCGGGTAGTCTTCCGAAAGGAGGTCGCATCGCCACCATTGCGATCGGATATGCCGATGGCTTCGATCGCCGCTTTAGCCAAGGCGTGGGCAAGGTGTACATCCAGGGGCAGCTGGCACCGGTCGTGGGCAATGTCTGCATGGATATGTGTATGGTAGATGTCAGTCATATACCAGAGGCCAGCGAGGGGGATACGGTAATTATCTTCGGAGAAGAGCTTCCGCTTATTCAGCTGGCCCAGGAGATAGGGACGATCCCGTATGAACTACTTACAGCTATTTCAACACGTGTGAAGCGTGTGTATTATTTAGATTAAAAAAAGAACCATGATTAAACGTGTTTTCACGCGTCGCTTTCGCCTTTCTGGGGCGCTCTACACACTCGCTTTACTCTTGCTGGCCCAAGGCTGGTGGGCCTGTTCGCCTTCAGAAGGCGAGATCAACTTTTCTATTATAGAGGCATTAGAAGCTCAGGAAGGGATCCGAGGGAAAGAGGCGTATTTAAAATCTCCTTTTTTCGCAGCAGGAGATCGGCTTTACATGGTGGGGCATCAAGATGGAACCTTTCCCGATATGGGTTTTCATGTTCCTGGCGAAATGGGGGGAATTTGGAACCACCCGATAAAGCTAATGGACGGTTTTACCATGACAGCCATGGCCGATAATGGGGAATACTGTTTAAATGATGCGGATGAGTTCGTCAACTATCCTATCGGGAATAAGCATGTCTTCCGTAATCAAGTGCCGAATTTTGAGATTACACGTGCGCAGTTTGTACCGGATGGTGTGGAAGGCATGGTCGTAGAGTACCGCATGACGAATGTGTCGCCGGAGAAGCGGCCGATACTCATGGAATTTACCGGCTACACGGACTTGCGGCCAGTGTGGTTAGGAGAAGAGACCGGCATGCTGGATGCTGAGGATGACCTTACCTTTCATCGAGACCTTCAGGGCTGGATGGGAAAGGACAGTCAGAACCCTTGGTACGTAATCTTCGGAGGTGACCAGCGCTTAGCGATGTACCGCGAGGGTAGAGCTACCTTTTGTATTTACAAGCCGAATGGCCTGGGCAAGGCCTCCAAGCTAAGCTATAATTTTGAGATAGAGCCGGGCCAAAGTGCGGATATGCGCATTTTTATCGCGGGATCCTACACCGACCAAGAGACGATGGAGGCCACCTACGAGGATTTGAAGAGAAACTATGCGAAGTATTTTCAAGACAAGGCCGCGCGCTATGCAGAAATCGCCGCCCAAGCGAATCTAACTACGCCCGACTCGGTATTTAATCAAGCGTTTCGCTGGGTGAAGTACAACACAGAATGGCTTGTTCGGGAGGTGCCTGAATTTGGCCGTGGCTTGGGAGCGGGTATGCCCGATTATCCATGGTGGTTCGGCGTAGACAATGAGTACACCTTAAAAGGCGCCATCGCTACAGGCCGGAAAGACATCACCCTCCATACCATCGACCTGATCCGAAAGTTTTCTGAGCAGGGGACTGAAGATGGACGCATCATCCATGAGGTAAGTACGAATGGAGTCGTTTTTAATCCGGGAAATGTGAATGAGACGCCGCAGTTTAGCTCCCTCATCCGCTGGGTATACGACTGGACCGGCGAGCAGGACTTGCTGACGCAAAATTACCCCATCATGCGCTCCGGACTCAACTGGCTGCTGGATAAAAAGGACAGCGACGGCAACTTATTTCCTGATGGGTATGGCATGATGGAAATTCATGGCCTCAACAGTGAAATGATCGACGTGGCTGTTTACACGCAGCGGGGATTAGAGGATGCTGCCTATGTGGCGGGCGTGCTCGGTGAGCAGCAGGATCAGCGACGCTTTGAAAGGTTAGCGAAGGAACTAAAAGAGAAGATCAACGAAGAATTTTGGGTGGAGGAAATGGGTGCTTACGCCGATTTTATTGGCACCCCAGAAGAGGCACTTCTCCTGCTAGAAGATGCTTTAATACGTGCCGACACCCTGGAGAAACCCTGGGCGGTAGCCGAGCTGCAAGAGGCCCGCGAGCGCATTCGCAAGTATCCGAAAGGGGTGAAGCGGGGCTTCGTGTTGTATCATAACTGGGTAGTTAATACGCCTATGGAGATGGGCATCGCGCCACAGGAGAAAGGCATACGTGCACTGGATAAGGGGGCTAAGTTTACGAATCCCTTCGGTGTATTCGTTACGGGAATCGATCGGGATGAGCGTGCAGATGAGGAGGATGGAAGTTTCTCTGGCAGCCAGGTATTTTCGTATGTAGGCGCCGTCATGACACTGCCTACGGGAGTTCAAGCGGTGGCGGAGAATAACTATGGTCGCCCGAATCAGGCGTTGGACTACCTGCAGCGTATGACGCGTTCTTTCAGTTTCGCCCTTCCGGGCTCCATTTATGAGGTTTCTCCAGATTATGGCATGATGACGCAGGCTTGGAACCTATATAGTTATGCTGTTCCGGTGATCACGCAGTTTTTGGGCATCCGCCCAAAGGCCGCTGAGCGCCATGTAGAACTAATGCCACACCTTCCGGATGCCTGGCAGCCAGGCGTAAGTATCGAGCGTCTCCCTATGGGGGATAATGAGCTGACGGTCAAGTATAAGTGGAAAGATGGACGTAAAATCGCGCAGGTGGAACATTCTCAAAAAGACTGGACGACGAGTTTCGCCTTTCCTGCGGGGAAGTATAAAGAAATCCTTCTTAATGGGACCCCGCAGGAAATTTTGACGGAGGGCGAAAAGTCCTACATCAAAACAAATAAGCCAGATTTTATCTTGGAAATTCTCCTGTAGCCTGCCTTATAAGTTCAGCCAGTACGTCCATTTCGCGATTAAGGCTCGCTGCTTGGAGACGAACGTGGTTGGGAAATAGTTATCCGTGTAGACAAAAAAGAAATCGGATACAGGAGCATAGCGCCATTGTAGGCGCGTGTTGATGTTGAGGTTATCGATTTGATTATTGTACTGTACAAAAGTGGTCCAGAAGAGGCTTTTCGAGAAGGTGAGGTCGATTCTGGGCCCGATTAGAAAGAGGTCGGCGCTGTTTTGTGGCTCTGGGAGGCGGATGCGGTTAAAGCTGAAGTTCATGGAGATATTGGCTCGATAGCCATAGCGGTAGTTCGCCGAACCCGCCAGCGTTAGGATATCGCCGGTGAAATATTCTCCGATTTCCGTTCGTCCACTGACAAAGAAGCTATTGCGTGGATTTGTAAAGAAATTCATGCGAAAGAAGGTGTTGCGGTAGTCAGTGCCTGATTCGAGGGCTTTGCCGCCCGTCCGGGTGGGATCAAAGGGGAAGAAAAGGTAGGTATATCGGTTACTCACGGCCATGGTGATGGTCGATAAGGACTGAAATTGGATGCGGTAAAACAGGGTGTGCAGTTCATCGGTCACGCCGAGGGTCTCGTTCCAGAGGGTTTCTGTTTCAGCGCCTGGCCCGTGTCTATTGATAAGTCGGGAGCGCGGGAACCACTGGTAGCCGATGCTGCCCGCGGCGCGCTGGAAGTCATTTCGAGGAGTGAAGCCTACCGTGGGATTAAAGTTCTCTCCCACTTTCGAGTAGCTTACGCTGGCGTTGAAGTTGACCTGAGCGTAATTCAGCTGTCCATGAATGGCTTGGTTACGATTTTTCACGCCTTCATCTTGCGTTTGGTGGTAGAAAAATTTCCCTGTCCAGCGATTGTCCCTGGAGGCCAAGTTGTAATCGAATCCGATGAGGGAGTTGCGGGCATTCGGGTCAAAATTGAAGCCACCTTGTTCCAGGTCGAGGCGTTCCCGGTTCACAAAGATCATCCCCACATTAGAGCGGTTAAAGACTTTGCGCTGCACAGCGGCCACGGAAAAGTTACTACCGGCGATACCGCGTTCGGCGTCGGAGGCGGTCTGCATGTTCATGGCCCCTACTCGCCAGTCATCGGTAATTTTTCCGGAGAGGCGCGCGCCGTATAGAATTTGGTTTTGCACGTTTTGGCCAGTGCGCTCATCGCGGTCGACTCCTATGCGTCGGGAGAAGAAGGGACGAATCCGATCTGCGCCGAAGTCAGCGAAGAGGTCTGCATTTTCGAGGAAAAATTGCCGCTGCTCGGGAAAAAAGATCTCAAAACGATCTAGATTAGTTACCTGCTGGTCTACTTCTACCTGTGAAAAGTCTGGATTAAAGGTCAGGTCCAGGTTAAGTCCCGGTCCTAGACCCACCTTGGCATCGCCGCCGAAGGAGGGCCGGAAGGGGTCAGCGGTCTTGTCGATGTTATTTTGGGCGCTGCCCCCTGCGACGTAAGGGATAAGGGAGACATTACTGCCCCGTTTTTTTAGTGGTTCTTCGAAGTGCAGCTCCTTCATGAAGGCCAGCGCGATCATGCTGAAGTTTCGGGGGATGGGTGCCCAGGTGCTGCGCTCATTATATTCACTGTCGATGCGGTAGAAATTCAGGTTCCACTTTTTCGCGCCATCGTTATAGCGCAGGGTACTAAAAGGTATCATGGCTTCTACCACCCAGTAGTCTTCATAGATTTTAGCTTCTGCCCACCAGACATTATCCCAGGCGAGGTTTAGGTCGCCCGGCACCATGCCACCATTTGCGATAAGAGACTCTCGCATGACCCCGAAAGGATTAACACCGAACTGGAAGGCATTCGTTTTATCGTTAAAGGTATCGAAAAGGAAGCTGACTCCATCGTTTTGCTCTCCGCGGTAGTCTCGGCGCAGGGAGGTGCTGACATACTGATCTTCTGTGCGCGGGCCTTTGTTGAGCATGACGGCCGCGATGTAGAGGTTGCGCTCATCGTAGGCCACTTTTACGCGGGTTTGGGCTTCCGCCAAAGAGGTGTCTGAGGGAAAATACTGGGTAAACTGGCCGGCCCAGCCGTCCTCCTGCCAGATAGCTTCATCTAAAATGCCATCGAGGACGATCGTCTCGGTGATTTTTTTAGCATGATGGGCATCTACTTGGAGGTTCTGCGCCTGGAGTGAAGGGCATGGAGCGAATAGGGCGAGCAGTATCAGGCCACTAAGGAGAAAGTGGATAACATATTTCATTGTGCTGGGGTCTACTCTAAAAGTATAAAATTTTGTCTTTAAGAAGTAAACCCTTTACACGTAAGGTTTAATTTTGATTTGATGGTTTTAATACCAAGAGGCTCTTAGTTTTAAATCCTAAAAAAACTTTTCATAGTATTATTTAAGTGCCCTCTATAATTAAAAGGAGCAGCAGCGTAGGACCTCTTATAAAAAAGAAGGTTGGTGGCGCTACTTAGCGCATCAGGAAGCTCACTGAAAGCTGTTGTCTTTTCTAGGTTTTTAGCCTAAGGGGGCTAAAAGCTCGGCCCCGATGCCGGGTCCATCAGGAAATTTTACTCCTTCGACGGCTATCTGTACACCCTTGGCGATATCCTCTGCTAGCAGCATGGCGCCATCCATGTCTACGTAATCTAAAAGTGGGGCTAGATGTGCGATAGCAGAAATACCGATAGAACTTTCTGTCATGCAGCCCACCATCGTGAGCATGCCCAGCTGCCGTGCTTCCTTTAACATCCTGAGAGCAGGGGTGATGCCGCCCGCCTTTACCAGCTTCACGTTAATGCCATGAAATCTGCCGGCGCATTTTTTCACGTCGGCTTCTTCGATGCAACTTTCATCTGCGATGATCGGCAGCACGCTATGCGCATAGACACGCTCCATGCCTGCTAAATCATCCTTAGGTAGGGGCTGCTCCATAAACTCTACTCCTAGTGCCTTTAGCTTTGGCGCCAGCCGGATCGTTTCCTCTGCCGTCCAAGCACAGTTCGCATCGATCCGGAAGCGTGCATGGGTGTGCTCGCGCAAAGACCGGATAATGGAGAGATCATCGGGGGTGCCCAACTTGATTTTATAAAGGGGCCAGTCTACTTCTTTCATTTTCGCTACCATGGTGGGAATATCTGCGATGCCGATGGTGAAATTAGTAAGTGGGATTTTCCTCGGGTCTAGGTCGAGGTATTCGTACAGTTTTTTCCCCTGGTGCTTCGTAAACAGGTCCCAAAGTGCCATGTCTAAGGCGCAGTGTGCGAAAGGATTGTCTTCAAAAAAAGGCTTCACATGTGTCCAGAAATGCTCAGGATGCGGGATGCCCGGCAGGGCCTCTACGATGTCGCGCACACGCTCCAGAGCTCCCGTGATATTTTCCCGGGTCATGCCATAAAAAGGATTAGTCGTCGTCTCGCCCAGCCCAAAGTATCCCTCATGTTCCACTTTCACGATAACAGTATCCTGCACATCGCGACTTTGATGGGCGATGGTAAAGGTGTGCTTTAGGGGCAGGTCGGCAATAAAATAAGAGAGCTTCATGGGCTTTTCTACTTGAATGTGTAATTTAGGCTATCATTTCCTCTGGCTTGTACGGTGCTGCTCTGGGAAGAGTTGGCCGCTCGTACAAAATTGCATAAAGGCTTTTGTAAAATAAAATTTTTACATAAGTTTTGTGTGTAAACAAAGAATTTTAGCATTTATCTCTTTTCTTTTATGATCAAGCATTTCTCATCGTTTTTCTTCTTTTTCTCTGTAGCGTTCCTGCTATTTTCCTGTTCAGGTGCAGGGGATTTCTCCAAGCAGGCAGAAGTCTCTTACACGCTCAGCCAGCTGGAGCAGGCCTATACGGCTTCACAAGAGAAACGTATTCAAGAGCGCCGTTTCCTGTATGCGGATGTTTTGCCGCTCATCACGGCGCGAGCTTCGGATAAGTTGTCCGTTTCTCCTCTTGGAAAATCGGTGGAGGGACAGCAGGTGTATCAGGTGGATTATGGTCAGGGGCCGGTGAAGGTGATGCTATGGTCTCAAATGCACGGAAATGAAAGTACGGCGACGATGGCGCTATTCGATCTGTTTAACTTTTTAGAGGGAGAGGACCCAGAATTTGCGCTTTGGCGCGAGCTCCTGCATGAGCGTTTACAGCTCAAGTTTATTCCCGTGGTGAACCCGGATGGGGCTGACCGCTGGATACGGCGGAATGCGCTGGACATCGACTTGAATCGGGATGCGATCGCGCAAGCTTCTCCTGAGGCACGCTTTTTGAAGGCTGTTCGCGATGATTTTGCGCCTGATTTTGGCTTTAATTTACATGATCAGCAGACCTATTATAATGTAAAGGGTACGGGCAACCCGGCTACGATTTCTGTTTTGGCGCCAGCCTACAATGCTGCCACGGAGGTAAATGCGGTGCGGGAGGCAGCCATGCAGGTGATCGTAGGGATGCATGCGCTGATGCAGGAAGCGGAGCCAGACCATGTGGGCAAGTATAACGATGCTTTCGAGCCACGGGCCTTCGGGGATAATTTTCAGAAGTGGGGCACCTCTACGATATTAATTGAATCGGGTGGCTACCCGAATGATCCGGAGAAGCAGGTAATTCGCAAGTACAATTTTATGCTCATGCTACAGGCGCTTTTGGCGATCGCGACGGAGGAGTACAAGCAGCAGGATATCGCAGCTTACTATGCCATTCCGGATAATGATTTGAAGTTGATGGATCTGGTGCTGCGCAATGTACAGGTGGAGCTAGCGGGGCAGGAGCTGCGCATGGACCTCGGGGTGAAGCGGCGAGAGGTCGAGGCTATGGGGGGTTACTATGTGCAGGGGGCTATCGATGATATGGGCGATTTATCTGTTTTTTACGGATATGAGGAATTAGATGGGAGTGCACTGCGTGTGCGTGCAGCGGAGGTTGTTTCCGAGCCTTTACCGTCACTGACCGATTTAAGTATGGAGAAGGCGATGGGATATTTGCGTGCGGGGCAGCTGGCGCTTCAGGTAAAGGGATTGCCTGAGGGCTTGGTACATCCTTATCCTTTGCTGCTCAGCAGCGGACCTGCTTCCACCCCTACTGGCATCGGTTTAGGTGCTCCTGCGAATTTTTTCTTAGCTGATGATGCCGGCGTCCTTCGGTATGCGGTAGTCAATGGCTATCTGATAGACCTAGAGGAGGGGCCTTCGCGATCGATGCGGATGCGTAGTCGCTAGGGGCAAGGTAAAGCATAATGTTTTCATAAACTGGGGGTCAAAAATAGGTCATGCATGAAAGGTACCTTTGAAGAAAACCCAGTAGGTATGCTTAGTGCTCATGTAAATCGGTCGGATCAGGAACTTTTATACTGTCTACAGCGGGGCGATAGTGCCGCTTTAGCGCAACTTATGGAGCGCTATAATGGGCTGCTGTTTACGGTGGCTCGGCATATGCTTCCCGAAGAGGCGGAAGCGGAGGAGCTAGTAGCGGATTTTTTTATCGGGCTGTGGGAGCGTGAGGAGCTGCTCGTTTTACATGGTACGTTCAAGCTTTATGCGACGATAAGTGTGAAGAATGCGGCCTTAAATAGGTTGAAAAAACGTCGTCTTCCGACCACACCCCTCTCGTCAGAGGAGGTAGGAATAGGGTATTTGCAGGCGGGGGAGGTAGCAGATGCTGCTTTGCGGATGGAGGGGCTGCAGGAGGAGTTAGCCATTTTTATGGGTGCATTACCGCGCCAGCGCAAGCTTATCTTTGAACTTTCGCGCTTTCAGGGTCTGCGGCATGAGGAAATTGCGGCTGTTTTACATTTACATCCGAAGACGGTGGCGAATCAGGTGGCTCTAGCCCTGCAGGAGCTGGCGAAGTTTTTTCATCTAAAGGGCTAAATGCTTTTTATTTTTTCGAGTAACATTATGTTAACTTGTTTTTTAGGCGTAAGGCTTCACGATTTGTTCATCCTTTTTTTCGGGAGTAAGGAGTGGAAACCTTGTCCTAAGGGTGCATGGAAAATCAACTACTAGCAGAAAAAAAGTATAAGGCCTTACTGGTACGTCGCTTGGCTGCAGAATCCTTAACTACGGCTGAGGAGGAAGCTCTGGCTAGCCTGGCGGCGGAGCTGGACGGAGAGGGTGCCATCGCGGAGGCATTTGCGCTTGCTTGGCATTGTGCGGAAGCCACGGACAGTTCGCTCGCTTTAGCCCGAATTCAGCAGCGGGTATTGGCTCAGGTGCATGTATCAGAACCTAGCGCTCCGAAGGCTGCGCAAGCGGATTTTTCCTCTATGTGGACGGATAGGTTGGCGCGTTCTATTTGGCCGAAGGCCATAGCAGCAGTACTGTTAGGCGCCTTACTTGTTCTTTCTTTCTTGTTTTATCCTGCAGAGCCGATCGACCAGTCGGCCTCGTTAAGCATCTTTACTGCGGAAGGCGGGCGTCGATTTTTGCAGTTAGAAGATGGTACACGCGTGACTTTGGCACCTGGGGCTAGTTTAAGCTACGCTTCTGGCTACGGAACGGTCCACAGGGAGGTTCAGGTGGAGGGGCAGTTTTTCTTTCATGTGGCTAAGGATGAGGCGCTCCCTTTTCTGATCGTGGGAGAAGCTACTACGACACGTGTGACGGGCACTTCCTTCAATTTATTATCAGTTGCGGGCCATTTTCAGGTGGAGGTAGCTACTGGCAGTGTGCAGATTATAGATGCAAATCAGCCGCGAAGTTCTGCGGTGGCTGCCGGTGAGCGACTACGGGTGATGGATAGTGTATGGAGCCAGGAAGAAATCGGCGCTGAGCAGCCCTTTTTGTGGACGGAGCGGGAGTGGTCTTTCGAGGCTGTTCCGCTGGCGGAAGTGTTTCAGGCGATGGAACGTGCCAAAGGGATCAAGATACAAGTAGCAGACTCGGCTTTACTCGGCTGCCGCTTTACCGGGAAAATAGGTGCTGAAAGTGGTACCGAGGTCTTGCGCATGATCGCGCAGGTTATGCAGCTAGAACTTACAGAAATTCACCAACATACTTTCTTATTTCGTGGTAGGCCCTGCTAAAAAAAGGAGATCTGGGGGGATCTCCTTTTGGTAAGCTTAGTAGGTGCTACCGCACCCACTGAACATTCAAATTTATGAAAAATTCTTTACTTCATCCACTTTGGTGTATGACGAAATCAGCATTTTGGGGTTTTACCCTGAGTCTTTTTTTTACTTGCCTGGCACTGGCTTCTGGGACATCGGCCCAGAGTGTCTACAAGATGAAAGCTTTCCGTAGCATGGAACAGGCACGCACCTTCGGCTCCTTTATGGAAGCGGTGGAGCGGGAGACTCCTTTACACTTTGTGTACAGCAGTGATCGGGTGGACCTTTTGGAGGCCATTCAGCTGGACGCGGAGCTAGAATCACTAGGAGAAGTGCTGGAGCAGGTTTCCGCGCAGACGGGGCATAGTTTCCGACAAATTCGGGAGCGTGTCATCGTAGTACCACGTACACCCTTAAAGGTGCGGGAGCAGGAAAAGGGAGAAGTGCGCGGCCGTGTGTTCGATGCGGTCTCCGGAGAGCCCTTAATCGGGGTCACCATCCGCGTGGAGACGGTGTCTGGAACTGTCGGTACGGTTACCGATAGCAATGGCAGTTACCGGCTACAAAATATCCCAGAGGGGCCGCAGGTATTACTTTTTTCCTATATGGGATATACCTCCTCTGCTGAAGAGGTTTTGATTCGTGCAGATACGGCCGAAGCGCTTACTGTTCGCTTAAAGGCTACATTCGATGAGCTGCAGGAGATTACGATCGTCGGCTTTCGCAAAGGGCAGTCTCGGGCACTTAGCGTGCAAAAGGAGGCACTTAACCTGAAGCATGTTGTGGCTTACGAGCAAATGGAGCGTTTTCCGGATTTGAATGTAACCGAGGCGATCAAGCGTGTGCCTGGCGTGGTGACTGAGCCCCAGCGAGGTGAGGCGCAGTCGGTCATGATTCGTGGCTTAAACTCGAGCTTCCACACGGTTACTTTAAATGGGCAGCGGGTGGCTTCCACAGGTGAAACGGATCGAGAAACGAATACGGCCATCATTCCGATCGGCATGATCAGTTCTATGGAGGTAGTTAAGTCAGTGACTGCCGACATGGACGCCGATGCGACAAGCGGTTCGATCAATTTATTAACCACACGACCTGTAGGCGATAGTGTTCTTTTTAAAGCTTCTGCCGCGACTGGCTATAATCACATGTCGGGGCGCCCGCAGTGGTTGTCTTCGGCTACGTACAGCCAGCGTGTGGGGAGATGGGACTTCGTGTTAAGTGGCACTTTTCAGCAGGATAATAGGGCCACGGAAGATATCCGACACGACTGGGGTGTTCAGGATTATGGTCAGGGTCCGCAGGATGTTTTGGCCGGCCTACGGCCTTCTTTTTATGAGACCGAAAGACGCCGGATCGGCATCGGGGGCCAGATAGATTACACGGTTTCGGATCGATCGAGCATGTATTTTCGCGCAGTATATAATAATTACGATGAATATGAGGTAAGAAATGACGCGCGTCTGGGTTTAGATGCCGGAAATTTCGTCGCTCCCGGACAGGTGGAGCGTGGGCGATACGAAAAGGTGCTGCGTGAATACAACCGGATCACGAATCTAATCAGTTTAAATGCCGGTGGGCAGCAGGACATCGGCAAGAGTACCTTGGATTACAATGTAGGCTATTCCTATGGGACGTTCCAGGTACCTCTGCGCGAGTATTATGCTTTCCGTCATGCAGGGAGGCCTAATTTCAGCTATGATATATCGAATCGACAGTTTGGGTCGGCCACGGTGAGTAATGAGGTGGAGCTTTCGGATATGGACCAGATGGATTTTCGGTATTATGAGCGCAGAAGAGACGAGGTTCGCGATACAGATTTGTTTGCGACGATTAATTTAAAGACCCCTTACCTGCTTGGTTCTGGCAGGGGATATTTTAAAGTAGGCGCTAAAGCCTGGCAAAAAGTGAAGCAACGCGAGATGCTGGAACAGCGCTGGACTTCCTTCGATGGTCGGCTGACGATGGCGGATTTATATGCCCCACTGGATCGTAACTTGATCGGTGGTCGCTATCCGATAAACGGTCAGATCGACTGGGAAAGGGGCAAAGCATTTTTCAATGAAAATGAGGCGCGTTTTGGTTTAGATGAAAATCGTACGCGCAGTGCATCGGATCCCAATAATTATCGTGCGGTAGAAAATATCTTTGCAGGCTATGTCATGACCGATTACACGGTAGGGAAGTTCAGCGCTAATTTGGGCTTGCGGGCCGAACAAGTAGCCAATGCCTATGTGGGGAATGAGGTCTTTTTCGATGCAGAAGGAAATTATGCGCGGACGGAGGAGGTACGAAATGATGCCATAAATTATTTTAATCTCTTTCCGATGATGAATCTGCGGTACGCTCTTTCACGTGATGCCAACATTCGATTCGCCTACACGAACACGATTGCGCGCCCGATGTTTTCTGATTTAGTGCCTTATCGTGTGGTGAATGAGGACAATCAGGTGATCCTGACAGGAAATCCGGACCTAGCGCCATCACGAGCCCATAATATCGACTTGATGTTCGAAAATTATTTTCAGAACGTAGGGGTGCTCTCGGTAGGGGCTTACTTCAAAAAGCTGAATGACTTTATCTATAACGAAACGCTCTTCATCCACGATGGCAGTGAGTTTGATGGCTACCAGTTGATCACGCCGTTAAATGGGGAAGAGGCCTTTGTTTATGGCATTGAGCTGGCGTGGCAGCAGAAATTAGACTTTTTACCTGGTTTCCTCAGTAACTTCGGACTCTATGCTAATTATACCTACAGCCGGTCTGAGGCTAAGATTATCGTACCCAATGAACGCCGCATTCCACTTCCACTTCAGACGCCACATGTCTACAATGTCGCCCTACAGTATGATAAAGGCGGCTTTTCTGCTCAGCTTTCGTATAACTGGAGAGATACATGGTTGCACAGCGTAGGGGGGAGCACGAGCGCCCCTTCCATTCAGGAGCGTGGAGAGCTGTTTTTAGACCGGTATTTTGCATCGATCGGGCAGTTAGACTTTACTGCCTCTCAGCGTATCAGCAAGAATTTCTCGAGTTTTATCAACTTGAATAATTTAACAAATTCCTCGCACGTTCATTATTTTGGACAGCCCGTGTATCCGTACAGAGCCTCTTTCCACTCTTGGTGGGGCCATTTAGGGCTACGATATAATTTATAAGGTACTTCCGCTCATCAGGTGTTAACTTGATGGGCGGAAATAATTTCTTGACTATGCATAAATCAAGTAAGCGCCTGCTGGCGTGTTTTGGCCTATTGCTACTACTCGTTGGCATCACCGCCTTTTATGGCCCATCGCGGCAATTGGAAATTCGGCATGCGCGGGTGATTTGGGTGGAGCGGCCCGCCACTGAGGCGATTATTTCTTGGACCACATTACATGCTCAGGGTAAGGAGTCCCGCGTGTTACTGGACACTCGGCCAGGGATTACAGCGGAGCGTTTTGCGCTGGCGCAAAGAACCGTTCGGCAGGGGGCGATTACCATGACGGCAGAAGACCGGGAGTTTACCGATCTGCCACAGGGGTTTTATCATCATGCTGAGCTAAAAAGTCTGCAGCCGGATACACGCTATTATTTTCGTATTCAGGTGGATGGTCAGCTTTCTGAGGAATACTACTTTCTGACGGCTTCACAGACCGATAAGCCGGTGGCATTTATGTGGGGAGGAGATTCGCGCATGGGAGGAGATAAGCCCCGCTATGCCGGGCTGCGGCCGCATGTCGATCGCCAGGCGATGAACCGCAGGATTCGAACTTTGATGGAGGATAATCCGGAGATTTTAGCCTTTGTGCATGGAGCCGATTACGGTAGCACAGCCAACTGGATGCATTTATACTGGTGGTTTGAAGATCAGGAGCTCTGTAAAGGGCGGGATGGCCGTATTTTACCACTCGTACTTTCTCGGGGGAATCATGATATGCAGGTAGGCTTCGAGGAGAATTTTTACATCGGAAGGCCACGTTCTGGCAGCGGTGAGGGCTATTATTTCGGTACGCAGTTCAGTGCACAGTTTCATCTTTTGACCATGAACACGGAAATATCTGTTGCGGGCGATCAGTACGACTGGCTGGAGGAAGCTTTGGCGCGGGAGCGCCTACGGCATCGCTGGCTGGTGGTCAATTATCACCGTCCGGCTTATCCGGTGCACAAAGATGTGAATGCGGCGCCATTTAAGCGGGTGCGGGACAATTGGGTCCCCCTTTTTGAGCGCTATACCATCGATTTAGCGCTCGAGTCAGATGGGCATACTTTGAAGCGGACCTTGCCGATACGCAATAATAGGCCAGATGAATCCGGCATCGTATATATTGGAGAGGGTGGTTTAGGGGTACCGCAGCGGGTACCGGATACGAGTCGTTGGTTTATTCAGGAGCCGGGATTCGCTACGAGTGCTCATAATGTGCATGTGCTGCGTGCCACAGGCGAAAAACTCCACATTACGGCTTTCGGGATGGAGGGAGATACCCTGGATCATTACAGCCGGGTGCCGCGTAAGCTATAAATAGGTATGGAGCAGTCCTCTCGCCCAAAGTCTTCTCGCTCAAAGTTGTTTCGCTTGGGTCTGCCTGTCTGGCGTGCTGGCGGAAATAGCACGTCTTTAGAGCTGCTTTTTCGGGTAGCCTTAGCACTCCAGTGTCTAGGCATGTACTTTTATTTCCGGGGGGGGAGTAGTTTAGAGTCTTACCTGTTTTTAGACCGTGGCTGGGAGCAATCGGCAAGTCGGCAGGTCGACCTGCTGCTGGCCTATGTGCATCTGGCGGCGGCCTTGTTTTGGTTGCTGCGGCCTACGCTACTTGCCGCATTGCTGCTGGGGAGCTTACAGGTGCTGGTGACTTCCATGACTTGGTATCAGGGGGGCGCTCATTTTAGTGAGTGGGCCTTTATGACGCAGGCGGTTCGGATCCTCAGCTATCCTGCTTTTGTGTTTTGGGTTTTGGGGTACCCCAAAGCATCCGCTTGGGCTTTACGTGTGGGGCTTGGGCTGACTTTTTTTTCACATGGGCTAGAAGCGCTGTACCAGCATCCCCATTTTATCGATTACCTTATCGGCACGGCACGTCGCTTTGGGTTTCGTTTACGTGAGAGCCAGGCGATACAAGTACTTCGCGTGATTGGGGCGGTGGATGTAGTCGTAGCAGTGTGGGTGCTCGTTCGTCCTTGGAGCGGGCTCATGTTTTGGATGGCTTTTTGGGGCTTTTTAACTGCTTTTTCGCGACTTACAGAGCTTGGGTTGGAGCAATATCCTCAGGTGCTGCTTCGTAGTTTTAATTTTTTAGGCCCTTTTCTCTTGTGGTGGCTGCTACGAGGGCGACCTCTTTGGCGTTCGCAAGGTCGTTTGCTTTAGGGCGGCAGGGCACTTGAGGTCAGCGGTGATTCAACAAAAAAAACGAGGCTATTCAGCCTCGTTTTTAACGTTTAGTTCTATTTCTTCTCCAGATTCATCGAGGAATCTGTACTCCGTCACTGGTAGGGAGGAATCTTGAATCAGTTTTACCCATTTGAAGTATTTCAAAAACCACTTCACACGTTTCGAAATGATCCCCTTACTGAAATAAGCATGCAGGTAAGGGTGTAATCCGATGTGGATATTGGAAGCGTTTTGGATAGTAGCGATATGTTCTAGGTCTTTCTCTAATCGGTCTGCCACCAAAATAGAGGCTTGGATTTTACCTGTGCCATTACAGGCTGGGCAAATTTCCTTTGTAACAATGTTCACTTCTGGACGGACGCGCTGTCTGGTGATTTGCATCAGTCCGAATTTTGTAAGTGGCAGAATGGTATGCTTGGATCGATCACCGCGCATCTCGTCTTTCATGGCATCGAAGATAGCCTTTTTGTTATCGGCCTTTTTCATGTCGATAAAGTCGATGACGATAATGCCACCCATATCCCGTAGTCTGAGCTGTCTGGCCACCTCTTTTACTGCGACGAGATTCGTCTTTAGTGCAGTCATTTCCTGGTCGCTTTCTTGGTTAGACTTATTTCCGCTATTTACGTCGACTACGTGCAGGGCTTCTGTATGTTCGATGATCAGGTAACCTCCTTGTGGGAGGCTGACTGTTTGCCCGAACAAGCTTTTTATCTGCTTTTCTATTCCAAAACTTTCAAAGAGCTTCGCTTTACCGGAGTAAAGCTTGACAATTTTTTCCTTCTCAGGGGCAATGGTCTTGATGTAAGACCGAATCTGATTGAATGTAGATTCTTCTTCTACGGTGATTGCATCGAAAGATTCATTTAGCAAGTCTCTTATAATCGAAGAGGCCATGCTCATCTCTCCCACGATTTTATCCCTATTTTTCGCTTTGGGAAGCTTTTCCATTCCCTTATCCCAGATGTCCACGAGATTTCGTAGGTCTTTATCCAGCTCTGTCACAGACTGACCGTCTGCTACTGTGCGAATAATAACACCGAAATTACTCGGCTTTATGGAGGTAATAAGGCGAACTAAGCGCTTCCTTTCTTCCGCGCTACGAATCTTTTTAGAGACGTTTACGGTATTCGAAAAAGGGACTAAAACCAAATAGCGTCCCGCTATGGAGAGCTCACAAGAGAGTCGAGGCCCTTTCGTCGAGATGGGTTCTTTCACCACCTGAACGAGTATTTGTTGATTTCGTGAAAGCACACTGGAAATTTTTCCAAGCTTTTCGATATCGGGCTCTAGTTCGAAGCCCTTCAGGCTCTGCGATTGTTTCGCATTCGCCCGAAGTTGTTTCGAATATTTATTTAGGCTATTAATCTGTGGACCGAGGTCCTGATAGTGTAAAAAAGCATCTTTCTCATAGCCTACATCGATAAACGCTGCATTTAAGCCATTTACGATCTTTTTTACGGTGCCTAAATAGATGTCGCCTACTTTAAACTTGTTGCCGTCGCCGTCTGCATGCAGTTCGACGAGGCTTTTGTCTTTCAGTAGGGCGATTCGACTTTCTCCTTGAGATGAATCAATGACTAATTCACTGCTCAAAGTCCATCATGTTAAGTGTCTAAAAAAACTTAAACAAGAAGAAGTGTATTACTTCTTCTTGTGTCTGTTCTTTCTTAGTCTTTTCTTACGCTTGTGCGTAGCGATCTTATGTCTTTTTCTTTTTTTACCACAAGGCATATTCGTATGTGTTTAAAGGTTAATAATACATTTATAGTCTATCCCGGTAACTTTGAATGCCAGATAAAATAACTGGATCATCTGTCATCTCGCTTACACGGTCAAACTGTTTTTTAGCTTTATTTTTTTGGTTACTCTCGAAGTAACTGATCCCAAGATAAAACTGCCCCTGTAAATGGTCTGGATAGTAGTTGGTCAACTCCTCGAAGCGCTCAGCGGCACGTCGGTACTGTCCGGACTGCATGGATAGGATTCCCATGTTATACAGGGCGTCTTCATTCATCGGATCCTCTTCTAAAATTTCGCGGAGCATCGTGATGCCCTGCATGGGATTAGAAGAAGAAACATAGGTCATCGCCACCTTCGTTTTTAAGTCTGTTCTTTTCGGCTGCTCTTCTAATGCCTTGCCTAAAAACTTACGGGTTTCTGTGGCCAGGGCCTGTACTTTTTGCTCGTTTAGCGCGAAGGTATAGGCCTCATAATAGGCCTCCCCTGCTGCAACATGCTGCGGGAAGGCGGGAAATTTATCTGCTGCTCCGCCTAATACATACGCTGCGGAGTCGAATTTTCCGTAGCGCGTGTAAAGTACAGCGAGCGAATCAGCAAATGTAAGAAATCTTTCCTTATTTTCTTCTGTTTGTAAACTAGCTTTTAGCTGGTCCATGCGCTCTCGAGTGCTAGCGTCCATTTCTGCACTGTGCATGTCTGCGGGCGTATTGGCTGTCTCAGAAGAAGCCGCCACCTGTTCAAAACTTTCTTCGCTTTCATTGTCCACCACCACGCGGGGAAGTGCATATAAAATGCCGACAGTTAAAACTGCCGCTGAAATGAGTCCAATGATTTGAATTTGTGGCTTTTTCATAAGGTAACTACACGTAATTTTACTCAGTAGGTGCTAATTCCTCCTTGATTTTTTTACTTCCCTTGATTTTCTCGATGAAAACCTTAGACGGCTTGAAGGCTGGTACGTAGTGCTCATCGATCACGATAGCAGTGTTCTTCGAAATATTACGGGCGATTTTTTTAGCTCTTTTCTTATTGATAAAGCTTCCAAAACCTCTGACGTAAATGTTCTCCCCTTCGGCCATGGAGTCCTTTACCACCTTGAAGAAAGCTTCGATGGTTTCTGTTACGTCATCTTTTTGGATTCCGGTTTTCTCCGAAATTTTGGCGATTACTTCTGCTTTAGTCACTGTTAAATGAATTTAAATTTTTCTTGAATAAGCTTAACAACCTATTAACCAACTAATTTTGGGATTGCAAAAATACACCAAGCATTTCAATTTAAAAACAAAATCCCTAAAATTAGATTCCATTTAAGGGAAAAAACCGACAATTTTAATTCCAAAAGATTTTGATTATCAGCACCTTTGCCTCTAAACTAATTCCTTGGTATACCCTGCATAAAAGGGATTTGCCTTGGAGAAACACCCGATCCCCTTATTTCATTTGGCTTTCTGAGGTCATTTTACAACAAACCCGCGTAGCCCAAGGGCTTCCTTATTTCGAGAAATTCGTAGCAGCTTTTCCAGATGTTTTTGCGCTTGCCGCAGCCCCAGAGGATGAAGTGCTTCGGCTGTGGCAGGGCTTAGGCTACTACAGCCGAGCTCGAAATTTACATCGCTGTGCGCAGGAAGTTGTGGAGAGCCATGGTGGGGTGTTTCCCTGTACTGCTGCAGCCCTACGTCGCCTGCCCGGTATAGGCCCCTACACCGCAGCAGCCATAGCCTCCTTTGCCTTTGGCGAAGCCGCCCCCGTGGTAGATGGCAATGTATACCGTGTACTATCCCGCTACCTCGGTATTCAGGAGGATATCAGCCGCCCCGCTACGTATAAAGTTTTTGAGCAGGTGGCGGGAGAGCTGATGCAGGGTGTGGATCCGGGCCTGTTTAATCAGGCGATCATGGAATTCGGTTCCCTGCAGTGTGGTCCGAAGGATCCGGACTGTGGGCACTGTCCGCTGCAGTCCTCCTGTTTTGCTTTTCAGCAGGGACAGGTGCAAGAGCTGCCCGTTAAATTAGGCAAAGTCAAGGTGCGTGAGCGCTACTTTTATTACATGTTGATCCGCTGTGGAGGTCATGTGCTGCTGACCAAGCGAGGTGCAGGGGATATCTGGGAGGGTCTTTATGAGCTCCCGCTTCAGGAAATGGAGGCTTTACCTCAGGAACCTGTGCTGCCGGAGGATTGGGATTTGCCGATACAGCGCCTGGAGTTTCCAGAGAGGACGCTCAAGCATTTGCTGTCGCACCAGCGTCTTTTCGCCCGCTGTGTGGCACTCGAGGTGGAGGACAAGTACTTAAATTCGCTTCGTGAATGGGCTGCGCCAAAGTCTTATCTTCTTATTCCTGAGCGAGATGTGGTCAATTATGGGAAGCCGGTGCTTGTAAGTAAGTTTTTAGAGCTGCTGAAATTTCCTTATCTTTAGCTCATGAAAAGAGGAGGGACTTGCCAGCAGGCTGGGTCGTTATCACTCTCAGTTTTTAGTAGAAAGGACGAATTATGGCAGGTGTTAATAAAGTTATCTTAGTAGGAAATTTAGGACAAGATCCTGAGGTGCGTCACCTAGAGGGTGACAAAGTGGTCGCAAACTGTAGTCTGGCCACTTCTGAAAGTTACCGCGACCGAAATGGGCAGCGGGTGGAAAGCACGGAGTGGCATGATTTGGAACTTTGGGATGGGCTGGCGCGAATCGCGGAGCAGTACTTGCGAAAAGGCAGTAAGGTTTTTGTAGAAGGTAAGATTAAAACCGACTCTTGGACCGATCAGGAGGGGAATAACCGAAAAAAGACCAAGATCCGTGTGCTGAGCATGACCATGCTGGATGGCCGTCCAGAGGGAGGTGCCGCGGGTGGAGGTGCTTCAGCTCCGCAGCGGAACCAGCAGCAGATGCCGCCAAATTCGCCGCCCATGCAGCAGCCAGCCCCAGGTAACTCGGGACCCAGTGGTGATTTCGATGGCGGGGATGATGACCTCCCCTTCTAGTTTATTTTTAAATGCGATTCTAATAGTAAGGGAAGAATCAGCAGATAACACGTGCATAGTAGAAGCGTTTTTGCGAGAAATACTTCTATTATGCGCGTAATTTTCTGGCTATTTCGTGCGGCTAGATACTTAGGTACTGAAATTAGTGTTAATTTTGTGTTGAAAATGTTTGTACCTCTATGGACGACCCCTATCCGAGTTGGCTCTTTTTAGATAGTATCTCGACTTTATCCTTCAGTTATCTATTCGGTAACGCCTCTCTTTTCGTGCTATTACTCATCGCATCTGGCCTGGTATCGGGTTCAGAGGTTGCCTTTTTTTCTTTGACGTCGGACGATTTAGTAGAAGTTCGTGAGCAGGGAGATGGTAAGTCCGAAAAGATAATTTCTTTATTAGGCGATCCGCAGCGCTTGCTGAGCACGATTTTAATATTAAATAATTTGATTAATATCGGTATGGTTACGCTGTCGACCTTTTTTCTTTGGGAGGTTTTTGGCGGGACCACTTCCGGTCTGGTCATTATATTAGCACAAACCTTAGGGGTTACTTTTGCCATTGTGTTTTTCGGGGAGATCGTTCCGAAGGTATACGCTACACGCGCCAGAATCGCTTTTGCACGTGTGATGGCCCCTTTTTTAGCTGCCAGCAGCTGGTTGCTGAAGCCTCTATCGCTATTTTTAATGTCTTTAGGCCGACTTATTCAAGGGCGCGTAGAGAAAAAGAGCGCGGCTATCACGCGTGAGGAGTTAAACCAGGCCTTGGAGATCACGACACAAGATACTTCGGATAACGAAAAGGAAATCTTAAAAGGAATCGTAAACTTCGGTGCCCTGACGGTGAAGCAAGTCATGCGTTCTCGGATGGAAATTACCGCCTTGGAGGATGATACTCCTTTTACGGAGCTACTGGAAATAATTCGAGAGAGTGGTTTTTCTAGGATTCCGGTATATCATGAAACCATCGATCAAATCTCTGGTATTTTGTACATAAAAGATCTACTTCCTCATCTGCAGGAGGCGCCGGATTTTGAGTGGGTGAAGTTGCTGCGCAAAAGTTATTTTGTGCCCGAAAATAAGAAAGTGGATAGCCTATTAAAGGATTTCCAGCAGAAGCGCGTTCACATGGCTATCGTGGTAGATGAATATGGCGGAACTTCCGGCTTGGTGACGTTAGAGGATCTTATCGAAGAGATTATCGGGGAAATTAATGATGAGTTTGACGAAGGGGAAGATTTTTTCTTTAAGGATTTAGGGAATGATACGTATGTGGTAGAGGGGAAGCTCTCGCTGAATGATTTCTGTAAAAAGTTAGGAGTGGATGCACAGGTATTCGATGAGGTGAAGGGTGAAAGTGAGTCTCTCGCAGGTTTACTGCTCGAGATGTATGGCCATTTTCCGAAGCCAGGCACCACCTTAGAGCATGCATTTATGCGGTTTACAGTGGTAGGGCGCGATGACCGGAAGATTAACAAGATTAAAGTTAAGGTCCTTCGGACTGTAGCTCCTCCGGATTTCGAGGATTAAGTGGTTATTTTTCGGTTTTCAACAGTTTTGCCTTTGTTTTATTAGATGGAATTAAAATATTTTAATCAGCAGTCTTTTTCCCAAACGAATCTATCGGTAATGGAAGTTTAGCTGCTGATTTGAAAGGAGTCTACCCGTGTTTTTTTCGTGTTGTCGGCATTTTTTTTGTCCGAAAGTGTTAATTTGCTATAAGTTTAAAATTCAATCTTCTTTTCATAAAATCTTGTAAAAAAATCCATTAGTGGTTTTGTTTAGCCTAATTTCTTTGCTTTTTTTTGTAAATTTAGACAAATTAGGCTATTCCTTTGCCTATGTTGCTGTTGGGTTTTTGGTAAAGGAAGTGTGTTTTCTGTATATTTTCGTCTACAAAAAGGGGTTGTTTCTTGCCTTTAATTTAAAATTGTGAAATATTTTTTGTATATTCAGCAACTCAAATTGAAATTAACAACCTATTTTGAAAATGAATACAGGATTATATCGTTCGGAATTCGAGCATGACGCTTGTGGGATAGGGGCAGTCGTTAACGTGAAAGGAGTAAAGACCCATGAGACGATTAGCGATGCCTTATTCATGCTGAGCAACATGGAGCACCGTGGGGGTAGAGGGGCAGATCCTAAGACAGGAGATGGCGCGGGTATTCTCATACAGATTCCTCATGGTTTTTTAGCAGAGGTTACGCAGCGTTCGGGCATTTCACTGCCTGAGGCCGGCCGTTATGGGGTGGGGATGGTGTTTTTCCCTCGTAATGCACAGTTGTATAAAAAGTCTAAGGAGCAGTTTAATGGACTCATTAAGCAGCATGGCTTTAAGCTTCTGGGATATCGGCAGGTGCCTGTGGATGAAACAGTACCTGGCTCGGGCGCCCTAGACGTGATGCCTAATATCGAGCAAGTTTTCGTAACCCATAAAGATGGGCTTCAGGATATCGATCTCGAGCGCAAGTTGTATGTGCTGCGTAATGATGCGACGCATGTAATCAATAAGCAAATTCCTGGGGTTAATAATGCCTTTTATTTTGCTAGTTTCAGTGCATTTACACTCATCTATAAAGGACAGCTTCGTACAGATCAAGTTCTGCCCTTCTATAAGGACCTCCAAAACAATAAAATCTCCTCGGCATTAGCTGTGGTGCACTCCCGTTTTAGTACGAACACCTTTCCGAACTGGCGTTTAGCGCAGCCTTTCCGGTTTTTATCTCATAATGGAGAGATTAATACTATTCGGGGAAATCTGAACAAGATGAAATCCAAAGAGTCGCTGATGCGTTCGGTCAACTTCACAGATGAGGAGATCGCCAAGCTACTGCCGGTTACTAATAAACAAAACTCCGATTCTGCCAATTTAGATGTGCTCGTCGAGCTTTTGGCTTTAAGTGGGCGATCACTTCCGCATGTAATGATGATGCTGGTACCGGAAGCCTGGCAGGATAATCATTTAATGGATAAGGATCGGAAGGCCTTTTATAAGTTCCACGCTTCTATGATGGAGCCTTGGGATGGTCCTGCGGCACTTCTGTTTACCGATGGAAAAACGATCGGTGCTACTTTAGACCGAAATGGTCTCCGCCCGCTGCGTTATTTAACCACAAGTGACGACAGGTTAATCATTTCTTCCGAGGTGGGCGCGCTACCCGTTCGTGAGGCTACCGTCCTCGAAAAAGGACGCATTTCTCCAGGCCGTATGCTGTACGTAGATCTTAGTAAGGGGAAGTTGATGTTCGACGAAGAGGTGAAGCAGCTGGTGACCTCGAACAAGCCTTATGAGACTTGGATTAATGAGCAGCGCCTGAAGCTTCGGCTCATCGCTCCACCAGAAAAGCTAAAGTTTCCGTATGCGCTGGATCGTTTAAAAATGCGACAGACGGCCTATGGGTACACCGCAGAGGAGTTGCGTGTGGTTTTGGCCCCGATGGGCCAAAGTGGGCAAGAAGCCATCGGCTCCATGGGGGCAGACACGCCTTTAGCGGTGCTTTCCAAGCAAAGTCAGCATATTTCAAATTATTTCAAGCAGCTTTTTGCGCAGGTGAGTAATCCCCCTATAGATCCGATTCGGGAGCGTCTGGTGATGTCTTTATTTACACGCATTGGAGAGAGTCATAATATTTTGGACGAAAGTCCGAGGCATGCGAAGCAGATTCACATCTCGCAGCCTGTGTTATTAAATGAGGATCTCGAAAAATTGTACCACCTAGAGGGTGAAGGGTATCGCAGCATCACCTTAAAAGCCTTGTTCGTCGCGGACCACGAGCCGGGAAGGCTTTTACAGGCGCTGGATCAGCTGTGTGCCGAGGCAGAGGCAGCGATTTATGATTGTAAAAATATTATTATCCTTTCGGACAGAAATTGTGACGAGGGGCATGCCCCGATTCCGAGTTTGCTGGCGATAGGTGCCGTGCACCATCATTTAGTGAAGAAAAAGTTGCGGACCCGTGCGGGCTTGGTCCTTCAGTCGGGAGATATTCGAGAAACCCATCACTTCGCTACGGCGATCGGTTATGGGGCGAGTGCTATCAATCCGTATCTCGCTTTAGAGACTTTAAAAGACTTAAACGAAAAAGGTCAGCTGGGTGGGGAATCTCTTCCACAGGATCAGCTTTTTAAAAATTATCAGTATGCCATTGGCAAAGGGCTTTTAAAGGTACTTTCGAAGATGGGCATTTCGACGCTACAGTCGTATCAGGGTGCTCAAATTTTCGAGGCGATCGGTTTAGGACCGGAAGTGATCGATCGCTGTTTTAAAGGAACCATTAGTCGTATTTCGGGAATTAGTTTTGATGAGCTGGCGGAAGAGGTACTAATTCGTCACCGCGCGGCCTTTAAGGGAAGTGGACCTGTGTTAGAAGCAGGGGGTGTTTACCAGTGGAAGCGCCGAGGCGAAAAGCACTTGTTTAATCCTGAGACGATTCATTTGTTACAGAAGTCAACCCGTTTAGGGGATTTCAACTTATACAAAAAGTTCGCGCAAAAGATCAACGATCAGACGCGTGATGCGCTTACGCTGCGGGGTTTGTTCGAGTTTAAGAAGCGTATTTCCATACCTGTGGAGGAGGTGGAGCCTGCTAGCTCTATCATGCGGCGTTTTGCGACGGGGGCGATGTCTTTTGGTTCTATCTCTCATGAGGCCCATACGACACTGGCCATCGCCATGAACCGGATCGGCGCGAAAAGTAATAGTGGAGAAGGAGGCGAAGATGAAATCCGTTTTGAGCGCAAGCCAAATGGTGACTGGGAGCGGTCTGCGATCAAGCAGGTGGCGTCTGGGCGCTTCGGGGTGACAAGTAATTATCTAGCGAATGCGGAGGAAATTCAGATTAAAATGGCGCAAGGGGCCAAACCTGGAGAGGGTGGACAGCTTCCGGGTCATAAGGTGGATGAATGGATCGGCCGAGTACGACATAGTACCCCCGGAGTAGGACTTATTTCCCCTCCTCCTCACCATGATATATATTCTATAGAGGACCTGGCACAACTTATATACGATTTAAAAAATGCGAACCGTAAGGCGCGTATCAACGTGAAGCTTGTGTCACAGGCGGGCGTAGGTACTGTGGCTGCGGGTGTGGCAAAAGCGCAGTCCGACGTCATTTTAATTTCTGGTGCTGATGGGGGTACCGGGGCATCGCCACTGAGTTCTATTCGCCATGCGGGACTCCCTTGGGAGCTGGGCTTGTCGGAAGCGCATCAGACGCTGGTGAAAAACAATTTACGCTCGCGTGTGACTTTACAAGCGGATGGGCAGATCCGTACGGGACGGGATATCGCCATTGCGACGCTTTTAGGGGCTGAAGAATGGGGTGTCTCCACAGGGGCGCTCGTGGTGGAGGGATGTATCATGATGCGAAAGTGTCATTTAAATACCTGTCCAGTAGGGATTGCTACCCAGAATCCTGAGCTGCGCAAGCTATATACGGGGGATCCAGATCATGTGGTGAACTATTTTAATTTCTTAGCGGAGGATCTTCGTGAGATCATGGCTTCGCTTGGTTTCCGCACCGTAGATGAGATGGTGGGCCAAAGCGATGTGCTAAAGGTAGTCTCGAATTTACAGCATTGGAAGTGGGATAAGGTAGATTTTACGCCTATTTTTCATAAAGTAGAGGTGCCTGATCATGTGGGTATTTTCAAGCAAATCGATCAGGACTTCGGCTTGAAAAAAGTCTTGGACCGTCAACTGCTAAAAGTGGCAGTGCCGGCATTGGAACAGGCAACAGCAGTCAAGGGGTCTTTTGATATTAAAAACACAGATCGTACAGTGGGAGCCATGCTTTCGCATGAGGTTTCTAAAATTTATGGCAGCCCGGGCCTTCCGGAGGATACAATTCAGATTAAGTTTCGTGGTTCTGCGGGACAGAGTTATGGTAGTTTCCTAACGAAGGGCATTCGTTTCGAGCTTGAAGGCGAGGCGAATGATTACTTCGGTAAAGGGCTTTCAGGGGGTAAGCTCATCGTGTATCCGAGTCGCAATGCGAATTTCAAGGCTGAGTCGAATATCATCATCGGTAATGTAGCTTTTTATGGGGCTACTTCTGGTGAGGCCTATATCAATGGAAAAGGAGGAGAGCGATTCTGTGTGCGTAACTCGGGCGTGAAAACCGTTATCGAAGGTATTGGAGATCACGGCTGCGAGTATATGACAGGCGGTATGGTGCTGAATTTAGGAGAGATCGGCAGAAATTTCGCAGCAGGTATGAGCGGAGGAATAGCCTACATCCTAAAGGAGTATAACTACCTGGTGAATATGGAAATGGTCGATCTAGATCCGCTAAATGAAGATGATTTCGTGACGATAAAGACGGCGCTTCAAGCGCATGTAACGGGTACTGGAAGTGCTTTAGGACAAACTTTCCTAGACGAGTGGGAGGTACGTAAGGCGGATTTTATTAAAGTGATCCCAAGGGACTATAAGGAGGTTTTACGTAAACGAGCAGTTGAAAAATCAAAAACACTAGTGTAAGATGGGAGCGAAAGAAGGATTTATAGCGTATAAGCGGGAGACGCCGGAGGCGCGTAACCCTGAAGAAAGAAAAAAAGATTACAAAGAAATCTATGTACCGTTTTCTGGGGAGAAGTTAAATCAACAGGCGGCACGCTGCATGGACTGTGGCATTCCGTTTTGTCACTCGGGCTGTCCTCTGGGAAATGTTATCCCCGACTTTAATGATGCAGTGTACCAACAGGAGTGGGAAGAAGCCTACCGTATTTTACGGTCCACGAATAACTTTCCTGAATTTACAGGCCGTATCTGTCCTGCACCCTGCGAGGCTTCCTGCGTGCTGGGGATCAACAAGGATCCGGTTACCATTGAGCTAATTGAGAAAAATATAGCCGAGAAGGCCTTTGAAATGGACTTAGTCCAAGCTACGCCGCCCCTTTCACGCACTGGAAAGCGTGTTGCAGTTATCGGCTCGGGGCCTGCTGGCTTAGCGGCTGCAGATCAGTTGAATCAAGCGGGCCATGAGGTCACCGTATTTGAGAAGGACCATAAGGTGGGCGGCCTGTTACGTTATGGCATCCCGGATTTTAAAATGGAAAAGTGGGTGATCGATCGTCGGGTGGCGGTGATGGAGAAAGAGGGTGTGCAGTTTAAAACAGACGTTACCATCGGTAAAACGATTGAAGCTAGTGCTATTTTAGCAGACTTTGACGCCGTAGTTCTAGCCACAGGTGCCGCCCAACCGAGGGCCTTGCCAATCCCAGGAGCTGATCTTAAAGGAGTTCACTATGCTATGGACTTCCTAGGTCGCCAAAATCAGGTGATTGGTGGGGAAATCGAGGAAAACCCTATTTCTGCAACGGCTAAACATGTCATCGTAATCGGTGGAGGAGATACAGGAAGTGATTGTATCGGAACATCTAATCGTCACGGGGCTGCTTCTATTACCCAGCTGGAGCTTCTTCCTGAGCCCCCGAAGCAGCGTGCTGTGGTAAACCCTTGGCCAGAATGGCCGATGACACTACGCACTTCTTCCTCCCACGAGGAAGGTGCAGACAGAAAATTTTCTGTACTTACGAAACAGTTTATTGGGGATGATAAAGGTCAAGTGACAGGCTTGGAACTGGTGGATATCGAGTGGAAACATCTCGATGGACGTATGCAGTTCGTGGAAATTCCAGGTTCTAACCGTGTGGTTCCCTGTGACCTCGCCTTTTTAGCTATCGGGTATACAGGGCCGGCACAGGATGGCCTACTGGCTGCATTCGACGTGCAAACCCAGGAAAATTCACTTCCCAAAACCGGAAAGCATATCCCTTATGCGAGTACCAATGCCAAGGTATTCCTGGCTGGAGATATGCGGAGGGGACAATCGCTGGTCGTTTGGGCGATTTCGGAAGGGCGTGAAGCTGCCGTGGCTGTAGATGAGTATCTCATGGGAGAAAGCACACTGCCACGAAAGGATGAAGGCTATTTCGATATCTCGAAACCTCATGCAGAAGAGCATGTAAAAGAGTAGTAAAACTTAGTTTTAGTTTGATGATAGGGTCTTTGGCCCAGCTAAACGCCTCTTCGCAAGAGGCGTTTTTTCTATTTATGCCCACCTTAGTGGCTTTAGCGCATTATCCTACTTCTCTTTCGCTCTTGCGCACATGCCTGCTCTATGCATTTAGGCTGGAGCTCCTCACGCTCTTGACTTTACATGAACAGAGATAGCAACCTAAAATCGACTATAGCGCCGCCGAATAATCGGTTTAAGGGAACTTGATTGGAGTAATGGGCTGAATTGGCGTAATGTTTGGAACACCTCTATTCGTGGAAAAGACCTCTGCTTGCTTGGACGTTTGGGACGGTAAGGGACCTGTCACTAATTGCTGCGCTGAAACATCTAGGGCCATAAACACCCCTACCAAGCTCATAATTATCCAATGTTTTTTCATGTCTCCCAATTTATTTCCCATACACTTAGTTTACGGTCAATGAACGGAAACTGTTGCAGTTCAGCGCGCTTAGTGACATTTCCCAAGCCAAGAAAATCCCTCCGGTGGTGGCCGGAGGGAGGTGAAAAGGAGCTAAATTATCCGTTATTCGGCTTACCCCTTCTCTTTTGCATACGTTTACGCTGCTGCTGGCGTGTATCCTGCTGCCCCTGACGGTAGGCCTGCCAAGTAGACCACTGTTCTTCCGTGAGGACTTCCTGGATGCTAGCCTGAAACTGCTCCTGCTGCTGACTGCGATTTTCTCGCATACGCTCTTGCTGTTGCTTTCTATTTTCCTGCTGCTCTTGAATCAGTGCCTGAAGAGCGCTCAACTGCTCGGGATCCAGGTCTAAGACCTCTTGCATGCGCTCGATGGGTCCCTTTCCTCGCTCCTGCCCGCCTCTGGGGCCATAAGGTCCTTGCTGTGCGAAGCTTGCCTGTAAGCCAAAGAAGAAAACACCTATACAAATTATTTTTATTGTATTCATTTTCAGTTTTTTTTAGTGATGTAAGGTTTATTATAGATTCGAATCTACTGTTTAGATGCTGGCCAGTCGAAAAGGTTTAATGGCCTGTTTCTATTTTTTTTGCGCCGAGGCGCAAAGGGAACACCTTTTTCACACCTTTCTAAGCTAAAAATTTCTTTCTGCTACCTACTGGCAGGAAAGATTTACTATTTTTACGAGATTAAATTTAGCTGAAACGTTATGGGAAGAGCATTTGAATTTCGTAAAGAACGAAAATTTAAACGTTGGAGTAAAATGTCGAAGGTCTTCACGCGCCTGGGAAAGGAAATCGTGATGGCGGTAAAGGCGGGCGGTCCTGATCCGACGACGAATGCCAAGTTGCGTACGGTGATTCAAAACGCCAAGGGTGCGGCTATGCCGAAGGATCGTATCGAGGCGGCGATCAAACGTGCTTCGAATAAGGATGAGAAGGATTACGAAGAAGTACTTTATGAGGGATATGGCCCTCATGGTATCGCCATTTTGGTGGAGACCTCCACGGATAATACGAATCGAACGGTGGCTAATGTACGCCATTATTTTTCCAAGTATGGGGGTTCTTTAGGGACTTCGGGCTCGGTTTCGTTTATGTTTACGCGTAAAGCGGTGTTTCGCTTTCCTCAGCACGATCTCAATATCGAAGAGCTAGAGTTAGAGCTGATCGATTATGGACTGGAGGAACTCGCTGAGAATGAGGGAGAGTTTTTCGCTTATACGGCATTCGAAGATTTCGGTAATATGCAAAAAGCGCTGGAAGAGCGCCAGATCGAAGTAACGAATGCGGACTTTCAGTGGTTTCCGAGCACGACGATCTCATTAGATGAGGCGCAGGAGGAAGAACTGAATAAATTAATTGAAAAAATAGAAGAAGACGATGACGTGAATCAAGTCTTCACGAACCTGGCCTAAAAATCCCGGTAGTATGCAGTTTCCAAAAAGAAAAAACATCACCTCAGAACACCTTCAGAAACTTCACATCATCGTGGGAAGTAAAAACCCTGTCAAACAAGCCAGTGTGCAGGATGGCTTCAGCCAGGCGTTTTTAGCAGATCTTCTGGTTCAAGGTTTAGAGGTAGACTCCGGGGTGGCTGAACAGCCTTTTGGTGATGCGGACACCTTTCAGGGGGCGCTTAATCGCGCACAAAATGCTAAAAATGCGTTTCCTGAGGCGGACTATTGGGTCGGAATCGAAGGTGGGGTCGGACATATAGCAGATGAATTAGAGGCCTTTGCTTGGGTGGTGGTTTTAAATCGTGCGGGCAAGCTTGGTAAGGCGCGTACTTCTTCTTTTATATTGCCACTGGTAATCCAAGAGCTTGTGGAACAGGGCATGGAATTAGGTCAGGCCGATGATCAGGTCTTCCAGCGGCAGCATTCCAAGCAAGGCTCTGGAGCTGTGGGAATATTAACTAAAGGTGCCTTGACGAGAAGAACATATTACAGCCAAGCTGTGTTATTAGCTTGTATACCCTTTATTCAATCGAATTTATATGGGCAATAGATAACCTAAATGCATCATAGTTTTTTTCGATTGGTTTTAGAGTTCAATAGAGTTTATCTTTGTGTCATCAAGTGAGTACTAAACCAAAATACCAATATGCTACAGGAATTAGAATCAGATACTTTAGGTCAGTTAGTGAAAGAGAACGATAAGGTGATCGTGCAATACGGTGCCACCTGGTGCGGGGCTTGTCGCATCATGAAGCCGAAAATGAAGCGTTTGTCCGGTGATTATGAGGGAGTAACCTTTGTGTATGTGGACGCAGAGAAGTATCCAGACTCACGTAAATTAGCGGAGGTGACGAACCTACCTACTTTCGCAGCCTTTAAGGACGGAAGTTTAGTTAATCAGATTCAAACGAATAAAGAGGACGCACTTAAAGCATTAATCGATGAGGTTACCACTAATTAAGCAGATCGTTTCCTTTATCGAGGCGAATGATGAGGACTGGGTAAATGAAACTATAGAGCTTTTGGAAAACATATCTGAAGTTTCTTCGTTAAAAGATGAAGAAATAGAAGTAATCGGTGAATTACTATCTAATATGTATGGTTCCCTAGAGGTTAGTCAAATGATCAAAGGGGGGATGGATAAGAAAGAAGCCATGAACACGTTTATGAAGCGTGTGATGGGAGCGATAGATAAGTAAGCTGAGTCTGTTTAATCACCCGAAAAACATTCTTTAGCGTGATGGAAGCCTTCGGGCTTCCATTTTTATTTTTAGCGGTCTGCAGTCGCCGGATGCAGTTGGAGGAGAAAGTTTTCGAGCGCCTGTCCGGGGTCCTCTGCAGCATCCCACTGTGTGCCTGTGTAGTTTTCATCCCGTACGAGGAACTTGATGTAGTATTTCGTGACGATACGATTCGTATTTCGGTCTGCGGGCACTGAAAATCCCATATTTTCCATCAGATCACTTTCGCGTCCTTCTAATTTACTTAGAATAAACTGTATACGCTGGTTGAGGAGACTTTGCCGCTCCTGCGGCTGATCTAAAAAAACGAAGCGATGTGGATAGTAGGCCTCGAAAAGTCGCTCCAGGTCCTGCTGTTCCTTCGTGCGCTCCTGTGCGATGCGGCTTTCGCTGAGGCCAAGTCGATCGTATCGAAAACTGTTCAAGATCCCCGCTCCTGCCTGAAAGCCTGCAAGTGGAATTCCGAGTGAGAAGACGTCTAAATTAAGGGGTTTGCTGCGCAAAAAGCGTGCTGCTCCGCCGCTATTACCGGCGGCAGCGCTTGAACTGCCCCCTACTGCTCCTGCTGCAAGGCTCGGGAATTCGGGTACCTGCAGGACAAGGAAGTTGGTGCTGGGGAGCTGTAGCCCAAGGGTTTCCATTTCGGCATAGAAATTTGATAGCGAATTACTTTCATGCTGCCAGAGCTGGTCGATCCGTACCATTTCTCGGCTTGGTTGAAAGGGCATGATACTACAGGTGATGCTTCCCGAGCTTTTACGCGTTAGTATGGCGATTTTTTTCACTTGGCGCTGCGCGAAACCTGCTGCGAAGCGCTGCTGACTTTCTTCTGAAAGAGCCACCTCTTCGAGTTCGAAATAGCCGATGGGATCTGCCCCTGCGGCCACTAAGGCGGGGTGGACAGACTCGGCCAGCTCTTGCCATTCCATGAAAGGAGTAGCGTCTGGAGCCCCAGATATCAGCACCATCATCTTTCCGCTAAATAGGTCTGCGGGAGTGTTTTGGCTGAAAACCGAGGCACTAGTGTTCAGAAAAAAGAGTAACAGCAAGGGTAAACGCAACATGGGTCTAAATTTCACTTATAAAATTAACGTACAATTCTCTTCTTTTTAGCTGCTGGCGCAAGTTTTTCTTGAAAATGTTTCCACTATTAGTAGAATTCCATGAAATTTAGGGCATATTAAACCTAAGCACATGAAATCTAATTTCTATTTCTTTTTACCCAGCATCTTTGTTTTATTCTTGTCTTTTGCGGCTCAGGCGCAAAGCTCCTCCGATAAGGAATTCTTGCTTCGTGATCTCGAGTATCTCGCGTCGGATGCATTAAAGGGTAGAAAAACGGGCTCTGAAGGGAGTAAATTGGCGCAGGCCCATATTATCGAGGTTTTCGAACAGGCGGGCTTGCGTTCCCAGTTTCCAGGATATAAGCAGCCTTTCCAGTTCGAGGCGCGCCGGGAGCAAAAGGTATACGAAGATGCGACTAATCTCATCGGTTTTCTTCCGGGTAGCCGATCGGAGAAGCTAGTGGTAATCATGGCCCACTATGATCACTTGGGTGAGAAAGACGGTGTAATTTTTAATGGAGCAGACGATAATGCCTCCGGTGTAGCTGCACTTTTAGGTTTAGTGCGCTATTTTAGTGTCAATCGCCCCGAAAATTCTATTCTTTTTGCGGTCGTGGATGCAGAAGAGCTGGGACATCATGGTTCTAGAGCCCTGGTGGCAGACTTTCCCTTTCCGATGAAGCAAGTGGAGGTGGTCATTAACATGGACATGCTGAGTCGCTTCGATATGGCGCGAGAGCTGTGGGCTGTAGGAACAGCGCATTATCCGAAGTTGAAGCAGGTGCTTGACACGGTTCAGGCAGGTGCTGAAGATGTCAAGCTGATGTATGGACACGATACGCCGGGACCGGGTGACTGGACCATGGCCTCAGATCATGCGGCCTTTCACCGTGAAGGGGTGCCGTTCATTTATTTTGGGGTCGATGATCATCCTGATTACCATAAACCGTCGGATACCTTTGACCGAGTGGACCAAGAGGGATTTGTACAGGCCTTTCGTTTGGTGTTGAATAGTGTAAAAGGCTTAGATCAAGCGATAACGGCAGGAAAAACTTTCCGTTAAATTTAGTCGAATACCCGAAGACCTGTGGCAGCACAAACCCTCCTATCTAAACTTCTGATCTGGCGTCTGCGTCATCTGAGCACAAAGAATTTTGTCTTGTTGCTCAGCGCCCTTATCGGTATTATTTCGGGTCTGGCGGCGGTATTCCTAAAGTGGGCTGTGCATGCGATCCAGCATTTTCTTACACAGGATTTTAACGCGGCTTACGCTAATTTCTTTTATATTATCTATCCGCTTATCGGGATTTCCTTAGCCTACTGGGTGGGTAATTATATATTAAGGGATGTTGGAGGCCACGGTATTCCTGACGTACTCTACGCCATCAGCAAACAGAATAGTTTAATTCCACGGATCAAGATGTTTAGCCGGGTGCTCACTTCAGCCCTTACCGTGGGTTTCGGTGGTTCTGTGGGGCTGGAGGCTCCTATCGTGATGACGGGCTCTGCCATCGGTTCTAATGTGGGGCTGACGATGCACCTAAATGCGAAAAAGCGAACGCTGCTGATAGGCTGTGGTGCTGCGGGAGCGATTTCTGCTATCTTTGGCGCGCCTATCGGGGCGGTCATCTTTGCGATAGAAGTCATCTTGCTCGAGGTGAGCGCTGGAAGCTTCATTCCCCTTTTGCTGGCCTCTGTGATGGGCTCGATTACGGCCATGCTACTGGCTGATTCGGGGAGTATTTTAGAAATCAACTTGCAAGATGATTTTTTAGCTGCGCACATGCCCTATTATTTGCTGTTAGGGGTGTTTACAGGCTTGATCTCGCTCTATTTTAGTCGCACCGTATTACGTACTGAAAAATTAATGGGGCTATTAGAGGAGCCAGCAGTGAAGCTGCTCTATGGTGGCGCTTTTATAGGCTTAATCATCTTCTTCTTCCCGCCCATCTATGGGGAAGGCTATGAGACCTTAAATGCGCTTATCGCGAATGACCCAGAGCGCATTTTACAAAACTCTCCCTTTTTATCCGAAGTAGATAAACCCCTCTTTATCGTCCTTTTTTTAGGGTTGGTCTTGTTGGTTAAGCCTATCGCATCGGCTATTACGATCGGCGCTGGAGGTAGTGGGGGGATTTTCGCTCCTTCGCTATTTGCTGGAGCTATCGCTGGTTTTCTTTTCTCCTATGTCCTCAATTATCTCGGCTGGTTACCTGTTTCACTTCCTGTGGCCCATTTTACGCTCGTAGCTATGTGTGGCCTGATGAGTGGTGTGCAGCATGCGCCTCTTTCGGCCATCTTTTTAATCGCAGAACTAACAGGAGGCTATGCCTTATTTTTACCTCTGATGTTAGTTTCAGCTATTTCTTTTCTTACCACTACCTATTTTGATAAGGCTTCCCTCTATAAGCAGCAGCTTCAAGATACCGGTCGCTATATTCCAGAAAGTACGGATGAAGAGCTCTTGGATCAAATCGACCTCCGAAAGATAACCGAGAAAGACCTACTTCCCACACATCCCGAGGCGAGTTTAGCCGAGCTTTGTGAGCTGGTAAAGAAATCAAAAAGAAACATCTTTCCTGTTTTAAACTCAGACGGAGCATTAGTAGGGATCGTTACCTTGGATGATATCCGTACCATTATGTTCGACCCTGTTAAACAGGGGCAGCTCCAAGTGAAGAGTCTGATGCATAGTCCTCCTGATTTTATATTTTTAGGTGAAAATATGCAAGTAGTTATGGATAAGTTCGAGCGCTCCGGAGCTTGGAATCTTCCCGTTATAGCAGATGAAAAATACCTAGGCTTCATTTCTAAATCTCGAATTTTTAATGCCTATCGCAAACGGCTGATAAAACAAAACCAAGAATGACGAACGAAAAACTTCCTTCTTTTTTTGTTTGAGAAAGGGCATTCTATAGCCATTTGCATATTTTAAAAATCTCATTTTCAAAACGTTATCCACAAAATCAAATTTTGCTTTTATTTATCAACTATCTGATAATCAATAAATTAAGTAGTTGTTTTTATTGAATGTGGATAAGTGTGGATAAGTGTGGATAAATAAATTCTTCTGAAAAAGAGTCGATTTTAGCCTGTTGAGGGACTTTTTTATGGATGGTGAAACCCTACTAATAGATCTCCGGTTACACCCTTACGTAGTCTTTGGCGTATTTCCTTCGGTTTTCATCTGAAAAATACGCTTATCCCCGTCCTAGGTATTTATATACATGTGTATATGATCTTATTGTTACGCGATAAAGTACAAATGCTAATCTAAATTGTCATGAAATTATTCACCGTAAAAGTTGTCTTTTTTTTAAGTCTCTTTCAAACCTTTTGGATGCCGCAGCCCACGTTTGAAAATGACTCCTTTACGATCATTAAATATCCCGAACTAGAAGCGCATATTCAGGCGCCTTCTGATCAGCTTCGGATTTATAACTTTTGGGCGACCTGGTGCGCACCTTGTATTAAGGAAATGCCACATTTCGAATCTTTGGCGTCAGCCGACCCGAAAGTATCCCTTTTTTTTATTAGCATGGACGATGGGCGCAAGCCAGAGCGGGTGACTTCCTTTATCGAAAAGCGGCAGATTCAGCACCCTGTCCTGCTCTTAGACGATGTAGACTTTAATGCTTGGATCGATAAAATAGACCCTTCTTGGTCTGGAGCGATTCCCGCCACACTCTTCGTAAAAGCTAACGGTGAAACCTATTTCCATGAGGGAGAGTTAAGCGAAACGGCTTTATCTGCGTTAATTTCAACCTATAAATAAACATATCATGAAAAATTTACTTCGTTTCGGACTGTTTTGCTGCCTACTGGCAGTGGGTGCAGCGGCTTCCGCACAGGATAGCCAAGGGCTAAAAGTTGGCGATACAGCCAGTGACTTTAAACTAAAGAGCGTCGATGGTTCTTGGGTTTCACTCAGCGGCCTTTCCAATGCGAAAGGGGCGATCGTGATTTTCTCTTGCAACACCTGTCCTTACGTGGTGGCATATGAAGATCGTATGATTGAGCTGCACCAGAAATTTGCCCCGGAGGGCTATCCCGTCATCGCCATTAATCCGAATGATCCACAGGTAAGTCCAGGTGATTCTTATGAAAAAATGCAGGAGCGTGCTCGCGAAAAGGGTTTTCCTTTCCCCTATGTGTACGATCAGACACAAGAGGTGATCAAGGCCTATGGGGGTACACGCACGCCGCATGTCTATCTGCTTCATAAGGAAGGTGAGGCTTTCGTGGTGAAATATATCGGCGCTATCGATAATAACTATCAGGATGCTAGCGCCGTTACTGAACGCTATGTAGAAGATGCCCTAGCGGCCGTGATGCAAAATAAATCGGTGGCTGTAACTACGACGAAGGCGATCGGATGCACCATCAAATGGACTCCTACGGGAGAAGAAGAGTAAAAGATAAGCGCTGACGGAGACGACGGAGAGTTCCTGGGGTTTACCCCCAGTATGCGCACAAGTAAAAACCCCCCGCTACACCAGGAAGCGAGGGGTTTTTTATAGCCCTGTCCTCGAAGAAGGATGCACACCCTAGACTGCTTTCGCGGCGTCCATCTGGTTGATGATGTCTTCGTAGTCTAGCTTATCCCAGTTTTGGGTAATAAGTGGGTCGGCCAGTACCTGTCGCATGATCGCATCCTGCAGCTGTCCCTGTGCGTAAGCCTCCGCATAGGGCATGTCACTGAAGGTTACCATCGTGTAGAGGGGTACCCACTCCTTCGGATAGAGGGCATGCAGTTTCGCCTCGATTTTTTTCCGAATCTGAAACTTGGGGTCTGCCACCGCATCCCGCATCTCGATAAAATTATCTAAAGCGAGCTGACAGATGGCATCGGTATTAGGCTTGCGCATTTTTTGAAACTTGGCGAAGATCAGCTCCCATGCAGCCGTACCGATTTTATCAATTAAGCCATCTAAAACGAATACATCCTCAAAACCGCAGTTCATGCCTTGGCCGTAGAAAGGGACCATAGCGTGGGAGGCGTCTCCGATCAACAAGCATTTATTTTGTACCCAAGGGAAGCATTCGATGTTCACCAGGGCTGCTGTAGGGTTCGCGAAGAACTCTTCGGCCAGCTTCGGCATCAGAGCGAAGGCATCGTCGAAATAGGTGCGGAAGACGGTTTCGACGTCGCGTGCATCTTGTATTTTCTCGAAGCACACTTTAGTACCCTCGAAGGGTAAAAACAGCGTGCAGGTAAAGGAGCCATCGGGGTTGGGAAGGGCGATTAGCATAAACTTACCTCGGGGCCAGATATGTAGCGCGTTCGGGTCCATCGCGAAGCTGCCATCCGCGCGTGCGGGGATGGTGAGCTCCTTATAGCCATGCGAAATATACTCCTGCCGGAAATTAAAACGTACCTGCTTTTGCATGGCCATGCGCAGAGCGGAATAAGCGCCATCAGAGCCGATGATGACCTCGGAGGCCACTATTTTAGACCCTGTGGGGGTGTCGAAAAGAATTTCGCGCTTCTCTAAGTTCACGTCTTCACAGCGATGCTCGAAGTGATAGACCGCACCTGCTGCCTCAGCTTCTTCGATGAGCAGCTGGTTGAATTTCTTACGCGAGATGGAATAGATGGCTTGGTCCTCTTTGCCGTAAGGCATAAAGCTCGTATTCCCATGTTCATCGTGGATCCGCCGCCCATACATCGGAATGGCTAAAGGCATGACCTTCTCGCGTAGCCCGATTTTATCGAGGGCGCGCCAACCGCGGTCGCTGAGGGCCATATTAATGGAGCGGCCTTCTTCCAGGAGCTCACGCTGCCGGCCATCGGCACGCTTTTCGTAGACATGCACATCGAGTCCACGCTTTCTAAAATAAATGCTGAGTAGGGAGCCGATGAGACCCGCACCCAGTATGTTTATTGCATTCGATTCTTTTGTCATCTTTATTTCCTGTTCAGGCGAAGCGCTTTAGCTCCTCTTCGAGAAGCAGAGCGAAGCGGTACACCTCTTCATACTGATTATACATCGGAGTGGGTGCGATCCGAATAACATCGGGATGTCGCCAGTCTCCCACTACCCCACGGGCATATAAGGCATCGAAAAGTGCCTTGCCCCCTTTTTTCACTTGCAGGCTGAGCTGACAGCCGCGCGCTTCCCGTTCCGCAGGGGTGATGATGCTTACCCACTCTTTTAATGCTCCAATCTTACCTAAGCAGAACGCTAAGTAGGCTGTTAATTGTTCACTTTTTTCCCTTAATCTACTAATTCCTGCTTCCATGAAGAGGTCTAACGCTGCTTGGTGAGCATATAGGGCCAGAACATTGCTATTCGCCAGCTGCCAGCCATCTGCCCCAAGCATGGGCTGAAAGCCTTTTTCCATTTTGAAGCGTTCTCCTTCATCGTGTCCCCACCAGCCGCCAAAACGTGGGAGCTCAGGGCTTTCGGCCCAGCGCTCGTGCACATAGATTCCCGATACATTTCCAGGGCCAGAGTTGAGGTACTTATAGCTGCACCAAGTGGCGAAATCCACCCCCCACTCATGCAGTGCCAAGGGTGCATTTCCGATGGCATGTGCTAGGTCGAAGCCTGCCAGGGCCCCCACGGCATGGGCGGCTGCAGTGATGCGCTGCATGTCAAAAAGCTGGCCGGTATAGTACTGAATGCCGGCCATCATGACGAGCGCTAGCTCATCGCCTATCTCTAGGATTTTCGCTTCGATATCTTCGGTGCGCAGGGTCTGCTCCCCCTCCCGCGGTTGCAGTTCCACTAAGCAGGTATCCGGGTCGAGTCCATGGTAGCGCAGCTGCGTCTCGAGTACATAGTAATCGGATGGAAAAGCACCCGCTTCGGTGATGATTTTCACCCTTTTGCCCGCAGGGCGAAAAAAGGAAACCAAGAGCAAGTGTAGGTTCGTGGTTAAGTTGTTCATCGCCACGACTTCATGCTCCTCCGCCCCAGTTAGAGCGGCTAGGGCAGGTTTGGACAACTTGCGGATATGGTACCAGGCATCCTCGCCATAGAAGTGTCCATCCACAGCTTTCGCAGCCCAGCTGTCCAGTGCGCGCTGCAGGTAGGCTGCTGTGCTTTTGGGCTGCAGCCCGAGGGAATTACCACAGAAATAGAGTGCTGGCTGTCCATGAACCTGCGGAAAGTAGTAGCGGTCTCGGAAGCCGCGTAGGGGGTCCTGTGCATCCAGTGCTTGCGCAAAGGCCAGGCCTTCCTGAAATTCAAATGTTTTTGAGCTCGTTTCCATAGGCTTCGATTAACGGGTCATACGCGTGCCACAGGCGGCACAAGTGGTGTGGTCTGGATTCGACCAGAAGCGCTCCATGATCGGAGGCAGCTGGCTAACGATGTCAGTGATTTCCTCAAAATGCCGGAAGAGCTCCTGGCCGCAGTTTTCACAGTGCCAGAGAAAGCCATCCTGCTCCCCTGGTCTCCTGTAACGTTCGATGACCAGGCCTACCGTATTCGCTGGACGCCGCGGGCTGTGCGGCACACGGGGAGGGAGCAGAAACATCTCTCCTTCACGAATCGGGATATCCACCACCTGTCCCTCTTCTACAATCTTTAGGACAATATCGCCTTCTACCTGATAAAACAGCTCCTCTCCTTCGTTATAGTGGAAGTCAGTTCGGCTGTTAGGCCCCCCGACGACCATCACGATGAAGTCTTCATTTTCCAGGTAAACCTGTTGGTTCCCGATCGGTGGACGCAGCAGGAGCCGATTGTCTGTTATCCACTGCGTAAAATTAAAAGGTCTGGCGATGGGCATTCTGCTATTTTTTTGGGAGATTTGTGCTGCTTTACCGTGAAAACACGGGAAAGCTGCTGTGCGTATAACCGAATTAATCGGTAAAAGTATTAAAAAACACCCGGATTTTTGCCATAAAATTATCCAGACCCCTATGTCAACATCATTTCCCATAGTGGATACCCACTGTGATCTCCTGTCCTATTTAGCTGTAGTGCCCCAGGCCGACCCGATGAAGGCGGATGATATCGCTTGTGCGCTGCCCCATCTGCAGGCGGGAGGTGTGCAGCTACAGGTTTTTGCGATTTATACCGATGTACGTCCGGGAAGTATGGCGCTGGCAGACCGTCAGGTGGCCGCTTACCAGCATCTTTTATCAGCCTATGCGGATCAGGTGTACCCGATGGAGGCGAACAGGCTAGAGGAGCTGAGCGCTTATCCGGGTATCGGCGCGCTGGCGGCGATTGAAAATGCTGCGGGGCTGGCGGAAGAGAACACTCCTTTGCCGCAGGCTTTACACCGGCTAAGAGCCATTCATCAGGCGGTGGGTGGTCTAGCCTATCTCTCACTTACCCATCATACCGAAAATCGATTTGGCGGGGGAAATTACACGGAGGGCGTCGGTCTTAAACCCGATGGGCAGCGGCTGCTGGAGGCTATGGCAGAGTTACACATCCCGATCGACCTTTCGCATACCTCTGACCTGCTCGCGGAGGGCATTTTAGAGCACCTCGAAAAGGCAGGATTAAAGCTGCCGATTTTAGCCTCTCACTCGAACTTCCGGACAGTATGGCCACATAAGCGGAATATCTCCGATGAATTCGCGCAGGAGGTGGTGCAGCGTGGAGGTATAATCGGGATCAACTTTCTACGTGCCTTCTTGGATACTGAAAATCCTGAGCGGATATTCGCCCATATTGTACATGGTGTGGAGCGTTTTGGCCGGGAAGCTATCTGCTTCGGGGCGGATTATTTTTATACAAAAAACTTTCCGGATCCCTCTCGCCACCCTTTTTACTTCCCGAATGTAAAAAACGCCCGCTGTTACCCGAGCCTGCTGGAGAAATTGGCACAATACCTGCCCAGTGCGTATTTGCCCCAGATCGCTTATCAAAACGCGGCGACTTTCTTTCGGCGCCAGCGTCAGGTTGTGGAGGCAGGCCTTTTGCGTGATTAGCGCGGGGTAGATATTAGCTATTGAGGTTTAAACGAAACGCACATGTCAAGTCATCATTTTGTAAAAGAACAACAGGAGCCGGCACTGCTGCTGCTCGATTTAGCGGGAGTGGATGCAGAGGCGCTGGGGGCGCTGCTGGAGTGGGCGCCCACGGTCATGGTGGCGGAGGCTGTGCTCGAGAAGGTGGCTTCCTGGGGCATTAAAATCGATGTGGCTCTGGTGTCGGAGGAGTTCGCGGCACGGGAGACGGAACTCCTGCGGGCGCACTACCCCTTAAAATTTCTACATGTCCAGCCGGAGACGGCTTATCCCACCGCGCTCCATTACTTGAAAGCTTCCAAGCATGAGGCAGTACATGTTTTCGGGGATTTTGGCGCGCTGCGCCAAAGTGTCCTAGACTTCACCGCACAGCTAGGGGTGCAGCAGCTGCTCTTTCAGGGAGATCAGAAATTTACGCCCGTACAGAGCGGGCAGTGGAAAAAGTGGCGCATACCGGGGCGTGTAACAGTCATCCCTGAGACTGAACTTTATCTGGAATTAACCCGGCCAGGACTGCCGGTGATGAAACTCAAGGCGGAAAAGCCGGTGCAGCTGGTGCTGGATCATGAGGGGAATTATACGTTTACAGCACTAGAGCAGCGTACATTTTGGGTGCAGGAAACTTGGTTTTAGGCCTGGACAGGAATGCTTCCATATTCTATTCCGATCGGGCAGGTTTGCTTTGTTTATTTTGCGCGGGAGCGCCAAAGGAAAAGCACTTAGGAGGAGCAGGCCGGCCGGTTTAGCAGGTAATAAAAGTAAAGCGTGCCGAGGGTATAGCAGAGCACATCCCACGGGTCGGCGGTGTAGGTGCTTGAATAGCGGGGCAGCAGGACTTCGAAGAGCAGGGAAAAGTAGAGGAGGCCGACGAGGAGCTGGATGGGTGTGAAAATAAAAGCCTCCCGAAGCGGATGAAACCAGCGGTACACCTGTAAGGTAAGGCCAAAAACGACCGGCATGGCGAGCAGGTCATCTCCATAAGCGTGCACATAGGGCAGATGAATTTCAAGCCCCCGTTCGAGGTATTGGTTGATCCAAAACAGCAATGCCGGAACCCAAAAGTAAGGGTTTAACCATACATGAAAGGTACTGATCGCGTTTTTGTGCGTATCCATGGCCCGGGAATTTAGTTCCTTAAACGAAGTCTCATCCTGGCAGTACAGCGATCAGCCAAGCGATAAAGGTGATGATGCCCATGTAAATGGTGTAGAAGAAATTTCCGACATGCTTGGCCATTTTTACCGCCTCGGAATCACTTTCTTTGATGTAAAAAATCCACTGTTCTTCGTTGCGTTTCGTGTCGGCATCTCGTTTTTCTTGGTAGTCTAAGTCGCGTCCACCCAGCGGTTTCCCGCAGTGCTCGCAGGCGTCGCGCATGTCTCCGTTCCAGGCGGACCATTCCCCGCAGTGGGGGCATTTTTTTTCTCCCATGGGTACAAAATTAATGAATCAGGGCAAAAAGCTGGAGATTTTCTCCACTTTCCAGCCAGTACCAGGCAAAAAACAAGTTGAGCGCAGTAGCGGACAGTCTATTCATCCACATGGCATGCGTATAATCGCAGTAGCGCACGGGGTTTTGCCATACTTTTCGCATCCAATAGCCGAAAAACAGCAGTAGCGGACTTAAAAAGACGAAAAACCCGAGTATTGCCCAGTTTTGGCCTGTGGCCAAAAAATATCCCGCAAAGGCCAGACCAGAAAGCAGAAACCAGACAGCAGAGAAGCGGAAGGTGCCTTTTTTTCCTAGTAGCAGGCTGAGCGTTTGATCGCCACGGCGCGCATCCTCTTCGTGCTGGTACACCTGCGTAAGGGGGTAAGAGCCCATGAGTACGAAGGTGGTCAGTAGGCCCGGAAGGGCATATTCAGGGAGGAAAAGCAGCTCCAGTCCTCCAGCCCCGAGCCCGCTCAGGCTCATGATAAAGGTCAGGTAGCCTTGGAAGATACCTGCGACGAGCCAGCTCCCAAAAGGATATTTTTTTAGGCGGATGCTAGGGTGCGAATAAGCCATGGAGACTAAACCGTATACGAGCATCAGCAGGGTGAAGGTAAAGCTCACCGCCAGCCCCAGCAAGAGGGCGGCCGCAAAAAAGAGTAAAGAAAGTGTGTAAAGTCCTTTGGTGACCTTCGGCGGGGTCCGTAGCCCTCCGATGCTGCCTTCGTCTTTATCGAAGTAGGAGTTATAGCCATTACTGGAAGGGTATAAAAATAAGTGTAAACTAATGAATACCAGTGCGAAGCGGTTCGGGTCCAGTTCGGGCACGAAAGCCAGTGCAAAAAGGAACACGGGAAGCAGATAGTAGGAAAAAGGAATGCGGAGGTGCTTCCAGTCCGCGGATTTAAAGGTAAGCGTCATCGGGGGCATAACTTTTATGTAAGCAGGATGTTTGATAGGCATAACCAAGTTAGCCAAATAACGCGTAAATTACTGCATGAATAGCTACATATCGAGCATAGGCTCGGCTAATCCAGGGGCGGATATTCCTCAGCAGCGCATCGCTGATTTTATGGAACGGGCCCACCAGCTGACAGGAGATGATGCCCGCAAGCTGCGCTTCATCTACCGCCAGTCGGGAATTCTTTCGCGCCAGAGTGTGCTGCGTGATTTTCAGGAAAAGGACCCTACGCGCTACCAGTTTTTTCCTCCTAATGAAGCCCTGGAACCCTTTCCTTCGACCGTAGATCGCATGGCGGCCTATCGGCAGCATGCCCCCCTCCTTGGAGCGGATGCTGCCAGCCGCTGTTTGGCACAGGCGGAGGTGGCGGCGAACACCATTACCCACCTAGTGGTCGTCAGCTGCACGGGCATGTATGCGCCTGGATTGGAGGTGGACCTGCAGCAGCGTCTTGGCCTAGCTCCCGATGTGGAGCGCTATAGCATTCAGTTCATGGGCTGCTATGCGGCATTTAATGGCTTGAAGCTTGCCGACGCCCTCTGTCAGACACAGCCAGACGCGCAGGTGCTTCTGGTATGTGTGGAGCTCTGCACGCTACATTTCCAAAAAACCTTTACGGAGGACAATCTCCTCGCTAATGCGCTTTTCGGAGATGGTGCGGCGGCTGCACTCATCGTGCCCAAAAGACCTAAAAAAGGAGCTCTCCGCCTGGCGCAAAAGTATAGTGCCCTGGTGGGGGCTGGAGAGGAGGACATGGCTTGGGAAATCGGCAACTTTGGTTTTGAGATGAAGCTGACCAAGTATGTGCCCGAGCTGCTCTCTGGAGCCATCGACCGCTTTCGAGGGCGCCTTCAGGCCACCTATGCGCTGGACAAGATTCCGAATTTCGCGATTCACCCGGGGGGCAAGCAGATCCTGGCGAAGGTGGCGGAGGCCTTCGCCGTGGGCAGGAGTCAACTGGAGCCCTCTTACGCCGTTCTCGCTGCCCATGGCAACATGTCTTCGGCCACGATCCTTTTCGTGCTGGAGCGCTGGATGCAGCAGCAGCCGGATGGCCCGATTTTAGCGATGGGCTTTGGCCCTGGCCTCACCTTAGAAACCTTACTCCTACACTATGAAGCCTGATTTCAGCACCCGCTCCTATGAAAAAGAATGGATGGATGACTTTCAAACCTCCGGTCCTGTGCTGGAGCAAACGCTACGGGAGCTGCGGGTGATCAATAAATTCCTCGGAGGAAATCAGGTCACGACCTCTGGCCTGCGCTACTGGTTACGGCAGCGCCCTACGGGCAAAATCCGGGTCCTCGACCTCGGCTGTGGGGGTGGAGATATGCTGCGCGTGATGTGGAACTGGGCCAGGGCCCAAAAGGTCCTCGATCGCTTTCAATTTTCTGGAGTGGATGCAAATGCGGCCACAGTGGCGGCGGCGCAGGTAAATCTGGCCGATCTCCCGGATGTTCGCATCTTTCATCAAAATGTATTTGCTCCTGATTTTTTAGCCGAAGGGACAGACGTGGCCACCTGTACACTGTTTACGCATCATTTGAACGATGAGGAGTTTGTGGCTCTCCTTCGTGTATTACACGAAAAGGTTCGGCTGGGGGTGGTGATAAATGATTTGCATCGGCATCCTTTTGCCTATTACAGCATCGGGCTACTAACGCGCCTGTTTTCCCGAAGTCCCATGGTAAAAAATGATGCTCCCCTGTCGGTGTGCCGAGCCTTTCGAAAGGCCGAGCTGCATGCACTCTGCCAGCAAGCGGGCTTCGAAAAGGTACAAATTCGCTGGTTTTGGGCATTTAGGTGGCAAGTTCTTTGCATAAAATAGAAAGGAAAAGTAATTTTAAAAAAACTTAATTATTTCATGGAATTAGACCAATTGACAGAACGACTACTTGATTTAGCCCTTAAAGATGTGGGACCTGCCTTAGTGAAAGCCATTTTACTCTTTCTTGTCGGGCGCTATGTGATAAAATTAGCGATCCAGCTCTTAGGAAATGCCTTTACTAAGTATGAGATTGATGCTTCTTTGGCCACTTTTTTAAAGAGCTTGCTGAGTGCGCTTTTGTACGTTTTATTGGGGATTAGTATAGCCACCACTTTAGGCATGCAGATGGCTTCTTTCGTCGCCATTTTAGGTGCTGCAGGTTTGGCCGTAGGTTTAGCCCTTCAGGGTTCCTTGTCTAATTTTGCCGGTGGTGTGTTGATTCTTATCTTCAAACCCTTCCGTGTGGGAGATACCATCGATGCTCAGGGCACACTCGGCTCGGTAGAAAGCATCGCCATTTTATACACAAAAATTCGGAATTTCGATAATAAGGTGGTGACTGTGCCGAACGGTGCACTCGCGAATAATAAAATCGTAAACCTTTCCGATAAGCCTACGCGCCGTGTGGAAATGTCGGTGGGGGTCGCCTATGGTACTGACTTGAAAAAGGCGCGTCGCGTTATTTTAGAGCTATTAGAAAAGGACGAACGCGTGCATAAAGATCCGGCACCGGTAGTACTTTTCACTACCTTTGGCGATAGCTCCCTAGACCTTTCAGTACGCTGCTGGACCGATGCTGGAAATCTTTGGCCGGTATACTGGGAGAAGATGGAGGAGATAAAAGAGGCCTTCGAAGCCCACGACATCGAGATTCCATTCCCGCAGCAGGATGTGCATCATTACTATCCGGAAGGAAAGCCGGGGGATCCGAAAGGAGCCTAAAGGGCGTGCATATAAGTTTTGCGCCTCGGCGCCATGTCATTAGTAAAGGGCCTTCCTGTATGAGGGTACCGAAACAGAAAAGGCGAGCATTAGTCTCGCCTTTTTTTACGTTCAGGGGTACAGCCCAAGTTATGCCCCAGTGAGATGTCGCTAGGAAAGCCACCGAAATCTCTACTCTCCTCTTCGATGTCTTCGTCCTTTTCAGCTTCGGCCGCTTTTAGGGCCTGCCACTTCGCCGCGTATGCGGCTTGCTTGTCCTTAGCGCCCACCTCAGGAGAGGTTTTTTGCTCTTCCTGCTTTGTTTTTTTTTCTGCATGCTCTTCCTTTTCAGAAAGGGATGGGCGAGTGGTACTTTTTTTCAGCTTTGACGTCTTTTTGTTACGGGGAGGCTTCATGTTAATGCGGTTTTAAACGAGGGATCGGCCAGTTATCTTCAAATTTTGCACCAGATAGGAAATTAGCGAACTCTCGATCGTCAAGTAAGCAAGCGTTTAATTCTGAGCGAATCAGGCCTTCGTCCATATCTTGCCCGATAAAGACAAGCTCATTTTGGCGATCTCCTAGCTCTTTATCCCATTTCGCTTCGATTGTATCCCGGTAATTGAGGAAAGAGGGATGCTGCATGCGTTCCCCGAAGGACATACTTGCCCACCAAACGCCTGCGGGTTCAGCTTTCAGCGATCCTCCCGCTTGTGACCAAGAAATCGCCTCATCTTTACGTGAAGCGAGGTAGAAAAGGCCCTTGCTTCGGATAATGGTATCTGGCCACTGCCCACTGAGGTAGTTCCAGAAACGTGTCGGATGGAAAGGCCGCTTCGCTCGAAAGACAAAGGAGCTGATGCCATAGGTTTCTGTTTCTGGGCTGTGCTCATGGCGCAGTTCTTCCTGCCATGCGGCACTTTCACTGGCAGTCTCAAAATCGAAAAGTCCTGTATTTAGGATCGCGGAGGGATCTATTTGACTATTTTGAGTCAGGTAAATACGTGCTTTTGGGTTTAGGCTGCGAATGATGGCTTGCAGTTCCTCTGCATCTTCTGGCGAGACGAGATCGATTTTATTTACTAAAATGACATCAGCGAACTCTATCTGATCGGTGAGCAAGTTGACGATCGTACGCTGATCCTCTGGGTCTTCATTAAGTCCGCTGCTATGAAGGGTGGCTGCGCTTCCGAAATCTTTAGCGAAGTTTAAGGCGTCTACCACTGTTACCATGCAGTCTAAGCGACTGAAGCGGCTCAGGTCGATGCCTTTTTCTTCATCTACGAAGCTAAAAGTTTGTGCCACGGGGAGGGGCTCGGAGATGCCCGTACTTTCGATTAATAGGTAGTCGAATCGCCCCTCTCGCGCTAGTTTTTCTACCTCCTCCATAAGATCTTCTCGTAGCGTGCAGCAGATGCAGCCATTACTCATCTCCACGAGCTTCTCTTCTGTTCGAGAGAGGGTGTTTTCACGCGCGACTAGCTGCGCGTCGATGTTGACCTCACTCATATCGTTTACGATAACCGCCACTTTTAGGCCCTGCTTGTTATGCAGCACATGATTGAGTAAGGTCGTCTTTCCTGCTCCTAAAAAGCCGCTTAAGACGGTGACTGGAAGTTTTTTTTCGCGTTTACTTTTTGTAGATACTGGCATTTTTTAGAATGAAGTTGAGTTCGTCTATATCGTCTTCATTCAATTGTAAGCGGCCTTTTACAGTTACTATTTCGTCCACTTTAAACCTTCTGGATGGTTTTTTTTCCAAATATCCCACTACCACGGATTCAGGGCCAGCTCCTCCACAAAAAAAACATTCCGCCATCGGAAATTTAGAAATCACGACAATATTCGCATCATTCATTTCCAGTGGAATGTAAAAACCTGTTACCTCAACCTCCTTGCCTGCATAGTCCATGAGTTCATCCGGAAACTTCGGGTAGAGAAAGTACATATTATACTCTCGGTTTAGCTTTTCGATGAAACGGGTCTTTCCGAAAAGCGCCCACATGTCCTCCTTAAGGACTGAGGCCGATAAGGAGCCTAACAGTAAGGCACTGAAGCCAATAATAAAAAGGAAAGCTGTGAATCTTTTCATGCTTAGCGAAACAAAAGAAGACCTCGAAAAGTTCGAGGTCTCGCTGTCAACCACCATCATTCTAATGAAGTACAATTGAATGATGCCTAAAGATACGTGAGAAAAATTTAAAATGCAACAATATTGCATAAAATCATTTCAGTTCGCTTTCTTTATGTTTCACGGGAATGTTCCATTAGATCTAGGCGAAAGGCCCAGCTTTACGTTGCTGTACGCATCTTGGGGCCCTTAGGGGGTACGTATGGACCTGCTTCCCTAAAAAGGTTCTTAGGGCGGGCAGATGCTGGCAGGCTGGGCAGATTTATGTACTTTTGTCCATGGCATTACCTTTTGAGACCCGGGAGGCACATTTCCGGCAGCGACAAGAAAAGATCAAGCGATTGGTTTTTTTATTCTCCTTAGCGCGGCTCGCCTTGTTTGCGGGCCTACTTGTTTTTCTCATTTTGGCAGTTTCGGAGCATCCAAGCTATGGTCTGCTTTTTTTTCTATTTTTAGGCGGTTTTATTTATTTAGTGCAGCGCACAGCCGCGGCTGAAAAGGCCCAGCGCTACTGTCTGGAGCGCGTGCGCTTAGCGGAGGGCTTGCGCCAAAAAGCAGTCCGCGACTTCAGCGGGTATCCTTCTGGTGAAGTGTTTAAGGATTCCAAGCATCCCTACACCTCGGATTTAGATGTTTTCGGGGAGCACTCTTTATTTCAGCTTTTAAACTACAGCCCGCATACAGATGCGCAGGAGCGTCTGGCATCTCTTTTGGCGCAAGCCCAGCCCATGGACCAGCAGGCTGATGCACGGCGTGCCGCCCTGGACGTGCTTCGGCAGGACCCAGAGCTACTGCAGGACTTAATCGCGCAGGCAGCCGCCACCTATGAGCCGAAAGAAACGCTTAAGCGCTCGAACGAATTACCTGCTGGCAGCTGGAAAGGCAGCTTCTGGCTAGCGATGGTGCTCGGGCCTGTCGTCGGTGTTCCCCTTCTTTTTCTAGTGCTGTATCAGGTGATTTCAGCGCTGTATCTGAGCCTATGGATTTTAGGAGGACTTTTCGTGCTTGGACTGGTTTTTAAGACCTTAAAGGCTGTTTCCGATGCGCTTCCAGACGGTCGACAGGTGCGGCGCATGGAGCAACTTTTTACACGTTTTCGGCAGTCACCTCTCCACCAAGACCCTGCATTAACGCCATTTGTACAAGTTTTTCAGCAGGCAGCTACTGCGGCTGGAATACGCGGGATTTCGCAAAATGTTTTTATGCTGGAGTCGCGTTTTAACTTGGTATACCTCATTTTTAATTTTATCGCTTGGTTGGATTTTTACTATTTATGGCGCTATACGCAGTGGTTTAAACAGCATGGAAAGGCCTATCCTTCTTGGCGCGCGGCCGCTTTAGAGTTAGAGGTATTAGCGAATTTAGCCTTGAGTAGTGTAGCGGAGGGCTTGGATGGCAGCGTGGAGCAGACCACAGAGGCGCGTTATACAGCCGAGCGCTTGCGTCACCCCCTTCTGCCGCGCGAGCGAGCGGTGGCCAATGACTTTTCCTTTGGCCCTGGCCAAAAAATCATGCTGCTAACGGGCGCGAATATGTCGGGAAAGACCACATTTATGCGCACAGTGGGTCTGAGTGTGCTCTTGGTGCAGGTGGGGTTACGGCCTTCGGCCAAAAGGCTGGTGCTGGGGGATTTTTATCTCTTTACGAGCATGCGAAATGCGGATAATTTAGCGGAAAGTGTAAGTTCATTTTATGCGGAAATGGCGCGTATCAGGACCTTAATCGAGCGTTTAGCTGCCGGTGATAGGATGTTTTTTCTTATGGACGAAATCATGAAAGGGACGAATACAGAAGACCGCATCATGGGGAGTACAGCGCTGATCCAGCAGCTCGGTGAGGGAAGCTGTCAGGGGATCATTTCTACACATGATATCGAGCTGAGTGGGCTAGCAAGGCGGCTTTCGTATGTGGTGAATTACAGTTTTCATAGTGAGGTAGGCGAGCGTACCATCGACTTCGATTACACACTGAAAACGGGTCCCTGTCCAAGTTTTAATGCAAAAAAGCTAATGGAGCTCATGGGGGTGCGTATCGGTGGGAACTTGGATTGATTTTCAGCTATTTAGGAAATAGGGACTCGGGCTGGCACAGTTTTGGATTCAGGTAGTACATAACCAAACGACAACAACCATGAGTTCATTATTGTATTTGATAGCCTTAATCCTGCTGATAGGATGGATTTTAGGCTTTTTCGTGTATAGTTTAGGAGCGCTTATTCATGTGCTGCTGGTACTGGCCATTATTTCGGTCTTGCTGCGGTTAATTGGTGGCCGACCGGTCTAGTAATCTTTCCGAGGATGCTGACAAAATAAATTTATTGCTGTAATTTTGTTTCACACCAAAACAGTAGTGCTTGTGAAAAAAACAGCCATAAGTAAGACGCTTGGCATCCTAGGGGGTGGTCAGCTAGGTCGTATGTTTATTCAATCAGCGATTTCGTATAACGCCACTATTCATATATTAGATCCAGATGCAGCGGCTCCCTGTCGCCCTTTAGCGCACCAGTTTACTCAAGGGGACCTGCTGGATGAGGAGACAGTTTTTCAGTTCGGTATGCAATGTGACTTGATCACGATCGAAATCGAGAAAGTGAATACGGCTGCCTTAAAACGTCTCCAAGAGGCTGGCAAGGAAGTTTATCCGGAGCCGGAAGTGATTCAGTTGATACAAGACAAAAGGCTTCAAAAGGCCTTTTATGAGGAGCATGGTATTCCCACTGCTCCTTTTCGTTTAACGGCGGATCGCGCGGACGCGCAGCAGCATATGGATTTCCTTCCCGCTGTGCATAAGTTGGGCCGCGACGGCTACGATGGGCGTGGGGTGTCGATTATTCGAACTGCTGCGGATTGGGACAAAGCTTTCGATGCGCCGGGGCTTTTGGAAAAACTGGTTCCTTTTACCTTGGAGTTAGCGGTCATCGTAGCTAAAAATACGGCGGGTGAGGTAAAGTCTTATCCTGCGGTAGCTTGTGCTTTTCATCCCACTGCGAATTTGGTCGAATATTTATATGCACCAGCGCCGATTTCAGCGGAGGTAGAAGCTCGAGCGCAGGCACTGGCACGTCAAGTCATCGATGCCTTGGGCATGACGGGAATCCTAGCGGTGGAGATGTTTTTACTTGAAGATGGCAGTTTACTGGTCAATGAAGTAGCGCCCCGTCCCCATAACAGCGGGCATCACACGATCGAGGGTAATTTCACCTCGCAGTTTGAGCAGCATTTTCGAGCCATTATGGGACTTCCCCTAGGGGAAACCGCTTTGCGCTGCCCGGCAGCTATGGTCAATCTACTGGGTGCGCCGGGTTTCGAGGGGCAGGCGATCGTGGCGGGCATGGAAGAGGTGATGGCTGTTCCGGGGGTGTATGTACACCTATATGGAAAAAAAATCACCAAGCCTTTCCGAAAGATGGGGCATATGACCATCTTAGCGGATGATGTGGAGGCTTTAAAGCCAAAGGCAGACGAAATACGGGCTAAAATACAAATACAAGCATGACAAAGCAGGTAGGAATCATTATGGGAAGTCAGTCCGACTTGCCAGTGATGGCCGAAGCGGCCAAATTTTTAGAAGAGATCGGGGTAGATTTTGAGTTGACGGTAGTGTCGGCACATCGCACGCCGGATCGCCTAGTGGAGTATGCCCGCTCTGCCCGTTCGCGAGGGATTCGGGTGATCATCGCCGGTGCGGGAGGTGCGGCGCACTTACCGGGTATGGTGGCTTCTATGACCAGTCTACCGGTAATCGGGGTACCTGTAAAATCTTCGAATAGCATAGACGGCTGGGACAGTATTTTGTCGATTTTGCAGATGCCTGGTGGAATTCCTGTGGCCACAGTAGCCCTTAACGGGGCGAAAAATGCCGGTATTTTAGCGGCAAGTATCTTAGGCGCTCATGATCAGGAACTTGGCGCCCGCTTAGATGCGTATAAGGCGGCATTAGAACAAACGGTACTAAAAAGTGCCGAGGAAATCGAAACTAAAGGCTGGAAAGCAGCGTTATAAAAGTAAGTATGAAGAGAGAAAACTAGTGTTTCGGGAGCGGCTTGTCCGCTCTTTTTTTATTTAGGGCTAATAGATTTAGATAGACGATGGATTTCAATCGGCGCATAAAATTTAAGATAGGAGACGTTCCTTGGGATATGCCTTTAGGAACGCTCCTTCTTGTGGTCGGCATCGGCCTTACTTTGATGGCTTTGGGTACCTTTATGGGGTATTATTTTGGCCTTCGGCTTCAGCCTTAGCTCCAGAGATCTTCTGGAGGATTGATTTAGAATGGGAGGACGTCTTCCGCGCTATCGTCTGAGAAGGAGCTCACGTCTGGAGACCCGCCGGATTTTTGGCTGAAGCTGTTGCCACTTGCCGCACCTGCCGTAGCCCCAGCAGACTGGCCTTCACGCTCTACCCGCCATGCTTTGATGTCAGTATACCAGCGGCTATTATACTCGCGGCTTTCGATTTCGATGCCAGCGGTGATGGTTTCTCCTTGCTGGATGCCGAACTGTTCGATTTTATCTCCCCACACAGCTAGGCACACTTTTTTCGGGTAATTACCAGGAGTTTCGATGATATATTCTTGTTTTCTCCAGGTGTTGCCATTCCTGGAGCTGCCACTTTGTTCGGCTAAAATTTGGATTACTGTTCCGGTGATGTCCATAATACGTTGCTTATAATTATTCGAATTTTTCGCTTTTTTAGTAAAAGTAGCTCCTTGATAATCAGAAATATGGAGCAATTACGTACTTTTCACAGTTCGAAGATAACAATTTTGTCTCAGACACGCTTTTGTTTAAGCGGTTAATCCGCAAAAGAAAGCACTTAAAATCTTGCACGCATGCATTCCTTTACTTACATTTGAAGTCAAGGAATGGGTTAAAAATACTGTTTAAAGCTGATTTTGCCAATTATGCTTTACGCGAACAAAATTAGCAAACGATTCTATTCCAATAAGGCACGATAAAATATATACTATGGCATAAACCTCTACGTTATTTAACAGTCAGAATTTATGAACAAAAGGACGAGTCCTAAGGACAGCGAATTAATCGCGCAGTTCCGTGCTGGAAATGAATTTGCCTTTGAGTCATTAGTAGAGAAGTATAAGTCGCGTGTCTTTACTACGATTCAGCTTATTGTAAAAGATGATGCTGTAGCGGAGGATTTATTACAGGATGTATTTATTAAGGTCGTACAGACTTTAAGTAGTGATGCGTATAACGAAGAGGGTAAGTTTCAGCCTTGGCTGATGCGTATCGCGCATAATTTAGCGATCGATTACTTTCGAAAGGCGAAGCGTTACCCTAAAATCGTCATGGAAGACGGTGTGGATATCTTTAATTCCTTGCAGTTTGCTGAACAAACAGTAGAGGATGCACGCGTAAAAGAAGAAACCACTGTTCTCATTCGCCGGCTTATCGATGAGCTGCCGGAGGCTCAAAAAGAAGTTTTGATCATGCGGCATTACATGGATTTAAGTTTTCAGGAAATTGCTGACCAGACGGGCGTAAGCATAAATACGGCTCTTGGCCGCATGCGCTATGCGCTCATTAATCTGAGAAAAAAACTAAACGTGATACAAAGTGCCTATGACAGAACCTTTTACCCCAAATGATCTCTTGCGATTTGTCTATGGAGAAATGCCTGCCCAAGAGGAAGAAGTTTTCCATGCTTACCTCTTGACCCAGCCGGATTTATTTCAAGAATACTTATCGCTTCGAGAAAGTATGCGTGCTTTAGACGCCACCTTTAAGCGGCCGAGCCTAACCGCAGCCCAAGTGCTCCGAAAGGCTAAAAAAGCGGGCTTAGAGAAAGTGTGAAGACAGGTAAACCTGAGCAATCAGGTTTTTTTTATGCCTTTTTTATTCTTTTTTTGTTAAGAGAGTAAATAAAAGACAAGTTATGACTAAAAAGGAGCGTTATGCGGCGCTTATCGAACACTTTCAGGTAGCCATGCCGGAGGCAGAGACGGAGTTACGATACGAAAACCCCTTTCAGCTACTGGTAGCTGTCGTTTTATCTGCGCAGTGCACAGATAAGCGTGTCAATATCGTTACGGAAAAGCTTTTTCAGGATTTTCCTACGCCGGAGCATCTGGCAAGCAGCGATTTCGAGAGCCTCTTTCCCTATATTCGAAGCGTTTCTTATCCAAATAATAAGACCAAACATCTCCTCGGTCTCGGAAAAATGCTGGTGGAGGACTTCCACAGTGAGGTCCCCCAGACGGTGGAAGAGCTTATCAAACTCCCCGGGGTAGGTCGAAAAACGGCTAATGTGATTACCTCTGTCATTTGGCATCAGCCAAACATGGCCGTGGATACCCATGTTTTTCGGGTCTCTCGTCGTTTGGGGCTCGCCCCACTCACGGCTAAAACACCGCTGGAGGTGGAAAAACATCTAATTCGGCATATTCCAAAACAACATGTTCACCAAGCCCATCACTGGTTGATACTCCATGGACGTTATACCTGTCTGGCTCGAAGTCCGAAGTGCGCGGGGTGTAGCATTACCCACTTATGTAAGCATTTTGAGCGTGGTGAGCGCATGAAGCGCAAAAAAGAGGCGATTGTCACTCCCGCGGACGATAGCCTGATGCCCTAAAAATATGGTCGGCACGTGGCTCGGCCATAAGTGCTTTTAGGTCTAGCCCTTCTTTTAACTGGAAATCGTCCACGATATTCCAGCCGAGCCAGCGGCCCAGCCTGCCGGGAGCATCGGGAGAAATCTCGTCTGTGTTTGGCGCTTCTCCGGTATACTTGCGAATGATGAAGGGATTAGTTTCGAAAAAGAGGTCTTGCTCTACGAAATAGGACCAGATGTAGCGTTCATTCGCGTAGGAGGCCACTACTTCCTCTCCCGTATAGCCGATAATTAGGCTGTCCGGGGTGCAGGGCAAAAGACTTTTTGTAAAGTGATAGGCTTTGCCGTAATAGATCATTTCTGCTAGCAGTGTCTGATCGTCTGCTTGGGTGGTATTAAAACGGGTAGAGAGTGCTGTCATTAAGTTGGGCACGAGATAGGCGGGCGCGTATCTTTTCCGGATGTAGTAGGGCAGATCCGGTGGAACAAAGCCGCTCTCTTCAGGTAGAAAATACTCTAAGCCGATAATGATGATGTCTGCATCTAAAGTGAAGTCGGCAGCAAAGCCACTGTTAATAAAATAGAGGCGGGGTAAATTTTCTTGAGGGAAATAATAAGAAAAATGCTTAAAGGCCTCCTGTATTTCTTTTTCTAGCGCTTTCGTATCTGCAAACTCAGTGGCGATCGCCGCGTCTAGCGGCTTAAAGTCAGCCTCTTGGTGCAGGTCAAACAAGGATTCTGCGAGCTCTTCCACTTGATTGAGTGCATCGGCACCAAAAAACAGTGTGGTAAACTCGTGGTGCTCTTCCAAGAGGACCTGAATGACGCTCGCACTTTCAGCATTTTGGAATTCCTTATCAAGCCGAATGATATCCAAAGAAATTTCTCTGCTGGTAATCTTGGAGTCAAGCGAGCAGCTGTCTTGTTTTTTGCACGCAAGCGTAAGCAGTACAACAAGTAAAGTGGAAGAGAGTCTGAAAATCCGCATAGGGCACAAAGAACGGGAATCGAATCCATTTTTTCCATTCTCGTGGAAGAATAGTTTGGGTACTGAGCTTGCCGTCATGGTCTTAGCTGCAGGCATTAAAAAAATCACTTTTTTTTGAGACATAATCGAAAACCGGTTCGTATACTTTTATATGAGGCGATACCCATACCTATTATGTGAAAAGTGATTCTTTTTTTGAGGACATGCCACCTTTTGGCATAGTGATTGATAAAAGAAAGGTGTAAATCGTCGAGAATATAAAAATTACAATAACCTTATTAATCGAAATTAAGTATATATCTTTGTAATTCACTAAACCAATTATTTTATGAATTTCTTTCAAAAGTACAGTAAGTTCACGACACCGGCGCTAGGGTTAGCGCTAGCGATGGGTTTCACAGCGTGTAGCGATGAGGATGATCCGATCCCTACTCCTCCAGCAGCAGAATCTAATATCGTAGAGATTGCTTCTGAGACTCCTGATTTCTCTACTTTGGTAACAGCTGTAGAGACTGCGGGTCTAGTAGAGACACTTTCTTCTGATGGTCCTTTTACTGTTTTTGCTCCGACTAATGCCGCATTCGAAGCGTTCTTAGAGGAGAATAACCTAACCGCAGATGACCTACTCGGTATGGAAGGATTAGGAGATGTGCTAACCTACCACGTTCTTGCAGGTGAGGCCATGGCAGCTAATTTAGAAGCGGGTCGCCTGAATACGGTAGCCGATGCGCCTATTTTTGTGAGTATTGCTGAAAATGGTAATGTATGGATCAACGGAAATACCCGTGTGGTTCAAACCGACATCGATGCATCTAATGGTGTTATCCACGTTTTAGACTTTGTGTTAATGCCACCAAGCGAAAATATCGCCGAGATGGTAATTGCTGCTACTGAAGGAGAAACTCCTGAGTTCACGCAACTTTTAGCGGCTCTACAGCGTGCTGATTTAGCCGGAGCATTTATGGGTGGTTTTGAAGATGATTTCACCGTATTTGCGCCTACCGACGCAGCATTTATGGCACTTTATGAAGCACTTGAGGTAGATGGTATCGAAGACATCGACCTAGAAACCTTAACAGCAGTACTTCAGTTGCATGTGATTGGGAACACACGTGCTTTCTCTCAGGATCTGAGAGACGGTATGGAAGTAGCTACCTTAGGTGGTGCTGAAATCACAATTGACCTATCTGCTATGACTGTAGGTGGTGCACCTTTAAATAGCGACAACTTAAATATGTTAGCTACAAACGGTGTTATTCACGTAATTGACGCAGTTATTCTACCAGAAATGGCAGAAGAGGAAGATGATGATATGGAAGGATAATTAAAACTGCCTCATAGTTTTGACCCACGATTTATCGTGGGTTTTTTTATTCTCTTATCTTTAGGGTTAAATTGACGATTCATGAAAAGGGCTTGGTTACTACTTTTGGGGCTGATCGTATTTTGGGCTTGTGATGCCTTTGAGGAATTGCCCGTAGGGCAAGAAAAAACAGTATGGGAAACCTTACAAGAGCGGGAAGACGCACGTCTTTTCGTATCTGTACTAGAGCGATTAGAAATAGTCGATACCCTTCAGATAGTTTCACCCATAACGGTTTTCGTACCTGATCCGCAGGCCTTGCAGCTATGGGCGAATGGGGCACTACCTGCAGATGCGGATAGCGAGCAGCTCGCTCTGGCGCGTAACAGGATGCTGTATCATATCGTTTTTAACCGCCGCATTTTAGGAGACATACAAGAGGAAACACTACCTACACTTTTTGAACCGAATGTCATCACGGTTACCCTACAGTCCGGTAGGCGGGTACTGAATGAGCAAGCTGCTGTAATCGAGGGCAATGTAGATGCGCGAAATGGAATTATACACTTTATTGATGGCTTTTTAAATCCGTTGTAAGCAAGAAATACTTTTATTGTGTATCTTGGCCTTGTTTATTTTCTGCTTATGAACCACTTAGCTACAGAACTCGAATCATTTTTTAAACAGAATACAGATGCGGTCGATATTATGATCCATTCCATCTCCGATGGTGTCTGGTATTGGAATACAGAGAACCCCGAGGAGATATACCTTTCTGACGAGCTATGGGCTGCACTGGGATTTTCTTTGGCCGAGGCCAAAGCTCCGGATTTTAGGTGGCAACAGCAAGTGGCTGAACAATCATTCGAAGAGGCGCTGGCTTTGCTGGAGCAGATGCAGGATAATCCCAAAAAGCTGTTTGACTTAGATGTTTGCTTTTTTCATAAAGAAGGGCATGCCGTCTGGTTTAACTGTAAAGGTCGTTATCTGTTAGATGCGGCTGGGCAGCCAAAGTCACGAATGATCGGCTTCTTGAGTGAAATAAATGAGTTGAAGGAGCAAGAGCTAAAGGTTTCGCTACTCCAGAACCTCATCAATCAATCTTCTGATGGTCTACAGGTGGCACGTACGAACGGGGCTATTTTTTACTTGAATCGGGTGGCGCAAGAGCGCTTAGGGATTCATGATTTCCAGCCTGAAGACTTATTCGTATGGGATTTTGAAGAAATCTTTAGAAAAGAAGGTGCGTGGCAGCTGCATATCGAGGAGCTTAGACATGCAGGCGTTTTACTGATAGAAGGTGTAAATTATAATCAAAAGACGGGTTCTTCTTTTCCCGTAGAAGTGACTGTACAGCTGGCTACCATTAACAACGAGGAGTTTGTTATCGCGAATTCTCGGGATATATCAGAGCGGGTTCGCACCACAAGAGCGATTAAGAAACAGCGGGATCTGCTAAATGATGCCCAGAAAATCGCGAATATGGGTGCTTGGGAGGTAAATTTGAAAACTGGAGAAATCGTTTGGACCGATGAGTTATATTCGATTTTCGAGCGGTCTATAGAAAAAGGTCCTTTAGAAGTAGAAGAGACACTAGCGCGTTATGGAGAAGATGCCGCCAGAGAAATAAAAGTCATCATTCAGGAGGTAAGCGATAAACCGGGAGTATATAAAAATTTCACCACTAGTTTTCGGACACTTTCAGGTGAAATGCGCTGGATACGCATCTCCTTTCGCTCTACACGCGATGGAGCAGATCATCGCTTGTTCGGACTAGTGCAAGATGTCACAAAGGAACAGCGTGCCACCGATGAAAACAAGCGACATGCAGCGCTCCAGCGCTTGTTATTAAAAATATCAGGGGAGTATATTAACTTAGACTTGGAGGAAATGCCGGCGATTATCAACCGGTCACTCGGAGAACTTGCGTCTTTCGTTCAAGCAGACCGCGCCTATATTTTTTCTTACGATTTCGAAAAAAATGTGAGTCATAATACCTATGAGTGGTGTGCGCCCGGAGTTAGCCCCGAGATCGAAAATTTACAAGATATTCCTTTAGACCTTGTGGCCCACTGGGTGGAACACCATTTAGAGGGAGAAATCTTTCAAGTTGAAAATGTCCAAGACCTGGAAGAAGGGGAGCTAAAAGAAATTCTTCTTCCGCAGGGAATTCAGACGCTTATCACTTTTCCGCTGTTACAAGATGAAACACTAAAGGGCTTTGTAGGCTTCGATTGGGTCCATGAATTACATCCCATGAACGAACTGGACACCAATTTACTACAGGTGTTTGCCGAGCTTCTTGTAAACGTGCAGCGTCGTGCCGACTTAGAAGCTAATTTAGTGCAGGCGAAGCAGGAGGCAGAGCAAGCGAATCGCTCCAAATCCGAATTTTTAGCCAATATGAGTCATGAAATACGAACGCCACTAAACGGCGTAATCGGCTTCACGGATTTATTAGTGAATACAGAGCTAAATGCGGAGCAACTTCAATACGTGCAAAGTGCTAACAGTTCGGCACATTCTCTCCTAGGCATCATCAATGACATTTTAGATCTATCTAAGATCGAGGCAGGGAAATTAGAGCTGGAAGAGGTGGAAACGGATCTTCTTTTCCTCGCTGAGGAGACGGCCGACATCGTCAAGTATAACACTGCCAAAAAGAATATAGAGTTCCTGCTAAATGTGGCGGTAGACATGCCTCATTTTCTAGAAATAGACCCTATCCGGTTAAAGCAAATTCTGGTGAACTTGCTAAGTAACGCGATTAAATTTACAGCACAGGGAGAGGTAGAATTAGCTATTTCTTTCGAAGAGAAAGCGGATGGCCTAGGCGCCTTTACCTTTAAGGTGCGCGATACGGGAATCGGCATTTCGGAGGCCCAGCGGGAAAAGTTGTTTAAGAGCTTTTCTCAAGCAGATACCTCGACCACGCGAAAGTTTGGAGGGACAGGCTTAGGCTTGGTTATTTCTCAGATGCTGGCGCAAAAAATGGGCACACAAATTCAATTTGACTCCGAAGAGGGTAAAGGTTCTACGTTCTACTTTACGGTGGAGCGTCCGATTTTGGCGACCAAGCAAGCGACAAAGGAACCCTCTTTTTCTGATTTAGAAAAAATTCTGATTGTGGATGATAACTTTAACAATCAGGTGATTTTAGAACAGATGCTGGCGCACTGGAATATCCAAACCCAGTCGGTGGATAATGGTATCGCTGCCCTAACACTTTTAAGTAAAGAGGTGCACTTTGATATCTTGATTATCGATTATCACATGCCGTTTATGGATGGGATAAAAACAATAGAAGAAATTCACCGCCTTTTTAAAAATCAGGGGCGAACCATCCCCAAAATCATTTTATACAGCTCAGCCGATGATCATAAGGTAAATAAAGGACCGGGTGGAAGCTTATTTGATGTGAAGCTCATCAAACCTGCAAAGGTCAGTGAGCTCTTCCATGCGCTGAAGTCGCTTAGTGAAACTACCGATGAAGTGCTACCGGGACAAAATCCAAAAGGAGAAACACACTTGGCTTCTGGTGAAGATACACGTATTCTGATCGCGGAAGATGTTTCGCTGAATATGTTACTGATCAAAACACTCCTGAAAAACCACCTGCCAGGAGTGCAAATTATAGAAGCTGAAAATGGGCAAGTAGCCGTTGACTTATTTTTAAAAGTACAGCCCGACCTGGTTTTCATGGACATTCAGATGCCGGAATTAGACGGGTATGAAGCGACACGTGAAATCCGACGGCAGGAGAAGGAGGCCTCTTTACTGCCGACTCCGATCATCGCCCTGACGGCTGGAGCTATCCGAGGGGAGCGCGAACGCTGCCTGGCGGCGGGCATGAATGAGTTTCTGACTAAACCGATCGATAAGCGGCGCTTATTAGAAACACTGGGGCGTCTGCTCAGTCATAAAGGCCCTACCGTGGTGAATTTCGACGAATCTCACATCGCGGAGGAAGGCCTGCTGGAGCTATTGGATGGGGATAAAGTGCTCCTAAAAGAGCTCTTATCCGAAGGCATACGTGAAATTTCGAATGTGCTGCCTGAGTTAGAAAAAGTTATCCAAAGTAACGACCGTGTGCGCACGAATCGCTATTTACACAAACTAAAGGGGATTGCGCTAAGCTTAAAATTCGGTCAGCTATCGGACCGTATAATCGAGATGGAAAGAATAGACTCCATGGAGGGCATTCACGAGCATTTCGACCCACTGAGAATGTATTTTGGTAAGCTACGTCAGGAAGTGGAAAATCGCTTGAAGACCCTCGAGTAGCGGCTAGGCAGGCATGTCGCTCTTACGGTCTTGTAGGATGAAGTAGCGAAGCAGTATGCCGAAAAAGCCGAAGAGGAGCAGACATAGGACCACTTTCAGGAGGTTGCCATAAAGTGCAAAGCCCGTTCCCAGCAGTAAACTGTAAATACATACCGTGCCCGTCAGCATGGCACCGATCTGATGCCCAAGCTGCCGGTTTCTTCCAGACACTTCTTTCCGTAATTCAGGTGACAGTACGGGTTTCCAGCCCCATGGCGCCGGCCGTGTGAGCGAGTAGAAGCGTTGAAGCACTTCTCGCGGTTCAGCTGGTGTAAGCCAGGTGACCAGTAACCAGCCCGAAGTCGTGATGAGGACACCGTACACCAGCTTTAGATACTCCTGCTCAGGAGGAATGGGGATCCATTGCCACCTAGGATTCAACTGCTCGAGGTAGATAGCCACCAAAAAGGAGATAACCATACCAGAAATTTCAGTGTAGGCATTTATACGCCACCAAAACCAGCGTAAAATAAAGATTAAGCCTGTCCCGGCACCGACTTGCAAGAGTAGTTGAAAGGCACCGAGCGCATCCTGCAGGAGCAAGGCTGTGCCTCCCGCCAAAAGCATAAGCCCTAGGGTAGTAAGCCTACCCGCCCGAACCATTTGGCCTTCTGAGGCCCCCGGGCGTAAAAAGCGCTGATAGACATCATACACAAAATAGCTGGCCCCCCAGTTGAGATGCGTCGATAGGGTACTCATCACCGCTGCGATTAAGGAGGCGAGTACCAAGCCGAGGAGGCCTGCCGGCAAAAAGGTGAGCATGGCTGAATAGGCCAAGTCATCCCCTAACTTATCGGCAGGAATATGAGGAAAGGCTGACTGCAGTGCCTCCATAGAGGGAAACACAATGAGTGAGGCTAAGGCGATGAGCATCCAAGGCCAAGGGCGTAAAGCATAGTGTGCTACGTTAAAAAGTAAGGTAGCTCCCAATGCATGTCCCTCACTTTTAGCGGCGAGCATACGCTGTGCGATGTATCCCCCGCCCCCCGGTTCGGCCCCGGGGTACCAAGTGGCCCACCACTGGATGGCGATAGGCATCAGAAATAAAGGAATGTATAGGTTCGGGTCATTGAAATCTGGAAAGAAGGACAGCTTCCCTGCTACTGCCTCGTGCTGAAAAAGCCCGTCCAGCCCCCCAACTTCCGGCATGCCCACGATATAATAAGCTGCGCCGATCGCTCCAGCGAGGGCTAAAAAAAACTGGAAAAAGTCCGTCAGCAATACCCCCTTTAAGCCGCCTAAAGCACTGTAGAAGACTGTTACTACTCCGATGAAGAGCAAGGTCTGCCAAGGGCTTATACCTAGCATAACTCCAAATATTTTAATGGCAGCCAAACAAACGGTCGCCATGATGATGGCATTAAAGAAAATACCTAAATAAACGGCCCGAAAGGCGCGTAAATAAGCAGCAGCCTTTCCTCCATAACGTAGCTCGTAAAAGGCAAGATCGGTCGCCACCTCCGAGCGTCTCCACAGCCGGGCATAAACAAAAACCGTCAACATACCCGTGAGTAAAAATGCCCACCATACCCAGTTGCCAGAAACGCCATGCTTGCGGACGATGTCCGTTACTAAATTAGGCGTGTCGGCTGAAAAGGTCGTCGCCACCATCGAAACGCCCAAAAGCCACCACGGCATGTCCCTGCCCGATAAAAAAAAGTCTCGCGCACTACGACCGGCCTTTCTGGCCGTCACTAAACCGATTCCAAGACTGAGTATAAAAAACAAGGCGATGATAAGCCAATCGAATAAACTAAGCTGCATGGGTTGCGCGAATAATAGAAAATGAACAGCTAAGGTAAAGATTTTTTGGTCGAGAATTTTTATGCCACCGATTTTTAGCCAAATTTGCCACGCTATCAGCCTCCTATCGCCATGCCCTCTTCGCTACCCCCCTCCCTGGATGCCCTTTTTCTCTCTGTCCCCGACTTTTATCCCCAGGTGCCTGCCGGGCTTCATCCGCAGCCGCTTCAGCAAGGCCACATTCACGATACCTGGCGGCTGGGTGATACCTTCATCCTCCAGCGCTTTAATGAATATGTCTTTCCGAATGCAGATATGGTGGCGGCTAATCACCGGCTTCTACGCCAGCACGAAAACGCCCACCCACTGCCCTTTTCCCTGGCCCTACCTTTTCCGAACCGCGAAGGAGCACTTTTTACGCGACAGGGTACAAGTCTTTATCGCATTAGCCCCTTTTTTAAAGGCCCCTGCCTGGAAAAAGTGAAAGATCCGGCACTCGCAGAAAATCTAGCGGCCGCTTTTGCGCGTTTTGCTGGACTGCTTGGACAGAAGCAGGAGGAAATCAAGCACTACCAAGAAGTCATCCCCGATTTTCATCATTTTGGCAAGCGTTTCCAGCATTTTTTAGCCTTACGAAAAAGCAGCCAGCGCCCACGGTCAGCCTTTGCTGTCCAGCTCATCGAGCAGTATGCCGCCCTCGCTCCTATGGAAAAGGACTATCTCCGCTACTGTGCCCACCTGCCGCAGCGCCTCACACATAATGATGCGAAAATCACGAATGTCATCCTCGACAAGCTGCAGCTACAGGTGCAGGCACTCCTCGATTTAGACACCGTCATGCCGGGATATGTCCTTTATGATTTTGGTGACCTGGTCCGAACCGTGGCCAGCACCGTACCAGAGGATAGCACGGACTGGGAGAGGGTCGGCATAGACGCCACTCGTTTTGACGCGCTTTTAAAGGGCTATAGACAGGGAGGCGCTGATTACCTGACAGCGGCAGAGCAAGATAGCCTTCTTTTTGGCGCACAGCTGCTTCCAGCCCTGATTGGCCTACGCTTTTTGAGTGACTGGCTGGAGGGTGATCGCTATTTTAAAGTAAAGGATCGGGAACATAATTTGCGCAGGGCGCAAAACCAATGGCTGCTCTATACTGCCATCCGGAGGTATTTGCACTAAATAAGTGGGAGATAAAAAAAGACCCCGACATTTCTGTCGAGGCCACTAAAGTAGGAGCCATAGGCTTTTTTACCTACGCGAAAACTCTTCTTTTGCTTCCTCTAAAAACTGGATAAAATTCGGGATGCTCGTATCATATCCCTTCGGACGAACGAGCAGTTCCTCATTTGTGTCTAACAAGACATAATAGGGCTGGGCATTGTTATTAAACCGCGTGATCTGAAAATCCGCGTTTTGCTTACCGATCGTCTGCTTCACCTTGCCGTCATAGTCGCTGGTGTACCACTCCGATTCTGGAAGCGTATAGCGCTCGTCGATGTAAAGGGCCACCACGATAAAATCCTCTTGCAAGCGGCGTAAAACCTGTGGATCGGACCAAACACGGGCCTCCATCTCGCGGCAGTTTACGCAGCCATGTCCTGTAAAGTCGATAAAAAGCGGTTTATTCTGTCTCTTGGCAGCCGCTAATGCTTGCTGATAGTCAAAATAGCCTTCGATTCCATGGGGTAGATGCAAGAAATCACTGTACTTCGGCACCTCGTCCAAGCTACTTTCTCCGCTGCTGCGGGCACCGCCTAAGCCTGCTTGTGTCAGGTTGAAATCATGCGTCGCCATGGGGGGAAGATAGCCGCTGAGGGCTTTGAGCGGAGCTCCCCAGAGGCCCGGAATCAGGTAAACGACGAACACAAAAGTTACGATCGCCAACATTAGGCGCGGTACGCTGAGGTACTCCAGCGGCGAATCATGCGGCAGGCGCAGTTTACCCAGTAGGTAAAGGCCCAGCAGGGCAAAGATGACGATCCAAATCGCCAAATAAATATCCCTGTCTAAAATGCCCCAGTGGTACACTTGATCTGCCACAGAGAGGAACTTGAAGGCCAGGGCTAGTTCTAAAAAGCCTAAAACTACTTTTACGGAGTTAAGCCAGCCCCCAGATTTAGGTAGGGAGTTTAACCACTCCGGGAAGATGGCGAAAAGTGCAAAGGGGATCGCAAAGGCCATGGAAAAGGCAAACATCCCTAATATCGGTTTCAGTAGGGCACCCCCTGCAGAGCTGATCAGGATGGAGCCCACGATCGGGCCGGTACAGGAAAAAGAGACTAAAACCAGCGTAAAGGCCATAAAAAAGATGCCCGCCAAGCCGCCCTTATCAGCTTTCGCATCGATTTTATTCACGAGGCCAGAGGGTAAGGTCAGCTCAAACATGCCCAAAAAGGCTGCCGCAAAGAAAAGGAATACCAAAAAGAAAAAGACATTTGGCACCCAATGGGTGGAGAGCCAGTTGGCGAACTCAGGGCCCTGAATCGCCGCCACTGCAGTTCCCGCTACAGTGTAAATACCGATAATGCTTAAGCCATAGATGAGGGCATTTCGAATACCCCCGGCCCGCGATTTCGCCCGGCCTGTGAAAAAGGTCACCGTCATCGGAATCATCGGAAATACACAGGGTGTTAGTAGCGCGGCCAAGCCGGCTAAGAAGGCGATCAGCATGAAGCCCAGCAGGTTCTCTTCCGCCTCGTCTGCATCTAAATCGATATAGCTGCGCTCTTCCGACGCTTCTGCTGCCGGCCTTTCTTCAGTGGACGGACTTGCTGCTCCCCCCTCAGCTTCCGGTGCTGTTCCGGCGCCTGCTGCACTGGAAAAGGTAAAGTTAAATTCTTCCTCGAACAGGATGCACTGCCCGGTGATATCGGAGCACATCTGGTACTCGACATACCCCTTTAGGGCTGCTGGAAGAGTCTCCACGGTAAATTCCTGCGTGAAGCGACCTTTTACAGCGAAGTAGCTCACCTCTCCTTCCCAGATCTCGTCGAACTTGCGACGGGGATTGTCCGGTACCAAGGCTTTGGCCTGCAGGCCAAAGGAATCGTCCAGCACCGTAGCCGTCAGGATAGGACCCACATCTTCGCTGAAGTCATTTGAGTAAATGTACCAGTCCTTCGGGATTGTCGCGAGCAGCTCTAGGGTCACCTGCTCGCCTACAGCGGGATTTTTTTCACTCACCGTGATCGTCCAGGTAGGAGGCTGCACCAGCTGGGCATGTCCAGGGCTGGCCAAAAGCAGCCAGATAGCTGCACTCAATAGCAGTAAGCGAAGGTATACGTGAGGTGTAGGCATAAGGATAAAAGGCTTATCACCGCGGTTCCTATGGGTGGGACCTAACGGAGTTGGAATAAAACAAGGATCAGCCTATGCAAGCTGGCGAGAGGCCACCGCATAGGCTGAAAATTGGGTTTAGGGGCTTTTCTGCACCGGGTTTAGCTTAGCTCTTTCCGGAAATGCTGGAAAAACTTCGCGATCGTCTCGATGCCGATCAAGTAGTTTTTTACACCATAGTGCTCATTCGGAGAGTGTATGGCGTCTGTGTCCAGACCAAAGCCTAACAAAATTGGGTCTAATCCAAGTTCCTTTTGGAACAAAGAAGTGATCGGAATGCTGCCACCCTCACGGGTAGGAATAGCAGTTTTGCCAAAGGTCTCCAGGATAGCCGCTTCTGCTGCGCGATAACCGGGAGAGTCTGTAGGCACCACAGCGGCCTGACCTCCATGGTGTGGCGTAACCTTCACACGCACCGAAGCAGGTGCAATCGCCTTAAAATGGTTTTCGAAAAGGGCTGCGATCTCCTTATGGTCCTGATTCGGCACCAGGCGCATGGAGATTTTTGCATATGCCTTGGAGGGCAGAACGGTCTTGGCACCTTCTCCTGTATAGCCTCCCCAGATGCCGTTAACGTCTAGGGTGGGACGGATGCCGACACGCTCGAGTGTGGTAAAACCTGCCTCGCCGTGTACATCCGCGATCGCTAATTTTTTCTTGTAATCTGCTAAATCGAAAGGAGCCGCATTCAGCGCCTCACGGTAGGCGTCAGAATAGTTTTCTACTTTATCATAAAAACCGGGAATCGTGATGCGATTGTGCTCATCTTGCAAAGAGGCGATCATCTGGCATAATATATTAATGGGATTAGCCACTGCACCGCCATAGGTACCGGAGTGCAAGTCCCGATTTGGTCCCGTAACTTCCACTTCCATGTAGGCGAGCCCTCTCAGGCCCACCGTAACAGAGGGATGTTCCAAGCTGATCATGCTGGTGTCTGAAATGAGAATGACGTCAGCATCTAATTTCTCCTTGTTCGCTTTCACGAAGAGATCTAAGTTCTCGGAACCTACTTCTTCCTCCCCTTCGATCATAAACTTGATGTTGCAGGCCAAGCTGTCCGTCTGCATCATGGCCTCGAAAGCCTTCACATGCATGTAAACCTGTCCCTTATCATCAGCTGACCCGCGCGCGAAAATCGCTCCTTCCGGGTGCAGGTCTGTTTTTTTTATCACAGGAGTGAAGGGCGGCGAATCCCAAAGCTCATAAGGGTCTGCCGGCTGCACATCGTAGTGGCCGTACACCAGCACGGTAGGAAGGGCAGGATCTATTATTTTCTCTCCATACACGATCGGGTAGCCCGCTGTGGGACACACTTCCACAGCATCTGCCCCCGCTAATAGGAGTTGTTCCTTCATAAATTCCGCTGCTGCTAAAACATCTCCCTTAAATTTCGGGTCCGCACTTACCGATGGGATTTTCAGCAGGTCGATAAGCTCCTGAATAAAGCGCTCTTGGTGCGTTTTAATGTATGTGGCTAATGACATATTTGGGTTTTTACATGAATTTGCCCAAAATTACGTTTTAATTAAAGAATAGCCTATTTATCCATCAAAATATATCCCTTACCTAAACCGAAAATCCCTATGTTAGCCCTTCGCTGTGAGGCCTATGGAGGCCCTGAGTCGCTTGTATTTCGTGAACTGCCTGAGCCCGTGCCGGGTGCCGGTGAGCTCCTGCTAGAGGTAAAGGCCTGTAGTCTAAATTTCCCCGACCTGCTTATGATCGCGGATAAATACCAGGTCAAGCCACCGCTACCTTTTTCACCTGGGGGGGAGCTGGCGGGTCGTATACGCGCCATAGGCACGGATGTAAAGGACTTCCAAGTGGGAGATCGTGTTTTAGCGCTTTCGGGCTGGGGAGGTCTCGCCGAGAGGGCCACCGTTCCCGCATCACGCTGCATCACACTTCCTGCTGGCCTCTCTGACGAGGTGGCGGCTTCTGCTCTCTATACACTGGGTACCTGTTACCATGCCCTGAAGGACCGAGCCGCCCTGCAGCCAAAAGAACGGCTCTTCGTGCTCGGTGCCGCAGGTGGCATCGGGATGGCAGCTATTCAGCTGGGCAAGTTGATGGGCGCAGAAGTGATCGCCGCCGTCGGCAATGCCGAAAAGGTGGAGGCCTGCTTGGAGGCTGGAGCTGACCATGCTTTCGTGTATGAGGCCGAGCGTGCGCGGGCGCAATTTAAAGAAGAGCTGGGCCCGAAGGGTGCAGAGGTGATCTTAGACCCCGTGGGGGGCGATTTTGCGGAGGCGGCTTTCCGCTGCATGGCCTGGAAGGGTCGGTACCTGGTCGTGGGTTTTGCCGCAGGCCGGATCCCCAGCCTTCCGTTTAACCTGCCTCTGCTGAAAGGCGCCGATCTGCTCGGAGTCTTCTGGGGACGCTTCACCCAAGAGGAGCCGCGGGTGCACCTCGAAAATACGCGGCAGCTGATGCAGTGGCTAGAGGAGGGGCGGCTGGCGCAAAGGATCCACAAGCGCTACTCCCTGCGAGAAGGCATTCAGGCACTGCAGGACCTGCAGGAGCGAAAGGTAGTAGGGAAGGCTATTATTCTCCCTTAAGAGGCAGTAAATCAATTTATTGTAGAATTTACATGAACGGTAAGCGCTTATTTTTTATGGAAAATGAGTCGCTTGTCGTTTTTTTATGCTGATGAGCGGGCATTTGATTTGTGGGAACCAAATAAAATTGGGCGTTAAGCAAAATGAAGGCTTCGGAAAAGCTTAATTCTTATTTTGCAGCTAAACAAATCTTGACTGGGAAGGATTTAAGTTATAAATTCAAAATTGTATACAAAAATACAAAACCAATAAACCCAATCATAATCATGTCAAAAATCCGCATTGGAGTAGATGTGGGTGGAACCTTTACCGATGTTCTGCTCATGAACGTAAGCACGGGGGAGACGCATCGGGCCAAGACGCCCAGCACCCCCGAGGACCAGTCTAAGGGTATCCTGAATGGGATTTTAGCCGCCTGTGAAAAAGCGGGTGTTTCGCCAGCCGAAATTAAAGAGCTGATGCATGGCACCACCGTGGCCACGAATGCTGTTTTAGAGCGAAAAGGCGCACGTGTGGGCCTGATGACCACCGATGGCTATGGGCAGGTCTTGCAGATCGCCCGCTCCTTCGTGCCGGGGGGGCTGGCGGGCTGGATCGTCTGGAACAAGCCAGAGCCCCTCGCCGACCTAGAAGATACCGTGGAAGTGCTGGAGCGCATCGGCGCCGATGGCAGCATCGTCCGTGAGCTAAACGAAGACTCCGTGCGGCAGGCGATCGCTAAACTGAAAAAACGTGGCGTAGAAGCGATTACAGTATCGCTCATAAATTCCTACGCGAACGACACACATGAGCAGCGGATCTTAGCACTTTTTAAAGAAGAGTGGCCAGAAATTCCGGTTTCGCTGTCCTCTGACGTTCTACCCGAAATGCGTGAATACGAGCGCACCGTCACCACCGTGGCCAACTCTTACGTGCGACCGACCCTCTCGCGCTATCTTTCTTCCTTAGAAAAAACCCTTAGCGAAAATAATATCCAAGCCTCTACGAAGGTGCTACGCTCAGACGGTGGCTTGATGTCCTTTGATATCGCAGCCGAAAAGCCGGTAAACCTGATGATGTCAGGTCCCGCGGGTGGCGTGAAAGGGGCGCTGTGGATCGCGAAAAAGGCAGGCTTTAAGAATTTGCTTACCTATGATATGGGAGGCACCTCTACAGATGTGGCACTGATCGAAAATGGCACCCCTGTGGTTCGCCGCGAAACCCGTGTGGGAGACGTATCTGTACGCGCTTCTTCCTTGGATGTCCGTACGGTAGGAGCAGGCGGTGGCTCTATCGCGAAAGTTCCCGAGCTGACGAAAGCCCTTCGCGTGGGCCCAGAAAGTGCAGGCGCTGTGCCCGGCCCGGCATGTTACAGTAAAGGCGGCGAAGAGCCTACCGTGACCGATGCGAACGTGGTCCTCGGCTACCTGCCGGTAGACCTACTGGGTGGTGAGATGCAGCTCGACCGAGAAGCCTCTATCCGTTCGGTCCAGAAAATCGCGGATGCCCTAGGCGTTTCTCTCGAAGAAGCGGCCGCAGGCATTATCAGCATCGCGAATGAAAATATGTTTGGCGCATTACGCCTGGTGTCCATCGAGCAAGGCTACGATCCGCGGGACTTTGCCCTCATCGGTTTTGGCGGAGCCGGCCCCCTCCACGCGAACGCCCTCGGCAAGCTTATGGGCTCCTGGCCTGTAATCATCCCACCTAGTCCGGGAGTGCTCTGTGCCTATGGAGACGCTACGACACAGATCCGAAACGAAGCTGCGAAGACCCAGATAGCAAAGTTAGAAAGTTTAGATGCGAATGCCCTGGCAGCAGAGCTGCAAAGCCTCGGCGAGTCAGCTGCCGCCCTGCTAGAGGAGGAAGGAATCGCCCCTGAAGACCGGGTGTATACCTATCAGATGGACCTGCGCTACACCGGACAGGGTTTCGAAGTGCCCGTAAAGGTGACTGTGGAAGACTTGAAAAAAGATGGTTTTCATGCTGCTATAGCTGCTTTCGATACCATCCACGAACAGCTCTTTACCTTCAAGCTAGACCTACCGCATGAGCTGGTTAACCTTCGCGCCATTGTGGAACAAAAAGAGCAGGAACTCCAAGTGCAGGAGTTGGAAAAAGGGACCGAAGACGCATCAGAGGCTCTCGTGAAGCGGCACGACACCTTCTGGTATGAAGGCCAAAACTACGAGGCTGCTATCTATGACCGTGCTCGGCTAAAGCAAGGAAACCACATCCACGGGCCAGCTATCGTGGCGGAAATGGACTCCACCACGGTGATTTTGCCGAAGCATGAGGCGGTAGTAGATGCCTTTGGAAATCTAATTATTAACCCAACCAACTAAGCAAATCATGTACAAAGCACAAATAATCGAAACGAACGATACCCCGATCCAGGTGGGGGAAATCGATCCGATCACCTTAGATATTATCGAATCAGCGCTGCGTAATGCACGCTTCGAGATGGATGCGGTGCTCTTCCGCACAGCGATGTCGCCGGGAATTCGTGAACAGCATGATGAGTTTCCACTCATCGCGGACCGTAAGGGTAAGATGGTGGTAGGGCAGTTTGGCTCCTTCGTGGATGGCTTTCTAAAAAGCTATGCGGGCACTATCGAAGAAGGCGATATTTTCCTCACGAATGATCCCTATGCTGTGGAAGGTGCTGTCTCCCATCTGAATGACTGGCTCGTGCTCATGCCGATTTACTTTGAAGGACGTCTGGTCGGCTGGTCCGCGATGTTCGGGCACATGACCGATGTAGGGGGCAAAGTGCCAGGCAGTTTGCCGACCGATGCCACCACGATTTTCGAAGAGGGCGTCCGCTTCGCGCCGTTTAAAATATACGAGAAAGGGGTCTTTAACAGTACTGCCATGGAGATCATCCTGCGGCAGTGCCGCCTGCCCCACTGGAACCGCTCAGATTTTAATGCCATCGTGGCCGCCTGTCGCACCGCAGACCGTCGCGTACGTGAAATCTGCTCTCGCTTCGGTGTGGACACCTACTGTTCCGCTACCGAGGCAGCGCTTAACCGGAATAAAGAAGCCATGCGCAAGCTCTTCCAGATGACTGTTTCCGAAGAGACGATTTATTTCGAGGACTACCTCTGCGATGATGGTAGAGGGTTCGGTCCTTATAAATACCGCTGTTCCATGCGACGAGAAGGGGATAAGGTAATTCTAGACTGGGATGGCACTGACCCACAAGCCTTCGGTTCCATCAACTTCTACCTGAATGAAAACATGTTCAAAATGTTCTTTGGCATTTACATGATCATGGTGTTCGACCCGCAAATTCTCTTTAACGATGGCTTTTATGACCTAGTGGAGGTCCGCATTCCCGAAGGCTCCCTACTGAAGCCCCAGTACCCGGCAGCACTTTCTTGCCGTACGCACGCGCTTGGAAGGATGTTCGACGTGCTCGGCGGGCTCCTGGGGCAGCGTCAGCCGGAATTTTTAAATGCGGCTGGCTTCTCTTCTTCACCACATCTGATGTACAGTGGCTATGATAAGGAGGGTGACTGGTTCCAGCTCTTCCAAATCGGTTTTGGCGGGATACCAGGCAAGCCTTTTGGCGATGGGCCGGATGGGCATTCTCTGTGGCCCTCTTTCACGAACGTGCCGAATGAATTCCTGGAAGCCTATTTTCCTCTGCGCATTGAGCGCTACGAGACCGTACAGGATTCCGGTGGTGCAGGCAAGCATCGCGGCGGAAATGGGGTGGATATCGTGTATCGCTTCCTCGAGCCTGGAGAAATTTCTATTCATGACGATCGCTGGTTCCTGCCTCCTTGGGGGGTGAACGGTGGGGCACCTGCGGCTCGTAGCCGCAAAGAGCTCGTAAGAACAGACGGCTCTCGCGAATTTCTGCCAGCTAAATGCGACCGTATCCGCGTGCAGGAAGGCGACCAGCTGCACTTCATCACCTGGGGAGGTGGCGGCTGGGGCGATCCCCTCGAGCGCGAACCGGAAAAAGTACTCAAAGATGTGCGTCGAGGCCTCATCTCCCTTCGCGGTGCTGAGGAAGGTTATGGCGTCTGCATCACTGAGGAGGAGACCTTAGATGGTGCTGCTACCGAAAAATTACGCGAAAAAATGCGTGCTGACCGCGGAGATTTACCTATGTTTAACAGTGGAAGAAGTATCGAGGAGCTTCGGGAGAGCTGCCTGTCCGAAACAGGTTTAGAGCCACCGAAACCTCCTGTATTCATCCGTGCATAAGCCACCTTAAATCATATTCTCTGTGTCTGCTACATCTGAAAAAGCCTACGAGGCCATCAAGTTCATGTTGCGAACTGGCGACATCCCACCAGGTGCGCGCCTCATCGAGCTGGAGCTCGTCGAGAAGCTGGGCATCAGCCGTACGCCCATCCGCGAAGCTTTAAAGAAGCTGGTAGAAGAGCGCTGGCTTGAGTACTTGCCGAATCGCGGCATGCGTGTCCGCGTGTGGACGAATAAAGATGTGCAGGATAATTTCTTCGTGAGGACCATATTAGAATGTGAGGCGGTGGCACTTTGTGCGGAGCACATCCCTGCTCGCGCCATAGAAGAGCTGCGCATGATGAACAAGCAGCTCCGCGCCATCGCCTCTCACCCCTCACAGGAAGCTATCGAGCAGATGACACGTATCAACTTGGATTTTCACCAGTGCATCTGGGCGCATGCCGGAAATCGTGCACTTGAGGATGTCTTGCTGCTGAACATCAATATGCCCACCATGGTCCGCACCTATCAGCATTATGATGCCGAAAAGACGGCGGCTAGCCTAGAGGAGCATGATGCGATGATCGCCGCTTTCGAGGCACGCGACCCAGAGAAAGCACGCCATCTGATGCAGCAGCATTTAAATCGCGCTAATGCCATATTTAACGTATGAAACAGATAGATGCTGGTTTTGCAGGAAGCTTAGGCATGGGAGAGCGTCCCGCCCTCTTGGTCATCGACCTCATCGCGGGCTATTTCCTGCCTGAGTCGCCCCTTTACAGTCCGCGCTATGCCGAAAGCCTGTCGCAGATGCTGGAGAGCATCGCCTTTGCGCGTAGTTCCGGCTGGCCGGTGCTCTACACCCGGCTGACTTATGATCAGCAGCACTGGACCGGAGGACATTTTCTCCGGAAAATCAGTGCCCTCACCCAGCTGCAGACTCATCCGCACTGGGCAGAGTGGGTGAATGGATTGGCCCCTGGGCCAAAGGAACCCATCCTAACCAAGCAGTATGCGAGTGCCTTTCATAATACGCCGCTGCTGGCCACATTAAACTTTCTCCGAGTGGATACCCTCGTGCATGTGGGCCTGTCGGCAAGCGGCTGTGTGCGTGCTACGGCCACGGATGCCATGCAGTATGGCTACATTCCTATCGTGGTGGAGGACGCTGTCGAAGACCGCAGTGCGGCGATAAAGGAGGCGAATCTTTATGACCTGCAAGCTAAGTATGCAGATGTGATGCCTTTAGTGGCCCTTAAAAAACAATGGAATAACCTGAAATAGGTATGGAAAAGATAAAAGGATTAGAACATGGACCGCTTACCGGCATCCGAGTAATCGAGCTGGGTGTGCTGCTGGCGGGCCCTTTCTGTGGGCAGCTGATGGGCGACATGGGCGCCGAAGTTATTAAGGTGGAGCTCCCCGGACAGGGGGATCCCATTCGGAAATGGGGCCGCGAGCTGGTGAACGGGCAGTCGCTTTGGTGGCCTGTACTGGCGCGGAATAAAAAGTCTATCACACTTAACCTGCGCGAAAAGGAGGGACAGGACATTTTACGTCGTCTCATCGAGCAGGCGGATATACTAGTGGAAAATTTTCGTCCGGGTACGCTGGAAAAGTGGGGGCTAGATTATGATACGCTGGCTAAAGTAAATCCTAAGCTGATCATGGTGCGCGTGAGTGGTTTCGGGCAGACAGGGCCTTATGCTCCACGTGCCGGCTATGGCAGCATCGGGGAGGCAATGGGGGGGCTCCGGCATATCGTCGGAGAAGCGGATCGCCCCCCGAGCCGGGTGGGCATCTCCATCGGGGATAGTCTCGCTGCCACGCATGCCACATTAGGAGCATTAGCCGCCCTACGCGCCCGCGAAGTGAGTGGTCGTGGTCAGGTGGTGGACTGCGCCATCTACGAGGCCGTACTCACCATGATGGAAAGCACTGTCACAGAATACTATAAGACAGGGTACGTGCGCGAGCGTACGGGCTCTCGCTTGCCGAATATCGCGCCCAGTAATGTGTATCCCACAGCGGATGGGGAAATTTTAATCGCTGCTAATCAGGACACCGTTTTTCGTCGTCTGTGCGAGGTAATGGGCCGCCAGGAATGGATCGAAGACCCACGCTACCGCGACCATGTCAGCCGGGGCCAAAACGAGGTGGAGCTGGATGAAAAAATCAGCACTTGGTCTATTAATTTCGCTTCCGCAGATTTGCTGAAGCTGCTACACCAAGCAGGAGTGCCTGCCGGTAAAATTTTTACGCCAGCGGATATGCTGGAAGATGCTCACTTTAAAGCAAGGGAGGCGCTTATCACCCATGAGCACCCCGGGGTCGGAGAGCTGGTCATGCAAAACGTGTTTCCCAAGCTCTCCGCCACGCCCGGTCAGGTGCGTAGCGCTGCCCCAGAGCTCGGCCAGCATAATGCGGAGATCTACGCCGACTGGCTGGGTCTCAGTGATACGGAGCAGCAGCAGCTGAAGGAAAGGGGGATCTTATGAGTCCAAAAGATCGGGTCGAGCTGTTGGAAGTCAGTCCGCGGGACGGCATCCAAAATGAACCTTACCTCTTAAGCTTAGACGAAAAGGAATTGTTGGTGCGCAAATTACTCGCAGCAGGATTTCCTGCCGTGGAGATGGGAGCCTTTGTTTCCCCGAAAGCAGTGCCGACCATGGCGGGTACGGGTGAGCTACTGGAGCGTCTGTCGGATGTGCCGCAAGCCCTGCACGCACTCATTCCGAATGTGAAGGGCTACGAACTGGGACGACAGCATGGTGCGAAACATCTTTCTTACGTGTTATCGCTGACCGAAACCATGAACCAGCGTAATGTGCGCATGTCGGTGGCAGAAGGTTTAGAGCAGGTGCGAATTTTAGCCCGCAGGGCCCAAGAGGACGCTATTTCCTTTCGCGTGTACCTCGCCGTGGCCTTTCACTGCCCCTTCGAAGGGCCCACGCCTGCAGCACATAGCTGGGAAATCTTACAGCGCATTGCAGACTGGGGTGTCGCCGATATTTGTTTGGCGGATACGGATGGACATGCGGAGCCGGAACATGCGGCCACCCTTTTAGGGCAGGCGGCCCGTCTTCACAGCCAGGGAGGAAGCCCACGTATCAGTTTACATTTTCATCAGACCTATGGCTTCGCGGCAGCGAATGTTCGGCAGGCGCTAGCGCTGGGATTTCGACATTTCGATACCGCTACGGCCGGGCTGGGAGGCTGCCCTTTCGTTCCGGGTGCTAAGGGCAATGTCCCGGCTGAGGAGCTCTTGCACATCTGCGCGGAAGAGGGCTACAGCACCTCGGTCGATGCCGGCACATTAGCACAGGTAGGTAGCTGGTTGACGGACTTGAAAACCCGTAAACAGGAAAGCCATGTCTAAGACACGCCTCGCAGGCCCCCAGACGGTTTTCGACAAGCTATGGGCAGCCCATGAAGTGGCTGTTTTGCCCGGGGGGCAATCCCTGCTCTACATCGATCTCCACATCTTACATGAGGTCACCACACCACAAGCTTTTCGCATGCTGGAAGAACGTGGCCTTTCGGTGCGCCGACCGGACCGCTGCTTTGCGGTGACGGATCATAATGTGCCGACAGTGAATCAGCACCTGCCGCTGCGGGATGCCCTAGCAGCGCGTCAGGTGGCGCTTCTCCAGAAAAACTGTCGCCAGCACGGTATCACCCTTTATGATCTGGAGCATACTGATCAGGGCATTGTGCATGTGGTAGGGCCGGAGCTGGGTTATACGCAGCCGGGCATGACAATCGTCTGTGGGGATAGCCATACCAGTACGCATGGCGCCTTCGGCACGCTGGCCTTTGGGATCGGGACCTCCGAGGTGGGCTTGGTGCTAGGTACACAGTGTTTGGTGCAGGCCAAACCGCGTCAGCTGCGTATCCACATCTCGGGTCGACCCGCGCCTGAGGTACGTGCTAAGGACGTCATTTTGTATGTTTTACAGCTGCTCGGGGCGAATGGAGCTGCCGGGTACTTTATCGAATACGCTGGCCCTGTGGTGGAAAATATGAGCATGGAAGAACGCATGACGCTTTGCAATATGAGCATCGAGCTCGGTGCACGTGGCGGGCTGGTCGGCGTAGATGCCGTGACGCTGCAGTACCTGCGGGAGCGCCCACGGATACAGGATCACGAGGACCTAGAGGCACTTCTAAGCACTTGGTCCGGCTACAGAAGTGATCCCGAGGCTGAGGTGGACCGTGTGCTTGAGGTGGATATTAGTAACTTGAGTCCTATGATTACCTATGGGACCAATCCTGGCCAGGGGATACCGCTGACGGAGCATATCCCTCGATCGGAGGAGCTCCCGGAAAGCCAGCGGGAGGCGCACCGGAAGGCGCTGGCCTACATGGCGCTAGAGGAAGGGCAGTCCCTATTAGGTGAGCCTATCGACAGTGTCTTTATTGGGAGCTGTACGAATGCCCGGTTCGAAGATTTGCGGGAGGTGGCGACCCTTTGGAAGGGACGTCAGGTGGATCCTCGCTTACGTGTTTTAGTGGTTCCGGGTTCGCGGGCCGTTTTGCGCGAAGCGCAAAAGGAGGGCCTGGATAAAATTTTCGCTGCGGCGGGAGCGCCCCTTCGGGAGCCGGGCTGTAGCGCCTGCCTCGGTATGAATGAGGACAAAATGGCTCCTGGAACGCGCTGCCTAAGTACCTCTAACAGAAACTTCGAGGGACGTCAGGGGCCAGGTGCACGTACGCTGCTGTGTAGCCCGCGAACGGCTGCACTGTCTGCACTTTATGGAAAAATTACGCTAAACGAACTACCTTTATGAGGCCTTTACGAAGCCTATGCGACCGCATTTTATACTTTCCCGACAGCCAAGTGGATACCGATCGCCTATTTCCAGGGGAATTTTTAAAGCGCTCGGATCGGGAGGGCATGGCGGATGCCTTGCTGGTATATGAGCGCTTCGATGCAGCAGGAAATCCACTGCCCCACCCCTTCAATCAAGAAAATCCTCCATCGATTCTTTTGACTGGAGCGGAGTTTGGGACGGGCAGTAGCCGAGAACATGCCGTTTGGGCTTTGGTAGACTACGGGATTCGCGTGATTATCGCTCCCTCTTTTGGGGATATCTTTTATTCCAACTGCCTGAATAACGGGCTCCTAGCCCTCCGACTGCCGGAAGGGGTCTGTGCCCAGCTCGCAGCGCTCGAGCAGGAGGTGCTGGTAGATGTGGAAGAGCAGCATGTAAAAGTGCTGGAAAGTGATGGCGTCCAGTTTTCTTTCGCCCTAGATCCTTTTCGTAAAGCTTGCCTGCTGGCAGGTACCGACATGCTCGGCTATGTGCTAGACAGAGAGAATGAAATTAGGGCCTACGAGCAGGAGATGCACAAATAGCCAGTGGGGATGTAAACAATACGAAAGGCCGAGCCTTCTACTTGCATAGGTGGCCCGACCTCTCCTTGCTTACGGGGACTTGCGTAGGATTACTTTCTGTTTGTCAGCACGCTCGACTTGCTCTAAGAAACTTACGTACTCATTAAACAACTCGGGAGCATATTTTCCTTCTTTCACTTGCAACTCACGCCGAAAGAGCAGCATCCCCGCTTCGTAGGCCAGTGCCGTTTTAAAGTAGCCAAAGGGCATTTCCAGCTCAATGGCCTGTGGCAGTTGATCCACTTCGAAGCCCTTCGGTAGGATGTATGAAATTTCATCCTCATCAGTATATCCCATCGAAATCCGAAATGGTCCTTCACGCTGCTGCTTAGTGGGACGCAGGCCGGTTTCAAGTGTATTCCATTGGTTGGGCTGCAAGATAATACGGCCTCCAGCCAGCTGCCCTACTTTTTTCGCCTGCAGATCCGCTTGAAAGTGGATTTCGGGAAGCAAGTTACCGGTACGTTCGAAGCCATAATCTGCCACAGACAAGTTAGGCAGGCGGTACATGCGCTGGATCCAATCCATTTTGGCACTTTCTTTTGCGTAGGGGAGTTGCAACATCCCTCCGAGATCACTCTGAAGGGCACTACGTATTAGAGAGACTTGGCCTGACAGGTTGGCCCCTTCGTCTAGCTGAAATTTTCCTACTTGCTTTTGAATGTTGACTTCAGCACGATAGGTGGGGGTTTTAACTAATTTTCCTCCTTCGGGAGTGATCAGCAGGGCATGCCGATCGGAGGTGAAATCACCTAAAAAGCCAAAAGGCGTCTGCTGGCTGGTGCACTCCAGGAAGACAGTATCTTTTTCGAGCGGCACGGCCAAAATCGCATGGTTGAAGTAATCTGCCGGGAATGCTGAAAAGAAAGGCTTATTTTGTTCACCCGCATGGATGAGGGTATAAAAATTCGGAATTCCGACTTCATCCAAGAGTGCCCCCATGTAATTCGATAGCGCTTTACAGTCGCCAAAACCATTTTTTTCTACTGACTTCGCCTCGAAGGGGACAAGGCCACCAATCCCCAGCTGAATGCTGACGTAGCGTGTTCGTCCCTGCATGTAGTGGTAGAGTGCTTCGGCCTTTTCCATATCATCCGATAGCCCGGCCACTAGGGTCTGCACGTCTGCTTTGGTTTGTGCGGAGAGATCGCGCTTATCTGCATTTAAGGCATAAAACCAGCGCCCCATTTCCTCCCAGCTACTCAGGTCTCCTGAATTTCCATCAAAGGCAAACTTACCAGGAGAGGCCAGCAGCATCGGTTTTCGCTGCTCTTCTATCACAGCCATCGGTTCGGGCGTGTAGGCGGAAAGAGGCCCGATTTCCCATGACTGTACGTGAAGCTTTCCCTCCTGTCTTTGCGCGTAGCGCGCATCGTCCAGATGACGGCTTAAAAAACGAATTTCGGTCTCTTCAGGGTACAGGTAGGTGATGGAGGCTTTTTCTACGGGGATGCTGGGGTAGCGCTGCGGCACCCAGTTGGGGACATAGTACAAATTCGGCAGCTCGATTTCAAATTCCAAGGTAGCCTTATAGGGGTACTGTGTCTGCCGTAGGTCTAGTACCTTCACCCTATTATCTTCATAGATCGAAAAAGAGCTGAAGTTGCTATAGTCTTCTACATCCGACTTTTTAAACTTATACCGTGTATTTCCTTGTAGATCATGAACAGTGCCCACCAGGTCTTTCACTTTTATGCTGGAGGAATAAGGGACCTGTAGTTTAGCTAACTCAGCCGCTTCAGACCGATAAATCGTGACCACCAGTCGATCCCGGAGCGTAAACTTTCCCCCCGGGCTTACGGTCACGGTCTGTATGTGCTCGTGGATGAGAGCGGGTGGTAGCTGTCTCGCGGCTAAGGGAGCGCCGACCAGCAGGAGCAGCAGTAGGGCAAGGGAAGTGCCGCCTGCTATCCGCAAGTAAGATGAATCAAAGCCCCTCATGTGTCCGCTTTTTTAATACGATAACTTCTTTTTGCTTTTCAGCGATATCTTCGAAAAACGCTTTAAGCTCCGCATAGTCTTTCGCCGCATGCATCGTCTGCTGCACCTGGTAGGTGATCATGATTTGGATTTTCGTCGGTGTGGGCATGGAGCTTCTATAGCGATAGACGATGCCTTTATCGCGAAACTCCAATACTTTGTCTCCAGGGAGTTCCTCCATTTCGTATTCCTCTGGAATATCTAAAATAACGACCGTTTGCCGGCGGGAGGGATAAATGAAATCGATGGGATAGGCGCGATCCTCCCGCTTGAAAGGATTTTCTGTGAGATAAACATCTTCGAAAAGGGAACAAAATACTTGGTCTCCCGCATAAATCAAGCCTTTTTCACCACTTAAATTCATTTTTTGAACGAAGGGGAGCTCCTTATCCAAGGGGTTTTCTACAGAGAAGGCATGCATGTGCCAGTCTTTCGCTGCTGCCTGCTGTTCTTCTCGATATTGGTCAGGACCTTCGGTCAAATATTTCTTGCGTAGATACGTGCCCTCATAACCAAAGGTATTCCGCTGCACCTCCTGGGTGAGCCCATTTGCTCCTAGAGTTAGCTCATGCAGGGCCACGGTATTATTGGGCTTGGCATTTCGCATTTCACACCAGCGCGCACCACTGGGCTCGATCACTAGGCCAGCATTATTAATGGCCCGCATGGGCAAAATCCCGTAAGGCATCGCTGCATCACTGGCATCTAAGACTAGGTCCTTCCCTTCAAGTTTTACCAGGGCCGTGACATAGTTCAACTTATGCATGACAGGATAGCTTTGGTTTAGAAAGCCTCGATCGCGGCTCATGCCCACGACCGGGTAAGCTGGCAGCTGCGCCTCTTGAAGTAAGGCCACGAGCAGCAGATTAATTTCAGGTACAGTCCCCTTGCCCTCTTTGTACACCTTTTCTAGGCTTTGGTTCGGGTAAAGGCCTCGCGAACCCTCCCAAGCTACTTTTTGTGTGACATGCGCATAGATTTTTTGTGCCTTTCGCTCCGGGCTGTCAGACTCTTCCACGATGGAAGCTACAAGTTGACGAGTGAAGCGGTTGGAAGCTAGATGCTTCCCGAAATCCTCATCCTGCATTAACTTGGTGGCTACATCTTGCCAGTTGCCTGAAATAGTTTGGCGGGCGCTGTTTGGGAACTGTACGTGTAGGAGCTGCAGGTCTACGCGTGAGGCATAGCTCATGGGATTGTCAATGAAGGCCTCTTCACGCATAGCGGGCACATCAGCAATGGCCAGATGCATCTTGCGTGTCGTGTAGCGAACATTTGAAGTGGTATAATTGCTTTGGCGTGTCAGGCGGCTGTCCACTGTTTCCTTTTCTGTCCACATCGCATTGCCATTTCCTTCACTATAATCAGACACCGTAAAGGGCAGAAACCCCTGTGAAGTCTGCGCGTACTGGAAATATTCCGGGTATTCGAAGTTGAACTCACTCCAAACCGTCGGAATCCAGTCTTGGAAGTACCATTCCCGCACATAGTGCAGCAGATCAGACGAGAGCTCATAGCTGATTTCCACGATGGCGCCTTCCTGCACTTGGGGTGGTGACACTTTTTTTAAAGCAAAGTTTTTACTTACCGCCTCATCGAAGACATGCTCTTTGCCGATTTTGGTGCGCTGCACTTTGCCGTTTACGGCCTGATACACATTTCCTTTAATGCTGGCTACCTGATCGTGGCTGCCCTGGAAGGTGTAGTAAGGGATTTCCAGATCGCCATGGGTCAAGCCGTCCTTTTTTAAGATTTTCACCACCTTATAGACTTGATACTTGATCACAAAACCCAAGTTGCTCTGGTATTCGATGGTTCCTTTGGTCGCGTTATGCAGCACGAGGGCTGCATCATCCGGGTATTCGGATGCATGGTCGTGAAGTAAAAGCTCGGAGGAAATTTTACCGAATTTTAGGTCTGACTGCGCATACAGCCCCCCTGTCTGAAGAAGAAGCCCAAAAAAAAGGGCCATTGTAAAAAAACTTTTCATAGTGTGCTGAGTTATCTAGCACTAATTTATGAAAAAAAGAAGAATATTTACATAATGAATGTATTTATTTCGTTTAACTTTATTTTAGCTGTTTAAGTTTTTGTCTGCTGCTAGGGTGTGAGTAAGGGGATTATTTTAGCTAAAAATGATCGTGTGAGAGAGGTTTAGTGCGAAGAACAAGCCAAATTAAACGCCTACTGCATCTATATGGGCTTGTTTTTCTATTGGTAGCTGGATTTAGTTACAGCTTTCGGCGTTTTTATTTAGGATGTCTGTTTTTACAAAATCATTTCGGAGCAGAGGTTCCCATACGAATTCAGGATGCGGCTGTATGCGGAAGAGTATGTTGGTGTCTGTATCCATTAGATAAGCCATAAAGCGATCTTCTATGGCGCGAAGCTCATCCAGCTGGCAGGCGGATAGCTCACGCTTTTCAGCTTTTGCGCTTAGCGCTCCGATTTCTGCAGGCTTTACGCCAGCGTTCAGATTTACAGTTACAGCTTTTTGCTCAGAGACTCGTTCTACCACATAGAGACTTTCGATACTGTCGTCCACATAAAAGGTATTGTACTGATAGCGTGCGCCTGTTAAATAGATGGCAGCATCGGTGAGGCAGGGGGAGGACTTAGAGACGATACGTAAGTCTGTTCTATCGATGACACCGTCGGGGAATAGGTGCTGAAAGGCTTCCTGTAAGCCCAGGGCGCCCACCACTAAACCATCGCAGAGGTGTCCATGAAATTTCACTAAATCGTCTAGCCCTAGCTGCTGAAGGTTTCCCAGCCGTCCTTTAGAAAAGTCTGTGTCATTCGTTTGGAAGGAGAGGCTATTTTTTCTTTTAGGGAGATAAAGGATGCTTGTGGAAAGGTCTGTAGTAAGTGCGTCGATATGGCCGGTGAAGGTAGTGGTTTCATCGATAAAGTGGGCATGGATATCTGTGTTTTTATGCGTGTAAATTCCTCTTCCTTCTTTGGAGAAGACTCCGATGATTTGCCCTCTTTCTCGCTTATGTGTGTAATTTTCTTGATTTCTTCCTGCTACATATCCAGGTATTTCGGGTGAGCGTGGGGTAACAATATGTGTAACCATATGATCGAACTGTCCTTCGATTTTAAAAAAGAGGGGTTTTTCGGTATCATACCCATGCTTTTTCGCGGTACCTTCGATAAAGGCATCTAGGTCTAGCAGTGTCTTCACAGCCCCTTCCAAAGGAAAGCTTTCCCACTCCTCTACTTGTGCGTAGACGAAAAAAGGTGCTTCGATCTCCCATTTTTCTTGGACGATAGCCTCCCCATTTTCGTTCACCATGCCGAACAGCGGCTTGCCGTCCACATAGGAAATTTCCCCTTGCATTTTGCCCAGCGGGCCCAAGCCTATAATACGAGGATATTTTTTTAAGGTATCCAGTGAGATCGCCGGTGCAAAGCCCGTTTTTCCCATCTCATGCATAGCTCCTGCCGATTTTACATGGTGGTTTTGTGCGAAAAGAGGACTGATTAGTAGGAAGAAAAAGAGAAATAACGAAATATTTTTCATAGTAAAGTAGGGAAAATGTAGTTGAATAGAAAACCAGAAAGAATAATAAAAAAGGTTACCGTACTAAAAAAGATAAGGATGAGTTTTCCAGACATTACCTTTTTCAGCAAAGTTCCTTCAGGAATGGAAAGACCGATGGTGGCCATCATAAAGGCAATCGCCGTCCCCACCGGAATGCCTTTCACGACCATAACTTGGATTACGGGAATGATGCCCGCGGCATTCGCATACAGAGGTACTGCCAGAATAGCGGCTATGGGTACGGTCCACCATTGTCCATCTGCCAGATAGCTGGCGAAGAAATCATCGGGAACATATCCATGCATGAAGGCTCCGATGCCGATCCCTATAAGTACGTAAACGATGATGCTTTTGACGATGGTAGCAGCTTCGCGTAGAAGTGCGGGGGTACGCTGCAGGAAGGTAGTCTGCTCGACTTGATAAGAACCCTCTTGCACAGATTTATTTTTGATGAGCTGCTGCACCCAGTCACTGAGGTAACGTTCCAAGCCTAGCCTACCAAGAACAGCACCGCCTAGAGCACCGAGTAAAATGCCTGTGAATGCATAGACTATGGTAAACTTTACTCCGAACATCCCAATAAACAAGGCCAATGCGATTTCATTTACCAAGGGAGAGGTGATTAGAAAGGAGAACGTTACTCCCAGCGGGATGCCCCCTTGCACGAAGCCGATAAAAAGCGGCACTGAGGAGCAGGAGCAGAAGGGCGTTATCGCACCGAAGAGGGAAGCTAATACATATTCTAATCCGAAAAGCTTTTTTCGCTGCAAATAGTCCCTTAGGCGTTCGATGGGGAAGTAGGTATTTACTATACCCATGAGAAAGGTAATCAGGAATAAGAGCAGCAAGATCTTTATCACGTCATAAATGAAAAAGCTCAATGCTTTTCCTAATGCACTATCCGTAGCAATCTTCAGCAGCTCATAGATAAACCAGTCCGCTGCATACTGTAACCAGTCGAACATATACGTTAATTAGGCGAGTGCGGCAGTGACTTCCTGTACAGTAGGTACTTTTCCTTTAATCTTAACCACTTCATCTACGACTACTGCCGGAGTGGATAGGATGTTATAGGCCATGATCTGCTGGATGTCTTCTACTTTCAGGACTTCTGCTTCTATGCCTTCTTTAGCGATTACATCTCTTACGATTGCTTCTGTCTGTTTGCATTTGGCACAGCCAGTGCCCAAGATTTTAATGGTTTTCATGTGCTGTTGGATTGGTGTTGAAGAAGGATTGAAAACGAATGGCAGCAGCTGTCCAAGCTTCTCGGTTAATGCAGTATCTGATCCTCGGCGGGTTAATTTCCCCCTGTATCAGACTGGCCTCCTTTAAGACTTTCAGGTGCTGCGAAAGAGTAGACGCGGCTAGAGGGATATGTTTTCCCAAGTCGCCGCTAAAACAACAGGACTGCTGGTCCAGCAAAAGTAGGATTTGTACCCGAGCGGGGTGACTTAGTGCCTTCGCTACTTTCGCTAGGTAATGTTCTTCTGTCTCTTTTCGTAGCTGTTGCTGCATGACCATTTCGTATTTCGTAAAAGTACGAAATGAAAAAGCCCGATGAGGTGATACTTGTCACCTAAGAAAGTGATTTAGGCTCTAGGAAAGTGATTTAGGCTCTAGGGTGATGGTGGGAAAGAGCGCTACTGCGCGGAATTTTTGAAGGATTCGGGGGCACCTGCCTAGGGCGGAACTGTAACAGCGCCAGCCAAAAAGAGAAAAGAGCAAAGCCAAAAAATCCCCAATGCCTGTTGTTCCGAATCGGGGCGCTCGTGTAATAGTCTCCATAGATGCCTGCTAGTACCACATCGTATTCCAGTGTGAGCCGGTGCAGGGGCTTTCCCGAGGGATAGCGGACTTCTATCCGGTCGCCCACCTGATGATGAAACCGCTCTGCCTGAAACTCTGCCGCTGAGCGAAAGGACACCCATTCTCCGCTGTGGTGCTGAAAGCGAACCGTGGGTACTCGTAGGTGCATGTTGCCGGCAGCAGAAAAGGTCCTCACCTCCAAATCCTCCAGGGCGATAATCTCTCCTTTTACAGGGATACCGGACTGCAGCAGCGAACGCTTGTAGTGGCTTTGTCGGGCGAGCACAAGCCCGTAGATGGCGGCCGAGAAACCTGCAAATACCAGTATCGTCGCGATAAGATTCTGTCGAGTGGCAGCTTTCATGATGCTAAATAGTTGGTTTACAGCATAAACTGCGCTCCTCTGAAAAATGTTAGGAGATAGGAAGGGGATTTTGGCCCGTGGGCCAAAAAAAATCAGGCCCACCCCTAGGAAGGGATGCGCCTGTTATTAACCGACACCGTCTAAAGGGTTTTTAGCCCATTAAAGCCACATAGCGTGCCTCAACGGCCTTCCAATTCACTACATTCCACCAATTAGCCAAATAACCGGCGCGATCGCTGGTGTAATTCAGGTAGTAGGCGTGTTCCCATACGTCATTTCCTAGGAGCGGGATGCCCTGAAAGTCAGACAGGTCCATGAGAGGATTGTCCTGATTTGGTGTAGAGTCTACGGCCAGCCCTTTGTTTTTATCCAGCACCAGCCAAGCCCAGCCCGAACCGAAACGGGTTTTTCCGGCTGTTTCGAAGGCCTCTTTAAAGGCAGCATAGGAGCCGAACTGAGCCTCTAGGGCAGCACCTAATGCCCCTTCAGGAGCTCCGCCTCCCTCTGGGCTCATGGTGCTCCAGAAGAGTTCGTGATTATAGTGCCCCCCACCGTTATTCCGCATTTTCGTAGAGTATTTACTCATGGACATCAGCACTTCCTCGAGTGGCTTACTGGTGTCTACGCCCTCCTCTTCGGCGGCGTCTTTCAGGTTATTCGCATAAGCAGCTGCATGCTTGCTGTAGTGAATTTCCATCGTCATGGCATCGATATGCGGCTCGAGTGCTGCGTAGTCATAGGCCAGGGCCGTTTGGGCGAAGCCCGTGGCCAAAAGGGTGCCTGTCTCCTCGTCTTCTCCATCCCCACTACTGCAGGCACTTAAAAAAGCCGAGCCGATGACACTACTGCCGATGCCCAGCGCTAAAGTGGCCTTGGTGCTTCGCTGTAGAAAGCTTCTGCGCGAAACATTCCAGGTAGTTTTTTTCATAGAATAAGGTTATTTTTGATTAACAATAGATTGCTACTTCATAGAATACCTGCTTAAAGGTAATAGAAAGGCAGTACATTTAAAACCGCTCTCGGACATTTAGTCGCTTTTCCTGACAAATGTTTATGTTTGCAGAACCGATTTAGCTTGGTTTAGTTTTTGTTCCTGCCTACTCTTATGAAACAAGACCTCCCTTTTTATAAATATCAAGGTACTGGAAATGACTTCGTCCTCATCGACGGCTTTCGGGAAACCTTCCCCTATGCGGACCTAGAACGGGTGCGAGCGCTCTGTGATCGGCGCATGGGCATCGGGGCGGATGGACTGATCGTCATCCGACCTGCGGAAGGATACGATTTCGAAATGGTCTATTACAATGCCGATGGCTCCCAGTCCATGTGTGGAAATGGTGCGCGCTGCGCCGTGGCTTTCGCACATTTCTGTGGGCATATTCAGGAGAGTACCTCCTTTCTGGCAATCGACGGCCCACATGAGGCGCATTTCAGTCCCGACGCGGTGCGCCTGAAAATGGGAGAAATCAGCTCCATCTCTTCTGTGGGTGAAGATTTTTTCGTGCACACAGGGTCGCCCCACCATGTCTGCTTTGTGCCGGATGTGGCGCATTATCCCGTGGTGGAAAAAGGGCGGGAGATTCGCTATGCTGACCACTATACGCCGGGGGGAACGAACGTGAATTTCGTGCAGGAAATGGGGCCAGATCGCCTCTTTGTGCGCACCTATGAGCGTGGCGTGGAGGACGAAACGCTTTCCTGCGGTACAGGTGTAACGGCCGCGGCATTGGTTTTCGGACAACAAAAAGCTGTCAACCAAGTACATATTCATACGAAGGGAGGGGATCTTCGGGTAGAATATGACTGGGATGCCGAGACGGCTACCTTTCGAGAGGTCTGGCTGACGGGGCCTGCGCAACAGGTATTTCGAGGAGAAATCAACCGAAGGGAGGACTGAATGCGGTCTTTCTTGGATTAAATTGTCAAAAGTAATAAATAAGCCCTAATTTTAGGGGTTGAAAAGTGAACCTATATGTTAGATTTTGTCGCAAAAGGACTGGCTAAAATCTTCGGAACGAAGTCAGATAGAGATATTAAGGAGCTGCTCCCGAAGGTGAAGCACATCCATGCTGCCTATGAGGCCTTGCAAGTAATTTCGGATGATGCCCTGCGGGCCAAAACAGCGGAATTTAAAGGTCGGATAAATGAAGACCTAAAATCCTTCGATGAGCGGATCGCCCAGCTGAAAGCAGATATCGAAGCGCTTTCGGAAGAGAAGGTGCAGGAAAAAGATGCGCTTTTTAACCAAATCGAGCAGGTAGAAAAAGAGCGTGATGAGGCCTTAGAAGTTTCCTTAGAAAAGGTGATGTTCGAGGCCTTTGCTGTGGTGAAGGAAACGGCCAGAAGGCTGAAAGAAAACAAGCGCCTGGTGGTTACTGCCACGGATCTAGATCGCATGCATGCTGCTGCCAAGCCTCATGTGGAGCTGGAGGGTGAGCAGGCGATCTGGCATAATAGCTGGATGGCAGCGGGCACCGAGGTCGTCTGGGATATGGTGCACTACGATGTGCAGCTGATCGGGGGGATGGTACTCCATAAAGGAAATATCGCCGAAATGGCCACAGGAGAGGGAAAAACCCTCGTATCCACACTGCCGGCCTACTTGAATGCACTTGCCGGCCGAGGCGTACACTTGGTAACGGTAAACGACTACCTGGCCAAGCGTGATAGCGAGTGGAATGCACCGCTTTTTGAGTTTCACGGCATGCGTGTAGATTGTATCGATAAATATCCGCCGAATTCTCCGGAGCGCCGAAATGCCTATACGGCAGATATCGTTTACGGCACAAATAATGAGTTTGGCTTCGACTACCTGCGCGATAACATGGCGCGCGATGCGAATGACCTCGTGCAGGGCAAGCATCACTTCGCGATGATCGATGAGGTGGATTCTGTCTTGATCGATGATGCCCGAACGCCGCTCATCATCTCTGGACCGGTGCCGCGCGGCGATCAGCATGAGTTCGCCGAAATGAAGCCGAGGGTGGCGACCCTAGTGGATGAGCAGCGTAAAATGGTGCAGAACTTTCTCACCTCAGCGAAGAAGTTAATTGCCGAAGGCAATGAAAAAGAAGGTGGCCTGGCACTTTTCCGCGCTTTCCGTGGGATGCCAAAATACAAGCCCCTTATCAAGTACCTTTCCGAGCCGGGAATTCGCGTCATTCTCCAGAAAACAGAAAATTATTACCTGCAGGACAACAAGCGCAATATGCCGGAAGCGGATCAGCCGCTCCTTTTCACGATCGAGGAGAAATCGAATGGAGTGGAGCTCACCGATAACGGTATCGAGGTGATCACGAAGAAAAACGAGGACCCTAGCTTCTTTATTCTTCCTGACATCGGCGTGGAAATCGCCGAAATGGAGAAAGATGAGAGCATCGACGAGCGTGAAAAGTTAATCCGAAAAGAAGAGATCATCAAAGACTACAGCATCAAGGCACAGCGTATTCACACCGTGAACCAGCTACTTAAGGCCTACTGTATGTTCGAAAAAGATACCGAATACATCTTGGTAGATGGCAAGGTAAAAATCGTCGATGAGCAGACGGGGCGTGTGATGGAAGGTCGCCGCTATTCGGATGGCCTACACCAGGCGATCGAGGCGAAAGAAAATGTGAAGGTAGAAAATGCTACGCAGACCTACGCCACTATTACCCTACAAAACTATTTCCGCATGTACCACAAGCTTTCGGGTATGACCGGTACTGCCGAAACGGAAGCGGGAGAGTTTTGGGAAATTTATAAGCTCGATGTGGTCGTCATCCCGACGAACAAGCCGATCGTACGGAAGGATATGGAGGACAAGGTCTACAAGACCGTCCGTGAGAAGTTTAATGCGGTAGCGGACGAGGTGGTAACGCTGACGGAGGCTGGCCGCCCCGTGCTGGTAGGTACTACTTCTGTGGAGATTTCCGAGCTCCTCAGCCGTATGCTTACCATCCGTAAGATCAAGCATCAGGTGTTAAATGCCAAGCAGCATGCGCGTGAGGCCGACGTAGTAGCTGAAGCAGGTAAGCCTGGCACCGTGACCATCGCCACCAACATGGCAGGTCGTGGAACAGATATTAAGTTGACAGCAGAGTCCCGCTCGGCGGGTGGCCTAGCCATCGTAGGCACAGAGCGCCACGAGTCTCGCCGTGTGGATCGACAGCTCCGTGGACGCTCCGGCCGCCAAGGGGATGTGGGTTCTTCCCAGTTTTTTGTCTCTCTGGAGGATAACCTCATGCGTCTCTTCGGCTCCGAGCGTATCGCTAAGCTGATGGATAAAATGGGGCTGGAAGAGGGTGAAGTCATCCAGCACAGTATGATCACGAAGTCCATCGAGCGCGCACAGCGCAAAGTAGAGGAAAACAACTTTGGCGTTCGGAAGCGTCTCCTCGAGTACGACGATGTGATGAATTCCCAGCGGGAAGTAGTCTACAAGCGTAGAAAGAATGCGCTCATCGGAGACCGCCTGGAGCTGGATATATTGAATATCATGTACGATGTGAGTGAGGGTCTGGTAGAGGTGGCCAAGTCCTCTGAGGATATGGATAACCTCCGTATGAACATCTTTAGCTCGCTGGGTATCGACTATCAGTTCGATCCGAATGATATCAAGACGAAGGACAGTGCCGAGCTGACGTCTATGCTATTCGATGCTGCACGTAAGCGCTACGCGGAGAAAAATACGCGTATTTTAGAGAAGGCGCTTCCTGTGTTCCAAAATGTCTATGAGCAGCGTGGTGGCACAGTGAAGGAGATCATGGTGCCGATCACCGATGGCATCAAGCAGATCGGCGTGGTCGTTAACCTAGAGTCTACGCTGGCGAATAAGGGACGCGAGCTGATCCGCGCGATCGAAAAAAATGTGACCCTGGCCATCATCGATCAAAACTGGAAGGAACATCTCCGGGATATGGATGATCTCAAGCAGTCGGTACAAAATGCCGTTTACGAGCAGAAGGATCCGCTTTTAATTTACAAGTTCGAGTCCTTCGAAATGTTTAAGCGCTTCGTAGGCCGATTAAATGAAGATGTGATTTCGTTCCTGGCGAAAGCCGAGCTGCCTACACAGGATCCCGGGCAAGTGCGTGCCGCACAACAGGCACGACCGAAGTCCGAACCGAAGGTGGAGGCATCGAAAGAGGAGGCGAACAGTGCACTGCAGGCGGCATCAGCACGACAAGCTGCAGCTGCGGGGGCAGCCGTGGCGGCGAGCCGCAAAGCAGAGGCGCAGGTGGTGGCTCCACGTGCTTCGGATAAAGTATATGGTCGAAACGATCGGGTTACCGTCAAGTATGCCGACGGTAAAGTTAAAAAAGACGTCAAGTACAAAACAGTAGAACAAGATCTCCAAGACGGAAAATGTGTAGTTCTCGACGCATAAAGCCTGCACCAGGTTTTAGCCTCGCGGTTTCGCGCAGGCTTTTGCCTTTTCTGCTGCTCACACTCCTAGGAAGTGCCTGTAGTTTGCTGCGTCCAGCAGCTTCGGATAGGGATGATTTTGCGAGCTGGGAGGAAGATCTAGGGCCTTTTCTGCCCCGTTTCGATGCCGATGCCGAGGCGGTAGAAGAGGCACTGAGTAGCAGCAGCCCCTCGGTGATCGCTTTTGACCCCACTTTAGCAGAGGTGGCGGAGGCTTTGCGCGAGCAGCGCAGCAAGCAGCCCTACTACAATGCCTATACGGTCCTGGTCTTTAGTGGTATTAGTCGGGAGGGTGCTTTTACTACCCGAGAAGAGATCCAAGAGGATTTCCCTGAGTATGAGGTCATCATGCAGTACCAAGACCCGCGCTACCTCGTGAAAGTAGGCAAGTTTTTGCATCGTTTTGAGGCATTGGAGACGTATTTTCAGTTGAAAGCACAGTTTCCGATGACGCGTATCATTTCCGATCGCTTCGTGCGGGAGGGATATAAATTACCTGAAATAGAAGAAATAGGTGAAGGAGAAGATTCAGGCCCTGGCGAAGGCCTATAAGCAGGCATTTATCGCCGATAGAAGACATTTACATGCACACCCGGAGCTTTCCTTCGAGGAGCACGAGACGGCAGCCTATGTAGAAGCAGCTTTGGCCAGTTATGGAATCACAGCGGTGGAGCGCAAGGCGGAGACGGGAATCGTGGCCCTAATTGAGGGTAAAAACCCGAGAAAAAAAACCATAGCCCTACGCGGAGATATGGATGCCCTACCCATTATCGAGGCAAATGAGGTGACGTATCGCTCTACTCGAGAGGGTGTTATGCATGCCTGCGGTCATGATGTGCATACAGCCTCCCTTTTGGGCGCAGCCCGCATTCTGCAGGACTGCAAAGAGGATTTCGAGGGGACTATCAAGTTACTTTTTCAACCTGGAGAGGAAAAAATTCCAGGTGGTGCCTCCCTGATGATCAAGGAGGGTGCACTCCAAAATCCTGCCCCCCAGGCGATTTTAGGGCAACATGTGATGCCGCTGATTCCAGTTGGGAAGGTGGGCTTTCGCAAAGGGATGTACATGGCTTCAGCCGATGAGCTATACATCACTGTCCGAGGAAAAGGGGGGCATGGCGCTATGCCGGAAACACTAGTGGATCCTGTTCTGATAGCGGCACACCTAATCGTGGCCCTGCAGCAGGTCATCAGCAGAAACTGCTCACCGAAAGTGCCGGCGGTACTTTCTTTTGGCCGAATCGAGGCCTTAGGCGCCACGAATGTCATTCCGAATGAAGTGAAAATTCAAGGTACTTTCCGCACCATGAACGAAGTGTGGAGAGCAGATGCTCACGAGAGAATGGTGAAAATCGCCACCGGCTTGGTGGAAGGCATGGGGGGAACTGTGGATTTTGAGGTGCGAAAGGGCTATCCTTTCCTCCAAAATGCCGAAGACCTCACGGAGCGCGCTATTCAGGCGGCGAAAGATTATTTGGGAGAAGAGAACGTCCTGCCTCTTGATTTATGGTTGGCAGCGGAGGATTTCTCCTACTACACACAGGAAATGGACGGCTGTTTTTACCGCTTGGGAACTCGAAATGAAGCCCGCGGCATCACCAGTGGTGTTCATACGCCGACTTTCGATATCGACGAAGATGCTATGGAGATCGGCGCAGGGCTATTGGCCTACCTGGCTATTCAAGAACTATCATCTACTTCATCTTAAACATGAAACATTTAAAATCGCTTAGCCTGACGCTCGTTTTTGTGGTCGGCTTATATGCTCAAGCTTCTGCTTGGGGCGCCTTAGGGCATTATGTGATCGGTCAACTGGCAGAGTGGCAAATGAAGCCCGTGACAGTACAGCGCGTGGAGGCCATCCTGCAGCAGCAGTCTATTTCGGGTGTAGGCGTCTGGATGGATAATATCCGCTCGGATGAACGCTATGCCTATACTTATACTTGGCACTGGGTGACTACAGTGGATGGTACCTACGATCCGTCCATCCAAGAAGAGGCGGGCGATGCCTACGAAGCGTTTCTGCGCATAAAAGATATCCTCAAGAAGGGCGGCCTAAGCCCTGAGGAAGAGCGCGACTACCTGCGCATGCTGATCCATATCACCGGCGACTTACACCAGCCTTTTCATGTAGGGAAACCAGGAGATCGTGGCGGAAATGATGTGAAGGTGAAATTCTTCAACAAGGACACGAATATCCATGCGGTGTGGGATTCCGACCTGATCGGAACCAAGCAGATGAGCTACTCCGAAATGGCCAAGGAACTCCATAAGCGCGTGGACAGTGAGATGGTGCATAAGTACACGGCAGGCACTCCGGCGGACTGGTTGAAGGAAAATGTGGCCCTTCGTCCTTTCATGTACGATATCCCGGAGGACGGCCGCATTGGTTACCCGTATATCTACAAGTATTACCACCATGTGGAGGAGCGCCTAATCGCAGCAGGTATCCGCCTGGCACAGGCATTAGAGGAAATCTACGGATAAGGTCTTTTGTGCGGAGCACAAAGGTCCTGTACCTCACCTTTTCCTGTGGGAATGAGGTGGGGTATTTTTGTTTTCTGGAGGCTGCGCGGTGCTCAGAAAAAAACCTTCGCAAAGGATAATTTTAGTATTTTTACACTCTTAAAATCGTGTGGTCACCCCCTACGGTTGATCCCCCTTATCTCCTTTGAGCCGTTTTTTTGAGCAACATATCGAATACCTGAAGGGCGTGGGCCCCCAGCGGGCTGCCCTGCTGGAAAAGGAGCTCCAAATCCGGACCTTCGGAGACCTGCTGCAGCACTATCCCTTTCGCTATGAGGACCGCACCCAGTTCTATAAGGTAGCCGACCTACAAGAAGGAATGGAAACGGTGCAGTTGATTTTGCGCCTGCGCCCTGCACAGACAGTAGGAGAAGCGCGTAAAAAACGGCTGGTGGTACAGGCCTACGATGAAACGGGGGTGCTAGAGCTGACCTGGTTTAAAGGGTTGCAGTGGGTGCTCAAATACCTGCAGGCGGAGGTGCCTTATGTCGTCGTGGGCAAGCCCGCACGCTATGGACGTCAGTTTAGTATCGCCCATCCAGAAATGGAACTGCTGTCGGAGGCGCGGCAGCGGGGCAATGCCTTTACGCCTGTTTATGCTACGACGGAAAAGCTGCGTGCCCGCAATTTAGACCCGCGCGGTATCGGCAAGCTCCTGCAGCAGGTGATTCCGCTGGCGATCCCTCACTTGCGTGAAACGCTTCCTGAAGCGCTTTTAAAGGAACACCGTCTGATGCCAAAGGCGGAGGCGATTCGCCAAATTCACCTACCCGAGGATCAGGACAGCCTGCAGCGCGCCCGCTTTCGCTTGAAGTTTGAGGAGTTTTTTTTCGTGCAGATTCGGCTGCTCCTATTGAAACTTACGAACCGTGAGCGCTCTCCGGGGCTTCGGCTAGGCAGCACCCATCTGGTAAGCACTTTTTATGCGGAAAAAATCCCTTTTGACCTCACAGGAGCACAGAAGCGGGTCATCCGCGAGGCATTCGAAGACATGCGCTCCGGTCAGCAGATGAACCGACTGATTCAGGGAGATGTCGGCTCCGGCAAGACGATGGTGGCCTTTATCTGTGCGCTTATCGCGATTGGCTCTGGTGCGCAGGTATGTCTGATGGCGCCCACCGAAATTCTCGCCCAGCAGCATTATGAGGGGCTTAAAGGTTTCGCAGCCAGTATGGGCCTGGAGCTGGCGCTGCTCACCGGAAGTACACGTAAAGCCCAGCGTCGTGTTATCCACGAGGCGCTGCTGGATGGAAGCTTGAAGTTGCTAATCGGCACACACGCGCTGCTGGAAGACGTGGTCCGCTTCCAAAACCTCGGCCTGGCGATTGTCGATGAGCAGCATCGCTTTGGCGTAGCCCAAAGAGCCAAGCTGTGGGCTAAAAATGAGCGAGCTTTTCCCCACGTGCTCGTCATGACGGCCACGCCCATCCCGCGGACACTGGCCATGACCCTGTATGGAGACCTGGATGTCTCCTTAATCGATGAGCTGCCGGCAGGAAGAAAGCCCATTCAGACCGTGCACCGCTATGAAAAAGATCGGCTGACGATTTTCAGCTTTCTTCGCAAGCAGATCGAGGAGGGCAGGCAGGTATACATCGTCTACCCGCTGATAGAGGAGTCCGAAACGCTAGAGCTAAACAACCTGATGGAAGGTTTCGAGAGCATCTGCCGTGCCTTTCCAGAGTATCCTGTGAGCATCGTGCATGGCAATCAAAAGCCTGCGGATAAAGAGTTCGAAATGCAGCGCTTCGTGAAAGGGGAAACGAAAATCATGGTAGCCACCACCGTGATCGAGGTGGGTGTAAATGTACCGAATGCCTCGGTGATGGTCATCGAAAATGCGGAGCGCTTCGGACTCTCCCAGCTCCATCAGCTGCGTGGTCGGGTAGGGCGGGGCGCAGCCCAAAGTTTTTGTATTTTGATCACTAAATATGCCCTTTCGAAGGACAGCAAAGTCCGGATCGAGACCATGGTGCGGACGAATGATGGCTTCGAAATCGCCGAGGTGGACTTAAAGCTGCGTGGCCCAGGCGACCTGATGGGGACGCAGCAGAGCGGTGTGGCCGATCTTATCATCGCGGATTTAGCCCGCGATGGCGCGATCCTGCAGCTGGCCCGACAGGCTGCTGAACGAATTCTGCAGACAGATCCCAGCTTGGCACTCCCCGAAAATGCCCGCATCCTCACCCAAATTCGTGCACAGGGCAAGCATCAGCTCAACTGGAGCCGGATTTCTTGAGGGCTTTTTTTATCACACGTTAAGGGCTGTTGGTACACAGAAATAAACAGTGCTCTAAACTGCTGCCCTGTTCGGTAGGATATCCCGCTGTATTTCTGTAACTTTCTTTTTGAGCGCAAGCGGATAGTGAGTACAGACGAAAAGCTTCCGCTCCTTTGATTAAAACCACGTTTTCAAACAACCGCTTTATCCATGAGTAAAGAAAAGTACACCGTGGAGCAAATTCTCTCCATGGATCTCCCCAACATCATTTTATACGCTGCACCAGTCATGTTCGTGCTGGTAGCTGCAGAATGGATACTTTCCGCCCGCCAAAACCGGCACTATTACGATGGTAAAGATACGTTAGCCGCGACTTTTATCGGCTTAGTAAATGTGGGCATGAGCGCCGCCATCAAGGTTCTAACCTTTGGGATAATTTTATTCTTTTACAACCTAGTACCCTGGACCATACCGCACACTTGGTGGGCCTATGTGCTCTGCTTCGTGTGGATCGACTTCTGGCGCTACTGGGCGCATCGGATCGCCCATGAAAATCGCTTCTGGTGGGCCACACATGTGACGCATCATAATTCTCAAAAGTACAATTGGTCCGTCAGCTTCCGCCTTTCTTGGACCCAGCACATCAAAATCGTCTTTTTTATCCCTGTGGTGTTGGCGGGTTTCGATCCTATTGTCTTCTTTATTTGCCATCAAATCGCCGTCTTATATCAGTTCTGGATCCACACGGAGTACATCGGCAAGCTGCCCGCGCCGATCGAGTATATTTTCACGACGCCTTCGCATCACCGGGTGCATCATGCCACGAACGCGCACTATCTAGATAAAAATTATGGCTCCACATTCATCATCTGGGACCGCATGTTTGGGACTTTTCAGCCAGAGGAGGAGCGACCGACCTATGGCTTGACCGAGCAGGTAGAAAGCTACAACCCGCTAACACTTAATTTTCACGAATGGCAGGCGATCGTGCAGGATGTCCGCGCGAGTCGCTCTTTAAAGGAAGCCTATGCCATGGTGATGAGCCGGCCGAGTGAGCTGAAGGCAGTGAAAGCCAAGTTCGAGGAGGAAAAACGGGTGCGCGTTTAGGGGCTTTCCGTGTTTTTTTATGGATGGAGGAACCTGAGGAGGTCTTTTCGGTTTAGGGTGTAGGAACTTTCTAAACTGACCCCTGCAGCTATGCGCTTGGCCTCCTTTCTTACCTTTGTATGTTTGTTTGTTTTTTTTGCGCTGGAAGCGCAAACGGTCCTACAGCTCCGTGATCAGGGCAGTGGTGTACCCATTCCGCTCGCGCTGGTGCGGATGGGAGAGGTCCGCCTGGTGAGCGATGAGCAGGGGCAGGTCATGGTGCCCGAGACGGTGGCGCTGGCTGGGCAGGAGGTACAGGTGCAGCATCTGAGTTTTGCGCCTTTCCGCATTCGCCTGACTGCTGAGCAGCTAGGTAAGGAGGTGGAGCTGGCGCTGGTACCCCTAAGTCAGTCGCTGGAGCAGGTGACGGTGCAGGGTTTTGACTCCCCCAGAGGCTTGCGTGAGCAGGCGGGGGCCATTTCCCGCATCAGTGAAGCCGAGTGGAAGCGTTTCGATGAGACTTCCCTGCGAGCACCCTTTAATACGCAGCCCGGCATTCGGGTGGAAGAGCGGGCGCCTGGATCCCTGCGCGTCTCCATTCGCGGCAGTGCCCTGCGCTCCCCTTTCGGCGTGCGAAACACTAAAATCTACTGGAATGATATTCCTCTCACGGCGCCCGATGGAACGACGGACTTAAACCTGCTGGACATCGCGAATGTGGCAGACACGGAGGTCATCCGTGGGCCTGCGGGCAGCATCTATGGTGCCGGAAATGGGGGTGTCATTAATTTTCGCCCACGGGGTGAGGTGCAGGAAGATCTGGTAGAAGCCGCCTATCAGGTGGGGAGCTTTGGCATGCAGCGCTATCGGTTCGGGCTGGAGCAGAAGATCGGAGAAACCTCCTTGCGTGCTTCCTATGTGCGCCAAAGCGCAGACGGCTACCGCGAGCATTCGGCGCTGGACCGCCAGGTGCTGCAGCTGCAGGCGATATTACCTGAGCAGCAGACGGGCCAACTTTCCCTGCACCTTTTGTACTCCGACCTGGACTATCAGATTCCAGGCGCCTTAAATGCGGAGCAGATGGCAGCGAATCGCCGACAGGCCCGACCGGGATCTGTGGAACAAAACAGCAGCATTCAGCAGCAAAGCCTCTTTGCGTCGGCAGTCAATGAGCTGCGCTGGGGTGCGGAGGAGCGCTGGGCGAATACCACTTCCTTTTATGTGGGCACCAAGGAATTTGAGAACCCCTTTATACTCGATTACAAGCGGGAAACGGCCTTTTTCTATGGCGGGCGCAGCACTTTTTCTTTAGATACAGAGATGCTGGGGCGCTCCTTACGCTTGGTGGCAGGCGGGGAGTATCAGTACGGCTTGACGGCGGCGCTTAACTTCGGAAATGTGAATGGGGTGGCGGATACGGTGCGCTTTGCGGATGATCTGCGCACGGTGCAGGGCTTTTTCTTTCAGCAGGCTGAGTGGCAGCTAGACGAACGCTTTTTGGTGACCTTTGGCGCGAGCCAAAACTTTACTACTTTCGGCATCGACCGCTCGATCGATGCGGGGGGAGGTCCTACGGGTGCACTGGAGCGGCGGTTTAATCCGGTGCTTGTGCCACGGGTGGCGCTGGCCTATACCGGTCCGCGTGCGCGCATGTGGCATGCCAGCATCAGTTCTGGCTTCAGTCCCCCGACGATCGCGGAGGTACGCACGAATGAGGGCAGTATCAATGAGGACTTGGAGGCGGAGCGGGGCATCAATTATGAGCTTGGGCATCGGGGCACCTATGCGGGCATCGAGTTGGACGCAACAGCCTTCCTCTTTTTGCTCTCCGAGACCATCACCACGTTTACGAATGAGCAGGGCGTAGTGCTCTTTCGAAATGCAGGAGCGACGCGGCAGCGGGGGATCGAGATTTCTGCGCGCAAGGCCCTTTACAGCTCCAGCAGCACCTGGCTTTCACAGCTTAGCACGGGGCTAGCCTATACGGGACATTTCTTTAATTTTGCCGATTTCGAAAGTGGCGGTAATGATTTTTCGGGCAATCAGCTCACGGGTGTAGCGCCCCATACGGTGGTGGTGACGCTGGATGTACGCTCACGCCCAGGGTTTTACCTGAATTTCACGCATCAGTTTGTGGATGATTTACCGCTAAATGATGCCAATACTGTTTTTCAAGATTCCTTTCAGCTGATGACCTTCCGCTTGGGCTGGCAGCGCTTACTCCGTTCAGGCATGGTGCTAGAGGTTTTCGGCGGCATGGATAATGTTTTGGACGCGGAGTTTAGCTTGGGGAATGATTTAAATGCCTTTGGCGGCAGGTTTTTTCAGCCCGCGCCGGGGCGCAATGTGTTTGCAGGCTTGAAGCTGGGTTTGCGCTAGCTTTTTCGCGCGAAGCGGCCGGGATGAAAGGCTTCCAGGCTAATGGAGGGGCTTTTTCCCGTGATTTTTTCGGCTAGGAGCAGTCCTGTGGCGGGCGCCATGCTGACGCCCATCATGCCATGGCCAGTGCCGACAAAGGCATTATCGCTACCGGGGAGGGCGCCGATATAGGGCATGCCATCAGGTGAGCAGGGGCGGTGTCCGGTCCAGATGGCCTCTTGTTTGGGAAATTCGAAAGGGAATTCGGGATAGAAGTTTCGGGCGGCTTCGTAGATTCCCTGTACCCGAGGCTGGCGGATGCGGTTATCGGTGGTGGCTTGAATTTCGAGGGTGCCCCCAAAGCGTACTTTTTGCCCGTAAGGGCTGACGGCTACCTTCGCTTCACAGAGGATGGCGGCTTGGCGGATGCCGGGCGAGGGGTTTGTTTGGAGAAAGCTGTAGCCTTTTCCACCCAGCAAGGGCAGTTTTAGGCCGAGCTGCTGGGTGAGGGTGCTCGTCCAGGCGCCACCGCAGAGCACGAGGCTGCTGCAGTTCCAGCTATTTTCTCTGCTGTGCACGCGTAGGATCTGTCCGCTAGTGCTGCGCTCGATTTTTAGGACTTCGGTGTCAGTGTGGAGGAGGATGCCGCTGGCGCGCAAATGGTTTCTTAGGTACTGCATGAGGGCGGCGGGGTCGAGGTGGGCATCTCCGGGGAAGAGGATGCCTCCGCGGGCGTTTATGCGGGTTCCCGGTTCAAGGTGGGCGATGTCAGCAGGGCTTAGGGCATGTGCTTCTATGCCGTTTTGGCGGGCGAGTGCTCCGAATGTGAGCTCTTCCTTTTCCATGGCGGCGGTTTGATAGAGCATGAGCAGGCCTTTTTGCTGGAGGGTGAAGGCTGCGGTTTCGGGGGCATGTTTGGTGAAAAATTTTTGGTATTCCCGTAGGCTGAGCAGGGAGATATTTTTCAGGTGAGGGATGGCACGCTGTACCTGTTTGGCGGTGGCGGCGCGGCGGAAGCGGAGTGCCCAGTCCAGAAGTTGCCAGTTCCAGCTGGGGTGGATGTAAAAGGGGCTTTTAGGCGAAAACATCCAGCGGATGCCTTTTTCGATCATGCCGGGAGCGGCGAGGGGGACGATGTGGCTGGGGACGACCATGCCTGCATTTCCGGTGGAGGTGCTTTCGGGGCTGCTATTTCTGTCAAGGAGGATAACTTCGCGGCCCATTTGGTGCAGGTAATAGGCGGTGTAGAGGCCGATGATGCCGCCACCGATGATGAGGATAGGGGCTGCGGAGTTAGGGCTGTTAGCGCACTTGGAAGCCATAGGCGTAGGGGTCTTGGTCGTCGATGAAGAGGGTGTTATAGCCGTGGATGCGTGCCCATCCGCTGATGCTGGGGATGATGGCGGGGAAGTCACCTACTTGGCTGAGTGCCTCGATTTTTCCGGTGAAGGTGGAGCCGATGATGCTTTCGTGGATGAAGTTTTGGTTTGGGGCCAGGCGCCCCTGGGCATGCCACTGTGCCATGCGTGCGGAGGTTCCGGTGCCGCAGGGGGAGCGGTCGAGGGCTTTTTCGCCGTAGAAAACGGCATTTCGGGCGCTGCTGTCGGGATGGGTGGGTTTTCCTGTCCACATGACATGGGAGATACCTCGGATGGTCGCGTTTTCGGGGTGGATGGGGGTAAGGGTTTCACGCAGGATGCGGCGTAGGGAGCGCGCTAGGGAGGTGAGTTGTTCAGCGCTAAAGTGTTCCATGCCGGGGAAGTTGTGCTGGGGGTCGATGATGGCGTAGAAGTTTCCTCCGTAGGCGATGTCGGCATGAAGGGTTCCTAGGTCGGGGTGTTGGACGGAGACCTTTTCTTGATAGAGGAAGCTGGGGACATTGGTGATGGTGACCGAGGTGATGCGATTTCCTTCGCTGGAGTAGCGTGCTAGGACGAGTCCAGCGGGCGTTTCGAGGCGTAGTGTTCCGGGGGTTTTTGCTTGGAGGAGACCTTCTTCTAGTGCGATGGTCACGGTTCCGATGGTGCCATGTCCGCACATGGGCAGGCAGCCGGAGGTTTCGATAAAGAGGATGGCGGCGTCATTTTCGGGGTTTGTGGGGGGGAAGAGCATGGCTCCTGACATCATATCATGTCCTCGGGGCTCGAACATGAGTCCTGTTCGGATCCAGTCGAGGTGTTGGATGAAATATTCTCGTTTTTCGGCGATGGTTTTTCCGGGGAGGAAGGGCACTCCTCCTGTGACGAGGCGGACGGGATTTCCGCAGGTGTGCGCATCGATGCAGGCGAAGGTTTTTTTCATATGTTTTTTGGGTGGGGGAGGTTTTCGGACAGGAAGGTAGTATTTAATGAGGAAAGGGTCAAGGGGATTTTTTATGGGTGTTTCGGTTGCTTTATATGATCTACACGAATAGGCTAGGAAAATGAGCGGATCTCCAATTCCCCTTCTTTGTCACTATAAAATGGGGGGGAAAGACTGCCGCGAATAGCCTGACTTTGAGGGAAGCGCCCTGCATGAGCAAACGACAAAATAAATGAAAGATTAATGGGTTAGCAGTTAGTAAAGTCATTTGATTATTGACATAAATTTACTATATTACTTTTTTAAATCTTTTTATTATGAGATTCTTATTACTTATCCCCGTATACTTCTTTGCTAATATTGCGCTATATGCAGATGAGGAAAGAATAGTTTATTCTGCAGGTATTGCCTTCATTAGTTTACTACTTCTTTTTTTCTGGATCCCAGATTATCGCCGTCGTCGAGATGAAAATAGAAGAAAGGCAAGAATAATGCAGGAGTTGAGATGGGAGTATGAGCAAAGAAGAGCTTTAGAAAAAGAGTTTAAGCGAAGATACAGATAAAGGATTAGTTATCTTTAAATCAGGTCTTTATTTTTCCTTTTTGCTGCCACTTATAGTTTTTGCAGTGAGGTCAATACATCCCATCCACTAAAACAACGGACGCGGGAGCGGAAGGGAGCTGCGGCTGAGCAGCCCCGTTAGCGTGCATGCCGAGAGAAGGGGTCTTCAGGACTAAGACCTGTGAAGCAAGCGATAACACGGAAGAACCTTACGTAGTGGGCCGAAGGACGTTATAGGACCCACCTAGCATTTTTAGTAGTTTTTTTAAAACGAAAGCAAACGAAAGCAAACGAAAGCAAACGAAGCCAAACGATCAGGTCTAAGGCGAAAATAGAAAGCAAACGAAAACAAACGAAAGGAAGCATTCTTAAGCGAGCAGGTGAATAGCACAGGCCTTGCTGATCCGTCCTTTCACCTATGCTAAGCCTGTCGTCTACAGCTGCAAGGCTGTCTGTCCCTGAACCGAAACGATGTGCTCTTCGTACAGATCTTCATTTTCGATTTAAGAATTTAGTAGTATATTTGGTTTTGGCTGTACCAGCCCATCACGTACCCCTTCCATTACCGGGCAACTATTTTTACATCATGGAAAACGCTTCACACATTATCTTTATCGAAAATTACGTAGAGGAAAACCTAAGGATTTATATCTACCACGACAAGGATAAGTTGTATAGCATTTGCGAAGGCTCTATGGGGGACTATAAAAGGCTCTGTGAAGCCGTGAGCATGTACCACGATAAGGAGCTCACCTCCCACCATATCGAGCGCAAGTCCCGTCTAGGCTCTTTTTTGCTGATAAGCACCACGGCCGATGCCCAACGTATCATGACCCCGCTGCCGTATTATAAAAACCTGGATAAACAGGAAGATATCATCCGTGAAAAGGTAATTTCTTTAAATTCGTATGTCTCCTATCATGAAGAACTGGAGCTGCGGGTGAAGGCGCTCAGTGCTTTCCTGCAAGAAGAGCTGCTGCTAGACGAAGGCCAGGTGCAGGAGTTTATCGAAGTCTGCATGCAGAAAGAGGGCTGGAGTAGCGTGAGAGATAATCGTATCCACATCCGAAAGAAGCGTCTCTAGATTTTATTTTTTTCTCGTAAATGCGCAGATAGCCTGCACACTTGGACTGTTATTTTGTAGCATGATCAGCAAGCGATAAGCCGAGACATGCGCTCCCTTAAGCTTCTACTGATCGCGTATCTGCGGGTACGTATGGGTTCTGTTTTGTTCACTTTAAAGGGTTATGGTTATGACAAGCATATTTCGATTATTAGGATTTAAGGGACAAAAGTCCCCGGCAGCGGCGGCGCCCGTAGATGTAAGGGATGATGATTTTCGTAAAACCTTCCTTGAGGAGGAAGATCCGACCCCAGAGCAGGCAGCCCTAAGCACAGTAGATGCTTTTTTGGAGCAGGACTTTGTCCGACTAGGACACGCCGATGGCTATCAGCTACGCGATATGGCAGAGCTTGATGACCGAAAGGCTTTTCTGGTAGCTCGCTTCAAGGATGTCGTCGGCAGATCGCTGCGGGAAGTGGAGGAGCGCTTCTACACCGTCAGCCATGAGGTGGACAGGATTCAGGAGTTAGGCCATGCCAAGCGGTTCTACACGCTATTTCTCGAGCGCGATGCACTGGATCGTCTTCGGAAGGACTTGCTGGCCCAGCTGGACCTAGCTACCGTCTGTGAGGGACGTGTCGAGTCTGCCGTACTGGCGTACAAGATGGGTTTCGAGGCGGGCTATCAGCAGTGGATGGAAGAGGAGTTTCTCTTTAAGGGGAGGCATATCTTCTAAGGCATAGCGCCATTTTTAAGTCTGATCGTGCCTCGGGTGATGATTTTTTAGGCACAGCCCTGCCGGCAGCATATCAATGCCGGAGGGCTTTATTATTTTCTAGATATCCCACGAATCCGAGAAAAGACGTTCGGCTATGGGGAAAAAAGGGGTAGATATACATCCGTACGCATAAAGTACTGAAAACGATAGATATTCGGTTCTCATTTAAATAAAACTAAAGATGACAAAGATAACAGACCAAACATCCGAAAAAGAAAGTGCCAGCCTGGGTATAGCGGGATATTTTCATCCTAGCATGGGAAAACAAGACTGGCCTTTTCCCATAGGAACTCCTCCAATTCCATGGCCTGGAAGAAAAAGCGATCCGATGGATACGCTGGAAAAACCCCTTCAGGTAGCGGCCGGAATCGGCTTGGTGGTGCTTATTTCCTGGGTAGCAAAGAAACTGCTGTGAGCGCATGTGGCCCTGCCGAAGCGATAAGCTCTAGCTACTTTTGATACACAGCGCGAGGGGCCTGGCGCCCCAAAAGGCGTGCACAGCGCGAGGGGTAGTTTAACGTTTCTTTACCGAATACCTACGTTTGTTGGCGATACCTTGCATCTATAAAGTCATCGGGTATCGCTTAGTAAAGAGCGATAACTTGCAGTCCTTACAGGTTCGCCTTATTTAACTTATTAATTTCTAAACTCACTTGAATCATGAAAAATCAAAAATCTGTAGTAAGTTCCCTTATCTATGACCCGGATCAGCAAATGCCACCGTTCGGTAAAAACGTAGATCCTAGTACGATTATTTGGAAGGTCGTCTCGCCTAACTTGATTAAGGGGGTGGTGGTAGCTGGTGTTATCGGTGCGGCTTATGGGGTAATTCGGCTCTTAGAGCACTTTGCGCAAAAGTAAGTGCAATCCTGATCCTCTCCTGTTAGTTTAAAACAAATATTTCTTTATGCAAAACTCAAGATCAACACTCCGCCCTACGTTAACTGAGACAAGCGGACCGAAAAACAAAGCGCTCGATGCAATGATCATCTTGCTTTCGTTACTGTATATCATCTCGCCCATCGATTTTATTCCGGACTTTATTCCCATAGTGGGATGGCTGGATGATTTGGGTGCGGCAGTGATCGGGATCAGCACGACGCTCAGTAGTTTTACGTCGATGGCGGCAACGCGCCTCGGCGCGCTGCTGCGTTATGCAAAATGGATTATGATCGCCGTCTTCGTGGGGCTAGGACTAATCGTGCTGCTCCTCGGTGTGCTGGTTTTCCAGATCTTCAGCCTTAGCGGTGGATCCGCTGCGGTCTAACTCTAGGTAGGAGGGGAAGAGCGCTCAGCGCTTTCCTCCCTGTTCTTTTTCTGAATAAATTCTAAAAACGTATGCCTCTTTATAAAGTAACTGTAACCATGACCGGCTTTCGTAATGGTGTGCGCCTCGAAAAAGGGATGCAAGTAGACGTCATTACAGACAGTGATGCCCATTATCCTCTTTCCTTTAGGGGCGGGCAGCTGATCGTGGATGCCTTTCTTCGCATCTATGGAATCGATATGAAGAAGGCGAATGCGCTGACGAGCAGTGTTTTATCTATTCAGCGTGTGCAGTGAAGCGTTTTTGCTACCTGACTAAACGAGTGCGATGGCGGTATGTCGCCTATCCGTATAGACTTTTATACCATGTCCAGACATAAACGACCTTTTTGCCGCATACAAATCGAAGCCGACTTCGAAAAGCAGCGGGCTAAGCTTTTTGCCGCGGCCGTAAGGCGCGGCGAGGGGATCGCTATGTTTACCGATTGCTTCTGCGGTGATATTTTGCGTGTAGGAGATTCCTATGCCTTTATCCATATCTTTAGCCCAGAAGAAATCTTTGAGCAGCACCAGTATAAGTTGACCGATGAAGAAATCTCTAGCCTGGTGAACTGTCCCGAAAATGTCCGTGTCACGCGTCGTATGCTGCGTGACTGGAAGGGGAATAAGAACCCGAAGGCCTGGCTACAAGAAATGCTGGACTCGCGTGCTGGAAACATCGATCCCGGCCTCACGCGGGAAACCATCGCCAAGGCCGAAAAGGGGATCAAGTACCGCCTGGCTGAAATGAGTCCTTTAGGGCGAATGTTGAACTTATTTTTATCTTTTCCCATTTTTAAGGGTAAAAAATAGACCAAAATGGAAAGACCAGATATCGCGCCACAGGCTGTTACCCAACTTTTACGTGGCCGACGCTCCATGTTTATGGCGCAGTTTAAAGAAAATGATCCTGTAGACGACACCCTCATCGCTGAGCTTCTGGAGAATGCGAATTGGGCCCCTACGCATAAGTTGACCCAGCCCTGGGCCTTCACCGTATTTACGGGGGAGGGCAAAAAGAAATTTGCCAAGTTCCAGGCCGAGACCTACAAGCAGCGCAGTGAGTCGGCAGGAAATTTCGTGGAGGCCACCTACCAGAAATTGTATGAAAATCCGCTGAAGGCTTCCCACATCATCGCCATTAAAATGATCCGCGATACGCGGGCGAACTTACCGGTGATGGAGGAGATTGCTGCCGTCGCCATGGCGGTGCAGAACATGTATTTGACTGCCACGGCCCATGGTTTAGCGGCCTACTGGGGGACGGGAGGCTGTACGTTTTGGCCGGAGGCCAAAGCTTTCTTCGACCTAAAGGAGGAGGACATGCTGATGGGCTTTTTCTATGTGGCCAAGCCAGCTACGGATCGCTATCCGGCGGGCAGAAGAGGCGATATCGCCGAAAAAGTCACCTGGATAGATGCCGAATAAGGATCCAGAGGAATCGGTCTCATGGATGAGGTAAGCCAAATAAAAAATCCGATTCCTCTTGGGTATAACCAGGGGGGATCGGATTATTTTTTTGTCCCGCGCTTCGCGCGAAGGGCACGAGATTAAAGTCCGCGGTAGCGTGGAGGCTCGATGCCATTCGCACGGATGTAGGCGATGGCTGCTCCCCGGTGATGGGTGGCGTGGTCATCCATAAGGGCGAGCAGCTGACGCTTCGTGACTGTGCCGGCAAAGCTCTCTACCTGTGTTTCTAGATCTTCAGGGCTGAGGCTGGCCGCCAGATTTTTGCCGTAGGCGTAAGAAGCCTCGACAAGGGCCTTCAGCTCGGCCTTATTAGCAGGGGTGGCGCTGGTGTCAAAGTCCGGATCAGGTCCGTCCAAGGTGTTTTTCGCGATCCACACGATGGACGTAGCGGAGTGGGCCACCTGTTCCTTAAAGCTCATCGCGGAAGCATGGGGCTTGTAGTCGAGTAGCTCATCTGGCATGGCATCGATGGTTTCTAGGGTAAAGGCCAGACCATTATCCCATTTTTTTACAAATTCCTCCATGGACGTCTGGGCCTGTGCGATGGTGCCGGCGAAAAGCAGCCCGAGGCTGAACATCCAGGCCGCTGCTTGGGTAAAAGTTGGTTTTCTCATGTTTTTAGTATTCCTTTTAAATGATTACTTTTGACTATGTCAAAAAGCATAACAGCGCTTGTTTGCGTATTGTTTCTCTGCATGGCCTGTGGGGAGAACTATCTCCCCAAGCCAAAGGGCTATAACCGCATCGATTTACCGGAGTTTGCTTTCACCGATCTGGAGGAGCCTTTTCCCTATCACTTCGAGTATTCGGTGCACAGTCAGGTGGAGCCCGATCATTTTAATGCCTCGGAGCCTTACTGGATTAATTTGTACTATCCGGAGTTCGGTGCCAAGGTGCACTTCACGTATCAGCCGATCGGTGTGGGTGGCAAGTCGCTGCGGATGGTGTTAGAGGATGCGGTGAATTTAACGGCACAGCACCAGGTGAAGGCGTATGGTATCGAGGAGCGGGTGCTGCGCACGCCAAATGGCTACACGGGTGTGGTGGCAGAGCTGAGTGGGGAGGTGCCCACCCAGTTTCAGTTTTTTGTGACCGATTCCACGCGCCATTTTTTGCGCGGAGCGCTATACTTCGAGACAGCAGTAAAAAATGATTCCTTATCCCCTGTGATCGAATACATCAAGGTGGATATGATGCATCTGATGAATACGGTAAAATTTAATCCTTAAGTGATCGCTATATGAGCAAACAAATTATTTACACGGCGGAGGCTCCGGCTCCGATAGGTCCTTATAGTCAGGCAGTTCTGGTGGGAGACACCTTGTATGTGTCGGGGCAGATTTCTTTAGATGCAGAGACGGGGGAGCTGGTAAATGAAAACCTGACCGAGGAGACCCACATGGTGATGAAGAATCTGGAGGCGGTGCTCCGTGCGGCGGGTTTCGGCTTCGCGGATGTGGTGAAGTGCACCCTTTTTATTCGTGACATGGGCGCTTTCGGGACGATTAATGAGGCCTATGGCCAATATTTTAAGGAGAACCCCCCAGCGCGAGAGACGGTAGAGGTAAGTCGCCTGCCGAAGGATGTGCAGGTAGAAATCAGTTGTATAGCAGTAAAATAGGTGGAAAAAAGGCTGGGTGGTGCGAACGAATCCAGCCTTTTTCAGTTTCGTAAGCATGAGTCTTTTACCACGCTATGAGGAAGTGATCGTTTGTTCGCTGGAGAGCCGCGAGATTCTCAGTCGCCTCGAGGAGGTGACCGAGCAGGTGGATTATTTGGATTACCGGCGGCCCCCGGCAGGGGCGGGTCAGGTGCATTTTAATGGCACGATCGAGGAGACCGGCTTTCGGCTTTCGGTTCGGCTGCGGAAGGCGGACAGTTTCGTGCCTTTAATTCGGGGGCGACTGGAGGAGTGTTCGCGTGGGGCGATTTTATTTCTTTCGTATCGGCTATTTCCGGGCTCGCGGTTTTTCCTGAATTTTTGGTCTGTGCTGACCTTGGCTTTGTTCCTGTTTTTTGGCTTCGTGGCGCGGGAGTGGCCTTATGCGTATGGTGCCTTGGGCTTGGGAGTGGTGAATTTGGGCTTTGCCTGGTTTCATTTTTACCGAAAGGTAGCGGAGTCTCGTAGGCAGATGCTGGCTTTGTTAGGGAAAGAGGAGCGGGATTCTTAAGCTTCGCCCTTCGGGCAAAACTTTTTTTGCCTGATTATTAGAAAATTGACTGTGGGGCAGGATTTTTTTTCTGGTGATGTTTTGCAGAATTTAAGGAAAGCACTACCTTTGCATCATACTTCAGGGGCTTAGCAGCTCAGAAAGTTAAAAATTCCTCCTTAGCTCAGCTGGTTAGAGCACATGACTGTTAATCATGGGGTCCTTGGTTCGAGCCCAAGAGGGGGAGCTAAAAAATAAGCACTTTGAGGATTTTCTCGAGGTGCTTTTTTTATTCCCATACCATTTGCACAATAAACAGTCCTTAGCGCACATTCTAGCTTACTGGCTGGATCCACTCTCCTAAATCGATCTGGGTAATAAAAAGGCGCTTACATCAGGAGCTGACCGGAGTATGCGGCGTACAGGGGAATTCTATCTTTTACCTCGAATAGATTGTAGGAACGTCTTTCGCTTTGATTAAATAAATTTTTTTGTTTGACACTTTTCTTACCTTAATTTAAAATTAGATAGGTAGATTTAGTTAGTGTCTTTGTTCGGGAGTACCTGGTTCAGGCAGTGTTGGCCTTATTTTAGCATGCCCATTTTTCCGTTTTTTGGATTAGGGTCTAACGTTTTCTATGTCCAACGATCAGATTTCTTTCAGAAGCCTCGTTTATGTCAGTTTTGTGAAAACGTACCTTATAATGGGCCACTCTGACTCAAAAAGATTTTAGGTTCACTACATATTTTTCTGGGTATTTCTTTTTAAAATGCTTAAATTAGTTTTGTAAGGTCTGTCACCTTGATTTTGAGATAGAATTAGGCGTTAGTGCACTTGAAATTACTGCGAAATTTACTAGGTGCCTATAATTGTATTTTGTCTCTTATTTGATGCCTACGTTAAGTGTGTGAGGTAGAGTGCTTAGATAGAAGGTATGTATAAAAATAATTTTTACAGTACGGGTTGTTCATTTTTTATATGAAGGAATTTTATTCTCTTTTATTTTTGTTTTTATTAGCTCAATCAGTATGGTCACAGCACGTGGTCATTAATGAATTTATGTCCTCAAATCGTACGACTATCACGGACGAAGATGGTGACTATGCAGATTGGATAGAGCTCTTTAATTACGGAGAGACTCCTGTTGATTTAGCGGGCTTTGGGTTATCTGATAATCCGAATAATCTTTTTAAATGGGTTTTGCCAGATGTAACCCTGCTTCCTAAAAGCTATTTACTCGTTTGGGCATCTAATAAGAACCGTATAAATCCTGCATTCCCTTTACATACCAATTTTGCGATAGCGGCAGAAGGGGAGCGCTTAAGTCTTACACACCCCAGCGGTAGTTTACTTGATGCGGTAGAAAAAGTGCATGTTCCTTCTGATGTGTCGTATGGGAGGGGAATAGGGGATCATTTCGACACATATTTTTTCTATTATACTCCGACTCCCAATGGCACGAACGCTACTTCACCCTCTTCAGCGCTTGTAACTGTACCTGAGTTTTCTCACCCCTCAGGGTTTTATCCTGCTGAATTCTCGCTTACTCTTTCCCATCCAGACCCGGATGCTGTAATCCTATACACGCTAGATGGAAGTGACCCCAAGTCAGAGCATACTGCAGGTACTCGTTATTTTTATAAAAATCAGTACGCTCAGTTACCTGGACAAAGTTCGGGACCTTTTCTTACGAACACTGTTGAAACGCTCACGTACACGACACCGATCGCCTTACGGGACAGGAGTACAGAGCCAAACAAACTCGCTTCTATTTCTTCTACTTGGAATTATACTCCAAGCTATATACCAAGAGAAGCGGTTAAAAAAGCAACTGTAGTCAGGGCTAGGGCATTTAGTAAGGGGGTGATGAGTCCGCCGGTGACGCATACGTATTTTATTTCATCTACGGCTGCGTTTCATACTGATTTACCCATTCTCAGCATTACAGTGGATGAGACGGACTTTTTTGACTATGATAAGGGTATTTATGTGGCGGGTGTTGATTTTGATGACTGGCGTTCTGTTAATCCTTCACACATTCCCAATGGAAACACCGAAAGTAATTACCAAAGAAGAGGGGCAGAAAATGAGATTAATGCGCATATAGCTTATTTTGTAAGCAATGAGGAACAGATAAGTCAGGATATAGGAATCAGGATTCATGGTGGCATAAGTAGGTCATTTCCAGTAAAATCTCTTCGGCTGTATGCACGTTCGGAGTATGGTAAAAATACCTTAGATTATGCCTTCTTTGATGCCTATCCTTATTTGAGTTTTAAAAGACTGTTAGTCAGAAATTCAGGTCAAGACCGTAATTTAACGCTCTTCAGGGATGCGTTTATACAGCGCTTAGTAGCACATTTGAATTTTGATACTCAGCAGTATCAGCCGCTTGTTCATTACCTTAATGGGGAGTATTGGGGTATAGCGAATTTAAGGGAGCGCTTCGATAAACATTATTTTAAAAGAGTTTATGCTATTGAAGAAGATGAAATCGATTTGTTAGAAAAAAATGGCGAAGTGCAAGAGGGAGATAATCAGCACTGGTTTAACTTTATCGATTTTATAACTCAGACGGACCTAACCCTTACTGATAACTTCGAAATCGTAAAGACTTTTATAGATGAAAAAAGTTTTATTGACTATCAAGTTGCTAATATTTTTAGTGCAAATACAGACTGGCCTGGCAATAATATACGTTTTTGGAGAAAAAAATCGGAATTTGTGCGAGGTGCTCCAGCAGGACACGATGGAAGGTGGCGCTGGTTAATGTATGATACCGACTTCGGCTTTGGTTTGAGGGAAGAGGCTGACCATAATACATTAGCATTTGCTACTCAGCCGGGCGGGACCTCTTGGCCGAATCAGGATTGGTCGACCTTAGTTCTACGGAAACTATTGGAAAACAATGAATTTAAAACTGAATTTGTATTACGCTACGCAGACTTGTTAAATACTGCTTTTTTACCACAGAGAGCTATTGATTTAATTGACCAAATGAAGGCTGTCATTGAACCCGAAATTCCAAAACATAGGGAGCGATGGGCAATGCCCACCAACTGGTCAAGTCATGTGGAGACGATGGCTCACTTTGCTGCTCAGCGTCCAGAGTTTGCAAGGCAGCATTTGATGAAACAATTTAATTTATCGGATACTTATCAGCTTGAAATTGATGTAGCCGATACCCCTACTAGCCTTGCAGATTCCTTACAGTCATTAGCTGGGTATATCCGTGTAAATACGTTGGATATTTTGCCGATGACTCCAGGAGTCTCTGATACCCCTTACCCTTGGACAGGCATTTACTTTAATGAAATACCTATTTCAGTGACGGCTTTTTCGCTACCAGGTTATGCATTTAGCCATTGGAGTGGTGCTGTTCAAAGTAGTGATAGCACTCTAGTAATTCGTCTCAAGGAAGACACCCAAATAACCGCACATTTCAGAGCGCTTACTGAATTTGAGTCCTCAGAGATTATTCACTTTTGGTTGATGGATAATAATATCCCTAACAATACACCACTTACATCTCTTCAGGCTACTTATACTAAAAAAGACAAGCCGGGAGTCATAGAGTATACGTCATCTTTAGAGGGGTATCCTTTTGTCAGCGGGCACCCAAGTTGGCGGAAAGCTTCCATGGAGCGTAGAAATAGCCCAAGTCCACTTAACTACTTTCCGGAGGCAAGTGGTGGGTTAGCGTTCGAACAGGTAAACATGAGAGGCTTACAGGTTAAACAGCCCTTTCAAGAGGGCAGCAAGGAAAATACGCTGAACTTTGCGGTGTCAACTGTAGGATTTGAAAATATAAATCTCTCATTTGCGGTCTTAGACGAAGGTGCTGCGGAGGAGATAAGCGTCATGTATTTTGATCAAACATCAGGGACTTGGTCTGATGCTACTCTTCTTAATGCTGCAGTTCCCATTAAGAGCACATATACAGTAGTTGAGTTTGATTTTAGCACTGTCGCTTTAGCTGCTGATAATCCTAATTTTTTATTTAGATTACGATTTACAGGAAATGACATGCAGCGAGATAACGGAGATAGGGTTACTTTTAACAATATTGCTCTATCAGGAACTCCTCTAATGCCCGCTGAGTCACTTTTAGTGACGAGTACAACACCCGGTTTTAGATGTGATTTTGGGTCTGTCATGCTTTATGCTACTGCTAATGCTGGTGAAATCCATTGGTTTGATGAAGTAGCAGGCGGAAACGCTTTAGCCGTAGGGGAGTCCTTTCTTACCCCTTTTCTAACTGAAAATACAATCTTTTATGCGGAAGCCTCAACAGAAGCCGGCGTATCTCCCCGAGTTCCAGTAGCGGCCACTGTGGTAGACGATATCAGCCCAGAAATCAGCGCGAAAGCTACCTATGTCCTAACTCTAGATTCTTATGGCTATGCAAGTTTATCGTGGGAGGATATCGATGAGGGAAGTTGGGATAATTGCGAAATCGTTGAAAGAATATTATCCAAAAACGAGTTCACTAGGGAGGATCTGGGGGAACACGATGTTATCTACACGGTGAAAGACGCTAGTGGCAACGCGGCACAAGCGGCAATTAAGGTGAGGGTAGATTTGGTTTTGTCCACTGGTACTCTTTTTTCGGAGAAACAGGTAGGCTACAAACTTTTTCCAAACCCAGCTAAAAACGATCTTTTTGTAAGTTTCGATGAAGGGATCGATTTAAATCAGTATGAAATTGAGTTATTAGATGCTACTGGCAGAAGTTTGGGTGAATTTGAATCTTTCTTGCGTATAGAAAAAGGATTCGAGCTGGACATCAGTCGATTAAGTAATGGGCTTTATATTTTGAGAATTTCTTCCGATAGTTCTGTTAACCTTTTAAAATTCATTATCGAACGGTAGGCGGGACCCAAGCAGATTTCAGAGAGCTAGCGCCATACTTGAGGCCTTATAAAGACGCTTATTCAGGTTGCCTATAAAAATCTCTTAATGAACGGGTATATTCGTAGTTATTCATGGGCCACTTTCTCTGAAATACCGTTGGCTGCTTGGCACCTAGGGGAACGAGCATGAGGTTTCCCTTACCATTTACTTTAAGTAACTCATCATTGGGAACTTCTCTCTGATCGAAGGCGAAATCAAAATAATAAAGATAGTGAGGGATAAAATTCATGTATCCCTGTTTAAACTGGGAATCTACTTCACCCTTAATGTTCACGAGCTTAAAATTTTTGCCTTGTATAATTGCATTCTGAAACTCTACAGCATTCAAGGGTATATCGTCAAGAACGGGAACAATGTTAAATTGCGCATCTAGCATAAACCACTTATTAAATTGAGGAGACCATACTTCTGTAAGTACATGACCAGCCCCATACTTAGTAGTTTCCACATCCCTTGTTTTTAACCCTAATGTTCTAGCGCTAAAATCATTACTCGCTAAGACAGTCCTGAGAACAATGCCATATTCCACGCATCTGAATTTTTTCCCTTCACTGGCTTCCTTCAAGATTGTAAACGTATTTGATTCTGATGGTTCATTGGAGCCGCTATGTTCCCACCTACCATTTGTCCATTTGAGCAAGTATAAGATTTTTTCAAATTCAGAGTTTCCTAAATCTGCGACACTATCTAGTGCATATAATGATTTAAATACCTCTAAATTGGGTGAGTTTTCGAAATTCTGATAAACGAAGGTGTACTTTTCATTCGCCGGGTCATCTGAAAATTCTATGTGTTGAATTTTCTTTGAGGGTAGTGTATGAAATACGGTACAGGAACTTAATAATAAGATCCCTGCTATTTTAAATGTAATAAAAGATAAATTAATTTTTGTCATTTTTTTAGATTTTACTAAAGTGTCTAACCTCAATTTAACCAAAATATTATTAGAGACAAGCTTACCTGTGTCGATCAAAATGCCACCTTTAAACTCAAATTCACAAATAAATTCTCCTGAAACGTAGGGTTAGCATACGCTCCCCAACGGTAATATGCCCCGACACCAATACCCTGCAAGCCAAAGCCTGAACGGTATTTGATTATGTTTTGTAGTTCTATACCTGACTCTAAATACCCTTCTTCCATCGTCTGAAAAGGGAATGGCTGGTCTCCAAAAGAATGATTCACGGAACCTATAGCAACACTTTGCACCAAGTTAAGCTGTGGAGCAATAGACAGCAGCGACAGATCTTGCTGAACCAGAGGGCCTGTCAGGTAGTAATAATTCGCAAAAACGGCTCTATCTGAGAAAAACTCGTAAATCCGCATGGTCTGAAAGTATGCGGGTAGGCTAAATGAAAAGGTTCGCTCCTGCGGCTGAATCCCAAAGCCCGTATTGAAATAGGATATCGGAATGTCTGCTCCCCAAACACTCATCCCCTCCACATTCAGCTGATGCGTAGAAACCCCTTTTCTCCATTGATGCTGTGTTTTGAAAGCCAGCCTCCAAAAATCAGCCGTTCCATTCAATAGATCCGGAATGGCACGGGATGCATGCAGGTGAAGTACAGGATATCCTACGGGCCCAGGCAGGATCTGTCTGCCTATTTTAGAATTATTTTCTTTAGAAATATACCTGAGATTGAGGCCTACCTCAGTGGCTTGAAAAGGCTGATATAATTCTTGAATAGCTGCCAAATCGGCTACATGGGTAGTCCATAAAGGAATCCGACTTTCGGTACTAGCAGTGAGCCCCAGGCGCCAGTTTTGAAACGGAAGTTGAGAAAACTCAATCGCATACCGCTGCACAGCATCCATTTTCTCCGCTAAAAAATTCCGAAACAAGTCACTTGATAGTGCAAATGTTCGGGTACGCAAAAAAGGATTTGCACCGATTTCAGCTATATCCTGACTATAAGCAAAACGGAGTTTTGACTCCCGAATATCATTAAACAAGATGCTAGAACCAACACCATACTTCCATGCACGGTCCCGAAAACCATATCGAATATATCCATCTAATTCCAAATACCTGGAAAACTGTTGGTTGGTAGCAAGCCCAAGGCCTAATGCCAATCCTTCGTGCTGATTGATCCGGAATAGCTGCCCAGCCACCACATCAAAACTCCCTACAGCGACCCTCCCTGTCAATAGCTGAGAAAATACCCGTACTACATTCTGGGCCCTTTGACGGTTTTTTGCATCCATGTCCTCAAATCGTGAAAAAGCACGGGTCTCGGCAACTGTTAAAGAGTCTCTGCGAAACTGCGCTAGGGGATATCGCTCATTTTGAATAGCATAAATCAACCCCACTCGAGAGATTTCGCTACTTGCAATCGGTTCATTCAGCCTGACATCCGAAATGAAATTTTGACTGACCAACTTCATGGGGCTGCCGTTAACATCAAAGTTTTTAAAATAATAAATGCTATTGATTTGCTCAGGGAACCAGTGCTCTCCATCCCAACGGTTTTTTTGTTGTAGTTCAAACTGCAGATTGCTTTGATTATTGAAAGAACTGAACACGATATTTTCAAGTGCATATTGATGCTGAGAAATCGTCATAAATCCGGTACCCAATAAGTAGCCTTTAGATTCCTTCGGCTGAAAGCTGACCACATAGGACGTCCTCCCGTAAGATTGAATACTGTCTTCCAAAAAATAGTCGTACTTCCTCATGCCATCACGCGTCATGGGATGCAGGTAGGGAATCTCCAACAAGGTGATATAGTCCTCATAGAATGAAAATGGCTGTATGGTACTCGATACCAGCGCTGTCAACAAATTTTCAATACCTGATATTTGTGAAGCTTTAACTTTTTCATGTCTTTTCCCTGGTTTTTTATACGTAACCTCGGATAAACTTTCGGATACCAACAAATGCCCCCCATCAAACAAGGTGTCCAACTTTGTTCGTCGAATACCATCCTCACTGATTCCGTCTACCGTAAAAATCATTTTGTCATACGATTCATATCGGTAGCTGCTCAAATTGGATGGATTATTCAATTTTTTGTTCGCTATTGCCTTTCGTACGATCGGAAGTGCGGGATTCTCCCCTGCTACAAAAAGGAATTCCTTCAATTCAACCTGCTTCGAATTCATAAAAAAACGAGCATCCTGCTGTAGCTTGCTTACAGGAATCTTCAATTTTACATGACTGACATGGGAAAAAACAAGCGTATCCGCCCCAGGCTGCACCTTCAGCCGAAAATCCCCCAAAATATCCGAGACTACCCCTTGAGATTCATAACCAGTCCAATAGACGTGCGCAAAAGGAATGGGCTCATCAGTTCCGAACTGCAGCACTTTCCCCTGAAGTAGCGAAGAATTCTGAGCAGTAGACTCCGTGGGAAAAGTCCAACCAACAACATAAAGAATACACGCTACCAACCAAAATCTTACATTCATAAAAGACGTTAATTTGAAAATGATAGGCCCACCACTCCAAAAGACTCAAGAGTGGCAGGCCTCATAAACTTAATCAATCTTGCAGACTTACTTTTTTTACATTGTCTCCGGGCACTCTGTCAATCAAATAATTGTATGGGTCGATCCCCACAAAATGTGGTTTCTCCTTCGTCTTAAACTTAAATGTATTTCCTTCCTGAGTTACTTTCAGTCGTTCATAAACCAAAGGCTCTCCCAAAAGATTCTTGTTTTCAGTATATCCAAAAACCCCAACATCTATAAAATCTGCGATCGGAATAGAGGTCTCTTTACCTAAAGAGTCTGATCTGAATTTCTTGGACTCAGTAGTAAATTCCACCAAATACTCATCCCCTTGTTGGGAGAAACTGGCATCTATCACTCGGTTGGAGAATAAAGTAATATTCAGGAAAAGGTCATCGATCACATACTGCAGGCTATCCGGCGTATGATCCCTGAACACGCGTATGGCATCCATAGAGGTAGGATAAGGAGGCTTCTGGTGCTTAAATTCCTCAATCAGCTGGCGCAAAGCAGCATTTACCTGCGCTTCTCCTATCATTTCTTTTAGGTAATACATGGCCACAGAACCTTTTTCGTAGTGAATGTATCCTTGCTGCTCGGTTTCTACCAGCGGGCGTTCGGCGACAAACTCACTTCCTCTTCCTCTTAAATAGCCATCCATCTCATACCGAAGGAATTTTCTCATTTTATCCCGACCATACTCCTGTTCCATCACCATCAAGGCAGAATATTGTGTAATCGCTTCCATCAACAACTCAGCACCCCGCATATTGGCGGCAATTACCTGATGTGCCCAGTACTGATGGGCAGTCTCGTGCGCAGTCACGTAAAATACCAAATCAATATCATCCTCCGTAACTTTTCGAAGATCTGTGATAAAACCGATACGTTCACTGTAGGGCATGGTGCCCGGAAAGGACTGGGCAAAGCCAGCATATCTTGGAAATTCCACAATCCGCAACTGACTGTGGTCATAAGGCCCAAAATTAGCTGTGTAATAATCCAAGGATTGGGTCATGGCGCTCACAAAATTGGGGATATTATACGCATGGCTTGGGACATGGTAAACTTCAATGTCCACATCATTCCAGCGTCCTCTTTCGACTTGATACGCCGCAGACAAGAAGGAGGTGAAATGCACGGAAGGCGCCTCTTGTTCATAAGCAAAATACTTTCTGTCATTTTCCTCCCACTCCCGTACTAACTTACCCGGGCTCACAGCAATCTGATTGGGAGATGTTCCTATGACTGACCTCACGGTGATCCAATCACTGTCTTTTCCGATGTAATGATAATTTCTTGCTGTTAAGTTGTTTTCATCCAATTCAGGCATACGCTTTCTTTCTGGCAAACCTTTTTTGCGTCGCTTATTTCGATCTGCCATTTCAAATCCAGCTTGATAACCGAAGCTAGGAACCATGTCAGATGAATAGAAAAAGCTTCCATTCTTCAAAATGCTGGTATTGGACATCCTGTTTTCAAAGCCTTGGGTACGTTTTTCTCCGCTTACTTTCATGACAAGCTGCTCTCCTGGAAGTAAAGCTTGTGCCAAACTATAAATGCTATAGCCTAATCGCTCATCATTCATCGTTACTTCAGCCCCGTCTATCGTCAGCTGATAAGAATTCTTGGTATCTGGTAGGGTGAAATGAAGTTCGGAGATAGGCCCGTCTGTTCTATTTTCCATGACCCCAATGACTTCAAATGTCAGATCACGCTCTTCCGGATACAACTCGATGCGATAATCCATACTCACCCATTTAGGCTGCGGAAGTTCTTCATACACTTTATACGTTTGCTCATATTCCACTTGCTTGTCTTCCACTTGCTTACTCGTCTCATATGTATTCAACACTTGGGTATTGTAATAGACATTCGCTCCAATAGCGAAGAAAGCCCCTATGAACACCAAGAAAACCACCTTGCTACGAGCAAATCGTTCCTTTGCCTCATCCCATCTTCCAGTAAATGCAGTAGTTTTTCCTCGCATAAAAAAGAGGTACGAAATGTAAATCAGGATCAAGGCAAAAGCCCCCCAGTAGGCCTGAAACCAAGCAGTAGCTGTAGTCCATGGACCAAAGCCATTGACATCCGAATAGCTCCCTCTGGAAACAGCACCATAGCTCAGCATCAAAGTTTCGATTTTGAGGAGTTCTAAGACGTAATCCGAGGCTATGATAAATACCACAAAGACAAAATAAGCAATGTAGCGATTGTTGATCAGGTAATGGAAAAAGACAGCTAATACGGTCAAATAGGTAAAGAAGAAAAAGTCATTGACCAGTAGGGAGCGCGCATACACCCCTAATTCAAAATTGAAATATCCATAGGAAGCTTGGGCAATGACCCCAATCAAGATAGTCGTGATCAAAATCAGTTGAATGCTGACCAATAAGGCTACTATTTTGGAAGAAAGAAACATTGCTGTTGCCGTAGGCGTAGCATCTTTGATTTCATCCAATTTGGCATCCCGATCCCTCCATACCAATACTCCGGAATAGAAAATAATGATACCGATTAAGAATAAGTAAAATGCTCCCGAAATGCTATCAATGACATCGTAGGTAAGGGGGTAATTGGAACTCCCATATCTACCGGTAAAAAAGGTGAGCCCCGTAATCAGGTTGATGATACCAATGATCAAGATAATCAAGAAGGTCTGATTCTTGACGATAGCCTTCAATTCAAATCCAATCATTTTTACGAAGACTGAAAGTGAAAAACCCGTATTGCTACTCAGCGATACTTCAGGTCTTTCCATCACGGGCATAAGCTCCTGACTAGTGGATTGAACTTTTCTTTTCTTGCTTACTTTTTCTTTTTTCTGCTGGAAAGAAAAACGTGCAAATAGCCCTACCAGTACAAGTGCAGCCAATCCCACCCAAACCAATCGGTTGATCAACAAATCTCCTTTCAGCATCACGGCTGTGGTATTGAGCTCTTCTACTGTGGCATATTTGTTCGCCAGTGAAACAGGGTAAAACCCAAAAGGGTCTAACAAATTCGCCAACCATTCTTTTTCTATATCCGCTATAAAATTTCCTGCCACGGCATACAGGACCAATAAACCCATGGCGCCGATATAGGAAACCATGTTGTTTCGAAACGTGACTGCAAGGGCAAAAGTCAACACTCCAATAATAAAGGTATTGGGAATCCCAAAACTCAAAAAGCCTTGAATATGTCCATCCCAGTAAACAGGTCCGAAGCGATTAGGGTCTGCCCAAGGCATCAAAGGACCGATAAGCGCACCCACAGAAATTCCTAATAAAGGAATAAGTGCGATTAGAAACGCACCAAAAAACTTCCCGAAAAAGTAGGAGGAGCGCTTGATGGGGTAAGCGAATAGAATACCCGCAAACCCAGATTCAAAATCTCTGTTGGCGGTGGCATTCATAAAGGCTGTCGTCATCAGCAAAGCAATCAAAGACATCACTCCATAGTATTGCTGAATAACAGATGGAGCATTTTTCTTGACACTGGTACTCGCTCCCCCTATTTGAATATCATCGCTGCTCACTGCTCCAAAGACCAAGAGCCCGATTACCAGGAAAAAAATCCACAACATGGGACTGCTTAGCCAGGTTTTTATTTCTTTTTTTAAGAATACAAACATGATCGAATGGGTTTAGGGAGGGGATTAAACAAGTTGGTTGATTTTGGCAAAAAAGACATCCTCCAAATTAGCCTCAGCCGAAACAAAATCATTGGATGGATGCGCTTCTGCAAACACATGGATTAAAGGCTTGCCACCGACGAGTTTATCCGAGATTACGGCATAATTCTCTCTGTATTCGGATAGTCTCCCCTTTTCTATACTTTTCTCATACACTTTCCCTTCAATTAGCTCCAAAGCCTCATCGACTCCTCCATTGTATAATACTTCTCCCTTATTCATGATGGCCATTTGGGTGCACAACTCCCGTACATCCTGCACGATATGCGTAGACAAAATCAAGATGGCCTCTTCTCCAATTTCGCTCAATAAGTTGTAAAAACGGTTCCGTTCTCCTGGATCCAAGCCTGCGGTAGGTTCATCCACAATAATTAATTTGGGATTGCCAATCAGACACTGTGCAATACCAAAGCGCTGCCGCATCCCGCCTGAAAATGATTTGACGGCTTTTTTTCTGTGTTCAAATAGGTTGACCTTTTGCAATAAGTAATCTACCAAATCCTTTCTTTCCTTGGCATGATTTACTCCCTTCAGCAAGGCGAGGTAATCCAGTAAATCTACCGCTGAACTTCGAGGGTACACGCCAAATTCCTGAGGCAAATAGCCCAATACCTGTCTGACTTTATCCTTTTCTTTGAGTACATCGATATCGCCTAAGCGTACATCACCGCTATCCGCTTCCTGAAGTGTAGCGAGTGTGCGCATCAAGGAGGATTTACCAGCGCCATTGGGGCCTAAGAGCCCAAACATGCCTTTCCCGATGGATAGGCTAACATCTTTCAGGGCATGCACCCCGTTGCCATATTGTTTGTTGAGATTGTTGATTTCTAGTTTCATCGTGTTTGGAATTATGAAGATTGAGGATGTGTCTAATAGGGGTTGACGTAGGGTTGACGAAAATTTTAAAAATATTAAATACGAATAACACGTGTTGATTTCCAAACGAAACCCATGCCAGTATTAAGAATAAGTATTTAATGCCTTTTTAAGCAGTTTTATACAAAATAATGGTTCGATTATGGACATATTTTGAACGAGATCGGTCAGTCAGTTTGATCATAAGCAGAGAGAATTTTCTCCGTCTGCTTAATAAAATCCCCAAAAGCTTTCTTATGCATCCATTTCAATAAAAAATACAAAAGAGGCATGGTCAGTAGGCTCAACCCCATCCCCTTTACCAAAAAAGATACATTTACAATCAGGTCATCTGCATTGACTTCATCTGTTGTACCACCGATCAGTAAGCCGGCCAAATAGGCCAAGGGAAGGAACAACATGGATTGAAATTCAATCAGTTTAATGGTCTTCCGGGTCAAATCAAGCTGCTGCTGAAGGGTGGGTAGGATGGGTTGATCCCAGTTGTCCAAAAGTCGATCAAATGCTTTGATCCGCTGGTACATCAACCAGTTAAAATACTGGTATATGACGATAAGTACACCCAATGTCATTTTTAGAGATATTTCGGGATATATGACCAGTAAATAAATCCCAACGATAACGCCCAGCAAACCAAAGATCAAGTTGCCAATCAAGTTTTTTCTCAGGGTCTTAATGGGGTTTTTGCTAGCTTCCAGTTTTTTCAGGACCAGATTTTCCTGTTCTTCTGAAGCTTGTCTCCCCTTCATCTGTTGCCATAATTTATCAATCTCCATGGGCTGTCGCTTTTAAATAGCTGGTGATTTTTTCTTTTATTCTGTGAAGTTTTACCGTCAGATTATTAACCGTAACCCCCATAAATGCGGCAATTTCCGGATTCGAAAATCCATCCAAATGCATGGTGATGATGGTTTTATTTAAATCATCCAGACTAGAGATGCAGCGATAGAGTAATTCCACCTGTTCTTGATCTGGTTTATCCGCATAGGCAAGACCCTCGGCTTCTTCGAGATTTACTTGACTGATTTTTTGCAGCTTTCGCTTCGATGTAAGAATAGTGTAAAGGGAAAGTTTATACAGCCAGGTATTGAAAGAAGACTCCTGCCGGAATTTATCTCTACTTTTCCAAGCCTGAAGGATAATCTCTTGCTTGAGATCATCCTTATCGGTAGCATCAGGGACATAAAGTTTCAACAGGTGAAAGATTGTTCCCTGGTGCGTATGGATAAGTTGTAGGAATTCTTTTTCCTCCATAAGAAGTGCTACAAAGCAATCGCTTCTACGGTATAGCCCTTTTGTTTGAGTAAGGAAATCACCCCAAGCTCTCCAGGAAGGTGGCCCGCGCCCACGGCTACAAAGGAGGATCCTTCTTTAAACAAACCTTCTAGCGTCGGTATCCACGCTATATTTCTATTATCCAAGATGACCGCTTGAAACGCTTGCATCATTTCATTTTGGGACATGTAAGCATACAGGCGATCCAAATCCCCCGATTCATAAATCTCCATCATTTGGTACAGCTCTTTCTTTCCTGTATCATCTTTTAATGATCGGATAATTTCTTGAATTTGAAAATCTACGGGAATATTATAAAAGATTCCCACCTGAAAGGCTCCTGTCTCCAAATCAATCACAGGCATTTCTTTCGCACTAGCTATACCCGCCAAATAAGTTTCCAAACTGAACGGCACCTCGCAGTCCAAGAAACCCATTGTTAACATAGAGGTCAAAATAAATGGTTTCAGCACTCCCATTTGAGCCAAGCCTGCCCCAAACTTGCTGGAGAGATACGTGTCCAATAATTTAAAATCCTCTTCGGGTAAATCTGTGTAGATATTTTTAAATCCAGGGTTAACGGCTAACTGCTGCATCTCTTGCATGACAGCAGGATCAGTAGGGTTCAGCTCCATCACAAGTGTCTGACTCTCGGCGAGTGCTTCTTGGAAACCGGGCTTTTCTACGATTTCTTGATCACATAAGATATGCATGGTTCCAAATAGGTAAGAAGGTGACTCTAAGCCGTTCCCACTTACCTTCCATAGCAAGGTATTTTCCTGGGCATACCCATTGAGGATAATGAACGTTAACGTAAGAATTAGTGTAAACTTTTTCATGATTTTCATTTTTGTGTTTGTACAACAGTGTCATTAGAGAAGCAAATATTACAGCCGAGCAGTAGAAAAACAATTGATGGCGTATAGATGTCGTCTTTATGTCATACTTTTAAAAGTCAGGGATATTTACATTTGCACATGAATTTGGGGACACAAATCAAACAAGCCAGAACAGCTCAAAATTTAACACAAAGTCAGCTGTCTGAAAAGACAGGGGTTTCGCTAAGAACGATACAGCGGATAGAAAAAAATGAGGTACAGCCTAGCAGTTATTCTCGGCAACAACTCGAAAAGGTATTATCCATTGATCTGAAAAAGGTAGAACATACCCCCCAAGAGATGCCTCCCCAAAAAGTGTATAACATATCGCTAAACATTAATGCCGCTGAAATGAGAGAGTTGATCGAAGATCTGAAAAAGTTGCTTTTAAAACACTGGAAAATTATTCTCGCGTGTGTGATTTTCTTTTGGATAATAACTAATTATACAGAGATTAAATCGGGACTAATGGCTGGATGGTCAGGTGACTGAGCGGCGCTCCAAATGAAGGCGAGACAAATGAAGACCGTAAAGCTTCTTGAAATTTGAGATGCTGCCGATGAGATTGTAAAATCCAGTAAATCAGAAATTTGAGATTTATTGATGTGCTTTTGTGAAAATGAATAGTAGCTCATGATGTACTATTGATGTAGTGTTTATTGTGGCTTCTAAACATTTAATCAGCATCTTGCGTGTCAAGAATTAGTTCATTAACAATAACCAAAACGCACATGAACCTACGTTTAAAATTCAATTGGCTCTTTGTTATCGCAGCCTTACTATGGGCCTGTAATGATGTCGAGCAGCCCTCCATTATCATTCAAACTCCCGCCACCATTTTGTCCGCTCCTTCAGAAATTTTAACCGCTGATGCTGACGAGGATGGGGTCTTCGTATTTACCGTTTCGCCAGCCGATTTCGGAGCTAATGTAGGTGTAGAATACACCATCCAAATGGACCGCCCTGGAAATAATTTTGCCAGTCCGGCCAACCTAGGCTCTTCTAACGAAACCAGTGTAGAGGTGAGCATCAGTGAAATTAATGGAAGAGCCATCGCCTTGGGCGTGGCACCAGGTGAAATGGGGCCTATGGAGTTTCGTGTACGCGCCATTCCTGCCGCTGCCCTTCCGACGCTTGTAGGTGCTGCAGTGACGATAAACATCGGTACCATGATCTCTGTAAACCCAGATGTACCCCTTACTCTAGAGGAGTTAACAGGAGATGGAACGAAAGCATGGAAACTTCGTCCTACCCCAGGCTCCTGGGGAGTAGGTCCAGCACCAGGAGACATTCAGTGGTTCCCAGGTGCTAGCGTTAACCTTTCTTTAGAAAGACCTTGTACCTTTAATGATCGCTACATTTTCAGCGCAGATGGTACCTTCGAGTTCGATGCTCAAGGCGACTTCTGGGGTGAAGGTTGGATGGGCGTTGGCCCAGGTTGTCAGCCAGAAGCGAACCTAGAAGGCACTCCATCGGCAGCATTCCAGTCCGCTACGCATACCTTCAACTTAGTGCCAGGAGCACCTAATGTGCTTCCACAAGTGGCGGTAACAGGAACAGGCGCCTTTATCGGCTTCTCCCGAGCCTTTAATGGTGGCGAAATCGCCGAGGGTCAAAGCCCTACAAACCGCACCATCACCTACACCGTCAGATCCTACAATCCTGATACGCAGGAAATAGTGTTGTCCATCAACTCTGGAGCAGACGGTGATGTGTTCTGGACATTCGTTTTGATTCCAGCAGAAGATTAAAGCTTATGTATTAGGTTCTGGTGGCGCTCCCGCTAAAACCCAAGTGCATCAGTGCTGTAATAAAATCACAGTAAAAGGGCCTGGATCATGTATCCGGGCCCTTACTTTTTCTAGCCATCATTTCATTCACGGAGGGATTCATTGTCCCTGACTGTATTCTGGAGGAGATGTTTATGTCTCAAAAGCTACTATTCATCAACCATTTGCTGAGAAGATCAGCGTACTAATTCTATCGTGCAGGCCCTGTCAAGTAGTAGCTGAAGCAGGCCTAAACTTCCTGGTAGATGGCCGGCACCGAATCTTCCAGAGCAAGGTGTTGTCTTACATCTGAAGCACTAATACTACATAACGAAAGAGGTATAAAGGAATTTTTTTTCATGATAATTGGTGTTGTAGAAGAAAAGAATCGAGGCCGAAAATTTATTTGTCTTTTATAGATAAAGCGAAATTAAACCCTTAAATCGCTTCGCTTTTGACGCCTGCCTACGCTATTTTCGCTTTTTTCCATAAAAATCTGCACGTGAGATACTGTCTTATTGCTTATATTGAGCATAAAAATAGACTCCTATGCATGTAAACCCTATGAATTTCTACCGGGCAGGGCTGCTGGCTATAGGCCTCCTGGTCAGCGGGGCCGAAGTGGCGCTGGCGCAAAGTGCAAGCCCGGCAGCGAAAACCCTCCAGCTGGAAGATCACCTGGATTTAATTTCAGTCTCCAACCCGCAGCTGGCGCCTGACGGGAAAGAGCTCATCTACACCCGAGGCTGGGTGGATAAGGTGAACGACAGCCGAAAAAGTGAGCTATACATCATGGATGCGGATGGCAGCCGTAACCGCTTCTTTGCGAAGGGCTCCTCTCCCCTCTGGTCTCCCGATGGTAAAAAGGTGGCCTTTTTGGCCGCAGGCGAACCCTCCGGCAGCCAAATTTTTATCAAACACCGTGATCTGGAAGGGCAGACCCAGCTCACACGCCTAGAGCGCAGCCCTTCCTCCATGGTCTGGTCCCCCGATGGCAAGTACATCGCCTTCACCATGCTGGTCCCGAACCCGGAGGCCCTGTCGATCAAGCTTCCCGCCCGCCCGAAAGGAGCCAAGTGGCTGGAAGGCCCTCGTGTCATCGATAAGCTGACCTATCGCCGCGACCGGGTGGGCTTTCTCGAAGATGGCTACACCCAGATTTTTATCGTGCCTACGGATGGGGGGCGCCCGCGCCAATTGACCAGCGGTCCGTACAACCATGGCAGTCTCAGCTGGACTCCCGATAGCAAGGAGCTTTTATTTAGCAGCTACCGCGAAGAAAATGCGGAATACGCCTACCGGCAGTCCGAAATTTATGCCGTAAAGGTGGAGGACCAAAGCGTACGTCAGCTAACGAAAAGAAACGGCATCGACCGCTCCCCACTTGTATCTCCGAATGGCAAGCTAGTCGCCTACGTCGGCTACGACTGGACTGACGATACCTACATCGAAAATAAACTGTATGTGATGAACATCGATGGCACAGAGCCGCGCGAGCTTGCAGCCGACTTCGATCGTTCGCCGAGTGATCTGATGTGGGCACCGGATAACTCCGGCATCTACTTTAATGCCGATTATAACGGGACGCGCAATTTGTACTTTGCACCCCTCCGTGGGGGGCACCGGGCCATTACCAGCGGAAATCACATGCTCACTGTGGGCTCCATCAGCAAGGACGGCCTGGCGGCAGCGGTGATGACAGATTTTTATCGCCCGGCAGAGCTGTACACCTTCCGCCTGAATAATCCCTCTTTAAAGCCTTTAACGGAGTTTAATAGCTCCCTGCTCACCGATGTGCAGCTGGGTGAGGTGAAGGAGATCAACTACCACTCTACCGATGACCTTCCCGTGCAGGGCTGGCTGGTGCATCCGCCAAATTTCGATCCTGCGAAGAAGTATCCGATGATTTTAGTTATTCATGGTGGCCCCCATGGCATGTATAATGTGGGCTTTAACTTCACCTGGCAGCATCATGCCGCGGAGGGTTACTTAGTGCTCTACACGAACCCACGCGGCTCCTCTGGCTATGGTTCTGACTTCGGCAATGCCATCAAGAACGCTTACCCCGGAAAGGATTACGATGACCTGATGAATGGCGTAGACGAAGCCCTGAAGCTCGGCTATGTGGATGAACGTAATCTCTTCGTCTACGGCGGCAGTGGAGGCGGAGTGCTGACCTCCTGGATTGTAGGCCAGACGGATCGCTTTGCGGCAGCATCGGTCAACTTTCCGGTGACCAACTGGCTCTCCTTTGTGGGCACCACAGACGGGGTGAGCTGGTATAAAAATTTCGCAAAGTACCCCTGGGAGGATCCTTCCGAGCACCTACAGCGCTCCCCGCTGATGTATGTTGGGAATGTCACGACGCCGACTATGCTCATGTGTGGAGAGGATGACCTACGCACCCCGATCGCTCAAACGGAAGAATATTACCAAGCCTTAAAAATGCTGGAGGTGCCTACCGTGATGATTCGCTTCCGAAATGAGTTTCATGGAACGGGAAGTGTGCCCTCGAACTATCTGCGGACGCAGCTCTATTTGTATGCCTGGTTCGACAAGTACAAGCGGTAGATGAGCGGGCATGTAAGCGATTCACCTGCGGATCAGGGTTAGGGCTTCGCCCAAAGTGGAGCCACCGGCACGGATCAGCGGTAACCATAGAAAATTAGCGTTTTCCGCGTTTATTTTCTATGGTTATTCAGCTGGCGGGTGTTAATTTAGCGTGGTTAAAACAAAATTCCAAAAGAGACCATGAGCATACGCATAGAAAAAGACACCATGGGGCCTGTAGAGGTGCCTGCAGACAAGTACTGGGGAGCACAGACGCAGCGTTCGATTAACAATTTTAAAATCGGAGGTGCGCGTAACCGCATGCCACTGGAAGTGATTCACGCTTTTGCGATTTTGAAGAAGGCAGCAGCCCTGACAAATGCAGAACTGGGTGTACTCGCTCAGGAGAAGGCAGACATCATCGCGCAGGTTTGTGATGAAATTTTAGCCGGGCAGCATGATGAGCAGTTCCCCCTAGTGGTCTGGCAGACAGGCTCTGGAACGCAGTCGAACATGAACTCAAATGAGGTGATCGCTTATCGCGCGCATGTGCTTCAGGGCGGTAGCCTGACGGATGAAAAGAAAAGTATTCACCCGAATGATGATGTCAATAAATCCCAGTCTTCAAATGATACCTTCCCCACGGCCATGCATATCGCTGCCTACAAGATGGTCGTGGAAACGACCATTCCTGGAGTAGAAAAACTGCGCGACACCTTACAGGCCAAGTCGGAAGCGTTTATGGAAGTGGTTAAAATCGGCCGCACCCACTTCATGGATGCTACACCGCTTACCTTGGGACAAGAGTTTTCTGGCTATGTGGCGCAGCTCAACCATGGCCTGCGGGCTTTAAAAAATACCCTTCCGCATCTGTCCGAGCTGGCCTTGGGAGGTACGGCAGTTGGAACAGGTCTGAACACGCCAAAAGGCTATGCGGAACTGGTGGCCAAGAAAATCGCTGAGTTTTCTGGCCAGCCTTTGGTAACAGCACCGAATAAATTTGAGGCCCTGGCCGCCCATGATGGCATCGTAGAGGCACACGGCGCACTCAAGCAGCTCGCCGTTAGCTTAATGAAAATCGCTAATGACATCCGCATGCTGTCTTCTGGCCCACGCTCAGGTATCGGAGAGATCTTAATTCCTGAAAACGAGCCGGGATCCTCTATCATGCCTGGGAAGGTGAATCCTACACAGGTAGAAGCCCTAACGATGGTAGCGGCCCAGGTGATGGGGAATGATGTCGCTATTTCTGTAGGCGGTGCGAATGGCCACTTTGAGCTGAATGTGTTTAAGCCCATGATGGTGACCAACTTCCTACAGTCTGCCCGTCTTATCGGAGATGCTTGCGTGTCTTTTAACGATAACTGCGCAGTGGGCATCGAACCGAATTATCCGTTCATCAAGCAACACTTAGAAAATTCGCTGATGCTGGTTACGGCTTTGAACCCGCACATCGGCTATGAAAATGCCGCTGCTATCGCGAAAAAGGCACATAAGGAAGGAACCAGTCTTCGTGAGGCCGCCTTGGCACTTGAATTGCTAACAAATGAGCAGTTCGACGAGTGGGTGAAGCCCGAAGATATGATTGGAAGTCTAAAATAAACGATATGAAGACCCTAGTAAAAATGTTTTTCGCCTTGCTTTGCGCTGCCTTCTTGGCGGCCCCAGCATGGGCTGCCGGTGATGTTTCTGAGCGTGTCGCAGCCATCGATGCACGCGTGCAGGAAGTTTATGCCATGGATTTTTCGACCCTTAGCGCGAAAGAACGTGCCGCGCTCCGTAAAGAGATGCGTGCGCTTAAAAAGGAAGTAAATACCTTATTTACTCCGAAGGAACGTGCTGCGCTCCGCAAAGAGATGCGCGACCTCAAAAAGGAAATGAAGGCCACCGAAAAAGAGCCTAGGGCTAACGCCACAGCCTCGGAAAACATGAAAGAGGGTCCAAGAGGAAATGGGCTGTATATTTCTACAGGTGCTTTAATCATCATTCTGCTCCTGCTAATCATTCTGCTCTAAGCGTTATGATCTAGGGAGTGGCTTCTAAGTAAGCCAAAAAATACAAAAAAGCCTGACGCTTCACACGTCGGGCTTTTTTGTGCAAAAGCTATAGGGTGCGTAAGGACGAGATTTCCAATCCAATCAGGCCCTTTTTCGAGCGCCATCTACTTTTATACATACATTCTTTTTAGCTACTCGGATTTTAATTTAAAAACGCGTGATTCGTCTCTCCTTCCAGAGGGCTTCTTCCTAACGCTGCTAGTTTATAAAGCAGCGGAATCACAACTCCAATCCAGCCCGCTGAGGTGCGTATAGGCAGTCTGAATCGCTTGTAGCGGCTCCTGAGTCAGGTCTTTTTCGAGGAAATAATGTTGGACCCCCGCCTGCTGTGCTGCGCAGAGGATGTCTTGGAGTGGGAGTACTCCCGCCCCTACATCGGTTAAGAAAGGAAACAGGCTCATCCATTCCTCAGGACTTCCGCCATCCCCTTGGAAGCGGCGAAGCTCCAGCATGTCTTTAACATGCAGCGACACAAAGCGCTTCGGATGCTCCCGCAAGTAGCGCAGCGGGTCAGCTCCGGCGGCTGTAAACCAGAAGATGTCTAGCTGCATCTTTACCAGCTCCGGGTCTGTACGTTCCAAGAGCAGGTCGAAAGGGATGACCCCTTCCAGCTCTTGATGTCCATAGCCATGGTTATGGTAGAAAAATTGCAGGCCCTCTTTTTGGGCGGCAGCCCCCACTTCATTAAAAATATCGGCACTGCGCTTATAGCCGTCCAGGTTCATGCGCATGGGAGCCGGCAGCATGGCGATCCCTACTTTTTCATGGCCCACGATCTGAGCGGCTTCGGCTATGGCTCCCATGTTTTCCTGTAGGCTATCCAGCTCGATATGGATGCTGGGTGCACGGAGACCATTTTCGTCCAGCAGGGCGCGCACCTCTTTCGGGCTGAGGCCATAGTAGCCACTGCCGCTTAGGCCCATGGAGCCTGCGCCCACCTTCCAGGCTTCCTGTGCTGCCCGGGTGCTGTAGGCATAGGGTCCGAAAAGCTCTATTTCCGCGTAGCCGGCAGCGGCGATTTCGCGGAGCGTCCCAGCGAAATCCTTATCTAAGGAGCGGGGTAGGGTAAAACAAGCCAAGCCCAGCGGCGGATGGGAGTGATTTTTTTGTTCGGACATCTCTTCGGTACTTTCGGTATCAGAGGTAGCGGCGGGGCCGCAAGACCAGGCCAGCCCGGCACCTAAACCGGCCAAAGCCAGAGAGCCAGACTTTATAAATAGGCGTCTTTGCATGGTTTGAGGACGTTTTTGGTTCAATTAAATCAATTTTACGGAGAAAAACGTCCCTTGACCTGCTTTTTTACTGTTTTTTGTTTTGGGAAAGCCCCTTTTTTTGCCCAGCGGGCGCCTCTTCTTCCTCCGGAAGGCTCGCGATGTAGCGGCGTACCTGCCAGCCTCGCACCAGAACGATGCCGAGGGGGATGAGCCAAAACAGCTCGGTGAACAGGAGGTGAAAAAGACTACGCTTGTTCCATCCGAGCTCCGGCGCGAAGCCGACGCTGAACCAGATAGCGGCGATGATTTTCCCTACCATGCCGGCCATTAAGAGGTAAATCCAGCTAATCGGATAAAAAGCACTTAAAAACAGTAAAAAGCCGGTAAGCATTCCGAAGGCGCCGAGATACTGCGCACTTAGGCTGCTTTCCCAGGTGCTTTGCATGGCGAGCCAGCGCAGCACATCTTCGCCGAAATACCGAAAAAAGGCCGCCCAGGCGAAGCTGTACATGCCTGCCAGGAGCAAAATGCCGCGCATGGGCATCGGAAAAATAGGGATGGAAGTGTTCGTCGTCGACATAATTTAATTTCGTTTCCTCTACCTATGCTAACCATTTCGGGCGAAGAGATGTTAAGCGCTTAAAAGTATTTTCTATCTTTAACGCATCAGATACAACAAAGCTACGCAGTTTATATGAAAAAAAAATTACGTTTTGTCCAAGGGCTGGCTGCGGCGGGTCTGCTCGTGATGGGCGGCTACCTCCTCGGGCGCCAGCAGATAGTGGCGCTGACTCCGGAGATGCTACAGCAGGCGGCACAGGTGATCGACCTGGAATTCGAAGCAGCACAGCTGGATAGTATGTTGGGAAATGTGACGGCAAATAGGGCCTCTTACGGCCGCATCCGGCAGCAGGAGTTGGAAAATTCGCTGGCTCCAGCGCTCTACTTCAATCCGCTTCCACATGGGTTTACGCCTCCTGGGCCTAGTGCGGAAGCGCCGGACTGGGGACTGCCTGCAGCCGCTGCGGTAGCCCTGCCTGAGCGGGAGGTGGATATTGCTTTTTTATCGGTGGCAGAGCTGTCGGTCCTGATTCGGGAGCGTAAATTGAGTTCGGAGCGCCTAACACGGATTTACATCGACCGGCATAAGGCATTCGGAGATACGCTGGAGGCAGTGATCACCCTGCTCGAAGAGCGTGCATTGGCGCAAGCCCGCCGTGCTGACTCCCTTTTGGCCGCAGGCACCTACTTGGGGCCTTTGCATGGGATCCCCTACGGGGCAAAGGACCTGCTCGCCGTCAAGGGGACGAAGACTACCTGGGGTGCGATGCCTTTTAAAGAGCAAGTGATCGAGGAGACGGCACATATCGTGGAGCGGCTAGAAGCAGCAGGCGCGGTGCTGGTGAGCAAGCTGACGCTGGGGGCGCTGGCGATGGGGGATGTGTGGTATGGCGGTGTGACGAAGAACCCTTGGAACCTACAGCAGGGGGCGAGTGGCTCCTCCGCGGGCTCAGCATCGGCGGTGGCGGCGGGTTTAGTCCCCTTCGCGATCGGCACGGAGACGCTGGGCAGCATCGTGTCACCTTCCACGCGGAATGGAGTCACTGGGCTGCGGCCTACCTTCGGGCGAGTAAGCCGGCATGGAGCCATGGCGCTCAGCTGGTCCATGGATAAAATCGGGCCGATTTCACGCTCTGCGCTGGATAATGCGCTGGTGCTGGACGTGATTCAGGGAGCGGATGCGAAGGATAAAAGCACAGTGGCGGCAGGCTTCACCTATCAGGCGGGCCGAAAAGTGGAGGACTTAAAGATCGCCTATATCGAGTCCTATTTTCGTGGGGATGGCGCCGGGGCGCAAAATGACCTGGCTGTCCTGGAGTCGCTACGGGCGGCGGGACTCCGTTTGGAGCCAGTGAAGCTGGATGTTGACATAGCTTCGCGTGACCTTATTATCATGCTCTATGCGGAAGGTGCTGCAGCTTTCGATGCGCTCACCCGAAGTGGGGAGGATAAGCTTCTCGTGGCGCAAGATAGACGCGCCTGGTCGAACACGTTTCGCTCAGCGCGCTTTATTCCGGCGGTAGAATATATCCAGGCGGCACGTGTTCGGAGTCAGCTGCAGGAGGCTTTTCATGCTTGGATGCAGGAATACGATGTGGTGATCAGCCCCTCCTTTGGCGGTAGCCAGCTGGCCATCACGAATCTGACAGGCCACCCGGCCCTGTGCATGCCAAATGGCTTCACGGAAAATGGCACGCCCACTTCGATTACTTTTTTGGCAAATTTATTCGAGGAGGAGAAGCTGATCATGCTGGGACGCTTTTTTCAGGAGCGTACGGACTGGCAAAACCGGCGTCCTGTGCTCTTCGATCGGGACCCGACAGCTGCTGAGCGTGTGGCGAAACGCTCCTTTTACCTAAATTAGGGAGTCGCCACACGGGCTAAAGCCTAAAAAAAGCCCTTTTGGTCCGCTAACTGGTACCAAAGGGGCTTTTTTATACGCGTTTTCGGACTTACAGGCGGAAAAGGGCCTCCAGAAAGCCCATGTTCTCCCCTTTTTGCTTCAAGATAAGCATGGGAATTGTATAATTGGCATGGACTAATTTTTCAGCCGTGCTGCCCAGTAGGACGGCCGCTGAGCCACTACGTCCTCTGCTCCCCATGAGGATGAAGTCGGATCTGTGGGCTTCCGCGAGGCGAAGAATTTGTTGGCCACTTTTCCCCTCTTCTTTGGCCTCGAAGAGGCAGTCGAAGGCGGGGAGCTTATTTTTTTCGAGGAAGCGCTGAAAGGCCTTTCGCGCATGCCCTTCCATGATGCTGGTAAACTCCTCGCGGGATTTACCCGTTTTTGAGTAGCCAGCGGGGACATCAAAGAGGTGCAGGCCAGTAAGTCGGGCTTGCTCCGTTTTCAAAAACGTCTGTGCGCTCTCCCAGGTCCGCAGGGAGTGGGAGGAAAAGTCCATGGGCATGAAGAGATGCTGTGGCGCCAGCGCCTCCGCTCTTTGGGTAAGGAAGAGGACCGAGCAGGGGGCCTTTTCCGCTAGGGACTTGGACAGGCTTCCACTGCCGGGCAGCTGCTCCTTTCGGCCGCTGATGAGCAGGTCTACGTCCTTTATTTTCGCCCAGCGCAGGACGGTTTCCAATTTATTCCCTTCTTTCACCAGCACCTCTACGGCTACTTTATGGCCGGAGAAGGCTTCTGCGGCCGCTTGTTCCAGTGCGCTGGCGATCCCTTCGTCCACGGGGGCGAGCAGGTCTGGGTACTGGCTGCGTAGCTCCTCTGGCAGCTCTAGGTTGGCCGCCACGTGGATCAGGTACAGGCGCTCGATGCCCAGTACATCGGCCATAGCGGTAGTTTTTTTCAGTAGAAGGGCATCCATTTCGCTGAGATCCAGCCCCAGCATGGCGGTTTTAAATTGGCTCATGGTTGAATAAGGTAAATTTTCACCGGCAGTGCCGGCTACAAAGGGTTAAAATAAGCAGCTTATCCCTAACTTTACAAAAAAAAGTTGATAGACATGCCAAAAACGCTGGCGAAGTACTTCCTGGCATGGATTCCACCCGATCCGCTGTATGCCGCCGCGGAGGAGCTGAAGGGGGAGTTGGAGCGGCGGTATGCTTTGCGCTACGCGCAAAAGTCCCCTTCTCATGTCACCCTCAAGATGCCTTTTTCCCTGGTAGCATCCAAGGAGGGGCTGCTGATCCGGCAGCTAGAGGCCTTCTTTGAGGGCCAGGAGCCGATTCCGCTTCATCTGAAAGGCATGGGGCAGTTTCGGGGGCGCGTGATCTACATGCGGGTGCTGCCCAGTGAAGCCCTCGCGCAGCTGCAAAAGGCCTGCGTTCAGCATCTGCGCAGGAGCTATGGATGCCCGGAAGAACTGAGCGATCTAAACTTTCAGCCGCATTTGACTGTTGCCTTCGGGGACATAAAGAAGCGAGATTTTCCCGAGGTGTGGGCTTGGGCACGAACCTTGAGGCCCGACTTCCGAGTCAGGTTAGAGTGCCTCCACCTGTTAAAAAAAGTCGATGGCCGCTGGCAACCCCTGCGCGCTTTCCCACTCATGAGACCTTAAAAAAGTATGAACAAACCTTTCCATTCTCTTACGGCTTATTTAGCTGTATGTCTTTTGCTTAGCCTCTTTTCTGCCTGCGGGGTGAAAGAGGTGACTTTAAACGTAAAGGAGCGTAAGGCCCTGCCTAAAAATAGTGAGGCCTTCCTGCTGCTGTATGCTTCGTCGAATTTTGAGGTGCAAGAAATTAATGAGACCAATTTTGAGCGGATTTTGCTGCCGGCATTGAAGGACGAGCAGCTTCTGGGTCGTGGACAGCTCCTGCGTGATGCCCTTCAGAAGGAGGTGCGGCCGACGCTGGTGATGAGTCCCGAACGCATCTTTCGACGGAATCCCCCCACTGGCCTGAAGGATTTCTTTTACCGTGTGAAGTATGAGCTGGAGGTAGATTATGTCTTGCTCTATGTCGAGCAGCAGCTGCATACTTTCCAGACGAACCCCGAGGCCATCGGCACGAAAGGCACCTTTCTGCTGATGGATGCCCGTGATTTAGGGGTGGCCTGGTCGGCCAAAGTAAACGCTACCGCAAGCCGTTTTTCGAATGAAAAAGTAATTCTAAAGGCCTTGGCACCCGACATAAAAGAGGCTTTAGCTGAAAGTGGGATGCGTTTTTAAGAGGAATCTCCTTTACATGCGTTCTTTAGCGCAATTTCAGACTTCCGGAGGGCTTGTTTTTCGTTAAAATCAAGCTCTTCGGTTTTTTATCGCGGAAAAAGTTGACGATGTTCTGCTGTCCGCGGAAATCGTCTACCAGTATGGTGCAGTGAATTTCCACCTCCTCGGGCAAAGTGGCAGGCCCGGACTCCAGGTAAAACCAGGCGGCATCCTCTTCGATTTCGAATCCCAAGTAGTTCATTTCCATCCACTTTCCATTTATCCGCACACGGTTATGCGTCAAGAGATAGCGCTCGATCTGCTGCTGCAAGCGCTCCGGATCCGCGGGATTAAGGAAATCTACAGGGCTCTCGGCTTCTTTGGCCAAGGCCACCTCCAGATCATCCCAAAATATCTTTTGGGAGATTTCCAGCTGGGTCGTCTGTGGATTATACCGAATGTCGGTGAGACTGATATAAAAAGGATGACTGTTCCACCAGAAAATGAACGTAAAAAGCAGTGAAGTACCGAGCATTCTATTTTGATTTTTTTACTATATGTGCAAAATATGCCTTAATATTACGCTTCGAAATTAAGGATAAGTTTTTCAATTTCCAGATATGAATCAGTTTCAGTTGTATTTCCAATTGGGTATTCAGCACATTTTAGACTTAGACGGCTTTGACCATATATTATTTGTTATCGTGCTTTGTGCCCTGTACATGCCGCGAGACTGGAAGCGTATCCTCATATTGGTGACCGCTTTTACGCTGGGGCATTCGTTGACATTAGCGCTAGCCACCCTGAACGTTTTACAGGTGAATGAGGAGCTGATCGAGTTTTTGATTCCGGTTACGATAGCGATTACTGCGCTGACAAATGTGTTTAAGCCCCGCCCGAAGGTGGGCAGTGGTCTGCAGTTGAACTACCTCTATGCAGGACTTTTCGGTCTTATTCATGGGCTGGGCTTTTCGAATTACCTGCGCTCTCTTTTGGGTAAGGAAGCTTCTATACTGCAACCTCTTTTTGCTTTTAATGTGGGTTTAGAGGTGGGGCAGCTGGTGATTGTGGCCTTGTTTCTGATTTTCACGAGCATTTTTGTGGGGATTTTCAGCATGCCGAGGCGGGACTGGACGCTGGTAACCTCTGCCGTGGTGCTGGGGATGGCCATCATGATGCTCCTCGACGCCCGTTACTGGTAGCAGACCCGCTTTTTAAGGGTTTAGGTGGGGCGGCTTGTGCTATCTGGTTTTTTTAGCTCCGTTTGCAGTGGAAATTTCGGCTTGATAAAGAATTTTCTTTGGGTTCTGCGTCCTGCTGTGTATCTTGGCATTTATTATTTTGGTTAAAGAAGTGCTTATGGCACAAAAATTAGTGATATGAAAAAAATTCTTTACTTCTTAGCTGCTGGTTTACTGGTTTCGTCTCTGGCGGAGGCGCAGTGGAGTGAACAGCGGCATGCGGAGCGTTTCGAGCAGCTCGGGCCGATGCTCCGTTCTCCAAATGTGTACCGTACGGCTTCGGGAGCTCCTGGTCATCTGTATTGGCAGCAGCAGGCCGATCATGACATCGAGGTGGAGTTAGATGATGAGAAGCAGGCGATTAAAGGGTTTCAGACCATCACCTATTATAATAATTCTCCTGATCCGCTTTCGTATTTGTGGATTCAGCTGGACCAGAACGAACGCGCTGCTGATTCGAATACACCGAAAATTCAGGAGTCTCGCATTAATCCGCGCATGAATTTGCGCCAGCTAGAGGGAATTCTCTGGCATGATTTGGATATCGGGCTGAAGATTAACTCGGTGAAGGATATGCAAGGAAACGATATTCCGGTCACCATAAATAAGACGATGATGCGTCTGGACTTGCCACAGGCTTTACAGCCAGGTGCGCAGGTGCAGTTTACGGTGGACTGGGCATTTAATATCCATGACCGCATGAGCTTTATAGGGGGACGTCCCGGGTATGAGTTTTTCGAGGCGGATGGAAATTACTTGTACACGCTAGCAGAGTGGTTCCCGAAGATGGCGGTGTACTCAGACTTTGAGGGCTGGCAGAACAAGCAGTTCGTAGGTCGTGGAGAGTTCGCTCAGGTTTTTGGCGATTATAAGGTAAAAATTACGGTGCCAGCAGATCATATGGTGGGGGCTACGGGCGTGCTTCAAAACCCGGAAGAAGTGCTGAGCGCACAGGAGTTGGCACGTTATCGTCAGGCGCAGCAGACTTACGATAAGCCGGTGATTATCCGTACGCAGGCGGAGGCCGAGCGTCTGGAAAAGCAGCGTTCACGCGAAAAGAAAACATGGATTTTTCATGCAGAGAATGTGCGTGATTTCGCTTGGACGTCGTCCCGCAAATTTATTTGGGATGCGATGGCTGTGAAGCAGGGAGGGAATGACGTACTGGCCATGTCGTATTATGGCAAGGAAGGCAATCCACTTTGGGAGCAGTATTCTACCCGTGTGGTGGCGCATACCATCAAGTCTTATTCTGAGAAGACTTTCGATTATCCATATCCGGTGGCGATCTCGGTAGAGGCCAGTAATGGGATGGAATATCCGATGATCTGCTTTAACTATGGCCGACCGGATTCGGATGGCACGTATTCGGACGCGGTTAAGTATGGAATGATTTCCGTGATTATCCATGAGGTGGGGCATAATTACTTTCCGATGATCGTCAATTCCGATGAGCGGCAGTGGTCTTGGATGGATGAGGGCTTGAACACCTTTATGCAGTTCTTAGCCGAGCAGGAATGGGACAGAGACTACCCTTCACGTCGCGGCCCTGCTCATAAAATAGCTCCTTACATGCGTAGTGAGAAGCACCTTCTGGAGCCGATCATGACCAATTCAGAAAATATCATTCAGTTCGGGCCGAATGCTTATGCCAAGCCCGCTACGGCCTTAAATATTCTGCGTGAAACGATCATGGGGCGTGAGCTTTTTGATTTCGCTTTCAAGACCTATGCACAGCGCTGGATGTTCAAGCATCCTACCCCAGAAGATTTTTTCCGCACGATGGAAGATGCTTCAGGGGTGGACCTCGACTGGTTCTGGAGAGGTTGGTTCTTCGGGACGGACGCGGTAGACATTTCCATTGAACATGCGAACTGGTACAAGCTGGATAACCGTACACCTGCACAGCGTAAGGCGGCGCTGCGTGAGGCCTTCGATCGTGAGGAGAGCTCTGTTTCCAGAACGTATAATAAAGAAGACATCGCACAGACGGTAGTGGAAGCGGATCCTGCCACGCGTGATTTCTACAACAGTTACGATCGTTTCACGGTGACGCCTGAGGATGAGAACGCGTACAAAAACTTCATGTCCTCGCTTTCTCCGAAGGAAAAGGACTTGTTAAACTCAGGCATGAACTTTTATGAGTTGCACTTCAAAAACATCGGCGGACTAGTGATGCCACTGATTCTACAGTTTAACTACACCGACGGCACTTCTGAGGTGGAGCGTATTCCGGCGGAGATTTGGCGACTAAATGAGCAGGAGGTCACGAAGGTCTTTGCGAAGAAAAAAGAGGTAGCAAGTATTGTGCTGGATCCTTATCGGGAGACGGCAGACATCGACGAGTCGAATAATTACTGGCCGCGGCAGTTTACACCTTCCCGTTTTGAGCTCTTTAAGAGTAGTGGGGGAGCCCGCGGGGTCAGTACGGGGGATAATCCAATGAAGCGCGCGCGCAGCAGACGATAAGTAGGATTTCCTTTGGCCCTAGGCCAAAAACAAAAAAGCACCCGAATAGCGATGAAGCTGTCAGGGTGCTTTTTTTTAGCTGCACTCAGGCCATGAAGTGCCGGCGGCAGCGAGGTGCTACTTAAGCGATGCGCTCGAAAGAAGAAAAGAAGAAGTTTCCTTCGATCTGAGCGTTTTCGTCAGAGTCAGAACCGTGTACGGCATTCGCTTCGATGGAGGTAGCAAATAATTTACGGATCGTGCCTTCAGCGGCATCTGCTGGGTTCGTGGCGCCGATTAATGTACGGAAATCTGCTACAGCGTTTTCTTTTTCTAAGATCGCGGCGATGATCGGTCCAGAAGACATGTACGCACATAGATCCGCGTAGAAAGGACGCTCCTTATGTACAGCGTAGAACTGTCCTGCTAATTCAGCGCTTAGTTGAGTCGCTTTTAAGGCAATGATTTTAAAACCAGCCTCTTCGATCATTTTAAGGATAGCTCCGGAGTTTCCTGCGCCGAAAGCATCCGGCTTGATCATGGTAAACGTTCTGTTAGTTGCCATTTAATTTTCTTTAGAAATTATAGTCAAAATCTTTAAGCTACAAAAATAGGCAGATCCGGCGAAGTTCCGAAGAAAGCCAGTAAAATAGTCGGTAGCCGCTTGTAGGTGAACGGATTAGTGAAATTCGGAATTCTCGAATAAAATCATGACCTTTGCAAATTACGAAGCTCATAACGAGAGGAATAAGATACAATGCCATTAGATTCGTTTAAAAAACAAATCGCCACGCCCAAGAAAATCGTTGTTACCATGCATTATAAGCCCGATGCGGATGCTTTAGGCTCTTCATTAGGATTAGCGCATGTGTTAGCGAAAAAGGGACATGAGGTGACGGTGATTAGCCCTTCGGATTATCCGGAGTTTTTACATTGGATGAAGGGAAATGAGGGAGTGCTAAATTTTGAGAATGAAGCAGAGACAGCGCATGTTATAAAGAAGCTAGAAGAGGCGGAGATGATATGCTGTTTGGATTTTTCCTGCTTGAGTCGCTTGCAGGCGATGGCTCCTTACGTACGTGAGAGTTCGGCGTACAAGGTGATGATCGACCATCACCAGGACCCGGAGGACTTTGCTGATTTTGTTTATTGGAGTACGGATGCGGCGGCCACCTGTGAGTTGGTGTATGAGTTATGCTGTAAAATAGGCGAGACAGCGCTGATCGATAAAGACATAGCGGAGTGCTTATACGCAGGTATTATGACCGATACGGGTGGTTTTCGCCATCCGAATACCACGAAGAATGTCCATCTGATCACGGCAGAGCTGATCGGCTTAGGTGCAGACAATAGTAAAATATCTCGGCTTATTTACGATACGAATAGCATCAATCGCTTGAAGTTTATTGGCTTCGCGATTACGCGTCGATTGGTGATATTAGAGGAGTATAAGACTGCCTATTTCGCGATAAGCAAAAAAGATTTGCGTAAGTATGCCTCGAAAACGGGAGATACGGAAGGTTTAGTCAACTATGCTTTATCTTTAGATGGGATAAAGGTAGCGGCCTTATTTACAGAGCGTGAGGATGCGGTAAAGATTTCTTTTCGTTCGGTAGAGCAGGTGGCGGTAAACAAGTTCGCTGCGTCTTATTTCGATGGTGGAGGCCATAAAAATGCAGCTGGCGGAAAATCTAACTTGACATTAAAAGAAACGGTCTCCAAATTTGAGGGACTAATAAAAGAAAACTATTCAAATTTAATTACTCAATCTGAGCTTGTCGATGAAAACAGCTAAAGCGATCGTTTTAGGTCTTGCCTGCGTAGGTGCGGCCGCCATTTTTACATCTTGTGATTCTACGGAAACGCGTGAAACTACGGATGGTATCAAGTACACATTAATCAAACAAGGAAAGGAAAAGCCTAAAAACGGTGAGTTCATCCTGTATCATTTACAGGTAACGAATGCGAAGGATTCTGTTTTTATTTCCACGGACGATCAGGGATCTCCTGGTGTGCTGCAGTATAATGATTCGATACCTGCTCAGACGGGTATGGATGAAATCTTTTTAAATTTAAAGAAGGGGGATAGTATTTTCATCGAAGATAAGGCGGTGAAGGTGTTTGGTGCTGGCTCTGTACCCTTCTTTTTACAGGAAGATGATAAAGTAAAAATTAGCATCGGTGCGTTTGCAGTGATGGGCCAGGAGGAAGTAGAGGCCTACTTTGCGCAGCTCCAGGAAAAGCAGGCACAGCGTGAGGAAGAAAAAGCTTTAAAGCAGCTGGAAACAGATACGCAGCTGATCGAGGACTATTTAGCAGAAAATAATATTAAAGCTACTAGGACAGAGTCAGGCCTTTATTACGTTATAAAGGAGAACGGTAATGGACCGGCCATCGAGGCTGGTAAAACAGCGGCTGTACATTATGCAGGCTTCCTTTTAGACGGAACTATCTTCGATACGAGCATGAAGAGCGTGGCACAGGAAAATGGCATTTTCAACGAGCAGCGTGATCAAGCTGGCAACTATACACCATTCGAAGTTCAGGTGGGTGTAGGTCGTGTGATTCGTGGCTGGGATGAAGGGCTCGCTTTACTGAAAAAAGGTGACAAGGCGACTTTATATATTCCTTCTCCGCTAGGTTATGGTCCGCGACAGTCGGGACCTGTGATCGGCCCTAACTCCGTTCTTGTCTTTGATGTAGAAATCGTAGACGTGATGGATTAATAAATTAAATGAAAAAGTTTACAGTATTTGGGTGGCTCACCCTGCTAGGCGTTCTGGGTTTCTCCTGCATAAACGAGCAAGAAAGTGTAGAAGCGCAGATAGAGCGTGAATCGGTTCAGCTGCAGAGTTTTCTGGACCAGAACGATTTTACGATTCTACGTGAGGAGAGCGATCCGAATAATGGGCTGCGCATTCTTTTTACCCAGCTGGGCACGCAGATGCAGCGCCCAGGCCAGAACCCTGTTTTAGCTACCCTGCCAGAACAAGGGGATACCTTACGGGTGGACTATGTGGGACGCTTTGTGAATGGTGTCGCCTTCGACACTAGCATAGAGGCCATCGCCCGTGAGGAGGGGATTTTCAATCCACAACGTACCTATGCGCCCTTAGAAGTGCGCTTTTTGGTGAACCCTTTGATTTTAGGATTTAACTGGGGCTTAGACCAAATGCGCGTGGGGGATAAGGCCATCGTCCTCATCCCTTCTATTTTCGGCTACGGGCGTGCTGGCCAGGGCTCCATACCACCGAATACACCGCTTGTCTTTGAGATCGAGATGATTTCATTAAATGGACACCGTGTTCCAGGAAGTTTCGACGATGAGGAGAATGAGGATGAGGACGAAGAATTAGAAGAAGAAGATGATGCATAAGAAGAGAGGAACCTACTTAGGAACTTTGCTAGCGCTGATGCTGCTCTGGAGCTCTTGTGAAGAGCAAAATTTCTTTGGAGGACCTGTATATGACTTTGAAGGAAACCTAAGAAGAGATCGCGCGATTCTAGCAGACTTTATCGAAACATTTGAAGTGGATAGCGTGCGGCGCATTCATGATCCTTCTGGGGTGATTATTATCGTCCAAGAAGAAGGTACTGGTTCGCAGGCAAGACCTGGGAATGTCATTTACACGGAATTCGATCTTCGCTTACTGGATGGATCTATCGTCGATACTACCCGCGAGGATGTAGCGATAGCCAATGACATCTGGAACGAAAATGTGACCTATACCTTTTTTCAGTTTGTCATTCCGACAGCTGGTCAGGGAGTAGCCGTACAGGGTCTGAACATCGGTTTTCAACGTTTACGGAGTGGTTCTAAGGCAATCATTATCGTCCCTTCAGCCCTGGGTTTTCAGGATAGAGACGATATTCCAAATATACCGCCGGACAGTAACTTGATTTATGAGGTAGAGTTCCTCGGGTTCGACTAAGCACGCTAGCGAGGTCCTGAGGGTTCGGATAAAGCCTTCTCAGCTGCATGCTGGGGAGGTTTTTTTTATGCCTACTTCTTACTCTGGAGAATACGTCGTGGATCTGGAAAAAGGGCTGGGACCTCTCGGCGGTACTTTCGATAGCTTTCACCGAATTCCTGCATAAGTTTACGTTCTTCCAGCCAGATGCCTAGGGGTAGGTAGAGGACGGTGGCGAGCACATGGCAGGCCACAGCCGCTGTGGGTAGGTAACTAAAAAAGCCTGCCAAAATCAAAAGTGTTCCCGCGTACATGGGATGGCGCAGGTAAGCATGAAGGCCTTTGCGCGAGAGCGCGGCCCCTGATTCCTCTCTTTCTTTTAGGCCCAAAAATACTGCTGCCCCGAGATGTTTAAAGGATTTTACGACTAAAATGGTCCCGAAGGTGGCTAGCATGTAGCCCACATAGGTGCTGACCTCATGCGGAGGGAAGAGGTAAATGGCAGGGATGCTGGCGCCGAAAAGCAAGAGGTAGAAGAGAAATAGGGAGGAGAAAAGACTGTAGACGAGGCGGTAGTTTTGTCCCTTTCTGCCGAGGAGGTCCCCCAATTTATGTTTTAGTGCAGGGGTGGCAAGCAGGGAGTGCGAAGCGTAAAAGGCAGCCCAAAGTAGCAGCAACTGTAGGTAAGGGGACATAATTTTTTTAACTTTAAGCGATCACTTGTAAACCATAGTACCATGTTAAAGATAGGTCTTATCCGGGAGGGAAAAAATCCACCGGATAAAAGAGTTGTGTTTTCGCCGGCCCAGTTAAAGCGCTTACAAGAAAGGTATGCGGGAAAAGTAAGCTTTTTCGTTCAGGAGAGCCCAGTACGTTGTTTTGAAGATGCTGCCTATACGGAGGTGGGTTTTCCTCCTCAAGCGAGTCTCTCGGACTGTGAGGTCTTGCTTGGTGTAAAGGAGGTGCCGATCGAGCAGCTCGTAGCGGGTAAGCGGTATTTTTTCTTTTCACATACGATAAAGGCGCAGCCGTATAATCGGGATTTACTTCGCGCTATTTTAGCGAAAGGCATCACGCTTTACGATCATGAGGTGTTAAAAAAGCCTTCGGGTGAGCGCGTGGTGGCTTTCGGCCGCTGGGCAGGAATCGTGGGGGCCTATATGGGGCTTTGGACTTATGGTGAGAAGTCTGGGCGCTACCGGATCAAGCAGGCAAAAGATTGCTTCGATTTGGCGGAAATGCTGGAGGAGCTCAAGAAGGTGAAGCTACCGCCCCTCAAGTTGGTCCTTACAGGAAAGGGACGCGTGGGGATGGGGGCATTGGAAATTATTCGGGCACTGGGTATTTCTGAAGTAAGCCCTGAAGCACTCCTGCATGAGCGCTTTCCCGAGGCGGTATTTGCTGTGTTGGATTGTCAGCATTATGTGAAGCGTGCTCAGGATGGAGGCTTTCAGCGGGAGGAGTTTTTCGCACATCCTGAGCGCTATGTGAGTTGTTTTCAGCCTTTTACTGAGGTGGCTGATCTCTTAATTGCTGCAGCGTACTGGGATCATCGGGCGCCACGCCTTTTCGAGCGTGAGGATGTGGGGCGGGCAGGGTTTCGCCTGCGGGTCATCGCCGACATCACCTGTGATATCGATGGGTCTATTCCAACTACGATTCGTCCGAGCACCCTCGCGGAGCCTGTTTATGATATGCATCTAATGGATTTTCAGGAGCTTCCTCCTTTTTCGGCGGGCGAAACGCTTTCTGTGATGGCGATAGACAATTTACCTACAGCGCTACCGCGTGATGCTTCGGAAGATTTTGGGGAGCAGTTTGCGCAGTATGTGCTTCCAGAGCTACTTTTGCAGCATTCTGAGGTCTTGGAAGGCGCATGCATCGCTCGCGGTGGTCAGTTAGGGCCTCATTTTACCTACTTACACGCTTATGTCCATGGAGATTAATACGCAGGCGGTAGCAGCGCTAGCGCAAACAATAGAGCACACGGCCTTAAAGCCCGATTTGGATGCTGCGGCGATCGAGCGTCTAGTGGATGAGGCGAAAGTACATGGGCTTTTCGGAGTTTGTGTGCCCCCTTTTTGGATCAAGAAAGCGAAGCGTGACATCGGTTTAGCGCCAGTTCAGCTGGTGACGGTAGTTGGCTTTCCACTCGGCTATCAGCAGACGGAGGTGAAGGTGCTGGAGACGGAGCTGGCGCTCAAACATGGGGCGGATGAAATTGACGTGGTCTGGTCGTTATCTGCCTTCAAAGCGGGGATGACCTGGCCGAAGATCGAGCTAGCTAAGCTGGCCAAGATATGTCACGAGCAGGAGAAGCTACTGAAGGTAATCGTAGAGACGGCTTATCTGAGCGAGGAGGAGCTGGGGGCTGCTTGTATGCTCTGCGCAGATGCGGGGGTGGATTTTGTGAAGACGTCTACGGGTTTTGCGCCGACAGGCGCTACGGTAGAGGCGATTCGTATCATGCGTGCCTCACTTCCTGCTCATGTGGGCATCAAGGCAAGTGGTGGGATAAAGACCCTAGCAGATGCAGAGGCGCTACTCGCTGCGGGGGCGGATCGGATCGGGACCAGTTCCGGCGTGGCTCTCGTTCGTGAGGCTCGTGCTCGTATGGGGGAGTGAGGTGTTTTTTTGCTCTTCGGGGCTGTCTTGGTTGAAGTAAATCAAGAAAAACGGCACCACGAAGAAGGTGAAGAGAATGTAAGCGAAGCCCACGAATCGGGTTTTTACCGATTGACTTCCGAGGTAGGCGGCCATCTGCACGGGTACATTTCGAATGCTCGGGATAGGGAGTAGAACCAGAACGCCGATTACATTAAAGAGTAAATGAACGATGGCGATGCTGATGGCGGCTTCTGTGCTGTAGAAGGCAGCGATCCCGGCGGTGATGGTAGTGCCGATGTTCGCGCCCATGATAAAGGGGAAGGCCCTAAAGAGGGATACTTTGCGCGAAGCGACGAGGGGCACGATTAACGAGGTTGTGATCGTACTCGACTGCACGAGTGCCGTGAAGAATATGCCGTACAGGAGTGCCAGGTAAGGGTTTCGGAAGATGTGTCGCTTCACCTTGTGGAAGCTGGTCGACACGTATCCTTTCAGTGCCAAGTTAGAGAGTAACTTGATAATACTAAAAACAGAGGTGACGCCGAGTAGAAGTGTAAGCAGCGGCATCTGTATGCCATTTACGATCCAGAGGGTAAGTGGCCGCAGGAATAGGACGGGGTAGGATACGGCGGCGCCACCTTCTACTGCACCGAAAAAGGTCTGTGTTAGGTACTGGGCACTGCTGCTGAGGAGTTTAAAGTGTATTTCCAGTGGAAGCAGGAGCATTACAGTCAAGATATTAAAGGCATCGTGGAGGACACCTGCTGAGAGGGCTTTTTTAAATTCTCCCTTTTTTAAGATGTAGGAAAAGGAAACCAGCGTGGAGGTAAGTGTGGTGCCGATGTTCGCACCCATGACTAAGGGGACAGCTTGCACTAAGCTTAAATTCCCTGAAGCCACTACTGCCACGGTCATGGCGGTCACGGTGGAGCTGCTCTGCAGAAGGGCCGTGCTAAGGATGCCGACAAACAAGCCGATGTAGGGATTTAGCGTGGCCTGAAAAATTTCGTTTGCGATGCTGTTGTTCAGTTGCAGCATGGAAACGGTGAGTAGATCGATCGCCATGATGAAGACCAGAACGCCGAGAATACCTTTTACCAGCAAAAATAGCTTGGCAGAGGTAGGGGAGGTAGGTGTCAATAGCTTCACGGTCATATAAAAAAAGGCCAAAAGGCCAGGGCTCATGGGATAGAATGATTCAATGAACAAAATAACGGTGTTCCCACTGCAAAAGCCGTAAAAGTAGATGAAGCTTTTGTTAATATTCGTCCAGGGGTCTGTTTTGGATAAATGGTCTATGTGGCTGATATTTGGTAATTAGGGTGCGATTCCATGCCAGATTTTGTTTTCGAGACGCTTTCTGCTTAGATAGTAGGACTTCGGGAGCTGAATGGATTTTCTTCTGTAGTTAACAATAAATTAACATGAAGACCAAATAATCTTTTCTAACTTTGTAGCACGAATCATCGTGATTACCACCCGCCATGGCGAAATTAAAAGACCAAAACATCAATCAGGATTCGCTTTCCAAAGCGGCCTATGCACTTTTTGATTTTACGAAAAAGGAGAAGTCTTTTTTACTGATCATCTGCATCATCGTATCGCTCGCGGGAATCTTAACGGAGTACACCTACCTATCCATGTGGTTTGGGTTCGCCTTAGCGGCCTATTCCGCCATCGCGAATGATAGTATTCAGACGATCGGAACATTCATCGCCTCGAACCAAAATCGCAAATGGTACTTCCTCTGGTTATTTATGGGGCTGATTTTCGTCGCTACGGTGACGTACAGTTGGTTTGTTTTTGATGGCGATGTGAGTTATCAGCGTCTCCAAGTACCGGGTCTCGATAAGGCTCCGGAGGGTTTTGTGTTTTTACAATTAGCAGCGCCTATCGTCCTATTGGTGATGACACGTTTGCGCATGCCGGTGTCGACTACTTTTTTACTGTTAAACGTATTTACGTATAAGGCAGGGACGATCGTAGACGTGATGACTAAGAGTTTATTGGGATATTTTTTAGCCTTTACCATTGCGATCGTCGTGTGGTTTGTGCTCGAGCGGTTCGTCAAGTCCTATCTTAAAGGAGAAGCAAAGCCCTACTGGTATATTTTGCAGTGGTTTACGTCAGGGACACTTTGGGCAGTATGGATCATGCAAGATGCAGCGAATATCGCTGTATTTTTACCCCGACAGCTTAATGTGTGGGAGTTTGTGGCCTATGCAGGTTTTGTCTTCTGTGGCTTAGGCTTTTTGTTTTACCTGAAAGGGGATCGGATTCAAGGGATTGTGAACGAAAAAACGAAGGTGACAGATGTGCGGGCGGCTACAATCGTAGATTTCGTCTATGCAATCATCCTCTTTTATTTTAAAATGCTCAGCAACATCCCGATGAGTACCACTTGGGTATTTATCGGTCTTCTAGGGGGGCGGGAGCTGGCCATCGCCATGTCAAAGTCTAAGAAGCTCACCAAGAAAAAAGCGCGTCTGGTGCGGGCCTATCGCCTAGCTAAAAACGATGTGGTGAAGGCGCTTATCGGCCTTTTGGTATCGCTTATTCTGGCACTCATCATTAATGAGGGCGTGCGCCAAGAAATTTTTGACCTTCTTTTCTAAGGGATGCTTGACGATGCTTTTTTCATGCGGGAGGCATACAAGCAGGCACAGCTGGCCGCCGAGGCAGATGAGGTGCCAGTGGGGGCTGTGATCGTTTCGAAAAATCGGATCATTGCGCGTGCGCATAACCAAACGGAACGGCTACAGGATGTGACTGCACATGCGGAGCTGCTGGCCATCACAGCAGCAGCGAATTTTTTAGGAGCTAAATACCTCACCGGATGTAGCCTGTATGTGACACTGGAGCCCTGCGTGATGTGCTCGGGAGCACTTTACTGGTCGCAGCTAGCAGCGGTGCATATCGCTGTGGCAGACCCGAAGAGAGGATTCCGTGCCACTACTTTGCAGGGACTGCACCCGAAAACCAAAACCCACTGGGGACTGATGGAAGCTGAATGCCAAGCGCTACTACAGGACTTTTTTAAAAGAAAGAGAAGCTAGGGTTTCTATTGGTTTTTAGAACCAATTTGATTTATCTTTGGTTAGCATAGGTGTATAACTTGTATATACATCTTTTTATACGTTTTCAATGTCTAACCTTTAAATAAGAAACAATGGCTTTTGAACTTCCAAAATTACCTTATGATGTAAATGCGCTAGAGCCGCATATCGATGCGAGAACGATGGAAATCCACCATGGTAAGCATCACAACGCGTATGTGACCAACTTAAACAATGCAATCGCAGGCACAGATCTAGAGGGCAAGAGCTTGGAGGAGTTAATGCAAGTAGCCGGTAGCAATGCAGCCGTTCGTAATAACGGAGGCGGTCATTATAACCACACACTTTTCTGGTCTATCCTTTCTCCAAATGGTGGCGGAACCCCTACCGGTGAGTTAGCGGCTGCTATCGATGCGAAATTCGGCTCTTTCGATGCTTTTAAAGAGGAATTTAACAAGGCGGGAGCGACGCGCTTCGGCTCTGGATGGGCTTGGCTATGTGTGGATGAGAAAAAAGAACTGTGTGTATGTTCTTCTCCAAACCAAGACAACCCGCTAATGGATGTTGCTGAGTGCCCGGGAACTCCGATTCTAGGGTTAGATGTATGGGAGCACGCGTACTATTTAAACTACCAAAACAGAAGACCGGATTATATCGGTGCGTTTTGGAATGTAGTGAACTGGGAAGAAGTTTCGAAGCGTTACGCTGCTGCTAAGTAAGCGAAAAACAACTTTTATAGAAGGCCACTTTCTTAAAGAAAGTGGTTTTTTTTATGTCCTTTCCGAACAATTCACTGTTCGATTTCGCAACAGTGTTTTTTCAATCCATTTTTTAAGTAACTATAAGTCAGGCTTTTGTAAATAAATTTTTGACTGGCATTCTTTTCTCCTATGCATGTACAGAATCGCTAAAAACAAAATCGCATGCATACACGCCTTACACTCTTCTTTTGGTTAATGGGACTGAGCCTGAGTCCACTGATGGGAAGCCCGCTGACCTACAGTCCTTCTGTTCAGCCTTCTTTTGATTTCGATGCTACCTTAAAAGGGCGCATTTTAGCTAGCAGCGGGGAGGGTATTCCTTTCGTGTCTATCGGTATCGTGCTTCCAGCCACTGGAGAACTTTTAGGTGGAGGGACTTCCGATGAGCACGGATCCTTCAGTCTAAAAATTAGCAGTCCTGAAGCACTTACCTTACGGATTTCTGCGGTCGGCTATGAGGAGCTCCTGTTTCCACTGGAGCCACTGGCCTCTGGAGAATCCAAAGAAATCGGGGAGCTGGTGCTCCGTGAAAGTGTGGGCGACCTCGAGGAGGTTACCGTCCGCGCTGCACGTCCCGATGTGCGGATCGAAGCAGATAAAACAGTTATGCGTGTGGCTGGAACTGTATTAGCGGAAGGCAATCACGCCCTGGATGTCCTGGGACGCGCCCCTGGGGTTTTTATCGACCAAGAGGGCCGGATCCAGTTGAATGGTCGCTCCGGAGTGGTGGTTTTTATTAATGATCGCCAAACGTATATGAGCGCCGAAGACTTGGCCACCTTTCTCCGAAGTATGCCTGCTGACAACATTGAAAACATCGAGGTTATCGCCAATCCGGGAGCTCGATACGATGCCGAGGGAGCAGGTGGGGTCATTAATATTCAGCTGAAGAAAAATACGTTGGACGGGATTTTCGGAAATGTGCAGCTGGGCAGCCTGTATAATGGTCGCTATTCTCCCACGATGGGGCTGGCCTTAAATGCTAAAAAAGGCGCTTGGACCACCCAGTTTAACGTGAATTATAATGAGTTCGCTTTTGATAATGATCTGGAAATCTTTCGAAACTTTAGCCAAGAAAATGGGGTCGCTACCTTCGATCAGCAAAGCCGCATCACACAGCGTAACCGTAACCTCTTCACTAATGCCACAATAGATTATGCCCTAAACGATCGGCATACAGTGGGGATGAATGTACAGCTGTCGGGTACACGGAGTACGGAAAACACCCCTTCCTTTACCCAGATCGATACTCCTGGTGCGCTCCAGCCGGATTTCTTCGAGTCTTTTAATCGTGGGGACGTACAGATCGGACGTGTTTTCGCCAACTTTAATTATGTCGGCAAGCTGGATACGATAGGTACGCGATTAAGTGCTGATTTGGATATCACCCGTATGGACCGGGGCCGCGAGGCTCTGCTCACGAACTTCTTCTGGACGGGCAGTCAGCGTGAGGAGGCTTCCATGAGCAGAATTCTAAACGAAGAAGCGATGGACTACCGCATCCTTACCGCGAAGGTAGACCTTTACCGGCCGCTGGCCAAAGGGTCCTTCGAGGCAGGGTTAAAGGGAAGCTGGGTGTACTCGGATAATGACTTGCAGATGTTCCGCTCCGAAGGTGAAAATCCCTTTGTCGTAGACCCTAACACAAATACCTTCCTGTACGAGGAGCGAGTCCTCGCTGCTTATGCGACGCTAAATGGGAAACTTTCTCCGAAATTTAGCTATACCGGCGGACTACGCTTGGAACATTCCGGCATCTCTGGGACTTCCCGAACTTTAAATGAGGTCAATACGCAGCGCTACACCGATTTATTCCCCAGCTTACTGCTGCAGCATAAGGTGAGTGATACCTATCAGATCGTCTACAGTGCAAATCGAAGAATCTCGCGCCCAAATTATGGCCTGCTAAACCCGTTTGTGTTCTTTATCGATCCCCTCACGACACAGACCGGCAATCCTCAGCTGCGGCCGCAGTACGCCAATACGCTGGAAATGAACCATATCGTGCAAGGCGCCTACCAGTTTAGCATTTCCTATGCCCAAACACAGGATATTTTCCAGCAGGTTTTCGAGCAGGATGAGGTGGCTAAGACGACAAATACCTTTACCACGAACCTGGACCGCTCCCATAATGTGAACGTTCGGGCCATGCTTCCAGCATCTATCGCCTCTTGGTGGTCGACATCGAATATGCTCCAGGGGACCTACGTGGCCTGGAAATCCCCCCTGGGTGATGGCTTCTTGGATGTCGCGCAGTTCTCCTACATGGCACGTACACAGCATAACCTGATGCTGCCAAAAGGCTATAAAGTAGAGCTCGTGGGCATGTATATGGGACCGATGCTTTGGGGTCAGGCCCTAATAAAAAGCATGGCTTGGATGGATATGGGCGTATCGAAAACAATGCTGCAGGATCGCTTAAGCGTTTCCCTAAATTTTAACGATGTTTTCCGCTCCCGCTGGGTGCGTGCCGATGTGCAATTCGACCAGATCGACACCCGTTTCCGGCAGTACAATGCCGATCAGTCGGTGCGGCTCACGCTACGCTATAAGTTCTCCAAAGGCGAAAGCTTTCGCCTGAACCAGCGCAGTGGTAGCGAAGAAGAGCGCAGCCGCTTGAATTAAAGAGAATAGATTTCTAATAAGGTTTGATTGATTAGTTTAGTGTTGCTAAAGAAGGTCTGCATTGCAGGCCTTTTTTGCTGTTTTGGCCGCTGGCCAAAGTCCTGGTAGTACGCGGGAAAGGCTTGTTTTCGAAGAGCTGAAAAATGTAGTCTCCATGAAATAGGGTTTTTTAAAATGCTTTTTTGGGCGTATTTTTTGTTTAAATATAGGTTTTAGGGGTCTGAAAAGGCCTGTAAAATTAAAAATAATGTAAATTACTGTAATGTAGGTTTTATTTTATTTATCATCTATGTAACTTAGTTCTAATTCTTTACCAGCAGTTTAAACCAGCAAACAGGATGAAAAGCACAACACACAGCACGCCGGAGAACTTACTTCCCGGCATTAAACGAGGCGATCCCCAAGCCTTTCAAGCCATTTACGATCAACTGTGGGAACCTCTATTTCACTTTGGCTATCAGCAGCTTCGCAAGCCGGAAGTCGTGGAGGGATTTATCCAGGAAGTTTTCCTAGACCTGTGGCAGCGCCGCACTGAAGTAGAGATCTCGGTTTCCATTAAAGCCTATCTCTACGCGGCTCTACGCTATAAGGTCATGCATTACCGAAAGCGCATGAGTGTCCGTGAAGCATTTTTACATGTGGAAACCGTGGATCAGTTTTCTTGTAATGTGGAGGAGCGACTCTACTTTAAAGAGTTGAAGCGCGCCTTAAAGTCAGCACTCGCCGGGATGCCCGCACGGCAGCGCCAAGTCTATGAATTGCGCCACGAAGCGGGCCTGAGTTATAAGCAAATTGGCGAAAAGTTATCCATTAGCACCAGCACGGTGGAAAAACACCTCCATACCGCTACTTGCTCCATTAGAGAATCTTTAAGAATAAGTGGTCAAAATTACGGATAATATATTTTTTCAACCTAAAGGATAAAAAATAGCCAATTTACTTAGGGGATTTTTCTCCCTGAGGGCACTAGTTAGGAAAGGGCTTATTTTCTTTGCGCGGAAGCGCAAAGGAAACCCTCCACTGATTTTACTGACCAACAACCACAATGAAAAACTGAATTCCGGCCGGGTTTAGTTGAACGGGAGCTTTGCTCACCTGCAGCGGCAGGATAGGGCAGTGGTGCTCGCGCGCCTGTAACGATGTACCCAAAATACACAGGAGCTTATTTACCACTAATAACCCATACAACTATGCTTAAACGATGGATTACCTGCACCGTTCTGGGCCTGCTCTTAAGTAGTGTTCCGGAGCTGATGGCCGAGGGATCGGGTAGCAAAACGGTTTTGCTGCACGAGTCGAAATCGGAAACGGTCGAAAAGAAAAAAACACAGCAGCGGTTTCAGAAGAAAGACCGTACCCTGAGTGGGATGGTCACAGAGGAAAACGGAGCGCCTATTTTAGGAGCTTCCATTTTAGTAAAGGGCACGATGATCGGTACGGTTACGGATCTGGACGGAAGTTTTTCTCTTCAAGTGCCGGAAGAGGGGGACCTGACTCTGGTGGTTTCCTTTATCGGCTTTAAAAACCAGGAGGTGAAGCTGGGCAACCGCTCTCGCATCGAGGTGGTCTTGGCTTCGGCGGACATCAACCTGGGCGAGGTCGTCGTCACCGCCTTCGGATTGGAGCGAGAAAAAAAGGCCTTGGGCTATACGACCCAAAGCGTGGATGGGAGTGCCCTGACGGAGGCGCGACAGGCGAATGTGGCCAATAACCTGTCCGGACGTATAGCCGGCGTACAGATTACAGGCAATTCCATGCCCGGCTCTGGCGCCCATGTGGTGATTCGGGGCTCCTCCTCGGTGGCGGGAAATAATCAGCCGCTGGTCGTCGTGGATGGCGTTCCGCTGGAACAAAGTGCAGACCGTCGCTACGGAAATGGCTTATCTGAAATTAATCCCGATAACATCAAGGAAATCAATGTGCTCAAAGGAGCCACGGCGGCAGCACTTTACGGTTCACGCGCGGCGAACGGTGTGATCATGGTAACCACGAAAGATGGCGCTGGAACGAAAGGTATCGGCCTGGAGTATAATGCGAACACCACCTTCGACCGCACTTTCGTGCAGCCCAACTTTCAGAATATTTATGGTGGAGGCGCAGGCTACCGAACCTGGTATGTAGATGGTCGAAATGGCTTCGATGCCAATGGTGTGCGCGGTACTGCGGGCGTGGATGAAAGCTGGGGAGCCCCCATGGATGGACGCATGGTGCCGCTTTGGTTCTCTGCCCCCGGGCTGGCGCCGCTCACTCCTCAGCCGAATAACTGGAACGATTTCTGGGAAACGGGCCGCTCCACGAGCCATAATATTGCGCTGGCCGGAGGAAATGAACAGGGGAATTTTCGCCTTAGCATCGGTCGCCTCGACCAGCAAAGCATCATGTATAACAATGACTATTTTCGCAACAACTACAAGCTGAATACCAGCTATAAGTTTACGGATAACCTGCAGGTGACGGTGAGTGCCGAATACGTGAAGTCGGGAAGCGATAACAGACGCTTTACTTCCAGCTCTGATTTTATCTGGGCACATCGGCACACGGATTATAATAAGTTGAAGGACTGGAGAAGCTACTACGCCATTCAGCGGGAGACCTTCCGGCCTGGAGATGATTACCCTTATGCCAACTGGCAGCACGAGTACTTTTCGAATCCTTTTTTCTTACAAGACGTCTACACGAATGCGAATGATAAAGATCGACTCTTAGGTAACATCGCTTTAAATTATAAAATAAGCGAACATTTTAGCGTCATGCTGCGCTCTGGAACGGATTTCTGGTCGGATACCAGAAGAGATGTGACCGGTGTGGAGTTTACAAAAAACAATGTGAAGCGTTTCGGCTCCTACCGCGAGACAGTCATCAGCAGCCAAGAGACGAACTCTGACCTGATCTTGACCTTCGATAAGGATCTAAGCAGCACCTTTTCTCTTCGCGTACAGGGTGGGGCGATTAACCGGGTGAATAATTTTAAGCGCAACTCGGTTCTCGTGGGTGAGCTGACCATCGATGGTCTGTATAACCTGGGAAACTTTGCCAGCCCTGTGGTACCTTCCAGTATGATTCGCCAGCAAGTGGTGAACAGTGTCTTCGGGGCGGCGACGCTCGGGGTAAACAATTACCTGTTCATCGATGTCACAGGGCGTAATGACTGGTCTTCCACCCTTCCGGTGCAGGCCAATAGCTTCTTCTATCCTTCCGTGGCAGTAAGTGCGGTGCTAACGGATATGTTCGACTTTAACACCCGCATTCTTTCTTTTGCTAAGGTGCGGGCGAGTATCGCGCAGGTCGGAAATGATGCAGACCCCTATATGCTGAACCAGGTGTACCGCGCACAAGGGCTTTGGGCGGGCACGACCCCCATGTACTCGGAATCAAATGCGATCGCTAACCGTAACTTAAAGCCAGAAATCACAACAGGAAAAGAGCTTGGCCTGGACCTGCGCTTCCTTCAGGGCCGCATCGGGTTAGATCTTACCTACTACCACCAGTCTACTGTCAATCAGATTTTAGCCGTCTCCATCTCGAACGCTTCCGGATATGCCAGCCAGACGCTAAATGCTGGCCAGATCACAAACCAAGGGGTAGAAATCATGCTTTCGGGCAACCCCGTAGCGCTTCCAAACGGTTTCAGTTGGGAAACGCAGGTCAACTTCGCGCGTAACCGGAACCAGGTCGTGGCCTTAGCCGAGGGACTGGAAAATTACATCCTCGGCGTGCAGAATAGCCTCACCTCTGAGGCCCGCGTCGGTCAGCCCTATGGTACCCTGTATGGACGTAGGTACCAGCGTAGCCCTGACGGGCAAATTATCTATCGGAATGGGCTCCCTCAGCTGGAGGAAGGCACCCATGCGCTCGGAAATATTCAGCCCGACTGGATAGGAGGATTTTCGAACACCTTTCGGTATAAGCGTCTTTCGCTCAGCACCCTTATCGATGTGAAGATGGGAGGAGATATTTTCGATGTCGGCACTGGGCTGGCGCGCAAGACCGGGCAGCTTGCCGAGACTGCTTTCGGTAGAGAAGAAGGGCTGATCGGGCAGGGTGTCATGAACATCGGTACGGTAGAAAATCCCGTCTTCGTTCCCAACGATGTGATCGTGGATGCAACCACTTTCTGGAACAATCAAAACCCCAGGACCTACCATGAAGCAGGCATTTTCGACGGCTCCTTCGTCAAACTCCGCGAAGTAGCCCTTAGCTACACCTTTCCGAAGGCCTTCCTCGGTAACCGCTTCATCCAGTCGATGCGCCTTTCGGTAGTGGGCCGGAATCTCGCCTTCCTGCACCGTAATCACCCCCATATCGATCCCGAAGTGGATATGAAAGGCGGCAATGCGCAGGGTTTTGCCTCCGGCGAAATGCCTTCCACCCGAAATATCGGCTTTAACTTAAATGTCAGCTTTTAATGCTTACCAGCACACCTTAGCCTATGAAACGTACCTTAACAACATACACTTTACGGGTATTTGGCAGCCTTCTCTTGCTGCTGGCAGCCTGTACCTCCGAGTTCGAGGAAATGAATATCGATCCGAATAATCCGACCCAAATCTCGCCGGCGCTGCTGCTGCCTTTCGCTATCCAGACGACCGCAGATCGCTACTGGGGCCATAGCACGCGCTATGAACGGCTAAACATCGACGCCGCCATGTGTTGGGTCCAGCACCTGTCCCGAAATATTTACATCAATGCCGAGGGAGATAACTATGAAATCCCGCTGACGATCGCCTCTGCTACGTGGCAAAAAATGTATAACGATGCACTCATCAACTTCGAGAAGATTCTGGAGCTTTCTGCTCCTGAGGCTGCTTATTCGAATCCTAACTATGAAGCGGTGGGGCTTATCATGAAAAGTTTTGCTTTCGCGTATTTAACTGATGTGTTCGGCCCAATCCCTTATACGGATGCATTAAAAGGAACGGCAGATACGCCAGTAAATGCGCCTGCTTACGATGATATGGAGACGATTTATGCTGGTATGCTGGCGGATTTAGCGTTGGCAAACGAAAAAATCCGTATCGGCAGAGACGCTATCTCCGGAGACATCTTGTTTCAAGGGGACATGCTGCGCTGGAAAAAATTTGCGAACTCCCTCGCTCTTCGGCTTGCCAACCGGCAGCGTGCTCAGGCTCCGGCTGCTTCGGAGGCGCTACTGAAAAAAATCTTCAGTGACCCGGTGACCTATCCCGTCTTCACGACGCAGGAGGACTTCGCACAGCTACATCATGTAGACGTGATCGGAAGCCGGAATAAAATGTTTGATGTCTTTTCCACGCGCTCGGACTGGAATATCAGCAGCACGCTGATCGATGCGCTGCTGCAGTATGACGATGCGCGCATTACGATTTTTGCAGAGCCGCTGGCGGATGGCAGCTACCGAGGGCTGCCGAATGGCCTTTCCGACGCTGCTGCAAATGAGATCGACGCCTCCCGCATCGGCCTATACTACATGCGCCCGGAGGCCCCCAGCATTCTGATGACCAGCGCGGAGGTACGCTTTATTCGCGCGGAGGCAGCCCTCGCCGGCATTATTTCCGAGGATCCGGAAGTCCTTTTTGCTGAAGCCATCGCCTCTTCCTTTGCCCAGTATGGGCTGGACATGCCTGTAGATTACCCAAGTCGCCTCGGCACGCTAAACATGGAAACGCTCATGACCCAAAAGTGGATATCGCTCTTCGGTCAGGGCGTGGAAGCGTGGTCGGAAATGCGGCGCACAGGTCTCCCGAAGCTGCCCTCGCCGCATCCACAGGCGACCTTCGTGAATGAAGGCATCCTGCCCACACGGATCGAGTATCCGGTCTCAGAATACTCTCTTAACCGCAGTAACTTAGACGGCGGCATCTCGAAATTAGGCGGCCCAGACACGATGCGCACGCCCTTATGGTGGTCGAAATAAATGAAATCATGATGAAAAATACACTTTATACCGCATTTCTCGCCCTGCTTCTCTTGGCCTTCGGCCAAAGCTGCATCGAGGCAGATGATTTAGTAACCCCTAGCGTGGAAGCTCCCGTGCTGCTGCTGCTCTCGGGCAACCAGTTTCAGGCAGATGCGCCTGTCTCGGTGGAGACACGTGTTTATACCTTGGATAAAACGCATATTCTGGATCATACGCGGGGGATCGACTCCATTCCTGTGGCGGGGCTAAGCCTTCAGGTGTTTCTGAATCCTACTACCCAGATCGGTACCTTAGAGACTGACGCGCAGGGGCGGGGGACGTTTACGAGCTCCTGGTCTGCGCTTGGGCTGACGACCCCGCGTGCCGGTAGCCAGGTGCGCCTAGAATTCGCCGGACAACATAAAGGAATAAATTTCCGTCGCTACCATACCGTCCGCGTGCAGTAAACAGCATGCCGACCATTTCCCTGTTGCTTACCGGAGTTTGTGTCCGTTCTACGGGCATGAGCTCCGTTTTTTTTGGGGCCGAGCCCCAAAGCCCCCGCTATACGCAAAAAAATGTGGCTAATTTCCTGTATTTTCGGACATGGAAGCTACTCGAGCCGCTGAAGCCAGCACCTTTACGTCCTCCTTTTTCGATTGTCATCGGCACAGTCCGGGGGAGGGAGGGCTTTATGTGCTGGAGGAGCCCTGGAGGCAGCGGCCTGAAAAGCAGTTTTTTACGGTAGGCTTTCACCCTTGGCAGCTGGAGGAGGCAGATTTCCATGCCCGCAAGGCACGCTTTCGAGAAGTTTTAGCAGCGCCTAACTGTCTGGCAGTAAGTGAGTGTGGTTTGGATCGGGTCCGAGGGCCGGCGGAATCTCTCCAAGTCGAAGCCTTAAGCTGGCAGTTGCGCGCTGCTCAGGAGCTGGGCATTCCCGCTGTGCTCCATGTGGTGCGTGCCCAAGATCTTTTGCAGTCCGTTTGGAAGGCTGTGGACCTACCTCCTTTTTGTGTTTGGCATGGCTGCACACTACCTGCCCGCCGGGTGGAGGCCTTACTTGCCTACCCTTTTCTGGGCTTTTCCTTTGGCGAAGCCCTGCTGTACAAGCCCTACTTAGAGGAAAGCTTGCGGCTGATTCCTGAGGATCGAATTTTTTTAGAAACGGATACCAGCAGCCTGCCCATTTCCATGATTTATGAAAAAGCTTCCGTAATTTTACGCCGGGAGCTTCACGAACTCCATGCCCTGACGATCGCCAACTGGAACAGACGTACTTCTAGACCCATCTCTTTATGACAGATCCTTTTGCTTGGCTCTCACGCACTGAACTTATCACAGGACGTGCAGGCCTAGAGAAGTTAGCACGCAAGCATGTGCTTGTCGTCGGACTCGGGGGCGTAGGCTCCTTCGCTGCCGAATTTATCGCCCGTGCAGGTGTGGGCGAGATGACCATCATCGATGGTGATACCGTGGATATCAGCAATGTAAACCGACAGCTCCCCGCTACACAGCTGAATGTAGGGGAATCGAAAGCCAAGTGGATGGAGCAGCGACTGCTCGCCATAAACCCAGCCCTGAAGCTGCATGTCATCCAGGAGTTTTTAGCACCCATCCCGATGACGGAGCTGCTGGCCGAGCAAGATTTCGACTATGTGGTGGACTGCATCGATAGTTTTACGCCAAAACTACACCTTATAGAAGGGGCTGTGAAGCGCGGATTTCCTGTGGCCAGCTCTATGGGTGCCGGGGGCAAAGTCGACCCTACCCAAATCCGTATCGGTGACATCAGCGAAACTCGCCACTGTAAGTTGGCCAAGATGGTGCGGAAGCGCCTGCGCCGGAAGGGCATCGCGAAAGGGGTAAAGGCTGTCTACTCCTTAGAGCTCCCCATAAAAGAAAGCTTGATGCTGACCGATGGCAAAAACTATAAAAAATCGGCTTACGGAACCATGTCCTTTTTACCGGCGGCTTTTGGCTGCAGCTGTGCCTCGATCGTGATAAACGATCTGCTCGCCGGCGACTAGTTTCTAGGGAAATGATTCCCAGGGCTTTCCCCTGTCCGTGAAAAGACTTTGGCGCCAGCCTGCTCCTTAAAAAGGGGGGGCTGGCGCCAAAAAACAAGAGCTTAGGCGCTTTCCTCGGGTAAAAAGTGATACAAGAAGACCAAAACCCCCGTGAAGGCCGGCTTTTTCTGGTCTTTGATTGCTAACTTAACGGCCACTTCAGCCTTTATCGTGCCACGGAGGTTGCTGACTTTTTGCAGGCTAGCCTGCAGGCGTACCTCACTATCCACTAAAACGGGAGCGGCGAAGCGCAAGGACTCCACCCCATAGTTTACCATCATTTTCAGATTTTCTACGCGGACGATTTGATCCCAAAGAAAGGGAACGATCGACAGGGTCAGGTAGCCATGCGCGATGGTATTTCCGAAGCTGCCCTCTGTTTTCGCACGTTCCGGATCGGTATGAATCCACTGATGGTCTAAGGTCGCAGCGGCGAATTGATTGATCTGCTCTTGACTGATGCAGTGATAATCGGAGGCGCCCAGTTCCTTTCCTTCATACGGGAGAAAATCTTCAAAAGAGCGAATGGTAAGTTGTGCCATAGTAAAAAACAGGTTTCATGTACGTGGATCTGCGGGTTTTAGCTAAGCAAATCGGGGTGCAGGATCCTTTGGAGCGGTGAATTTAGGGAAAATCTGCCGAATTCACGTGGCCTACTCGGGAAGTGGGGCGAAAATAAGCGGATTCCGGCCCTGTTTATTGCGTGCTCTGCGGCAAGGGGACTGGTATTCTGAAGGGAGTTTTGGAAATCTGTTTTTTTTAGTGGAAATTTCCTTCCTGAAATAGTGGCTTCGGGTTTTTTATCCCTGAGGGACCTGTGCGGGCCAAGCTGCGGGATATGCAGCCCTTAAAAACGAGATAATTTTATGAGTGAACATACATCAACCCCACGCTACATCCATGGCTACCTCAGCGAGGAGCAGGAGCGGCTTCGTGAGCAGGCGGCAGTCATCGAGGGGCCCATTTACGATGCCCTAGACCTTAGCGGCGTGCAGCGGCTACTGGAGATCGGCTCTGGCGTAGGCGCACAGACGGAGATCCTACTGCGACGCTTTCCCCAGTTGCACATCACCGGCCTGGAGTATGAACCCAGCCAGATCGCGAAGGCGAACTTAAACCGGGAGGCTTTCGGGATGCCTGCCACGCAGGTGGAATTCGTGCAGGGGGATGCGCATGCCATACCGCTAGCGGGAGGCTTTGATGGAGCCTTTATTTGTTGGGTTTTAGAGCATGTGCATACTCCCTTACAGGTTTTAAAGGAAACAGGGAAGCAGCTTTTGCCTGGCGGCAAAGTTTGGGTCACCGAGGTTTTTAATGCGACTTTTTACACCTATCCCTACCAGCCTGCGGTCATGCACTACTGGCAGGTCTACAACACCTTCCAGCGCGAAATCGGAGGTGATCCCGATGTGGGCGCTAAGCTGGGCAGTTTACTTGAAAAAGCGAATTTTCGGGAGATAAAATTGCGGGACGATGGCTTTCATTTGGATGCCCGCATGCCTGAAAAACGCGCGGAGGTGCTGCGTTACTGGAAAAACCTGATGCGCAGCGGGGCGCCGGTTCTTTTGGCCACTGGCCGCATAGTGGAAGCAGAACTAGAGAAGATGCTCAGCGAGATGGACGCGCTGCTAGCCAATCCGGAGGCGGTTTTTTATTACCGTTTTGTACAGGCAGAGGCTGTCCGATAGGGTTTATAGCCCTTCTGGCAGTCTTTTTTAGCATAATTTTTTATTTATGAACTTGACTTTTATGAAGTTTTTTATTTTTTTTATCATTGAATGATTTAGAACTGATTCTTCAATTAAAACAAATTTTATTATGAAAACATTACAGAACATTACAGAACATTACAGAACATTACAGATTTAGTTTTGTAGACAGGTTATGGAAAAACGGTTTGACTGTTTTTGTCATGATAGGATTGTTGTTTTTTGGATCTTGTCAAGAACTGAAAGAGCAATCATTAGCAAAGGCACCTGAACGTATTAGTCAAAAGTTTGATAGGCTCACGTTTTTGGGTGTGGTTAACAAAGCTACCCTAGCTTATCAGGAGAAATAAGCGGATTCAAAAAAAGGTAAAAACTTCAGATTAATTTATGAAAGTGAGAATCGGATAGAAAGGTATATTGAGGACATTGGGAAAAGAGTCAATTTATGCAGCGGTAAAGGTCGCATGGTGATATGAAAAAAGCTATTTTAGCATGCTTAGCATTCCTGATCTCATTTGCCACGAATGCGCAAGAGTCTTTTTGGAATACTGTCAGAGATAGGTCTGACTATGATAGAGGATTTAGTGTGTCCTTGATCCTTCCTTCCTTTATGACGTCAACGCCAAGCAATCTAAATCAGTTACTGGTTGCTTCGGGATACCCGCACATTCTTCGGGGTAGTCTGAATTTTGGACTTGGAGTACATTACAGAATGAAGCGTTTTGAGACTGGGATTAATGCGTTGATTGGCTCTCAATCCGTATCTATCGATGCATTGAACGCACAAATAAATCGAACTCCTCTTACGGCAAACATCTTCTTGCAGTATCATTTATTTAGAAAGGGGTCGTTTACATTTTATCCCTTGGTTGGCCTATCTCTGACGGATACCAGACTTATCCTGTCTAAAGAAATAGCATCTGATGATATAGGAAATTTGCTGCAAAACCCAGGTACTTCCATGAACCTTCAGCACTTTTCAGAAGGAATATTGGTGGGCTTCGGGGTTGATCTATCAGAACATTGGGTAGAATCCACAGGTATGTTTCGGGTGAAGTTTGCCTATAGAATCCCCACCGGAAAATACCCGTGGGAGTCCTTTTTTACAGATTTACAAAACGCACCTAAAGATTCTTTTCCTTACTTCTTTGTACAACTAGAAATAGGCTTTCCACACAACTGGAATAAGGGGAGTTTATAAAGTAGGGTTCATATCAAACGTTGAAAGGAACTATTTTTTCTCGGACTCCTAGGAAGGTAGTAAGACACCCTATATGCCCTAACTTATAAAGTTAGGGCAATTATAGATAGAATCTTTATTTAGTCGGATGACAGTATTTTTTTCACGCCTTTTTCTCCATGAGCTGCAGAATTTCGTCGATGTAGCTACGATCGTTTGAAAGACGCGGAACTTTATTTTGGCCTCCCAACTTGCCACGCTGGCGCATCCAAGCTTCGAAAAGCCCTTCTTCCACGAAGTGGATGAGTGGTGCCGTGAGCGCTAAGTTGCGATACCGCTTGGCGTCATAATCTGAATTGACCTCCCGAAGGTGCTCGTCCAGACGCGCTGCGAAGGCCTCGCGATCCTCTGGCATACGCGAAAATTCGATGATCCATTCATGGCGGCCTTTTTCTTTCGCCCCGTTAAAGTACACGGGTGCAGCAGTAAAGTTGACGATCCGAGAATCGGTGTCTCCCGCAGCTTTTTCGATCGCCTGCTCTGCATTTTCGACGATTACCTCCTCGCCGAACGCATTGATAAAGTGTTTGGTGCGACCTGATATCTTGATTTTATACGGTTTTATCTGGGTGAATTTTACGGTGTCACCGATTTTATAGCGCCAAAGTCCCGCATTCGTGCTGATGATCAGGGCATAGTTTTTTCCCAGCTCCACTTCAGAAAGAGGCAGCACGCGGGGATTGCTGCTTTCCCAGTCCTCCATAGGAATAAATTCGTAGAAGATGCCGTAATCGAGCATCAGCAACATATCCGTATCCTCGCGGTCATTTTGAATACCGAAAAAGCCCTCTGAGGCATTATAGGTTTCCATGTACCGCATATTGTCGGAGGGGATAAGCTCACGAAACACCTCCCGGTAGGGGCCGAAGGCGACGGCGCCATGGAAAAACACTTCCAGGTTCGGCCATACTTCCAAGATGTTTTTGGCCTTTTTTAGTTCTAAAATTCGACGTAGCAGCACGATAGTCCAGGTGGGGACACCCGAAATGCTCACCACATTTTCTTCCATCACTTCCCGGGCCATTTTCTCTATTTTTTCCTCCCACTCGCTCATCAGCGCGATTTCCAAGCTTGGCGTCCGCGCGAACTGCACCCAGAGGGGGAGGTTATGCATGATCACCGCCGAGACATCGCCCACCTGCTGTTCATCGTCTTTTCGAAAAGGGTTTTGACTCAAGCTACCTCCGATGCTCAGGGTTTTTCCGGTAAATAATTTGGACTCTGGGTAATTGTTCAGGTAGAGTGAAAGCATGTCCTTTCCCCCTTTAAAATGGCAATCCTCCAGAGATTCCTGCGACACGGGAATAAACTTACTCCTGCTGGACGTGGTGCCTGAGCTTTTAGAAAACCATTCGATTTTTCCGGGCCAGAGCACCCCCTGCTCCCCTCGCATCGTCTGCTCGATATAGGGCTGCAGGTCTTCGTAGGTGTGTATGGGCACCTGCCGTGCAAAGTCCGCGTAACTTCGAATCTTCGCAAAGCCGTATTTCTTTCCGAAAGCGGTATCCTTCCCCGCCTCTATTAGTTCATCGAAAATGCCCTGCTGGACTTCTTCAGGATCTTCCATAAAGCGCTCGATCTGTCCGACGCGATTTCTGAAAACCCAACTCATAAAGGCGTTTACTACTTCCATTAGTTAAAAATTTTACGTTTCAGTTCGAAATGCTGGCCCAAATATACACGGCGTACCTGCTCATCGGCGGCGAGTTCTTCGGCTGTACCTGCTTTTAAAAGTTTTCCTTCAAACATCAGATAGGCACGATCGGTGATGGAAAGTGTCTCGTTTACATTGTGGTCCGTAATGAGGATACCAATATTTTTGTTTTTAAGTTTCGCCACGATCGTCTGGATTTCCTCCACTGCGATCGGATCTACTCCAGCGAAAGGTTCATCTAAGAGGACGAACTTGGGGTCTACAGCCAGCGCCCGGGCGATTTCGGTACGCCGTCTTTCACCACCAGAAAGTACCATGCCGAGGTTTTTACGGACATGCGTTAAGCTAAATTCCTCTAAAAGGCTCTCCACTTTTTCCTTCCGCTCCTGACGGGTCTTGTCGGTCATTTCGAGCACCGCCATGATATTTTCCTCCACACTGAGCTTGCGAAAAACAGAGGCTTCCTGGGCGAGGTAACCGATTCCCAGCTGCGCACGTTTGTACATGGGTAGCGAGGTGATGTTCTCACCTTCCAAGAAAATATTCCCCTCATTCGGCTGAATAAGCCCCACGATCATGTAAAAGGAAGTGGTTTTCCCCGCACCATTGGGCCCTAGTAGGCCCACGATCTCCCCCTGTTCTACTTTTACGGAGATATCGTTCACGACTCTACGGCCTTTATAGATTTTAACCAGATGTTCTGCTTTTAAGATCATGGCATTTTATTTTCTGGGCGTATAGCTAAGTTAATCAAATTGTATGTCTTTCACGTAAAGTTGCAGCGTGCTGTTATTACGGAACGTATTTTCACGAATTTCGAAGGCCAAGTCGAAGGTTTTCTTTGCTTGAAGCATTTTGGAGATAAAATCCCCCTCATATTTATTTTTATCTGCTAAACCGAAGGCGATGCATACGGGCTTCGTTTCCTGACCGGGCTGGCTCACGGTGAAGCGCAAGTGTTTTTCTTTAAGGACGAACACCTGATCGGCGGTAGCCTGTCGGATGCAGAAGATGGGCTCAGGGTTTCCGGGCCCGAAGGGAGCCATTTGTTTGAGGATCTGGTGCGCCTTATAGTTTACTTGGTCCAGCAGAATTTCATCATCGATTTCCAGGACGGGCTTCATATGAATGTCATGCAGCTGCTCGCTCACTACCTGCTCAAATTTGGCCTGAAAGGCCGGAACATTAGCCACAGGCATAGTGAGTCCTGCCGCATACTTATGCCCACCGAACTGCTCTAAATATTCCGAGCAGGCACTGATGGCATCGTAAATGTTAAAGCCGAAAACCGACCGCGCACTGCCCGTCGCCTTTCCGTTCGATTCGGTCAGGATGATAGTGGGCTTATAAAAGCGCTCGATGCATCGGGACGCTACGATGCCGATTACCCCCTTGTTCCAGTTGGCCTTAAAAAGGACAGTGGTCTTCAAGGTAGTTTCCTGGTTCATGCTTTCGATCATCTCCAGCGCTTCATGCGTTATCGCCTCATCGAAGTTTTTACGCTTCGTATTCACATCATCTACCAGCTCTGCGCGACGAAGGGCATCTTCTAAATTATCCGTAATCAAAAGCTCTACGGAGGCTTTCGCATGCTCGAGTCTGCCGGAAGCATTAATGCGCGGCCCGATCTTAAACACGATATCGGAGATGGTGATCTCCTTGTCTTTAGCGATCTTCGAGGTTAAAATAAGTGCCCGAATGCCCGGTCGTGGCGTGGTATTGATGCGCTCCAACCCGCCAAAAGCTAATATTCGGTTTTCGCCCGTGATCGGAACGATGTCTGCGGCTATGCTGATGGCCAGCAAGTCTAAATACTCCATCAACTCCATCTCCGGATGGCCATGTATCCGCGCAAAAGCTTGCATAAATTTAAACCCTACCCCGCATCCACTCAGCTCCTTATAAGGATACAGACAGTCGAGGCGCTTCGGATCCAAGACCGCCACCGCTGGGGGGAGCGTGTCTCCCGGAGTGTGGTGGTCACAAATGATAAAATCTACCCCTAGGGAGGTCGCTAAGGCCACCTTGTCGATGGCTTTAATGCCACAGTCTAAGGAAATGATCAGGCCAAACCCCTGTTCGGCCGCATAGCGAACCCCTGTCTCCGAAATGCCATAGCCTTCCTTATAGCGGTCGGGAATATAAAATTCTAAATGCGGATAGAAGCGACTCAGATAACCAAAGACCATGGCCACAGAAGTCGTGCCATCCACATCATAATCACCGTAAATTAAAATTTTCTCCCCCCGTTCCATTCCTTGGCTAAGCCGCTCGACCGCCCGGTCCATGTCTCGCATTAAAAAAGGATCATGCAGACGATCCAAGTCAGGGCGGAAAAAATCTTTCGCCTTCTGGAAGGTATCGATACCTCTGTTGACAAGTAAGTTCGATAGCGTCGGGTTCACATTAATCGCAGCGCTTAAACGCTCCACCTCGGCCATCGGGGCCCTCTCTTTTATCTTCCAGTTATACTCCATGTGGTAAAATTACTAAACGTATGGCGATATTTCGGTGCTTTCGCTATTTCCTTTTCGCTTTCCTGGAGGCTATCGCCTCAATGCCGCTTGGCTTCCTCCCAAAGGGCGTCCATTTCGGTGAAGCTCAGCTGGTCGATTTGCTTTCCGCCGGCCGCTGCTTTCCGCTCCATATATTGAAAGCGTTTGATAAATTTCCTGTTCGTGCGCTCCAGCGCCTCTTCCGGGTTGATGGCAGCAAATCGGGAAAAATTAATCAAGGAAAAGAGGAGGTCACCGAACTCCGCTTCCATGGCTTGCTGCCGGCTGCTGGCTACTTCTTCCGAATGGGACTCTGCTGCAGGGGTACTGTCCGCCAAAGAGGCCTCAGCGTCTTCGCGTGTGTTTCCATCTGGGTAGCGTCCCTGTTCGGGCTGGTAAGCTTCTTCGAACTCGGCAAGCTCTTCTTTCACTTTGGCCCAAACCTGGGCCTTATCTTCCCAGTCGAAGCCCACTCCCCGTGCTTTTTCTTGGATACGCATGCTCTTGATAAGTGCAGGCAGGGAGCGTGGCACACCACTTAAGACCGAACGTGCCTCCCCTTTCGGTTTCTCGGCGAGCTTGATCTTTTCCCAGTTTTGCTTGACGGCCTCCTCATCATCAGCGGCAGTATCTCCATAAATATGCGGGTGGCGGCGAATGAGCTTTCCACATAAAGAATCGATGATGCTGGCCACATCATACTCCCCCTTTTCCGATCCGATGCGTGCATAGAAAACCAGGTGGAGGAGGAGGTCTCCGAGCTCCTTTTTTATTTCTTCCGGGTCTCCCTCGAGGATAGCATCCGAAAGTTCAAAGGTTTCTTCTATCGTGAGATGACGTAGGCTTTCAGTGGTTTGCTTCCGGTCCCAGGGGCATTGTTCGCGCAGCTCATCCATGATGGTAAGTAAACGGTCGAAAGCGGCAAGCTGGGTGGCTCGGTGGGCAGATGAGGACATAATTTCGGGAAACTATTCAGATGATGTGGACGTTTTCAAAGTATTCCGTAAATTTGTAAAAATATCTTCGTTATGACAACTTTATATTTGACCTTAGGGCTGATCGGACTCTTCTTCGCTATGATGTCGGTGCGTCTGCTCTTCCTTAAAAATGGCGAGTTTAAAGGGACTTGTGCTTCTCAGAACCCCTTCCTAAATAAGGACGGTGGGACGTGTAGCTACTGTGGAAAAAACGTGGATGCAGACAGCTCCTGTGGTAATCCCGATAATGAAGTCGATAAAGTTTTAGCGAAATTTAAGTAATTTCTCTTTTCCCTACATTTTCTATAATCCCGGTATGCTGTCGGGATTTTCCATTTAAATTTTTATTTCGTGGCATTAATTCAGTCTATTTCTGGTATTCGAGGAACGATAGGCGGCGTTCCCGGTCAGGGGCTCACACCTTTCGATGTAGTTAAGTTCACCTCAGCCTACGGTGCGTGGATTTTAGAGAAGGCGCCTAGCGCCAAAGTGGTCATCGGTAGGGATGCTCGTCTCTCTGGAGATATGGTAAATAAGCTGGTCGTGGGCACGCTCCAAGCACTAGGTATCGATGTTATCGATCTGGGGCTCAGTACTACCCCTACAGTAGAGCTGGCTGTTCCTGCAGAGGGAGCTCAGGGAGGGATTATTCTGACGGCCAGTCATAATCCTATTCAGTGGAATGCTCTCAAACTATTAAATGAGAAGGGAGAGTTTATCTCCGATGCGGAGGGGAAGCGCCTAGAGGCGATCGCTGAAAAAGGAGATGTCGCTTTCGCGGAGGTCAAAAAGCTAGGAAAGCATACCTTTATTACGGATTATATCGAGCGCCACGTGCAGCATGTACTCCAATTGGATTTGGTCGATGTAGAAGCCATTAAGGCCCGTAAGTTTAAAGTGATCGTGGACGCAGTAAATTCAACGGGGGGAATAGCAGTTCCTGCCTTGTTACGTGCGCTGGACGTAGAAGTGGAGGAGCTTTACTGTGAGCCGACTGGGCATTTTCCTCATAATCCTGAGCCTTTGCCAGAAAACCTTCGGGACATCGCCGATAAGCTGAAGCGAGGCAAGTATGACATGGGCATCGTGGTAGATCCAGATGTGGACCGACTCTGTTTCATGTGTGAAGACGGCACTCCTTTCGGGGAAGAGTATACGCTCGTGGCAGTAGCAGACTATGTGCTGTCGCAGACCCCTGGAAACACAGTTTCCAATTTAAGCTCTACACGTGCATTACGTGACGTGACCGAAAACCATGGAGGTGCCTATGCAGCGGCAGCAGTAGGGGAGGTGAATGTAGTGGATAAAATGAAAGAGGTCGCAGCCGTTATCGGAGGTGAAGGCAATGGCGGCGTCATCTACCCCGCCTCACACTATGGCCGAGATGCTCTGGTGGGGATCGGTCTCTTCTTGACGCACCTGGCCAAAAGCGGAAAGAGTATCTCTCGCCTGCGAGCCAGCTATCCAAACTATCATATCAGCAAAAATAAAATTGAGCTAACCCCTGACATCGATGTAGATGCAGTTCTAGAGGCGATCAAGGAAAAATATAAAAAGCAACCGGTAAATACCATCGATGGCGTGAAGATCGAATTCGATAAGGAGTGGGTACACTTGCGTAAATCGAATACGGAGCCTATCATTCGTATTTATTCCGAATCCACACATTTAGCGACGGCAGAGCATCTGGCCAATAAGCTGATTGGAGACATTCGAGATGTGATTAAAGGTTCGGCCTAAATCGTGGCGGGAGCAGAGATTTCAGACTCCCGCAGCGATGCTGAAAATAGATTTAACCCAGAGGATTATGAGACAAGTATATGCCGATAATGCGGCCACGACTGCGATGGATGATCGTGTGATCGAGGCCATGCTCCCCTTTATGCGGGAACACTACGGAAACCCTTCTTCTGTCCATAAGCATGGAAGAGCAGTTCGTACGGCGATAGAAAAGGCCCGTAAGAAGGTGGCAGAATTACTTCATGCTAGTCCTTCTGAAATTATTTTCACCTCGGGTGGTACAGAGGCCGATAATACCGCACTCCTGTGTACGATAGCAAGTTATGGCATTCAGCATGTAATCTCCTCTCCGATTGAGCATCATGCCGTGCTGCATCCATTAGAACTTATGGCCAAGCGTGGCCAAATCACCCTGCATTTACTTCAGGTCGACCCGCAAGGGAGGATATCCCTAGACGAGCTAGAGCAGCTGCTTAGCCAGTACCCGAATGCCCTAGTGTCTCTAATGCATGGCAATAATGAAATCGGAAATCTCCTTCCCATCGAAGAGGTGGCTGCCTGCTGTAAGGCCTATGGTGCTTTTTTTCACTCGGACACCGTGCAGACCATGGGACATTATACCCACGATGTCAGCCAGCTACCCGTAGATGCCATGGCCGCAGGTGCCCATAAGTTCCATGGCCCGAAAGGTGCAGGATTCTTGTTTCTACGAAAAGATAAAAAGATTACGCCTTTCTTACATGGGGGAGCGCAGGAGCGCAATATGCGGGGAGGAACGGAAAATGTCATCGGTATCGTCGGCGTGGCGAAAGCCTTAGAGATCGCTTACGAAGAGATGCAGGCGCATCAGACGCATATTCAACAGCTAAAAAGTGCGTTTATCGATCAACTAAAAGCGGCGATTCCTGGGGTTGCCTTTAATGGACTGTCAGCTTCAGCACATGAAAGCTTATACACGGTACTGAGCGTTAGCTTACCCCCATTAGAAGCTATGGCCGGTATGCTGCTTTTTCAGCTGGACTTGCACGGTATTTCGGCTTCCGGAGGCTCTGCATGTAGCTCGGGCGCCAGCGTAGGCTCACATGTCCTACGAGCAATCGGACATCCCGCGGAAAGAGAAGCTGTACGCTTTTCATTTAGCCGATTTACGCGTATGGAGGATGTACATTATATGGTAGACGTACTCAGTAAACTTTACGTCCCTGAAAACGCCTCCATCAAATAACGTTTATGAACCCTCCACGCGAGGGTTCTTTATTTTTCTAGCGATATAAGCCTGTAAAAAAAGGAGGCCGATACCAAGACTGAATACGATACTGTTCCCTAGCAAGTAACCTTGTCCGAAGGCATTTAATTGATCATAATACTTGATAAAAAGCAGTATGTTGTTCGCTCCGTAGAGGAGGATAAGGATACTTATGGTTAAGATGAGGTAACGAAGTAAACGCATGGGGAAGAGGCTAGGTAGCGTTAATGGAATAGGGAAGTGCTCATGCACTTCCCATAAAGCAGGTTTCGAAAATGTGATTTCGATTATCTTCTCACGATTGTGGTCGTAGGCGTATATATCCCAAACGTGATCGCTGCAATGAGTCCATCGATGAAGGTATGCTGGATCGTAATGTCATAATCTTCTGCACCTTTAGCCATTTCTTTCGGATCAGATACAGATACAGGAGCTAGACCTGCTATCAGGTAATGATTCATTTTACGCTCCGTCATCCCCGTCTGTGCACCATTTCCTACGGTTACAGTGTAGGTGTAGCAGGAGCTCATAGAGACTAATAAAAGTAAAACGACACTTAAGTTTAACATGAACTTTTTCATAACATGTAATTTAAAAGGTTAAAATTAAAGGAATAGATGTACTACTTCGGACAAAACCAATACGTAATGGAATTACCAGTTACTGGATGGATGACTCGTTTTACCTTGCCTTCCATTTATACTAAAAACATACTGTAAATATAGCTAATTTTTTAGCGATTGTGAATGAAAACAGACCCCTTGTTCGCATGATAACCCCACTTTCTTGTTTTTATACCTACAGCCTACTATATATGCCATGTAGCTGAGACCCAGTCTCTACGGTAAGACAAGTCGGACAGTATAAAAAAAGACTCTTCTTTTGAAAAAGAAGAGCCTGAATGCGTTTATCGATGAGGTTTACGCTTGCATTTCCTCCTGTCCTAGTGTCGCGTGAATACCGTCCCAAAGCACTTTTCTTGCCTCTAATGCGGCCAAAGCTGCTTGCTTCGCTTCTTCCCACTTCTCGGCATCATCACCGCAAAGCAGAGCGATCATCTTTGCTGCTAGCGGGCCGTGATGGTCTTCGTCTAAGTGTATGTGGCGCTCAAAATAAAAGGCAAGGGTGGCAAGTTCCTTAGGATTTGAAGCTACTAACTCGTTTACCAGCTGCCGAAATAAATCAGGAATCAAGTCTTCTCTCCCTAAGGTGAAAGAGGCGGCGATCTCATGAGGCTTTCCGCCCTTTACGACGGCATAATTCACAGACAGAAACTGCTGAATATGCTCTGGGAGCTGATTCTCTGCCAAGATTTCGTCAAAGGATTCGCCTTCCTGTAAGCGGCTTACCAGTCGCTCTATGGCCAGGGTAGACGCTCCCGCTTCTCGCATCGCACGGAGGTATAGCTCGAAATGGCTGCAATAGCCCCCCTGCCCATCTTCATCGCTTTCTTCGGCCATGACGATGTCATTAATCAGACGCGTAACCATCGGGTCCCGGCTAGGCACCCAAGGTAACTGCATGCCGGTAAGCTGGTGCTGAAGGGCTTTTAACAAGCTCATGAAGTCCCAGACCGCATAAACATGCTGTTCCATGAAGCGGTTGAAAGTGGCTGCATCCCGTAGATCGTTATAGATGGGATGTGCCAATAATGAGGCACGAATTGGCTCCGTCGCCTCTTTTAAATACTCAAAATTTTTCATCCTTACTTGTTCGATACTTGCTATATGATAACACGTTATCTACGAAAAAGATTGCTTACAAGGTGCTTACCTGCTCTGAAAATTGAAGTTTTACTAAATTCGCATAGAAGCCATCCGCTTTAGCCGACAGGCTTTCGTGGTCTCCGGTTTCTATGATCTCACCATCTTTCAGGACGTAGATGCGATCTACCTTGCGTATGGTAGCCAGTCGGTGTGCGATGATGATGGTGGTACGGCCTTGCATAAGCGTGTCTAGCGCCTCTTGTACCAGCGCCTCTGATTCCGCATCTAGAGAAGAAGTGGCTTCGTCTAAAATTAAGATAGCTGGATCCTTTAAAATCGCTCGGGCGATGGCGACCCGCTGGCGCTGACCTCCTGAAAGCTTGATGCCTCGCTCTCCCACGAGGGTATCTAAGCCCTCAGGGAATTTCTCTATAAACTGCCAGGCATTTGCCTTTTTCGCAGCTTGAATAATTTCTTCCTCGCTTGCCTCCGGACGTGCGTAAGCGATATTCTCCCGAATACTGCCACCGAACAGTAGCACCTCCTGCGGTACGATGCCGATATGACTGCGCAGCTGTGCGAGATTCCAGTCGTCTAAATCACGTCCATCTACTAGGATGCTGCCCTTGTCGATAGGATAAAAACGCATGAGTAGCTGTATGATAGTGGACTTACCTGCACCACTATGCCCTGCTAGGGCTATTTTTTCTCCCGCGCCGATGCGCAAAGAAAGGTCTTTTAGCACCCTCACCTCTTTCCGGGTAGGGTAGGCAAATTGCACGTTTTTAAAGACGATGTCCCCATTTAGTGGGACACTTTCATATTCAGTAGCTAATGCTTCTGGCGTTTCCTCTAAAATTTCCAGCACGCGTTCAGAAGAACCGATGGCTTTCTGCAGTTGTCCGTAAATGTCACCCAGTCCCGCGATAGAACCTCCGATAAAAGTAGTGTACAGCACGAAGGAAACCAGATCTCCTACACTCATAGCGCCAGAGGCCACCAAAGAAGCGCCGTACCACATGACCGCCACAATACCACCGAAAAGCGCAAAAATGATAAAAGAGATAAAGGCCCCTCTGAAGCCTGCTGCTTTTAAGGCAACATGCACCACACGGTTTAGTCCACTCTCGTAGCGCTGGCTTTCATAGCGCTCTCCAGAGAAACTTTTTACCGTGAAAATAGACTGAAGGGTTTCTTCTACGATGACATTGGCGGCAGCCAACTCATCCTGGGTCTGCTTGGACAACTTTCGAATGTAACGGCCGAAAACCATCGCGATGATCACCAATACAGGGAAGGTCCCTAACATGAAAAGGGTTAGCTTCGGGGTGGTAAACAATAGGAAAGCTACCCCAGCAATAAGCGTCACGAGCTGACGGAAAAGCTCTGCCAGCGTGGTCGAGAAGGCATCTTGCAGCAAGCTTACATCTGAAGTGATGCGGCTAATAAGTTCTCCGGTCCTACGCTTATCGAAAAAAGTCATCGGCAGCTGTACCAATCTTCCATAGAGCGCGATACGAATGTCACGCATGGAGCGCTCGCTTACCAAGGCGAATAACCATACGCGGAAAAAGGAGAAGACGCTCTGAATAAGTAGAATGCCAAGCAGTAAAAAAGCGATGCTATTGATGTCGTTAATCCACCAGCCTTCTCCTGAAGCGGCATCGATCAGCTTTCCTGCCACAAAAGGGAAGGTCAGCAGGGTGAGGCTGGAAAACAATAAAAACCCTAAGCCGAGGATGAACTTGAATCGATAAGGTAGTATGAAGCGGAATATTCCACTCAGTTTACTGAAACTTTCCTTGTTTAACTTGCGCTTTTCGTGCTCCTCCAGGGCTATCCCTCGTTTCTTCGCCATTATTCTTTTAATCTAATCTGCAAATTTACCTCTTAAACCACTCCTAACCCAATGAAAACACGTTTCTTTCGTCCTTGTTTCTGCTTAGGATTTACTGCTTCCGAAGATTCTTCGGAAAAGCGCTTTTTCCTTTTCCCAGAAAAACGAAAACTGCCCGAGCAGGGCGCCATAGAAGAGTAGAATCAGCTGGTATAGGGGAAGTACGAAAAGCAGATAGAGGACGGTTTTCCAAGCTCCACCCTGACTCATGTCGACCCCCAGAAGTTGAAGCAGGGGCTGCTTGATGAGTAGGACGGTTGTGCCCGTAAGGGCAAAGACAAGGAGGATAAGGCCTACCTGCCACATACTTTTCAGTCCCCACTTTTCCTTTAATCGGGTCATAAAGTTGGAACCTGCCGCTGATTCAGCTCCTGTATCTTGTTTTTTCATCGTTCTATTCGGTATATGGGATAGCGCATGTGTGCGGGATCCTTCCACGGGGAACGCTCATACACCCAGCGCAGCTGTCTAGGGCCGCTTTCGGCTAACTCCGGGTCTGCTGCCTTCGCTTTTTCTAGGTCCGCCTTTAGCTCAGGGTTCTCTTCTAAGTAGCTCGCGGCCAAGTCCTCAAATACATACGCAGAAAACCCTTCTTTGGCCTGCAGGATGGTGTCAAAGAAATTCCATACAAAGAAACTGTCTTCTGACTCGGGTTCCAACACTTCGATTAAAAATCGATTAGCTTCCTGGTCGAGAAGCACGAGATAATCCCCTTTTCGGAACTCACGAAGCTCCTTTTCTTCTATCAGGCTTACATTTCGATGCATAAAGTGTCCCTCAAAAGGACTGCTACTTGTCTGATAAGAAGCGATCTTATAGGCCGTCACCTGTAAGGCGCTGTCCTGCTCCAGGACTTGGAAGCGGACATTATTTCGTTTTAGGTTTTCGATTACGGAATGCCAGCCCTGCGGAATTACATAGGCTTTTGGAGCCTTTTTTTGAAGGCTAGGGGTATAAAATTCATAGAAAGGAATGGTCGCCGTGAAGGGTTGCGCGCGGTCGTAATATAAGCGGTCTTTTCCTGACAGCGCAGAGGGCTTCAGTCCAGAACGGTAGCCCATAAATTGCATGGGAGTAGATCGGCTGCGGTCTACTACGAAATTTAGAGGAAATAGCTCTTGGCGCTTTGTGGCGGCTCGATCGGCTTGCACATGACCTACTATTTCGGTTCCCGATGCTGCCAGTACCTCCATCACTACCTCGAAAAAGGCATAGGTGGAGGCTACCCGATCTGCATAAGGTTTTAGCATGTGGGTCTCGGGCATAAAACTCATGGTCGAAAAGAGTGCCGCATAGCCGCTGCTGTAACGACCGAGGTCTTTAAATTGGGGCCAGCCGTCTTCGGGCTTGTTGCCGTAGGCACTCATATAGGGAATCATAGGGAAGCCCTTTTTTTCCATTTCAGCATATAAAAGCGGGTTCATTTGCTCCCGCAAATACCTACCTGCGCGACCACCTAGACGATCACTTTGGGTGGAGATCATCGTCATCACATGCTGATAGTCCGCCCCATTACTGACGTGTGTGTCGATAAAAACATGAGGCTTTAAAAACTGAAATAGCTGTTGGAAACTGCGGGCATTTCGGGTGTCTGCCTTTAGGAAATCACGGTTAAGGTCATAGTTTCGGGCATTTCCACGGTAGCCGTAGGCCTCCGGGCCGTTTTGATTGACACGACTACGGGTATTTCGGTTGAGATGGCCTCCGACATTATATACCGGGACGATAGCCAAAGCCACTCGAGGATCATGTGGGATTTTTTTCAATAAAATATCGCGAAGAAAAAGCATGCTGGCATCAATGCCATCAGGCTCGCCAGGGTGAATGCCGTTTTGAATAAAAACGATCGGACGTCCCTTTTCATGCCAGGTGGCAGGGTCGAAGTCCAATTGTTCATCGAGGATAAGCAAGTGCAAAGGCTCCCCGGAATCGGTAATGCCCATCGGAAGCATCCTGACAGCTTCAAAATCAGCTGCCAAGCGCTGAAAATAAGCGATAACCTCCGCATAAGGAGGTGTTTCGGTGCCTCCGCTACGCTCAAAAAGGGTTTCATATGCGCTAGCAGTAGGCGCCTGCCGCGCCAAAAGGGAGCCCTGAACTAAGAAAAAAAAGCAAAAAAGGAAGTATAGTTTTTTCATGCCTAAAATTGATGAAAAATGCCTACACTTCCTTTCCATTAAACCGATTATTCTGCCTCCCAATGAAAAAGGCCTTCGTTTAACTGCTGTAATGCCTGCTGTTTGTACTGGGCATCCACTAAAATAGACACATTATGCCGGCTACCTCCATACGAAACCATGCGGATGGGGAAGTTCGTCAGGCAGTCCATAATCCCCGCCAGGCTGCCCTTCTCATTGGCAACTTGGTTGCCAACCACCGAAATAATCGTCTGATTGGCGTCGATTTCTACAGTCCCGAAATCTTTCAGCGCCTCTTCAAGCTGCTTCAGGTGGCTGGTGTCATCGATGGTAAGGGAAATGGCCACCTCTGAAGTGGTAATCATATCGATCGGCGTTTTGTACCGCTCGAAGATCTCAAATACCTGACGTAAGAAGCCATAAGCGAGTAGCATACGGCTAGACTTTATCTTGATAGCAGTTATGCCATCTTTGGCCGCCAAGGCCTTCACGCCTTTTCCGGTTTCCTGACTGGTAATCGTGGTGCCCGGCGCGTCGGGATCCATCGTGTTCAGTAGCTTCACCGGGACATTTCCCTGCTGGGCAGGCCAAATAGAAGCGGGGTGTAAAATTTTCGCCCCAAAATAGGCGAGCTCTGCGGCTTCATCAAAGGATAATTTAGCTACCGGTCGAGTTTTATTCACCACACGTGGGTCATTATTGTGCATGCCATCGATGTCCGTCCAGATCTCAATCACCTCCGCTTGGCTGGCTGCCCCGATAAGGGAGGCGGTGTAGTCTGAACCCCCTCGCTTCAGGTTGTCCACTTCGTTTTTATGGTTTTTACAGATGTACCCCTGCGTGACGAAAAGCTGGTCTTGCGGGTAGCGACCGAGGATTTGCTGGAGCTTTTCACGGATCTTCGCTAATTCCGGCTCGTTGTTTTCGTCGATGCTCATGAAGTCTAGGGCGGGTAAAAATACCGCTGGGATATCTTTTTCCTGTAAAAGCGTGTAAAACAGCTTCGTGGAGAGCAGCTCGCCCTGAGCTAAGATGTCACGGTTAATCGCCTCGTTAAAAGAGATTTTTAGCAGGATTTCTAAGAATTCGAAATGCTCTTTTACGATTTTATTTGCCTTCGCTTTGGCAGCAGTGCTGCTAAGAAGCTCCTCGACAAATGCCTTATAGTGTGCATGAAGCGTATCGATAAGGTTTTTGGCCTCGTCCTTGTCTCCTTCAGCTAAAGCCTCCCCGATCTTTACCAGCGCGTTCGTCGTGCCAGAAAGTGCAGACAAGACCACGATCTTTCGCTTTTCGTCACGGGTAATCAAGTCCAGTACCTGGTGCATGCGCTCCGGCTTCCCAACCGAAGTGCCCCCAAACTTCATGATTCTCATAGTTGTATCAACAGTTAATTGCGTTTATTTTTAGGACTGAAAAAAGCCCAGCATTTTAATTGCTGTTATGGCCGCTTCATCGCCTTTATTGCCATGCTTGCCGCCAGCGCGATCTAAGGCTTGCTGCTGGGTGTCGGGGGTCAAAACACCGAAAATTACCGGTTTGTTATATTTCATGCCGACCTCTGTAATCCCATGTGCTACGGCATCACAGATAAAGTCGAAATGCCGCGTCTCCCCTTGGATGACACAGCCTAAGCAAATGACCGCGTCGATTTCCTCTTCCTGAGCGAGGTACTGCGCACCTAGCGTAAGCTCAAAGGATCCGGGCACATCGTAGCGGTATAAGTGCTCTTTTTTAGCACCATGGCGGAGTAAGGTATCTAGGGCTCCTGCATACAGCGCCTCCGTGATGCTATCGTTCCACTCGGAGACGACGATGCCAAATTTTTTTCCACTGATGTCTGGAAGTTTGTGGGTGCGGTAAGCACTTAAGTTTTTTAAATTGCTGGCCATCTGTTTCTTCTTTTATAAGGTATAGCTAAATAAAAAAGAGTAAGACCGATAGGGGCCTTACTCTTTCGTTTCATGCATGTGTGTAAGCAGTTACGCATTAGCGAGAAGCAAGGCCTTCTAGGCGGGCCTTGTGTTTACGTGCATTCGTGTACTCAAAAGACTCGAAGTATTTTTCTTCGATTTCCGTCAGGGTACCGATGGCAGCGTTCAGCTCTCCAGCCGCTTCTTGTGCGATCGCTAACTTCAGTAAATATTTCGGAGTAAAGAATTTGTTCTCACGATGGTTCGCCGCTTTCTTGTAAAAAGAAATCGCCTCCTTGGTATTGTTCAGCTCTAAGTAAGCATCGCCTAAGAGCGCAAAAGCCTGTGCCTGCACGAAGTAGTCGTTCGCAGTAAATTTCTTTAAATAGTCCACAGCATCGCTGTACTTGGACTCCGACATGTAGATAGAACCTACATAGTAATGCGCCAGGTTGGCAGCATCTGTACCGCCGTACTGCTTGATGATATCTAAAAAGCCTTTGGCATCACCGTCACCGGCTAATGCTAAGTCTGTTTGATCTTGCTCGAAATAATAGACCGCTTGGAACATTTCTGCTTGCGCCTTCTTATTTTTATTTTGCTTGTCGATCTGGAAATAAAGAATCCCTGCCATCAGTAAAATCACCGCTGCGATGATTCCACCGAAGATTTTGGAGTTCTTTTTTACGAAATCTTCGCCACGACTTAAGCTGCTCGCGATCGCTTCTGGGTTCTCTAATACTTCATTTCCCTGAGTGACAGGTTCCTTGGTGCTTGTTTTCTTCGCCATGCTCTACTAAAATTTGCTCCGCAAAGTTATATTTCTTTTATTCATTTACAAAACTTGCTATTCTTTTCTCTCCACATAATACGCGGCCGTAAGGAGAATAAAAAAGCCGGTAGCATACATCTACCGGCTTTTCCTTTGGCCCGGCAGGGCCTATTCCATTACGAAAGGGTAGTCCTCTTGCTGGTATACATCCTTAAAGGCATCCTGACCTTCTGGCCAGGGAGACTCTTCGGCGAACTTTACGGAGTCCTCCACTTGTTTTTTCACGCGCTTATCGATCTCTTTAATCTCCTCTTCGGTCATCAGACCGTTTTCTAGGATGGTGGCCTTCACCTGCTCGATCGGGTCACGCTGCTTGTACTCCTCCACTTCCTCGCGGGTACGGTATTTTTGCGGGTCGGACATGGAGTGCCCCTTGTAGCGGTAGGTTCTGAATTCCAAAAGGGTAGGGCCTTCACCAGAGCGCGCTCGCTCCGCAGCCTCAGCCACCGCTTCGTGTACGGCTTCCACATTCATGCCGTCCACTGCGAAGGAAGGCATGTCATAGGCTTCTCCGATGGTGTACAGCTCCTCGACATTCGAAGAGCGCTTTACGGAAGTTCCCATGGCGTAACCATTATTCTCGATCACGAAAATAACGGGTACCTTATAGAGCATAGCGAGGTTAAAGGCTTCGTGAACGGCACCCTGGCGCACCGCACCATCCCCCATGTAACAGATACATAGGTTCTTCGTGCCTTGATACTTCTCCGCAAAGCCGATTCCAAGCCCCATAGGCACCTGAGCACCCACTATCCCATGACCGCCCATGAAGTTTTTCTCCTTATCGAAAATGTGCATGGAACCGCCCTTGCCTTTCGTAGTGCCCGTAGCTTTTCCATATAATTCCGCCATAACAGCCCCCGGGTCAGTGCCGAGCCCCAGCGGGTGGGCATGGTCCCGGTAAGCCGTGATCCACTTATCATCAGGAGTTAGGGCCGTGATCGCGCCAGAGGCGCAAGCTTCCTGTCCAATATATAAATGACAGAAACCACGAATTTTCTGCTGTCCGTAGAGCTGACCTGCCTTCTCCTCAAACCTCCTCATCAGGAGCATGCTCTCGTACCAGTAGGCATAGGTCTCTTTCGAGTATTTCGTTTTTGACTTTGCTGTCGTGCTCTTTTTTGCCATATGATTAAATCTTATCTATCTTTGCTACTTATTCTAGCTGCGGAAGGGCTGCCTTCGCTCCCGAAAATAGAGGGGGAAATGCACTTACGCTAATTACGCTGCAATATAAGGATTTCGAATGAAAATCGTAACGTAAGTGCCGGAATTCGGTTACTTTCGCTCTCTCCCCTGCCATGTACCTCGCTCAGTTACAACTACACTTTTTTAAAAATTACGAACGCAGCGCGCTGAAGTTCGTGGAGGGAATCAACTGTTTTGTAGGGCCTAATGGGAGTGGCAAGACAAATTTACTAGATGCCATCCACTACCTCTGCTTGACGAAAAGTGGTTTCGGCTTTACTGATTCGCAAAGTATCGCACATCAATCTCAGTTTTTTACGCTGCAAGCGGAAGTGGAAGGGAGCGAGACCTTTTCAGCTCTAAAATGTATCCAAGAGCAAGGAAAGCGAAAGCTTTTCTATCAGGATGGCCGACTCCTGGAGCGACTGAGTGAGCATGTGGGCGCCCTGCCCGTGGTGCTGATCGCTCCTGATGACGCCGACATGGTAAAGGGCCCCGAAGAGAACCGACGTAAGTTTTTCGACAATACGCTCTGCCAGCTGGACTCCACCTATTTAAAACGGCTGAGTCGCTACCAGCATCTGCTCAAGCAGCGGAATGCCCTCCTGAAGACGATGCATGCGAAGGGACGTTTTCAAGCGGATTTCTTGGCGCCCTATGATAGTCAGCTCCTTCCGGAAGCCCTCTGGATCGCCCAGCAGCGGCAGCTCTTCTTAGCGGACTTCGAACCGCTCCTGCAGGCGCAGTATCAGGCCATTACCGCCGGTCAGGAGCAGCTACAGCTGCAGTATGAAAGCCAGGCGCTAGACCCTGCCCACTTCGAAAAAGCCTTTCATGAAGCCGCCTATCAGGATTATCTGGCGAAGCGCAGCACCGTGGGGGTGCACAAAGATGCCTTTCACCTACAGCTAGACGGCCATCCAATCCGCAAGTTTGGTTCCCAAGGGCAGGTGAAATCGGCCGCCATAGCACTCAAGCTAGCGCAGTTTCTGGCTCTAAAAGCACGCTTGGGCTTTCCTCCGATCTTGCTGCTGGATGATATTTTCGATAAGCTGGACGATAAGCGGATTGAGTTTCTTTTGCGCCTGGTGGCGCAAAATGAATTCGGCCAACTTTTCCTTACCGACGCCCGCCCAGAGCGGTCAAAAAAAATGCTCGCCTCCTTACAGACGAGCATTCGAGTATTTCCGGTTTCAGGAGGACAGGTGCTCGAACCTGAGGATATCGGGCAGGCCTCTCCTTCTGTCTAAATTCTCCTATCAGCCGAAGCCTGTTTGCTACAGCATGATTAGACGCCATTACCTTCTGCGCGGGAGAAGCTGCTTATCCAAGGATAGCGTGCCCGGCCCGGCGAGAAACTGAATCACAAAAATCAATAGAAACAGGAGCGATTTTTCCTGCTGAGGAAAGGGGTCGGCGCCATGCACCACAAAAGCAGCCACCACCATAGTGATGATAAGGGGAATCAGCGCGATGCGGCTCATAAAGCCTAAAAGAAGTAAGATCGCACAGAAAAACTCCGCGAAAATGGCCAGCTGTAAGGACACTGCCGGGCCTAGGCCGATAGGGTCCGGGAAGCGCTCCAGGTTCGTGGTGAAATTCGCGATTTTCGCCCAGCCATGGGTCAGCATCATCAGCGCCGAACCGATGCGTAGCAGGCTAAGCGCGATGCCGCTGAAGAATGGCTTGCTGCTGAAAAGGATTTTTTTCATTGTTATTCGGGTGATTTATGGGTTTAGGACCAAAGTCCCTCGGGGTATTCTCCTGCTTCGTGAAGAGCTTTAAGGGCCGCGATCACTACAGGCTTATCCGCGGTATAGGTGACGCCAAACCAGGTTTTGCCGCCAGGCAAAATCTCGAAAGCTGCCTGCCCCTCTTCGATCAGCGTGTTGGCCACGGTAGGAATGTAAAATTCAGACTTCAGATTTTCTTTATTCGCCGGTAAAAAAGCCTCCCACATGCGTGCCGTATCCTTAAAAACACTAGGATGAAAGCCCCAGCAATTCATGGAAACAGGGGTGTCGGGCTGAATCTCAATCACCTCGTCCCCTGCCTTATGGAGAATGCGATCCCCTTCCAGAGCGATGGCCGTGCGCTCAGTCATGCCGATGAGCTGCCCCTGCGCATTCGTCTCGCAGATGCCACGGCTGACAGTACCATTATCGGATAGCACATTTTGGATCGCGAAGCCTACCATGGCATGCAGGTCAGGACGCACCTGCTCGCTGAGAAAGCGGCCGAGCACTTGAAAGGCCTTCTTGCCATAAAAATCATCGGCGTTAATGACCGCGAAAGGAGTCTCTACCGCCTCTTGGGCACATAACATCGCATGTGCAGTACCATAGGGTTTCTGACGTTCTGGATTTTGGAAAGCGGCGGGGACATGGCTTTCAAGTGCTTGTAGCACAAAATCTACTTCAATTTTACCCTCCAGCTTAGGTAAAAACTTTTCTTTAACCAAGTCTAAGATCTCTTCGCGGACGATAAAGACTACCTTACCGAAACCGGCTTGAATGGCATCAAAAATAGAGTACTCTAAAATCGTTTCTCCGTTCGGGCCGAAGCCATCGATCTGCTTATTTCCGCCGTAACGGCTTCCCATGCCTGCAGCCAGGACTAAAAGTGTTGGTTTCATCTGTTTGTGTTGTTCTAACAAAACCCAAAGGTAAGGCTTTTCATGGATACCGAAAATTTTTTTCTGTAATCGGCCCTACTAGCGTGTGGTGTGCTTTCTTTCCCTCCCATGACAAAAAACGAAAGAACTTCTGAGCGGCTGGCTTTCTAGTGGATTTCAATTCGTGCATATAAAAACACCCTTATTTTCTCAATAATATGCTAAAGAGGCTTGGTAAGGCTTAGCTTAGAGGCCTAAACTATTTTTTAGGCAAAAAATCTGATAAAAGTGCATAAAAAAAGACCCTGACTTTTCATTTTCGAGAATTTCGCGTACATTAGCTGCATATTTGCAATGAAACCACTAATTTATTATGTAAAATGAAAAAAATAGAAGCGATTATTAGAACTTCGAAATTTGAGGCTATCTACAGTTGTGTGGCAGGTCTGGGGGTGAAGTTTCTTACCTTTTATGAAGTGAAGGGAATGGGACTAGAGCAGGCCCGTTCGCAAACCTATCGAGGTGTGGCCTATGAGCCGGCATTTATACCGCGTACCAAGCTAGAAATCGTGACCGTGGATGCGCTCGTCCAGCCTGTCATCGACTGCATCTTACGTGAAGGAGCCACTGGAGAGGTGGGAGATGGAAAAATCTTCGTGTATGATGTATTAGAGGCCTACAGAATCCGAAATAAAGACCAGGGCGAGGAGGCACTGTAGCAGCGGTCGCATCCAGTACGAGTGGGGGAGGTACCGTTTTAGACTTTTTCCGCTGCGCCTGAGGCGCAAAAAAATGAGTACACGATTTAAAGCATTTTAAACCTATACAACCTATGAATCAAGAAATCTTTACCATTAACAATTTGTGGATTTTGGTTGCCACAATTTTGGTATTCATCATGCACTTGGGCTTCGCGAGTCTCGAGGCGGGGCTGACGCGGTCGAAAAACACCGTCAACATTCTATTTAAAAACACGCTTATCCCGGCGATCGGGCTACTTACCTATGCCTTTATCGGTTTTAACTTGATGTATCCGGGTGATGCCTTCGCGGGGATGTTTATCGGCCTCGGCGGTGTCGGGCTAAGCCTGCCGGAGGGCTGGAACACGAGTGAGTATGCGGACTTCACTTTTTACACGGACTTTATCTTTCAGGCCATGTTCGCGGCCACGGCAGCCACGATCGTATCGGGCGCTGTGGCTGAGCGCATTAAGTTGGGCCCCTTTTTGACATTTTCCATCCTATACGTAGGGGTCTGTTATCCTATCGTCGGCATGTGGAAATGGGGGGGCGGCTTCTTAGACACCCTGGAGACTCCATTTTACGATTTCGCGGGCTCGACGATCGTGCATTCCGTAGGTGGCTGGGGGGCTTTAGTGGGAGCCTACCTTTTAGGGCCTCGAATCGGTAAGTACACCGAAAAAGGGATGAAGGCGATTCCAGGGCATAGCATTCCCATGGCAACCATCGGCGTGTTTCTGCTGTGGTTCGGCTGGTTTGGTTTTAATGGGGGTTCGGTGCTTTCCGCAGACCCTGGCGATGTGTCCTTGGTTTTCGTGACTACAGCCATAGCAGGTGCAGCTGGAGCTTTCGGAGCCTTGCTCGCTTCTTACTTGAAATTTAGAACGTACGATATCACGATGGTGCTGAATGGCATCTTAGCTGGCCTGGTGGGTATCACCGCCGGCGCAGACCTAATGGGACCCGGAGAGGCCGCTATCATCGGTTTTATCGGAGGAATACTCGTTGTGCTTGGTGTCGTTTTATTCGATAAATTAAAAATAGATGATCCAGTGGGTGCCATCGCAGTACATCTCGTCGGGGGTATTTGGGGAACCTTAGCGGTCGGATTATTCGGAGATCTGGCGGGTGGTGCCCAAGTGCTGAGTCAGCTGATTGGCATCGGTGTGACAGGAGCATTTTGTTTTGCCACTAGCTGGCTCATTTTCTTTAGCTTAAAGCGCACGATCGGCATCCGAGTGCCTGCGGCTGAGGAAATCGAGGGCTTAGACATTAATGAGCACGGCATGCATGCTTATCCCGATTTCGCCAAGCAGGGATAAGAGAGAAAAAATGTTCTTTATTTTTTCAAGGGGAGAGCGCGTCTCGCGGCTCCCCCTCTTTTTTTTCGTAGGTTCTACTTTCCCTCCCTACTGTGGAAGTTGGACAGGAGACTAGAATACACCTCCGGATGAAGGCTTTGCTTAGCAAGCTTTTAGAGAGATGTCCATGCTTTTCACATGATGCGTGAGTGCACCGATAGAAATGTAGTCTACCCCGCACTCGGCTACATCGCGCAGCGTTTTTTCAGTAACACCGCCGGATGCTTCTACTGGATAGCGTCCATCGATTAGCGCTACAGCAGCACGCATGGTGGGATAATCCATGTTATCTAACATGATTAAGTCGATTCCTCCCACGCGTAGCACTTCCTCTACATCTGCCAGGGTGCGGGTTTCCACCTCTATTTTCAGCTGTAGGTTTTCAGCTTGTAGGTAGGCTTGTGTGGCGCGTATCGCAGCCTCTATGCCTCCGGCAAAGTCGATATGGTTATCCTTCAGCATCACCATATCGTACAGTGCATAGCGATGATTCAGGCCACCCCCTAAGATGACCGCCCACTTTTCCAGCATGCGGAAGCCGGGAGTTGTTTTCCGCGTATCCATGACCCGCGCTTTCGTATGCGCGATAAGACTATTAAAATAATGCGTCTTCGTAGCGATGCCACTCATGCGCTGCAGACAGTTGAGCACCACACGCTCGGTACTTAAAATGGCTGCTGCGGGACCTTTAACGAGCAGTCCGACATCACCCTGCTGCACCTGACTACCATCTTCGAGCAGCATTTCCACCTGCAGGCGTGGCTCGTAGGTTTGAAAAATCTTTTTTGCCAGCTCTAAGCCTGCGATGATGCCGTCATCTTTTATGAGTAGGCGGGCACTGCCTTCGCGATCAGCGGGGATGCTGGCTAGGGTAGAATGATCTCCCGGGCCGATATCTTCTGCGAGAACAGCACGAATAAACTGATCCAGTTTTTCGTCACTGAGGTAAGGTAAATGTTTCACGTCGTAAAGGTAAGCAATTCTAGGGGAAAGCTGCCCCTGTCCTTTGCGCGGAGCGCGTATCCTCCCTTTCTGAGCGCAGTCTAGGGCTTAGCGCTCCACGATGGCGAGGTAAAACAGGTTCGTTTCGTCGCGCTGCTGATTGAGCTTAATGATTACCTGAAAGCGTAAGGATGAGGTACTTAATTCTCCTACATAGGTCTGTACCTGCTGCTGCCGGCTGCTGTGGGAAATGGAAAAATCCTTCGGAGGAAAGCGCTTGAAAAAATCTTTTAGCACATACTCAGCTTGCACGGGAGAGTACTCTGCCTGTACGCCACTCAGTTTAATTTCCGCACTGGAACTGATCATGCGACTCAGGCTGCGTGCATCTCCGCTTGTGATGACCTCCACTAAGGAAGATTCATCCATACGCGCTTCTGGAGGCTCCACCCCTATGAAGGTGAGTAAAAACAGAATGCCGATATAACTGAGTACTTTCATTTCCATGGCTTACACAAAGTGTGCGCCAAAATTAAAAGATGCTTCGTTTTTTTGCAACCTTCCTGTATTCTGAATCGTATTCAGTTTTTTTTCTCTGAGGTGTGTGGCCTTTTCTGTGTGCTGCCTTTTGGTTTTCAGGCTGATTCCTGAAAAAAAAGGAAAGTTTAGGGCTGATTTTTTTACAAATGTGTAATTTAGCGCAAGCGAAAAGCTTTCGCTCTATCTTTTCATCTGCAAATTTAAGCCAAGTATATAATGGACAAGAAGGTCTTACTCATGATCTTAGACGGCTGGGGCCTAGGCACAGACCCTTCCGTATCGGCCATCGCGAAAGCGAAAACGCCATTTATTGATAGCCTATTTGCCGACTATCCCCATAGTAAACTGGAGGCCTCAGGTTTACAGGTCGGTTTGCCCGAAGGGCAAATGGGCAACTCTGAGGTAGGGCACATGAATATCGGTGCGGGCCGCATCGTCTATCAGGATCTCGTTAAGATTAACCTGGCCGTACAAAATGGGGAGCTAAAGGAGCATCCTGTGCTTCAGGAGGCCTTTCAGTACGCAAAAGCGCAGGGAAAGCGGGTGCATTTTATCGGGTTGGTATCTGACGGCGGTGTGCACGCACATGTAGATCATGTGAAAGGCTTGTGTGATGCGGCGGCGGCCTATGCTTTAGAGGAGGTGTATGTGCACGCTTTCACCGATGGTCGCGATACGGATCCGAAGGGTGGGGTAGCCTACCTCCAAGATTTGATGGCCCACATGGAGGGGAGCACGGGTAAGCTGGCTAGCATCATCGGGCGGTACTATGCCATGGATCGAGATAACCGCTGGGAACGTGTCAAGCTGGCGTATGATGCCATGGTAAAGGGTGAGGGAGAAAGGGCCTATGACCTGATTGGAGCCCTGGAAAAATCATATGCGAATGGTGTCACGGATGAGTTCGTGCGCCCTATTATCGCAGTGAACGATCTGAAGGAGCCCCTAGCAACCATCGCGGCGGAAGATGTCGTGATATGTTTTAATTTCCGAACGGATCGAGGCCGAGAGATCACGCAGGCGCTGACGCAAAAGGATTTCCCTGATTTTGCGATGAAAAAACTGCCGCTGCATTACATCACGTTTACGACCTACGACCATACGTTTTCGGATGTACGTGTGCTTTTCGAAAAGGATAACCTGACGAATACGCTGGGTGAGGTGTTGGCCCGTGCGGGCAAAAAGCAGATCCGCATAGCGGAGACCGAAAAATATCCCCACGTCACCTTTTTCTTTTCCGGAGGACAGGAGGCAGCGTTCGAGGGAGAGCAGCGGATCCTGTGTCCTTCGCCGAAAGTGCCTACTTATGATCTAAAGCCAGAAATGAGCGCTTTCGAAATCGCCAGCAAAATTAATGTAGAGCTGCAGCGAGGAGAGGTGGATTTCGTTTGCTTGAACTTTGCTAATCCCGACATGGTGGGACATACCGGTGTCTTTGATGCTGCGGTGAAGGCGTGTGAGGCTGTAGATAACTGTGCGGAGAAAGTGATACAGACGGCTTTGGCCGAAGGCTACACGACGATCGTGATCGCTGATCATGGAAATAGTGATGTGATGGTGAATCCGGATGGCAGCCCGAACACAGCACATACGACGAATCTAGTCCCTTGTATTTTAGTGGATGGAGCAGAACGCCTGCCGATTCGAGATGGCAAATTGGGAGATCTGGCTCCGACCATTTTAGCGCTCATGGGGATTTCGAAGCCTCAAGAGATGACAGGCATCAACTTGATAGCAGGTTTATGAGGCAGCTGGCGTATAGCCTCTTCCTAGTCTTTCTGCTAGGTATTCTCGGCGCCTGTGCATCGGGAGGGGGGGAAGAACAGGAGGAGCCTGCTTATTTTCCTATTAAAACTTGGGCGGAGGTTCAAGCTGAAAAATTAGACGGTTTCCAAGTGCGCAAACAGGTACGCGTCGGGACGCAAGAGGAGATTTTAGAAGCCACCTTAGATACGGAGGGCTGGCTAGAACTTTTCGAGGTCTTTTTAGATGCGGATATCAATACGTCTTCGTTAGCGGCTGCCTATGCGACTAGCCGAAAGGATAATGTCCTTCGGCATGAGTTGCGGCCGGGAGAAAAGGGGCGTGTGAAGTGGATCGAGGTGCGCTACTTACAAAATGAGGTGAAGGAGGTGTCATTTTCTGCTGAAACGGATAATTTTTTCTATAAGACGGCGGTGTCGGGGCGTTTAATTATGCATGCGGCGCGCCAGCATCTGGACCAATTCCGTATTACTGCGAAGCAAAAAATCTTGTTTCGCTCATCTACGGCGCTGCAGGTTACAGGGCATATTTTGCCGAAGGAAGAAATGGTGGTACCTCGTTTAGATCCTTGAGAGGAGGCGTAGCGCTGCATACTGTTTTTCTGGTAAGTCGTGGCAGGAAAGGGAGACTGCCCGGGAGAGAATTTTTCAAAAAGAAAGAAATCGATCAGAAACGAACAGTAAAACGAAAGCAAACGAAGCCAAACGAAAGTATATTTAGCGGAAAAGGAAAGTAAACGAAAGCAAACGAACGTATTTTCTTTTAAATCGAAAGTAAACGAAAGTAGCTTGGTGGAAAAGTGAAAGCATCTGGAGCAGGTTTAAAGGCACTGTTTCAGATGCTTTTTTTTAGCCAAATATCCTTTTGGGTTTAGGCAGCGAAGGCGAAAAACACGAGCCAAACCAAGAACAGCACGGGCAGCAAGAGGGGCAGTGAAAAGCGTAAGATATACCCGAAGAAGGAGGGCATTTTGATGCCGCTTTGTTCTGCGATGGACTTCACCATAAAGTTAGGGCCATTTCCGATATAGGTCATGGCGCCGAAAAATACGGCGGCTATCGATATGGCCATCAGCTCAAATGCCGAGTTTTCGTAGCCTCCGAGTGCAAATTCCCGGACCATTTCTAAAGAGCCGATACTGGCGCCCTGCGAGGCCATGGCGGCGGCGAGGAAATTCAGGTAGGTCGGTGCATTATCCAAGAAGCCGGAAAGAATGCCCGTGCCCCAGAAGAGGCTGTTGGGGGTAATGAGGGCGGCGCCTTCAGGGGATTTAGCGAAATTTCCCACCAGCTCCAGCGCTGGCATCATGGTGCCGAAGATGCCGATAAAAATAAAGGCAACTTCCCGGATGGGTTCAAAGTTAAATTCGTTGCCCTTTAGGGCGCGTGTATCTGCAAAACGGTAGGACAGGTAGGCCACGCTGAGCATGATGAGTTCCCGAAGAAAGGAGAAGGTCTGACCATCGTAGTGGATGCCCGGCACCCAAGGCAGTACATTCGGGTCTAGGAATACGGCGATAATCACGATGAGGAGCCAAAGAAAGTTTTTGCCTCCGATGAGTTGAAAGCCCTTCCCAGCGGGAGGGCTGAGGGGCTTTTGCTGCTCTGCAGCGCCTCCAAATTTACGATCGATAAAGTAAAAGGCGACCGCCAAGAGGCTGAGGGCAAAGATCCATGCGGGCCAGTTATGGCTGAGGGTCCAGAAGAAGGGGACGCCTTTCAGGAAGCCCAGGAAGAGTGGTGGGTCGCCGATCGGGGTGAGGGCACCGCCGATGTTACTAACCATGAAGATAAAAAATATGATGTGGTAGGCCTGAATATTGTCCTTATTTAGGCGGATGAAGGGGCGGATTAGCAGCATGCTGGCTCCTGTGGTGCCGATAACATTCGAGATAAGGGCGCCGATGAGGAGTAAGCTGACATTCGCCAAGGGGGTGGCTTCTTTATCGATCTGGATGAGGATGCCTCCAGAGGCGATGTAGAGGGAGGCCAGTAGGGCAATAAACTGGACATATTCGGCTAGGGCATGTACCGGTTCGTGGGCATTATGCAGCACGAAAAGGTAGTAGCTGATGACGATAGCGGCCAGGCCCATGGCCACCTTCGGGTAGTGATGGTGCCAAAAGTGTTCGTAAAAAAGCGGGCCGGTGGCGATCATCAGCAGCAAGGTAACGAAGGGGATGACTAGCCAAAGGGGGGCGGCGGCATGAGCTGCGTGCTGTTCTTCCGTATGTTTATCCGACTGCAAGCTAGGGTCTGGATTCGCTGCCTGCATGCTGTCCATCGTAGTTCCACTGAGCTCCTCGACCTGTGTCTGGGTTTCCTCCGAAAGTATTTCTTCTACCAAGACGCTAGCATAGGGCGCTTCTTCGCGGTTATTTTCAGCGAAAAGTGCTTCGCTTAGGGGTAGGAAGAGTAGGGTACACAGGAAAAATAAACCTAGTAAAGGGTACTGTTTCATTCGGGTGTTTCAGCTAGTAAGGTGATGCCGAACGCCTCTCGTAGATGCGGTCAGCGGGTAAATCGGGCATTAAACTACAGATATTTTTGCAATGCAGCCTAATTTTTCTCGGACTTACGCAAGAATTTACGGTGTCGGCTTTTTTAATCGGTTGATTGGTCGCTGCAACATGTGTGGAAATTTACGGTTTAACCAGCGGAGGCGCCGAAAGGAAGTTAAATTTAGCTATTTTTGTGCGCGATAAACCCTATATAACATGAAAGAGCTACTGAAAAAATTTGAGAATCAAGCGCCCGAGGTGGTATTCGAATGGCATGACAGCGAGACGGAGGCCTGCGGCTGGGTGGTGATTAATTCGCTCCGTGGTGGTGCGGCGGGTGGCGGCACGCGCATGCGCAAGGGTCTGGACAAGCGCGAGGTGGAGTCGCTAGCCAAGACGATGGAGGTGAAATTTACGGTCTCCGGTCCGGCCATCGGTGGGGCGAAATCAGGCATCAACTTCGACCCGGCGGATCCGCGGAAGGCGGGGGTGCTGGAGCGCTGGTATAAGGCCGTTATGCCCCTGTTAAAAAGCTATTATGGTACAGGCGGGGACTTGAATGTAGATGAAATTCACGAGGTCATCCCCATTACGGAGTCTTATGGGCTTTGGCACCCGCAGGAAGGCGTGGTAAATGGTCACTTTAATGCGACAGAGCCGGAGAAGATCCGTAAGATCGGGCAGCTGCGCCAAGGGGTTTCCAAGGTCCTCGAGGATCCTAAATTTACGCCGAACGGACCGAGAAAGTATACCGTAGCCGATATGATTACGGGCTACGGTGTGGCAGAAGCGGTACGGCATTTTTACGGCATCTACGGGGGGACCCTGGCGGGCAAAAAAGCAATCATCCAGGGCTGGGGAAATGTAGGGGCGGCGGCAGCCTGTTTCTTAGCCGTAGAGGGTGTGCAAGTGGTAGGCATCATCGACCGTGCCGGCGGCCTGATTCGGGAGAAAGGCTTTAGTCTGGATGAGATCCGCCAGCTGTTTATCGATAGAAAGGGCAATACGCTCGTGGCGGAAGATATGCTTTCTTTTGAGGAGGTGAATGCGAAAATTTGGGATGTCCCGGCAGAAATTTTTATCCCTGCGGCGGCATCGCGCTTGGTGACCTCGGATCAGGTGGAGCGCATGGTGGCGGCAGGTTTAGAAGTGATTTCCTGTGGTGCGAATGTACCTTTCGCTGATCCGGAAATTTTCTTTGGCCCGATCGGCGTACTGGCAGACGAGCGGGTGGCTGTGATTCCAGATTTTATCGCCAACTGCGGCATGGCGCGTGTATTTGCTTACTTGATGAGTGAGGGTGCCCAGGTGACGGATGAGGCCATTTTCCATGATGTAAGCGAAACTATCGCACGGGCTATGCGCAAGACGTACGCGGACAATGCCTCTCGAACGGGGATTGCCCAGCGCAGCTTTTCTCTAGCGCTGGCGCAGCTGGTCTAAGTGACACCGGCCCTGTCAGCTCGAGGTTGAAAGCCTAAATGGCCTTACAGCCCTAGAAAAAAAGGCAGCTTCCTACTGGGGAATCTGCCTTTTGTTTTTTTGCCCTTTCGGGCAAAGTATACCTGTCGAAACGTCTACCTTGCTATGGTTTCTCCGTAGTAGGCGCCGCCTAGGCTGTCTCGGCTAGCCCCTGTGACCGCGTGGAGGGTGTTTACTTGACCACTGGCTTTTAGGGCGGCCATAAAGGCGAAGATGAGGGCTTCTTTAAACTCGATAAGCTGCGCTGGGGCAGGAAAGATGGAGAGGTGTTTGCTGCTGAGTGCTTTGGCAAGCTGCTGCATAAAAAAGCTGTTATAGGCACCGCCTCCCGTAACCAAGATTTGGGCAGGCTTTTCGGGGGCGGCTTCGGGGATGCTAGCGGCGATAACTTGTGCGAAGTGCTGGACGAGGGTGGCCAGAGCATTTGTGGGGTTAATGGCAGTGCCGAGGGCCTCGAAAAAAACGGGCATGTCTTCTCTTCCGAGGGATTTTGCGCCCAGGCGCTGGTAGTAGGGCAGTGCATGAAGTCGGGAGAGGGCTTCTTGGTCGACCTGTCCGCTGGCAGCCCATGCACCACCAGCATCGTAGGGCTGCCCCATTTTTTGTGCAAAGTGGTTGAGCATGAGGTTAAAGGGGCTGCAGTCGAAAGCGCGCCGGGGTCCTTGGGTGGAGAAGCTTACATTAGCGATCCCGCCGAGATTCAGGCAGGCATGAAAGGAGCCGAAAAGAAGGGCATCTCCGATGGGAACTAGGGGCGCTCCCTGGCCTCCGAGCTGCACATCCAGGGTTCTGAAGTCCGCATAAACGGGAATACCGGCAGCGGCATATAGGGCCCAGGGGTTGCCGATTTGGATGCTGATGCCAGCTTCTGGCCGGTGAAAGACGGTGTGTCCATGGGAGGCAATAAGGCTGGGCTTTAATTTATTTTCGGCACAAAATTTCGCCACGACCTCTCCCATCCATTTTCCCAGCTCACGATCGAGAAGAAAAAGTGCTTCCGCGCCGAGGGTGTGTGCCTGAGGGAGCTGATCGGCTAATTTTTCTGAGAAGGGCAGGGTTTCTGAGGCGAGTATGCGGTAGGTCCAGCTGCTGTCTTCGTCTTGTTTAAAGGTGCAGCAGGCGATGTCCAGCCCGTCTCCTGAGGTGCCTGACATGAGCCCTAGGGTGGTAAATGTTTTCATGGTCGGGTTAATTCTTGTTAAAATGACTCCATCACTGTTAAATCTTTCTTGTGTAGCCTGTAGACCAAAGGTATTTGGTTAATTTAGCATTTAAAAGAATACAAGTGAGGAATTTTCTGGTCGTGGACAGTGGAAATACATGGGTGAAAGCTGCGCTCTTTCGAGAGGATAGCCTTCAGGAGCTGTTTCTTTCTGAGGATCTGGGGGAAGTTTGGCGCTGGGCGCAAGGTTTTCCTTATGCGGAGGCTCTAGTAAGTTCTGTTAAATACGATGAGACTGAAATTCGGGAGATTTTCGGTCCCGACGTTCGCGTTTTAGGTCCTGAGACGCCAGTGCCTATCCGTGTGGCGTACAGCACCCCGCTGACTTTAGGGGTAGACCGTAAGGCTGCTTTAGTGGGTGCTCGGGTCTGGTTACCTGAGGGGCCACTATTAGTGGCGGATATGGGCAGCTGTGTGACCTATGATATCTTGACGGCCGACGATGTATTTCCGGGAGGGGTGATCGCTCCAGGTTTTCGCATGCGTGGGCGCGCGATGCATGCTTTTACGGCACGTTTACCGGAAGTAGCGATTGCCGGTTTCGATCCAGTGCCTTTAATCGGGACGGACACTGTTTCTTGTATGCGGAGCAGTTTGTATTATGGAATTGAATTCGAATTACTTGGCTATTATGAGCGGCTCAGAGCCGAATATCCGGGTTTACAGGTGATTATTTCAGGAGGAGATGCCCATTACTTTGAAAGATTAGTAAAAGACCACATATTTGTAGTTCCGAATTTAGTTCTGTATGGGCTGAATCGCATATTGAAGTATCATGTATAGCAGATATAAAAGGAGTGTAATGGCTGCCCTGGCAGTCTTTTTTATAGCAGGTGGCGCCAGAGCGCAAACGGGCGTAAGTACCTATAGTGCTTTAGGTTTAGGGGAGTTTAACTTCAGTGGCCTGACGCATAATCAGGCGATGGGAGGGCTGGGGATCAGCTACGGTTCTGGCTGGGCGATCAATAATGTGAACCCGGCGCTATCGACAAAGAACACAGTGTTTAACTTTCAGTCTGCGCTTAATTACCGAAATGTACAGGCGGCCACAACGGAGCAGACGGAAGAGCTAGACGGAGGGGGTTTGTCCTATTTGGCGATCTCCTTACCGATTAAGTCTGGGAAGACGACGGTGGGATTAGGACTAAACCCGATCACAGGATCGAATTTTTCCCTGCAGTCGGAGCGGCCTGTGGTGAACAGCGATCTGCTATCCCGTTCTGAAACCACCGGTGAGGGCGGAATTTCTGAGGCCTATCTGTCCTTAGGCCAGGAGCTTTTTAAGAATTTTAGCCTAGGTGTTCAAGGATCCTTTTTATTCGGGTCGGTGACCACCTTAAATCGGATCAGTTTATTAGATGCGGAAGGGAATCAGACAGGCACGCGTTCGGAACTATTTAATCGCTTTTCTGCTGCCCACTTTTCCTATAAACTAGGGGCGCATTATTTTTTCCGCATGGGAGAGCGAAACTTCATTCACTTAGGTGCCATTTATCAAGCATTTGGGGATGTAAGTGGAAATCAGTTTGCGCAGATCGCAGATTTTGGCGAAGCTCGTGATCCGAATTCAGGGGGGAATATTCTAATCGATAATGAAAATACATCCTTTTTCCTGCCTCCACGCATAGGATTTGGTGTAACTTATGAAAAAATTAATAAATTTGTAATAGGCCTCGAAGGGCAGTATCAAGACTTCTCCCAAGCCACAGGATTCGATGGCGTAAATGCAGGACTGGGAGAAACGGTCAAGCTGGGTTTTGGAGGTCAGTATGTTCCAGACTATTTTGCTTTCGGTAATTTATTCAAAAGAATTACTTATAGAGCGGGTCTGGAGTTTCAACAAACGCCTTTTGTTGTGAATCAAACCCAAATAAATGATATTGGCATAAATTTTGGCGGATCCATTCCGCTGAATAGTTTATCTCTCGCCAATGTAGCCGTGAAGCTGGGGATGAGAGGGACGACAGACGGGGGTCTTATCCGAGAGAATTATGTAAATGTCAGCTTAGGGTTTAGCTTAAATGACAACACGTGGTTCTTTAAACGAGAATTTGATTAAACTATACTAATTACTATCATGAATTTAAAATCTGCATGTATTGGTTTGATGGCCTTCGCTATGGCGGGAGCAGCACAAGCGCAGGTCTTTAATTGGCCTGAGGATGAACAAATGGAGGCCAAAGCGCGCGAGTACAATGCCGCTTACGTGGACTACATGAAGTCGGAGCAGTTCGTAGACGCGACCAAGCCGCTTCACTGGTTACTTGTAAATGTCCCTAATTTAAATGAGTCTATTTACATTAATGGCGTAAACGTTTACAAGGGTGCTGCTGATCAGACTAGTGATGCTGCGAAAAAGCGTGCTTATCAGGACTCGGTCATGATCGTGTATAACCTGAGAAACGAGGTTTACCAAAACGAAAATAAGTGGGTAGAAACGAAGGCCTTTTATGCGTATCAGTTCTATAAGGACGATAAGGCGATGTTAGGCGATGCGATCGGGGTATTCGATCGTGTTTTCGAAATAAACGGTACATTAAATTATCCTTACACCGTGGCTTATTTCGACTTGGTGAGAAGACATTATGTATACAACAAGGCATTCGAAGATTCGGATATATTAGAAGTGTACGATAAAATCGATGCTATCTTAAAAGAAGCAGAGGGAGATGGTAAGGATGTGTCTACGCAGAAATCTCAAATGGAGCAGCTATTGGTTTCCATGAATCTAATCGACTGTGACTTTATCGAAAACACATTAGGGCCTCGCTTTACTGCGGACCCGGCAAATGAAGTGCTGGCACAGCAAATCTTCAAGTATGCCTATCAGTATAAGTGTATGAATACGAATGCTTTCTTGGCGGCCTTGGAGTTAATCGATTCTAATGATCCTACCTACTCTACTTCACAGGTACGTGCCATGCGTTACATGCAAAACAAAGAATACGATAAGGCGCAGCCTGTCTTAGAAAAAGCACTTACGCTGGCAGAGACGGATGCACAGAAGGCTTCTGTTCAGATGGACTTGGCGCGCATTCATGCGCAAAATGGCCGTAAGAGTGCATCTAGAACGGCTGCTCTGGAGGCGGCGAGACTAGACACGGAAAAAGCAAAAGATGCTTGGGACTTAGTAGGTAACTTGTACATGACGTCTTTTAATGACTGTAAAGGTGGGGTGAGCCGTGCAAAGGATATGTCGGTTTACATCGCTGCTTATAATGCCTTCCAGAAGGCAGGTAACAGCAAAGGCATGGCAGAAGCTAAGTCTCGCTTCCCTTCTAAGGAGGAACTCTTTACAGAAAGCTTAGCAGTAGGTGACAGCATGAGCGTCGGCTGCTGGATAGGTGAAACTGTAACACTAGCTACTCGTGATTAAAGATTAAGCGTCTGAAATGACGGCATAGCAGGTGAGGGACGGCTTTCTGAGTTGTCCCTCATTTTTTTGGGCTGCTGTGTGGCTTCCCTGTGGTAAGTGCCAGCCAAATGAGGGCATGCTTCTGTGCTGAACTGCTTGTAAAATTATGTTATCTTTGCTGTATGCATCGGTTGAAAATATATGTCGTCTTCCTCGTTTCTGTTGGGCTGCTGCTAAGTTGCCGGGAAAATATGGACACCTCCTTGCTGCAGCCCTACTTAGGGCCTATCTCTACCGTTTATGATGTGGATTTAGTACACTCCGATTCTGCTATCGTACGCATCCGAATGGAGGCGAAGAAGCAGTTGGATTTTGAGGAGGGCAACAGGGAGTTTCCAGAAGGTATTTTCATTCGTTTTTATGATGAGAACGGGAAAATGACGAGCACCATTCGGGCGGATGTCGGGTATTACGACAGGAGTGCCAATTTATACCGTGGTGTAGGAGATGTGCAGGTGGAAAATATAGAAAAAGAGCAGCGTCTAAACACGGAGGAGTTGTTTTGGGATCCTACGGCAAAAAAAATCTTTACGGAAAAATTTGTGACCATTCGCGAGGGAGAGACCTTTTTACAGGGGACCGGAATGGATGCGAAGGATGATTTTTCTGAATATACTATTTATAAAATTTCGGATGGAAGAACGATTCTTCCAGAGGATTCGTGAGCAGCTATAAGCCAAATATCAAGTGAAAACAGCCGATACGATATTACTTTCTTTAACTGCAGCCTGTTTTATCATCGCTGCGCATCAGACGCTGGTGGCGGGTATTATGGTAAGTTATCCTTACTTTATGTTGGTGGCGGCTATGCTTTTCTGGTATCAGTTTCGCAGGAAAAAGCGTGAAGAAGCTGAAAAATCAGCTGAAAATCAAAAACAGGAGAGGTCTAAACCGAAGAAAAAGCCAAGGCGCTAAATATGATAAGCACGACATTTATTTTTCCTGTTCTGGTAACACTATTCTTTTCGGCCTTTTTTTCGGGGCTGGAAATGGCCTTTATTTCTGCGAACAAATTGCAGATAGAGGTAGAAAATAAACAGGGGGCCCTGACGGGGAAGATTCTTTCTTCTTTTTTACAGCAGCCGGGCCAGTTTTTAGGGACTACGCTGATCGGTAATACCATAGCCTTAGTTCTTTATGGGATTTTTATGGCCAATCTGTTAGAGCCGCTGTTTTTAGATTTGTTGCCCAATAGCATGGAAAATCAGGCCACGCTCTTAGTCACCCAGACTGTAGTGGCGACCATTGTGGTCTTGATCACCGCTGAGTTTATTCCGAAAAGTATTTTCATGCTAAATCCGAACGGTCTTTTAAATGCCCTCGTGATTCCATTTTTATTTGTATTCTACCTGATGTATCCAGTGGTATGGGTTGTGGTGGGCTTAAGTCGCTTTTTTATCACTCAGATATTACGTTTGCCCTATAGTGAGGATAAGCCAGTGTTTAAGGTGACGGACTTAAACGCTTTTATTCAGGATAAATTAAATTTATCGAAGGGTGAGCTTACTGAAAGAGGTATGGAGGTGGATGCGAAAATATTAGATAAGGCAGTTGAGTTTAAGACCATTCGTATTCGGGAATGCATGGTTCCGCGTACCGACATCGTCGCTGTAGAAGTGGGCGACAGTATTCGTGAGCTGCAGGAAGCCTTCGAGACGAGTGGACATTCGAAGATCATCGTGTATAAAGAGTCGATCGATGATGTAATCGGCTACTGTCATCAGCTAGAGCTCTTCAAGCATCCAAAGACTATTCAGGAAATTCTTACCCCGATAATCATCGTTCCTGAGTCGGCTTTAGCAAATGAGCTGCTCATACAGTTTATTCGGGAGCGGAAGAGTATGGCACTCGTAGTGGATGAGTTTGGCGGTACTTCTGGGATCGTGAGCATGGAGGATATCATAGAAGAAATCTTCGGAGAGATTCAGGATGAATACGATATAGAGGAGCTTACCGAGCAGAAAGTGTCGGATACCGAATATCTTTTAAGTGCACGGCATGAGGTAGATTACTTAAATGAAAAGTATAATTGGCAACTCCCCTACGGAGAGTTTGAGACCTTATCAGGATTTATACTATCTTTGACCGAGAATATCCCACAAAAGGGGGAATCCGTGACTTTCGGCCCATTTACCTTTACAGTGGTAGCCAAGCAGGACCATCGGATAGAAACCATACGCGTAAAAATTCATGAGCCGTTAAATTCTTAATACTTACTGTATTGATGGACATTTAATTTTGAATTTCCATTGAGATGTAATTATTTTGCGGCACTTCAAAAATTAGAAGAATGGCATTAATAAAGAAAATCAGACAGAAAACAGGTCTAGCGATTGGAGTTATCGCAGTAGGATTAATTTTTTTCCTCGTAGGAGGAGATATTTTAAGTCCGAATTCTACTCTATTAGGAGGTACTTCTAACAAGGTGGGGGAAATAGCGGGTGAGTCAGTCACCTATGAAGAATATGTGGCAGCTATAGAGGAGGCCAAGTTCGTTTTTCAGCAAAACACCGGAAGAAGCCCTTCAGATGCTGAAATGTTCAGCATCAGGGAGCAGGCTTGGCAGGCGCTTATTGTAGAACGCGTTTTCCAGAAGCAATACGATGCCTTGGGTATGATGGTTTCTGATGCCGAGCTTGTGGATATGGTGCAGGGGAAGAATATCATCCCTGAGCTTCGCCAGTCGCTAACGAATCCCGAAACCGGAGAGTTCGATCGCAGCCAGCTAATAGCCTTTCTTCAATCCTTAGACGGTGCCGGTCCGGAGCAGCGTGCCATGTGGGCACAGCAGGAGCAAACTTTTGCTAAAGCTCGTTTACGTTTAAAGTATGATAATTTATTAGCGACGTCAGAATTTGCTAACTCCAAAGAAGGACGCATGGAGCATATCGCTTCTAACTCTGTGGCGGATGTAGATCTGGTTTTTATCCCTTTCTATGCCTTAGAGGATGCCTCCGTGGAAGTGTCAGATGCTGAAATCAAGCGCTATTATGATGCGAATAAAGAAAAGTTTCGCGTCGATAAGGCTGCCGATGTAGAGTATGTACGTTTCGATATGCGCCCAAGCGCGGAAGATTCTGCAGCCGTACGTGATGAAATCCTACGATTGACAGAGGAACTTAAAGGAACTACTCAGGATTCGGTTTTTGTGCTACGCAATTCGGATATGAGAAGGCCTTTCCTGACGGTTCTTCCAGGAGATAACTTGCCAGAAACGCTTCGTTTAAATGTAGATGAAATCGAAGCAGGTGAAACATACGGTCCTTTCCTTTCTTCTCGCTCTACTTTCGTTTCTTATAAGATTACCGATAAATTTGACGGCACGCCACGCATGCGTGCCCGGCACATCCTTTTCGGTACGCAAGGTTTAGCGGATAGCGAAAAAGAAGTGGTTAAAGAACGTGCGCGCGGGATTTTAACAGAGATTAAAGAGGGCTTAGAATTCGCCGCGGCGGCTGCTCAGTATGGGGAAGACGGAACTTCTCAGCGCGGTGGAGACTTAGGCTGGTTCGCGAAAGAAGACTTTGTAGATGAATTTGCGAACGCCGTATTCGCAGCACGTAGTACAGGCCTTCTGAATGATGTAGTAGAAACAGAATATGGTTTCCATATCATCAGCGTGACGGAGCTACCAAAAGTGGAAACACATAAAATAGCTGTTTTAGAGCGCGAGTTAGGTCCTTCTGACGCCACTCGAAACGAAGCTTTTAGAAAAGCTGATCTGTTCGCTGCCACGGCAAGTGATAAAAAATCTTTCGAAGCGACCGTGGAGCAGGAAGATTACAGAAGATTACAGGCGAATGGATTAGCGCCTTTTTCTAGAAATTTAAACAACCTACAGAATGCGCGTGAGGTGATTCGCTGGGCATTTAATGATGCATCAGAAGGGAAAGTTTCTCCCGTATTTGAATTAGACGATACATACGTGGTGGCACTGCTTGTTTCTCGCACGGATGAAGGATATGCTTCTTTAAATAGCGTGCGTAATGAAATTTTAGCACAGCTTCGAAATGAGAAGAAGGGCGAAAAAATCAAAGAGCAGCTGGCTGGCTTAGAGACTTTAGATGCCATGAAGGAAAAGTTCGATGCCTTCGCTTCTAGAGAAAATGTAGCTGATCTGCGGTTAAGCTCAAATGTTCTTCCAGGAGTAGGCTTTGCGCCGAAGGCGATAGGTGCCCTATTCGGAATGGAGGAAGGTAAAATCTCATCCCCTATCATGGAAGAAAATGGGGTGATCGTGGCACGTGTGAATAGTCGCGTGGATGCAACTGACATCGCAGACTATACCAACTATCAGCGTCAGCTGGCAGCAAGCTCTTCGCAGCGAACTGCTTACATGATCATGATGGCGCTAGAGGAACTGGCGGATGTAAAAGATTTCCGTTACAAGTTCTTCTAATTTTTAAAATGTAAAATAGGACCCGTGGAAGTAATTTCACGGGTTTCCTCATTTTAGGTAAAAAAGGTATCTGCGAACTAATTTGGTACGTACCAGTTATTATACGAATGAAAGAGAAGTTTAACGAAGCGGCTTTTAAGGAGAAGTTAGAGGCTCAGACCAGCTTTCCGACTTTGTACCCATTTAAGTTTATCGTCCCTAAGAAGAGTTTAGCGGAGCTCAAGGCACTGTTTCCGAATCGTGAGCTTGTGTTAAAGGACAGCTCGAAAGGAAATTATACCAGTGTCTCCTTTCAGCTTATGGTTCCCAACAGTGAGCGTATTTTAGAAGTGTACCGGAAAGCCGCTTCGGTGGAGGGACTTATCGCTTTATAAATAATAAGACTATGTGGAAAGAAATAGATCAAAAACTGTGTAGGACATTTACGTTCGGAGACTTCCAGGAGGCTTTTGCCTTTATGACGCGTGTGGCTTTTTTAGCCGAGGCACAGGGGCATCACCCGAACTGGAGCAATGTATACAATACGGTAGAAATCCAGTTGACGACCCATGATGCGGGCAATACGATAACAGAGAAAGACCATCAGCTGGCGAAGGCCATCGATGCTATTCTGGAGGTGCAGTAAGAGATGGAGTCAGCGGATATGCAAGAAGAGGTACAGCTCTTTCTCGTGCCTACGCCTGTGGGAAATCTGCAGGACATGACGTATCGTGCCGTGCAGGTGCTTCAGGAGGTGGATGTTATCTTAGCCGAAGACACACGTACGAGTAGTAAACTGTTGAAGCATTTTGCTATTCAGCGGCCGCTGCAGGCGTACCATATGTTTAATGAGCATCAAACGGTCGATCGCCTCATCCAGCGGATGCGCGCGGGAGAGATTTTTGCTTTGATTTCGGATGCGGGTACCCCGGGGATTTCGGATCCGGGCTATCTCCTTGTGCGCGCCGTGGTACAGGCGGGGCTGCGAGTCTCCACGCTACCGGGAGCCACAGCTTTTGTGCCGGCTTTAGTGAACTCAGGTCTACCGAATGATCGCTTTGTCTTCGAGGGATTTCTCCCCCATAAAAAGGGCAAACAGCGCAAACTGGAGATGCTCGCGAAGGAAGAGCGGACCTTGATCTTCTACGAGTCACCCCATCGGATCGCGAAGACTCTTCGTATGATGGAGGCTGTCTTCGGGTCAGAGCGCGAAGCTTGTCTTTGTCGGGAGCTTTCGAAAAAGTTCGAAGAAAATAGGTATGGTACGCTGGCGGAGTTAGCGGCAGGTGCCGAGGCGGAAGAGGTGCGTGGCGAATTGGTCTTGATTGTGGCGGGAGCCACACCTGAGCAGGTGCCTAGTGGGGCAGACCGTCCGAAAAGAAGTAAAAAGTGGGATAGATTAGCAGCTGATGCTGGCGATGAAACAGAAGATGATGGATAAGTATACGCAGCCTGCCTTAGTGGAGGGACTTTTGGCGGTAGCCAAAAAAGCCGGTGCCTACATCCGGAAGGAACGCGAAAGCTTTTCTTATGAAAATGTGGAGCACAAGGGGTTTAATGACTTGGTTTCGTATGTAGATCAGCATGCTGAGCGTATTATCGTCGAAGGGCTTTCTGCCTTACTTCCAGAGGCGGGATTTCTAGCCGAAGAGGGGACGACAGAGGAGGGGAACCAAGAGATCAAATGGATTATAGACCCGCTAGATGGGACCACGAATTTCGTACATGGAATCCCGATCTTTTCCGTGAGTATCGCCCTGGAGGTGCACGGGGAGCTCACCCTGGGGGTGGTCTACGAGGTAAACCGTGAGGAATGCTTCCATGCGGTTAAGGGGCAGGGGGCTTTTCTAAATGGAAAGGCGATACGCGTCAGTCCCGCCACCTCGCTCTCACAGGCCCTTATCGCCACGGGTTTCCCTTATAGTGAATTCGATAAGCTTCCCGCCTATATCCATGTGATGCAGTTTATGATGAAAAATTCACATGGGCTACGGCGCATGGGAAGCGCTGCTGTAGACCTGGCCTATGTCGCTTGCGGAAGGGTGGAGGCTTATTTTGAGTATAATTTAAACGCTTATGACGTGGCTGCAGGAGCGCTGTTGGTCAACGAGGCGGGTGGACAGGTGAGCGATTTCTTTGGTGGACCCGCCTATGTCTATGGGCGTAGCATCGTAGCCGTTACGCCGGCGCTGCAGCAAGAGGTGCTCGCGGTGATTCAGGAGGCTTGGGAACAGTAAGCCCCTGTCGTTAGGAGTAGATGGGCTGCTGCGAGGCCTTGGGCACCGCATCTTTCGAGGAAAGGTGTGGTGCTTTTGGTTAGTCCCTTTTTTGGTGCGGCTTTTGTGCTTATTTTTAAGAATTCGGATCTTAACCACTCGCCTTCCATGAAAAAAGCGCTCAAAATATTCGGCCTGTCCCTAGCAGGTATCTTTTTACTCTTGCTTCTTCTTCCTTTTCTTTTCCGTGGTAAAATCCTCACGATGGTGGACGAAGCTATCCAAGAGGCCGTTATTGGCGAGGTGTACTACGACCGGGAGCAAGTAAGTGTAAGCCTTTTTCGTCGCTTTCCCCACATGGCCTTAGGTTTAGGCGACTTTGGTATCGTCGGGGAAGAGCCTTTCCGGGGCGACACACTCGTGCATGTGAAGGAGCTGCAAGTCGATTTTCGGCTTTGGTCTGTGCTCTTTGGGGAGTACCCCACCCTGTCAGGCATTCATCTAAAAGGAGGAGAGCTTTATGTGAAGGTTTTGGCTGATGGCAGGGCCAATTATGCTATTTTGCCGCCGCCCGAAGAAGAGGATGTCCTCACTGAGACGGGCAATTTGAGGATTGGCATCGATGTGTTAGAGCTGGAAGACGTATCAGTCATTTACGATGACAGGGAGTTGGATTTTTTTATGGCCTTAGGCAGTATACGCGCCTTGGGTTCCGGGGATTTTACGAGCAGCGCCTTTGAAATGCCCCTGCGGCTGGAAGCTTTTTTGGCCGATGTGCGTTACGAAGGCATTTCCTACCTTTCCCAAAAGCAGTTTAAAGGTACGACGACGGTGGATGTAGACCTCGATGCCATGCGTTTTGGCTTTCTGGATAGTGACTTGTATCTAAATGCTTTTCATTTTTACTTAGATGGTGCCCTCAGCCTTCCCGAGGATGGGATTGGCTTCGACTTGCGGGCGGGCACGCGGGAAAGTGATTTTAAGACCCTCTTATCTCTTGTTCCTGGCCTCTATGCGGAGCAGTTTTCCGCCATCGAGACCGCAGGAAGTATCGATTTCTTAGCGGAGGTAAATGGAATCTATTCCGACACGAGCACGCCTTCCTTCCTCGTGCAGCTGGGGGTTCGCGAGGGCATGTTCCGCTTTCCAGAGCTGGCGCTGCCAGTGCGCGAGGTAGGGATGGAGCTGGTGCTGGCGAATACGACGGCTGACTGGACGAACACACGCGTCAACTTGCGTGATTTCCGTATGCTTTTAGGAGATAATCCTTTTGCAGCGGAGCTGCAAATCGAAAACTTCCGGGACTTCCCGATGGAGGCACGCTTAGATGGACGGCTTAACCTCGGTGAGCTGACGGCTATCTTTCCTATCCCTGACCTGAGGCTAGCGGGGGAGCTGAGCTTGCGTGGTGAGGCGAAAGGAACGTATGACAGTACTCAGAAGACCTTGCCCGTTTTTTCGGCTGACTTCACCTTAAAGGATGGGCTTTTCCGCAGAAATGATCTGCCTGCTGCCTTGGAGGCCTTAGAGGTACAAGCGAGTATCGGCAGTGCTAGCGGGCGATTTGAAGACTTTACCGCTGTAATTTCGCGCATGTCCGCACGCCTGGACGGGGAGGCACTTCGTGCAAAGGCCACTTTTCAGGACCTTTCGAACCTCCGATGGGATTTGCAAGCGGAAGGGGCAGCGAATTTGGCCACCTTGGTGGCATTATTTCCACAGGAAGGCATGGAGTTAGCCGGGCGTATCGCTGGGGAGCTGGCTGCACGTGGAGACATGCGCACTTTAGAGTCGGGTCGTTATGCTGCCCTTTACAATGCTGGGACAGTCAACGTGTCGGATTTCGTTTTTTCCTCTGAGGATCTGCCTCAGGGAATTCAAATTCAAGACGCTGAAGCCACTTTTAATCCAGATCGGATGGAGCTCAAGCGTTTTGTTTCTACGCTGGGCGAGAGTCCGCTGGAGGCTTCGGGTGTACTGACGAATTATATGGGCTACCTTTTCCGGGAGGGGGAAGTGCTCCGTGGCGAGCTTAACCTCCGCTCTCCGCGTTTTAATGCGAACGAGTGGCTTAGCGCTGATGCGAGTGGGGAGTCTACAGACTTGGAAGTCTTCGCGCTGCCGCGCAATATCCAATTTCAACTGGGCCTCGATGTGGAGGAGCTTTTGTATGACAATTTACGTTTAGAGGCTATGCGAGGCACTGTACAGCTTGCCGATGGGGTGCTGCGTATTCGAGATGCTGGCCTGAGGACACTCGGTGGACAAGTGCGCCTTTCGGGTAGTTATGACCCTAGGGATGTAGCAGCCCCCCGCTTTGACTTTAATTTTGGTGTGGAGCGCTTGGATATTCGGCAAGCCTTCGAGGCCTTATATACGGTGCAGCTATTAGCCCCCGTGGCGCAGCATCTGGAGGGCGTATTTTCCACAGACCTCTCTTTCGGTGGCCTTTTAGCGGCGGATATGATGCCCGTGATGGCTTCACTCGATGCGAAGGGTGCGATCCGGATTTTGGAGGCAGCATTTCAGAACCCTTCTTTCACATCAGGGATCAGTAATTTGATCGGTCTGCGTCAGGAGGAAGCACTTCGTTTTCGAAACATGCGTATCCCGATCACGATAGACAATGGCGTGTTAGAAGTGGAGCCCTTTGATCTGCGGCTTTGGGACTATGAAGCACGTCTTCAAGGGAGCACAGCCTATGATGGGACTATCCGTTATTTACTGAATCTGCAAGTGCCGGCAGGGCGTTTCGGGCAGCAGCTGAATTCGGCGCTGGCCCGCGTAAGTGGCGCCACCATCGCAGAGGATGCGCCGATTCCTGTGGCCTTATCGATAGGGGGCAGCTATGCCCGTCCTACTTTCAGTCTAGCGGGGGAAGGAAGCATCGAACAGCTTTTAGCATCGGCGGTGCGAGCGCGACTCGGTCAAGAGCGGGAGCAGCTGCAGCGCCAGGTGACTGAGGAATTTCGTCAGCGAGAGGATAGTGTGAAAACGGTTTTAAAAGCCGAGGCTGAACGTGTTCAGGACAGTGTCCGTAGGGAGGCAGAACGTCGCGTCGATCAGACCCGTGATCGTGCAGCGGAAGAGGCACGCAACTTGATTCGTGGGGTTATCGGCGGCGGGAGAAATCGCCCGGCTGCTGCGCCGGATACGACGAAGCGAAAGCCGGAGTAAACAGGAGCTGTGAGCTCGGGTGGTTTTGGCCGTCAGGCCAAAACAAAGGATTCTAAAACCCAGTACCAAAACGCGATGGTAAGGAAGCTGAGCGGGATACCTACGCCTACCATCAGGGAGGCCAGGCGTGGATTTAAGTTGTAGGAAATAGCAAGGATGGAACCGGTTATCATGGGAGCCATGGCCATTTCCAAGAGGGTTATTTTCAGCGGGAGTCCTCCGAGTGGGCTCAGGCTCCCAAAAATAAGCCAGATGAGGGCGGGAAGTAGGAGTAGCTTAAAGGTAAGGCCTGTCCAAAGCTTCCGATCCTTAAAGGCAGTTTTTTCGATTTGAAGCTGCAGCCCTACTGCGCCTAGTGCCACGGGGGTGAGGGACTGCGCCAGTGTTTCTAGTCCGAATCCAAGGATGGGGTGTACGGTCAGCTCAAGCAGGTTCATGCTGATGCCGATGATAAAAAATAGAAAAGGGGGGAATGTAATCACTTTTTTAAGTAAGGAGCTTTTGCTGCTTTGTTCTGCGCTGTAGGTGTTAGCGACGATAACAGCCAAGGTGCTGACGAGGATAAAGGAGCCTGCCTGATCGATGAGCAGGGCGATTTTTAATCCTTCGGTACCGTAAAGGGCGTCGATAATAGGGAAGCCCACGAAGGAGGTATTCGCGAGTCCTCCGGTGAGGGTTAGGCAGCCGATGGTACTGGCTCCCCAGTTTTTCCAGGTTCCGACGAGGTGAAAGAAGCCCCAAGCGAGTAGAAAGCTGAACCATGCCGCTGCGATGGGGAGTAGCAGCTCGGGACTCAGCGGCAGTGCGGGTAGGTATTTCAGTGCGATGGCGGGCAGCACCACGAAAATGAGGTATTGGTTTAGGAGTTTGGCTAACTTTTCAGGTTCTCGGACGTGTCTGCGCAGGAAGATACCGGCCGCTAAAGAAATAAATATAAGTGCTATTTTTGCCATCGTGTAATCCGGTAGCGCCCTATGCGTTTGTCCGGAGATTTTTTTACTCGTGCACAAATATACGGAAGAAAGCTGCCAGCACTAGGGGTCTGGTTTCACATTAATCGGACTTTTTTATTTTTGATATTGCTTGCTTCATTCTATCCGATCCTTGCGATCAGTAGAGAAGTTTATAGGAGCCCGCTACCTGATATGCTTTGTTCGCAACTGTAGTCGGACATGATGGAATTCAGGGCAGCGGCAGTGGGCTACCTTGGTACATACTTTTACTATTCCCATTTCAAATATTTTTAAATTTCTTAGTCAGGGCTAATAATTTCAAACAGTCTTGCTTGAAAAAGACGTCTAAAGGCCCTTTTCGGTAGTAAGAGGTACAGGGTTTTATTTTCCTGTTATCGCTTTAGGTGAGTAAGTTTAAATACAAACAAGAGGGTGCTATTCAAGTGGAAAGCCCATCTTCGGGTAGGTTTTTATGGCGTAGCAAGTATTTCTGCTCGACTAAGCCCCTTCATTTCTGCCTGCAGGTTATGCCTTCAGCAAGGGATTTAACAGAAAGATAATCCCTTAATTTACAGTGGCCTTGCTGGGCTACGTACCTTTGTGTCAAAGATTAAAACGATGCGTATTATTCCTATTCAGATTAATGGTCAGCAATTTGTGCCTGTGGATCACTTGCACTTCGATCAGGCAAATGATTTGCGGGCTTGGTTGCCAAACGAAGCCTTCCAGTCCGTACGGTATGAGGGCATAGTGGTAGAGAATTGCATAGCGTATGCTTCCTATGTGGCTTGGTGCAAGTTGCATGGAGTGGGTATGCATACGGCACATCGGGGAACGGAGGCGCTTTCTGCTTATGATCTCTTTTTCTAAGGTATTTCTAAAGCCCTCGCTGCGCAAAAGGGGTTTTTATCAGAAAGCTTTAGCTGCCTAGGTCTTTCTTTGGTCTTTAGGCTCTTAGGGTAATCCAAACTGTTTTCTTTTTTCTGCGAAGAAATTTTTTAGCTCAGGATAATAAGGACTTTCTGCTTCGGGAATGCCGGAGAGTGTCAGCGCCAAATTTCCTGTGGCATCTAGCCCTTCTACTGCTTCCAGGGTTTCGACCATGCGAATAACGTCCGCTAAGGAGAGTGGCTGTGTACAGCTTTCAGGGTTTAGGGTGATTTCGTTTCCGTAAAAATCTACGGCGTCAAACGTGTATCCAGCGGCACGTTCATGTATATAAACGGTGATTTCCTCACCCCAGGCGCTCTCAGGATAATGTAGTTTTATGAAGACGTTATTGTTTCTGGAGAGGTCTGTGTACTGGGTCGGTGCGAAGTTATAGTTCATTTTTACAGGCATTAGGTGGCGTTAAAAGGCAGTATGATGACAAAGATTTACCACTATCTTACAATAATACGCAATACCTTGTGCATCGGTGCCCAAATGAGTACTTTTACATATCACAAACTAAACAAAGGTAGTTCATTTCCGTATCGGGGTACTATCAAAGGAATCACTTTTATGGATTCGTGTGCTAACCTTTAGAGGTTGTGTGAGTTTATACCTTGTGAATTCTTTTTTAATACACTATAAAATGCGGAAAGGGCTTCGGACGTACCGAAGTCTTTTTTTTTATTTTTAGTCCTGATAAGCAGGCCTTTGGTGCAGGTATATTTTTAGGAAGTTTGGGCAGAATTCTTCGGGCTAATTCAGGGGTTTAAATTGGAATAATAGCCGAATAGCCCTAATTTTACACTCAAATCATTTTGCATTATGAAAAGAGATCAGGTTGTATTTGACCTTATAGCACAGGAGGAGACCCGTCAGCGGGAAGGCATCGAGCTTATCGCGTCAGAAAACTTTACTAGCAAACAGGTAATGGAGGCCGGAGGCAGTGTTTTGACGAATAAGTATGCCGAGGGATTACCGGGCAAGCGCTATTATGGTGGCTGTGAGGTAGTGGATGAGATAGAGGAGTTGGCGATATCCAGAGCGAAGGAGTTATTTGGTGCCACTTGGGCGAACGTGCAGCCACACTCGGGTGCACAGGCTAATGCAGCTGTATTTTTAGCTTGTTTACAGGCAGGAGATCCGATTTTAGGATTTGATTTAGCGCATGGAGGTCATTTGACTCATGGTTCTCCAGTGAATTTTTCGGGGAAGCTGTATGCCCCCCACTTTTATGGAGTAGAAGAAGAGACAGGCTTAATCGATTACGACAAGGTAGAGGCAAAGGCTTTAGAGGTGAAGCCTAAGCTCTTAATTTGTGGGGCATCTGCTTATAGCCGTGACTGGGATTATGAGCGTTTACGTGCGATTGCGGATGAAGTGGGGGCGCTTTTATTAGCAGATATTTCACATCCTTCGGGATTAATCGCAAAAGGGCTATTAAATGACCCTCTGGAGTTTTGTCATATCGTAACGACTACGACCCATAAGACCTTACGTGGGCCACGTGGCGGATTGATTTTGATGCGTGAGGATTTCGATAATCCTTTCGGCATTACAAATCCGAAGGGTGAGCTGCGCAAAATGTCCGCACTTTTAGATAGTGGTGTTTTCCCGGGAACACAAGGAGGTCCTTTGGAGCATATTATTGCCGCGAAGGCCGTGGCCTTTGGTGAAGCCCTCACAGATGAGTACCTGCATTATGTGGTGCAGGTGAAAAAGAATGCAGCCGTGATGGCCGATGCCTTTGTGGCTAAAGGGTACCAGTTGATCTCAGGAGGTACAGATAACCATTTGATGCTGATCGACCTAACCAATAAGTCCATCACGGGAAAGCTCGCTGAGGAAACACTTGGGAAGGTGGCCATTACGATCAATAAAAATATGGTTCCTTTCGATAAGCGTTCGCCTTTCGTAACCTCGGGTATGCGCGTGGGTACGGCGGCGGTGACCACTCGGGGTCTGGTGGAAGCAGATATGGTGCGGATCGTAGACCTTATCGACCGTGCGCTTATGGGGCACGATAATGAAGGCGAGCTGATCGCGATTCGTAAGGAAGTAAATGAGTGGATGGTACAATTTCCTTTGTACTAATTTCAGACAGGTAGGAGCTAACAGGTGGCATTAGATCAATATAGAGAAGAGGAAGAAGAGGGCATGTCTTTTTTGGACCATTTGGAGCAGTTGCGTTGGCATCTACTTCGGTCCGTAGCGGCGGTTCTCATTTTAACGATTGTTGCTTTTTTAGCGAAAAGCATCGTGTTTGGTCAGGTGATTTTGGGTCCCTCTAAGGTGGAGTTCATTACCTACACGACCCTTTGTCGGGTGGCGGAGGCATTGAGCATTCCTGCCTTATGCATCGATTCGCTACCGTTTACGATTCAGAGTCGTCAGATGACGGGGCAGTTTTCGATGCACCTGACCAGTAGTGTGGTGGTAGGAATCATCGTGGCCTTTCCTTACATTTTCTGGGAATTTTGGCGTTTTATTAGTCCAGGCCTCTACGATAAGGAGCGGAATGCAGCGCGCGGGGCAGTGTTCTTTGTGAGTTTGCTGTTTTTTTTAGGAGCCAGCTTCGGATACTTTATATTATCGCCCTTGTCCATAAATTTCCTATCCAACTATCAGTTAGATCCATCCATTTTAAATGAATTCGATATAACCAGCTATGTGACGACACTGATGATGCTGGTCTTGGCTTCGGCAATAATGTTTCAGCTTCCCGTGGTGATTTATTTTCTCTCCATGTCAGGACTGATTACTGCAGCGGTGCTAAAAGTGTATCGTCGCCATGCTATCGTAGGTATCTTGGTTATCGCGGCGATCATAACGCCTCCCGATGTCATTTCGCAAATCTTGATCGCGATGCCGATCATGGCCCTTTATGAGGTGGGCATCATGATCGCGAAGCGATTAGAAAAGAAGCGCAAAGATGAATTAGCCTCTTAATATATACGTAGACACATTATGAAGATTGGAATAGGGGGAGATCACGCAGGATTTTCCTATAAGCAAGCGATAATAGCCGCATTAGAAGAACAAGGGCATGAAGTGAAGGACTTTGGTCCCTTCTCAGATGCCTCTGTTGACTACCCAGATCATGTACATCCTTTATGTCAAGAGCTTCTCGATGGAGCGCTAGATAAAGGGATTTTAATCTGCGGAAGTGGAAATGGTGTAGCCATAACAGCGAATAAGTATGCAGCCATTCGTGCTGCTTTAGTGTGGGTGCCGGAGTTAGCTAGCTTAGCAAGGCAGCATAATGATGCGAATGTTTTGGCCTTACCCGCACGATTTATTTCTTTGGAAATAGCTCAAGCCTGTACGGAAGCATTTTTAAACACTGACTTTGAAGGCGGACGACATGCTACGCGTGTTTCTAAGATCTCTTGTTCCTGATGCACAAGTTTTAGAGAGTATGCAAGAAGAGGTACCTGCGCAAGTAGGTGCCTTTTTTTAGGATCTACCTGCTTGCTTATCTGCGCTAGACTGAAAGTAATGGCCCTGTAAAAATTACGCCTGCTTTAAGTCCTGTACGCTACTTGTGGAGAAGAGGCAATAAGGAGTAGAGGCGTATGTGGTTTTACAACCTTACGATACGAGGGAGAATGGAAGGGAAAGGGTATAAAAAAAGCTGTAAGACAGGATCTAACAGCTTTAGTCAATTAACAATAAACCCAAAATAACCAGCTGTAAGGGAAGGATTCGAACCTCCACGAGGCGGTTAGGCAAGAACACGAGCTCCATGTTCGCTTTATTCCGGACTCCTCACCCCCGAGACAGGAGGGCTTGTCTGCCAGTTTCAACACCTTACAGTATAACGTAATTTATTAGATGTGGAGAAAACCGTCTGTTTTCTCTACCGCTGTAGGGGAAGGACTCGAACCTCCACGAAGCAGTTAGGCAAAAATACGAGCTCGCTATTTGCTTTATTCTGTGCTCTTCACCCCCGAGACAGGAGGGCTTGTCTGCCAGTTTCAACACCCTACAGTATTGGTGTTAGTGGTTATGTCGCTGTAGGAGAAGGATTCGAACCTCCACGAAGCAGTTAGGTAAAATACGAGCTCGCTATTTACTTTATTCTGTGCTCTTCACCCCCGAGACAGGAGGGCTTGTCTGCCAGTTTCAACATCCTACAAGATAGTTTCAAGATGAACAGCCTTCTGCGCTGTGAGAACCTCATGTCCTTCCTGATGATGTAAAGGTAAGAAAATGATTGATATATTAAAAATAAAGCAATGAAATACGATTAAAAATATTTAATAATTAATAAAATGGTGCTTTCGATGCTGTATCGTTAACTAGGTAAATAGAATCCAGCTTGATTTTATAAATATCGCAATCCTGTTGGAGAAAATCGGAAGGTAAACGCTTTTTTTTCGAAAGAGGTAAAAAAAGTCGTTTCACGTTGAGGTTTTGATAAAAAGTATTCGGCCTTACAAGCCCTTTGCGTCCACTTGAGATGCGATGTATGCCGGTCGGTAAGAGGCCAGTGCAGTGATGGCACTTACTGCGATACCTGTCCACAGGAAGTCCGTCCAAATCATTTTCACAGGATAATAGTCGACGATGCTGCTTTCTACCCCGAATCCGACCAGACCGAATCGCTCTTGGAGAAAGCAAATGAGGAATCCCAGTAGCAGGCCGATGGTTGCTCCAGTGCTTGCAATTAGGGCTCCTTGTTTTAAAAAAATGCGGCGAAGGAGGGACTTTGGCGCGCCCAGCGCCACTAACAGGGCGGTATCTTTTTTCTTCTCGATCGCCATCATGGATAGGCTAAAGAAAATGTTAAAGGAGGCGATGGCTAAAATAAAGGTGAGCGTAATGAACACGAATAGCTTTTCTATCTTAATCGTGCGCAGAATGCTAGCATGCTGTTCATCTGTGTCTTTCACGCTAAACTCCTCCCCGAAAAGCTGCTGCACTTCACGCTTTAGCTTACCGATAGAGGTGCCAGGACGTACTTGAATTTCTAAAGCTGTCCTGCGGCCCTCATAGCGGAACAGTTCTTCTACGAAGGATAGTGGTGCTAAAATATAGCTGTCGTCAAATTCCTTTTCTACACTAAAAAAGGAGGAGACCCGCAGTGCTGCCGAATTGTAAAGTTGGCGTGGATCTATGGAGCCTGCACGTGCCGTGGCGCGAGGATAGAATACCTGGAGGGGTTCGAATTCATTTTGTAAATCCAAAGAGAGGAAATACCCCACCCCTCTGCCTACGACGGCAAGTGGTTTTTCTTCGGTACCCAGGTCTAGGGTACCCCAGGTGTAGCCACTGGCAAAGCGCTCATGCAGCAAATAGTCTCCGCTAACTCCCTTCAGGCGAGCGAGATGCTGCGCCTCTCCGTATTTAAATAGCGCATTATCTTCGATAACCTCCGTGAGCAGCTGAATATCTGCATGTTTACGAAGTGTTTCTAGAATTTGAGGATCTGGGACGAAGGACTTGCCGCGGACCAGCTCTACTTTTAAATCTGCATCGAAAGAAGCATAAAGACCGCGAACCAGCTGCTCGAGGCCATTAAACACGGAAAGCACGATGACCAGCGCCATCGTGCCCACAGCCACTCCGATCATCGAAATGTTCGACAGGATGCTGATAAAGTTTTTCCGTTTTTTACTTCGGAAGTAACGGTACGCGATAAAAGTAGAAGGGCTGCCTGACTTCATCTGATCTCCTAAAGCGCTTCTCTTTCGTCGTCCTCATCCTCTTCGTCCTCGCCCTCAGGGATATCTAATGAAGAGATGACTTTATCCATGTGCTGCGCATACGTGGCCGAATCATCGCCGAAAAGAGCTAGCTCTGGGATTATCCGCACCGATTTCCCGATGCGATTTCCTAGGTGTTTACGCAGCTCACTTTTCGATGCCTGCACGCGGTCGAGCAGCTGCTCCTTATTTCCAGTTAAAAAACTAATGTATACTTTAGCTAGGCCCAGGTCAGGGCTCATCAGCACGCGGGTTACCGTAATCAGCGTTCCCGAGCTGAGGTGCTTCATCTCCCGCTGAAAAATTTCGCCAATCTCTTTTTGAATCAGCTTGCTGAATTTTTGTTGTCTCTTCGTCTCCATACGTATTTTAATACGGACAAATTTAGTGAATTAAATGATGAAGGGTTAATTTCGCATCATCTCTTTCTTCATTAACGCAGGCATTTACGAATTGATTACGTTTTTTAAAATTATCGACCCCATCCGTGCCTTAGCGCTATTCGGCATTTTACTCGCTTTGGCCCTACTTCAGTGGACGGTTTTTCCCTTAGGGCAGTTGCAGGTGGAGCTGGGCTGGCAGCTTTTAGGTAAGCGAATATTGGAAGGGCAGACCCTCTATGTGGGGGTCGTAGACGATACTGCGCCCCTTTCTGCCCTTGTGTTTACGCTGCTGCAGTGGCTTTTTCCCGCACAGGTGTGGCCGCATCGCCTCATCGCCCTGTTGCTTATCTTCGCGCAGGCGAATTACCTAAATAGCCTGTTAGTCCGTTATGGCGCTTTCGAACTAAATACCTATGTGCCTGCCCTTACCGCGATAGTCATCTACGCCTTTAATGCAGAGTTTCTGCTCCTTTCGCCCATGCTGATGGGGAGTTTTTTTTTACTTTTGGCCCTCGGCCAATTGTTTTCTCAGACGGTTCTGCAGGAGGAATCGCTTTCTTCCACCACCCTTCTGGGCGTGTATGCAGGCATGGCGGCTTGTTTCCACCTGCCCTTTTTGGTCTTTCTCCCTTTCTTCCTCATCGCTGGAATTACCATTTCCGGCTTCACCTTTAACCAGGTCCTGCTCACCCTGGTGAATTTTTTTCTCCCTTTAGGCCTTTTAGCGTTGTATTACTTTTGGATCGACGCCCTGCCCAGCTTTTACCATGAGTTTCTGCTCGGGACGCGTATAAAAGATGTGTATAACCACCTGAGCTTGTTCCAGGCCTTGATGGTACTAGCAGTGCCGCTGTTCTTTGCGATTCTCGGCTTCACGATAGGCTCTGTGAAGCAGAGCTACACCGTAAATCAGCAAAAACAAAAACAGCTTATGCTGCTGTATCTATTTTTTGGGGTAGCTACAATTCTACTTTCGAATCACATCTCGGCCATGGAGTGGCTAGTCGTCGTGCCTGCCCTCGCCTATTTTGCGACCAAGCCTTTGCTTTTTATCAGCTCGAATCGCTGGCGTACGGGTATCGCAGTCGCCTTCTTTCTCGTGCTTCCCCTTTCGGGCCTGGCCTTCAACTATTACATGGAGAATACTGCACGAAATGTGCTTTACACAGTGAATCGATCAGAAAAACTGAGCGCCCTGCAGGGCAAAACGCTCTGGGTACTAGGAGATGACATGAGCCCCTATGCCTATGGAAAAATCGCCACTCCATTCTTAAATTATAAGGTCTCTAGCCGGATTTTAGAGGCTAACTCTCCTTTTGCGATTATACGCATCGAAAGTGCCATCCGCTCTGAAATGCCAGAGTTAATTTTAGACTCTGAGGGCCGCTTTGAGAAACTCATGTACCATATTCCCTGGCTCCAAAATCGCTATGCCTCTGCCGGAGCAGGCATCTATCAGCGGAAGGATTAATCCTTTTTTCAGGATTTAATGCGTAATTTGCAGCATGAATTATTTATCCATTTCCGGTCTCACGAAATCCTTCGGAGAGCGGGTGCTTTTCGATTCCATCGCATTCGGTTTAGATCAAGGACAGAAGGCCGCCCTCGTCGGGCAAAACGGCGCCGGCAAGTCCACACTCATGAAAATTATCATGGGCCTAGAGCTCGCCGATAAGGGGGAAGTGGTCATCAATTCAGGGATACGTGTTGCTTATGTGCACCAAAACCCGACCTTTGCCGCAGGCATGAGCATTTACGACACGATTTTCGACTCTGGGGAAAACGAAGCGCTCGCGGTCGTAAAGGCCTACCAAAAAGCTACGTTAGACGCAGAAAATGGCCGTGCGGATGAGCAGCTATTGCAAACACTTTTTGACCGCATGGACAGCTTGCAAGCCTGGGATTTTGACTATCAGATAAAAGAGATTTTAGGTAAACTCGGCTTGCATGATACGGATGTGCCCGTAGAAACCCTTTCGGGTGGACAGCGTAAGCGCGTGGCACTGGCTCGGGCACTACTCGCACAGCCGGATTTATTACTTTTAGACGAACCGACTAACCACCTTGACCTCGAAACGATCGAGTGGCTGGAAGAATATCTTTCAACAGCGAACCTTAGCCTTTTTATGGTGACCCACGATCGGTATTTTCTGGACCGTGTGACAAATATGATTTTGGAGCTGGACGATCGACAGCTTTTTAAATACAATGGCAATTACGGCTACTTCTTAGAGAAAAAGGCCCAGCGAAAAGAGCAAGAAGCCACCGAGCAGGAAAAGGCCAAGAGCTTGTATAAAAAGGAGCTGGACTGGATTCGTCGCCAGCCGAAAGCGCGGGGTACCAAGGCGAAATACCGCGTGGATGCTTTCGAGCAGACCAAGGAAAAGGCCTTTAAAAAGACGGAAGAACGTGAGCTAAGCCTCGGACTTACGACGCAGCGACTGGGAAGTAAAATCCTGGAGCTGGAGAAGGTAGTCAAGCAGTATGGGGAGAAAAAGTTAATCGATGGTTTTTCGTATACCTTTAAAAAAGGCGATAAAGTAGGTATCGTAGGGCCAAATGGGGTAGGAAAAACCACTTTTCTGTCGCTGCTGACCGGGCTGATCGAAGCGGATCAGGGCGCAGTCACCAAGGGGCAGACGACAGTTTTCGGCTACTACCGCCAAGAGGAGGATCGCTTCGATGAAACGAAAATGCTTATCGACACCGTGAAGGAGGTGGCGGAAGTCGTCACGGTGGCGGGTGGAGCTACCATCACCGTGTCCCAGTTTTTAACCCGCTTCGGATTTCCGCCCAAGCAGCAGCATACCCCGATCGCGAAGCTGAGTGGTGGAGAGCGCCGCCGACTACAGTTGCTACTCGTTCTGATTACAAATCCCAACTTCTTGATTCTCGATGAGCCTACAAACGACTTGGACATCGATACCTTAAATACGCTGGAAGGCTTTTTAGATGATTTTCCGGGCTGTTTGCTGATCGTTTCGCACGATCGCTACTTTATGGATCGACTGGTGGACCACCTCTTTGTTTTCGAAGGCGAGGGTTTCATTCGAGATTTCCCTGGAAATTATACCGATCTGCGCGAGGAGGAAAGAGAGCGGAAGGAAGAGGCGGCACGTCAGCAGCGGGAGCAGAAGCGCGAGGCGCAAAAAGAGGCGAGCAGCCCAGCACCTGTGGCAGCCCCTGCGCAGGAGCAACCGTCTTCCAGGAAGGCGACCTTTAAGGAAAAAAAGGAATTTGAAGAAATTTCTCAGGAGATGGAGCGGCTGCAGGTAGAGAAAGATGCTCTAATCGCGCAGATCGCTGCGGGGACGGAAGACCACGAGCGTCTTATGGCCTGGTCTGGCCAGCTGCAGCAGGTCGAAGAGCGACTCGACAGCTTAGAATTTCGCTGGCTGGAGCTAAGTGAACTTACGGGTTTATAAGGGTCAGGTAGCGGGGAGAGCTTAAAATCGAAAGGCCTGCAGCCCCCTTTTTGCTTCTGGTGCACGATCCCTGCACGGCGCATAAAAAAATCCCCAAACAGACAGCTGTCCGTTTGGGGATTTTTTTAAAAGCTATTTTTTGGCCCAGCGGGCCAAAGGGTCCAGCGCTGACATTATAAACAATTAACGCGTAAAGTTAAGCGTAAGGGTAAATGTTTCTACCGTCAGTTCCTGTGGGATAAGTACGCTGATATCCGACGTGCTTTCTAATACCAGGCGATTCGGCGTAAGCGTTCGGATGGTAGCCTCTATCGCTAAGGTTTCGCTGCTCAAGGTTAACGTTTCTCCTTCACGCATGAGGGATCCGGAAAGTAATTCTTCTCCATCGAAGCGAAGTGTTTCACGAGAAACTTCCTGACCACCAAAAAAGAGGGCAGCTTCCAACTCGAACCCCCCCGTACTGGTTACGGTTTCTAAGATTTCATCGAAGCGCACGACCAGGTCAGTGCTCACAGTTTCGCCTTCTAGACGTGCATTCACGGGGAAAACACCTACAGAAATTCTTCCGGCGGCTTCGAAGCTGGCATCTTCTAGCGTCCAGCTACCATCGAGTAGCGATACACCAGGCTCATCATCGGCGCCACAGCTCATTAGGAGTAGTACGGGTACTAGGAGGGCTAAAAGTAATTTTTTCATAATTAGATTTAATTTTCAAAGCAAATGTACGAATTATTCGCTTATGTCCTCATCGGGGAGAATTTCTATGTCTTCGATCAATACTTTTTTCGCGATCTGCTGGCCTGTTAAGGTGGCGGCGAGGCCGCCGAGAGCGGTTTCTTTGTATTTACTTTCCATGCTGGCACCGATTTCTCCCATCGCCTCCACGCACTCATCCACGGGAATGACACCACTAACGCGTGCTAGAGCTATTTGCGCCGAGCTGTTTGCGATTGCTGCTGCGCTGGCATTACGTACGACACAAGGGACTTCCACCAGTCCGGCGACCGGGTCACAGACGAGGCCAAGCATGCACTGAATCGTGATGGCCACGGCATTAAAAACTTGATCGATGTCTCCACCTAGGGCGTGTACCATGCCACCCGCCGCCATGGCGGCTGCTGAACCTGTTTCTGCTTGGCATCCCCCCACAGCGCCCGCCAGACTGGCTTTGCGTTCGATAATAAGGGCGATGCCTGCTCCTATGAGTAAGCTTTCCACGATGCACTCGTCCGTAAGTCCATGTACTTCTTGAAGCGTATAGAGTGTCCCCGGTAGAATGCCCGAGGCGCCTGCGGTAGGTGCCGCCACGACACGCCCCATGCAGGAGTTAACCTCTTTCGCCGCTAGTGCCCGTGCGATAAGCTTCTGAAATTCTGGAGATAGCACCGCCACGGGATGCTGATAGACCTTTTTGGCTCCGTTTTGGATCATGCCTGAGCGCGACTGCATGTCCTCTTTTAATCCCGTGTCCACAGCCTCACGCATCACTTGATACGCATTTAAAAGTCCTTCATAGATCGCCTCACGCGTCGTGTTGCGCTGATGCATTTCGTAGGTGATCACGGCCTCAAATAAAGGGATGCCCGCGGCCTCACAGTGGCGCTGCCACCCGCTGAAGCTGTCAAATAAAAACTTGGTCATGGAATAGATGGGTTTATAGGGGAGCAAAGTTCGTAAAAAAACAGAAAAACCAGGCTTCTGGTTCTTACTTATCCTGAAGTAAATAAAAACGGCCACCGCTTCAGGAGGGGTGGCCGTAACCGTTCGCAGTGCTGGGTGCGCTTCTAACGGATTATTCGGCGGTGTTTCTACGCAAAACACTCATTATGCGCGCTTTAAATAAAATAGGTTCGAAAGGTCGAGCCGTAGGTGGTATGGCGCCTTGACGGATAAGGTCCCGGCGAATTTCTCTTGGGAACACTTGTACGCCCTCATTGCCGTAGGCTAAAATAGAAGGTACGATGACTTCCATCTCCATGCCGTCTACTGCTGCCGTGAAAATCTGCGGAATAAAAGCAAACTGGTTCTCAGCGCCTACTTCTATAGTCGGGGCCTGACTGCCCGCGGCACTCGAAAAAGGCACTGTTTCGTCCAGCTGTAACATTTCGAACTCGAAAGTCACCAGATCGCCTGGGTTTAGCCCATGCTCCGCGAGCGCCTCTTCTGAGACAGAGGTCCAGATCCAAAGATCTTGGGTCGGGTCGATGCGTCGATAACGCTCTTCCAGGCCATTTTCCTCCTTGAAAGCTTGAATTTTATCGGCTTCAATCAGCTCTAAACTATCATCATCTAAAATAAACTCCCAGCGTACTCGGATAACTAAATTAGACGAAGGCTGAATAAGTTGCTCGTAGCTGTAGTCCCTGTAGGCCAAATAGGAGGGGACATAAAGCGTAAACTCTTCACCTTCACGCGCTAGGCCTGCTGCTAAATTAAGCACCAGTGGCACTAGACGGTCTTCTCCATGTTGAAAGACACTCAAGGGCGCTTCCGAACCCCATCGATCGTCGATCAGCTGCCCCTCTGTTGTTTTAATTTCGTAACGGATGGCTACTTTATTTCTGTTTTGGATCTGGCGCCCCGTGGGGTTAGCCACCTCTTTTACCCAGAAGAAACCCAGCTGGCTGGATTCGGCTTGTATGTTATTTTGCTCTAGAAAGGCACGTAGTCGATCGTTATCACGCTCGGCCATGCGCTCTGCATCAGAAAGCCCCTGTTCGAGGCAAGCATTTAAACTAAACAGGATAGCCATCGCTAACCCTAAAATGGAGTACTTACGCATGTTACTTTAATTGATAAGAAATTCGCACATTCACACCGGTTAGCTGGAAAGCCTGATCGAGGAAGGTTTGATTATTAAGTGAAAATTTATAAAATGGCTCTATCATAAACAAGGTGTTTTTTCCTAAATCTTGTTCGTATCCCATGGCAAGCTGCATAAACTGACCGCTTCCCCGTCCAGAGTCCGCGTCTGGGCTAAAGGTATTCGTGAAGGTTTCGCTCATGCTGGCGGCTTCGACCCCTTGGGCGTTAAAATTAGGCACTGCGAAAGTGGCTGTAGCCCGCTGGTTTGCATACATCATATGCGAGACGCCTCCAGCGATAAAAAAGCCTCCTGCTGCTCTATCCAAAACCTTATACCGCATATTTACGGGGATTTCGATCTGTGAAAACTGCAACGAGGTTCCCTGAGGGACGGCCACACGCATCAGCGCATTGGGCTGTGCAAAGCCCATATCCCCAGCTGGCTGTAGGGCCATAGCCACCCGCTGTTCTACCCTAGGTCCGGCGGGCTGAAACTCCTGACGGGCCAAGCTGAGTCCTACATCCACGTGCATGCGTCTACCGATTTGCATTCCACCATGAATGCCGGCACCAAAGGCCACAGGGGAAGATTGATTCGCTACTGCCTGTGGGCTGAGCAGTAGGCCAATATGAAAGAGACCAGACTCCCCTTTGTCAGCAGCTTTTATTAATTTTTCCCGCTGCGCAAAGTCCGTTTCATCCACTGCTCCTTCGGCTACTGGGAGGACAGCTATGGAGACGCCCTCAGCCAGCATTTGGCTGCCTTGCTTTTCCATAAGTGGTAAAATTCCGCTGGGAATGGTGGGCGATGTGGTCAGCAGGGAAGTCTCTTGAAGGGCTTTTAGTGTGGGCCTGCCACCAGTAGTGGATCTTGTTTGTTCGGTGGTCTCAGCATCGCTCGGCTTTTGTTTGGCCGCCTGCGGCAAAACCTGTGCGACGGGGGCCTGCACGGGTGGCATTTCCATCTCCTGTGGAGCTGCTGGCAGCTGTGGCGATGATTGGTTCATCGGACTTTCTTCCTCCTGTAATGGAGTCTGTTCGGGTTGGATCGGAGATACGGTGAAGGAGCGGCTGGCTTTCGAAAGACTATCCGCGTCAGCGGCATCCCCTAAAAGCTGAGGGTCTGCAGGCATCCACCAAGTAGAAAGGCTTAAAAACCCGACCAGAAACAGGACCGCAGCACCTGAAAAGCCTGCTAGAAAGTATTTCCATTTCCGCGCGAGCAGCGGGCCGCCCTGCCACTTGCGCTTCGCAAAGTCCTCCCAAGCACCCGGTGTGTAGCCGGTATCTAGCCCCTCGAGCTCCGCGCGCATTTTATCTGCTAGTCGTTTATCGAACCGCTCCTTCATTCTTCTCCGCGTTTAATTGAAGCACTTTTTCCCTTAATTTCTGTTTGGCGCGAGCCAAGTACGTTCTCGATGAGCTGGAGGGAATTTCCAGGGTGTCCGCGATTTCATTATGCGAATACCCTTCGATTTCGTACATGTTAAAGACGATGCGTAAGAGCTCAGGAAGACCGCGCAAAAGCTGCATCAGGTCCTCTACCGACAGGGCATCTAATACCCCGGGGTCTAAAGTTTCAGAATAGGCTTTCTCGATATCCATCACAGCGAAATACTTGATGCTGCGCCGGTAATAATCGATGGAGGTATTAATAACGATGCGCCGCAGCCAAGCTTTAAAAGACTGCTGCGGCGCATATGTGTCCAGCTTGTCGAAAACTTTCATAAAGCTGTCATTCACGATTTCGCCCGCCTCTTCTTTCACATTCGCGTAGCGCAAAGCAATGCCCATAGCATAGCCGTAGTAATGCTTATAAAGCTGTTCGAATGCTTTTCTATCGCCGTCTTGGGCGCGCTTCACGTAATCGTGTTCCAAACTTTTACTGGGTTCCTTTGTCTCTACACCTACCAAACGAAGGGGGAAGTGAAAGTGCTACAGCAGCGGCGCATTAAAAGTGAAACTGTACGTCCTGCTTAAGGGCGGGATCTAGACTAAGCGCCACTGGGCAGGTCTTGGCAGCACGCTTTAATTTATCCACAAATTTCGCCTCCAGGTGGGCGGCCTCCGGCCAAAAAATGGACACGCGGATTTCAGCGATTCTGCGTGGATCGGAGGCCATCACTTTTTCCACCTCCCAGTGCATGCCGTTTAACTCCACACCGTCTCGCTCGGCTACGATGCCCATGATCGTGACCATACAGCTTCCGAGAGCCGCGGCTACTAAATCGGTCGGGCTAAAAGCCTCTCCACGGCCGTGATTGTCTACAGGAGCATCTGTAAGTGTTTTGCTTCCAGAGGCTACATGCTCCATCTCTGTGCGTAATTTACCTAGGTAAGAACTTTTTACTGTGGGCATAAAACTTCTTTTTTTCGTTGTAGTTTAATAACTTATAAGCGAATTTAGCGTTTTCCTAGCGTATAACTCCATGAACATAAAATTCTTTCCTTTTCTACCCGTATGCCTTGGCTGTATTCTTACCTTGTTTTTCGCCACGGCAAGCCTTGCGCAGCGTGATGATGCGGGAGATTATGAGTATGATCGAGAAGTTTTTATCGGGATAAATAAAAATACAAACGGAGGGCTTATAGGCGGTATTTCAGGAAAAATGGGTACACGCATTAATGATGAACTTTTTCAATTCTATGGTCTCGACCTGATGAATGTCCGGCATCCGAAAGAAGTACGCTACAATACGATCCTAGGAAACTCGTATGTATTCGGCAAGCAAAACCATCTCTACAGCATTCGCCCTTATTACGGAAGAGAACTTATTCTTTTTAAAAAGGCCGCCCAGCAGGGGGTACAAGTTTCCGCCCTAGTGGCTGCTGGACCCTCCCTCGGAATCATAGCTCCCTATGTAATCGAATATTCGATTAGTAGAACAGAGACAGTTCGTCAGCAGTATGACCCTGAAATTCACCAGAGCCGATTTAACATCCTTGGAACTGGACGCGTTTTCGAAGGCCTAGGAGACTCTGAGTTCGCCATAGGTGGAAATGCGAAAGCCGCACTCTTCTTCGAATTCGGCTCTTTTCGCTCTAGTGTCATGGGAGTTGAACTTGGATACCAATTTGAGGGTTTTACAAGGGAGATTCCAATTATGGTAGGTGCCCAAAATCGCAGCCTCTTCCATTCTGCTTACTTCACCTTCTATTACGGGTTTAGGAAATAAGTGTTAATTGGCGTTTCTTTGTACTTCTATTCATTAAATCCCATGCCATGATAGAACTTCCAGTTGTATCCCAAGACGAAACCAAACGAAAAAAACCCAACTGGCTACGGGTAAAACTACCAGTGGGGAAAGAATATGCCAAAGTTAGAAAATTAGTTGACGAGCATAAGTTACACACGATCTGTGAAAGTGGAAACTGTCCAAATATGGGCGAATGCTGGGGTGCCGGCACGGCTACTTTTATGATTCTAGGAAATGTATGTACACGTTCCTGTTCTTTCTGCGCTGTCGCCACAGGTAGACCTCCCGAATACGATACCGATGAGCCCAGACGTGTGGCAGAAGCTATTCAATTAATGGGGGTAAAACATGCCGTTATCACTTCTGTTAATCGAGATGAATTAAAAGATAGAGGAGCCGAAATCTGGTATCAGACCGTTATCGAAACCAAAAAAGCTTCCCCCTCCACCACGATCGAGACACTTATTCCAGATGTAAAAGGCAATTGGGAAGCACTTTATCGTATGATCAGTGGTGGCCAAGAAGTCGTCTCTCATAACATGGAAACAGTAAAGCGCCTGTACAGAAGAGTGCGGCCGCAGGCCAAATACGAGCGCTCGCTGGAGCAGATTAAGCTGACGAAAGCCTATGGGAAACGCACCAAGACTGGTATTATGCTCGGATTAGGTGAAACAAAAGACGAAGTCTATGAGGCTATGGATCATCTTGCTGCCCACGGTTGTGATATTCTGACCCTCGGACAGTACCTGCAGCCTACCAAAATGCATATCGAAGTGGCGGAATTTATTCACCCGGACCTATTCGATCACTACCGTGAAGAAGGATTAAAAAGAGGCCTTAAGTATGTAGAGTCAGGGCCTTTGGTGCGTTCTTCCTACCATGCTGAGCGCCATGTAAATGTTTAAAAATGTGCACAAAACATAAAAATCAGAAAGGCTTCCCCTACGAGAAGCCTTTCTGATTTTATGTACTTACAAGGTGGGCGCTTGGCCTAGGGCCAAAATTAGACCTACCTCACTTTATTTTTGTGACAACGTAGGCAGAGCTTATGCATAATTAAAGCTATCCACCTGTTCCATCACCCAGTCCTTATACTTGTCTAGGCGATACTCTTTCCAGATTTCCTTCATTTTCGGTGCGCCATCGATGAGAAACTTAAAGGCGGTACCTGCCTTGGGTTTACTTAAGGCATTAAACAGCTCATCTTGAAACCCCTTATCTTTTACCTGGCGTAACACGAAGTCTTCCATCATTTTATGCTCCTGAGGAGCCTCCATCCGCACAAATTCCGCAAAATTATCCGGATCATCCTCTATCTCATCTAATATATCCTCCTCCTCAGGTGTGAGATCGTAATTGAAGTAATCTTCATCATCCGGAAGGTGAAATATTTTTTTCTGGTCTACTTGATAGAAGCAAACCATCCCCTTAATTAAGTGAGCCGCTATGGTCTCGACTTCATGGTTAGAAAGGCTTAACATTATACTATGTGAAAGATAAATTTTAGGGAAAAATACAGGAAAGCAATTTAAATTCAAATCAATGTGTGAAATATTCTAGCACTTTCGCGAATGTTTCTGAATCGATTTCATGTCCGCCTGGAAAAGTTAGCCGCCCCACGGGCAGCCCGGTCTCCTGGATAAAGGTTTCTTGCTTGGCTAGGGACTCGGGGGTCACCCACTCATCGTGTGTTCCATGCACGACGCAGAGCTTTTCGATCTTCCCGAATGCTTGCTTCGCTTGGGCCACCTGTATGTCTGCCGCGAATCCAGAGCCCCAAAGTGCCAACCCCGAGATTGGGAAGGGAGCCTGTGTCGCCCAGCGACTCGCCGTAGCTGCGCCCTGTGAAAACCCGAGGACATAGAGCCTAGGAGGCTGTGCGTAAGAAGCGAACACCTCTGCTACTAAGCTGTTTAAATAGTTCGCGGTATTCGTGATCGCCATCTCGCGTTCATAACGTGTCATCCAATTGGCGCCGACATGCCCTTGGAAGCCTTTGATGTAGCTCAAGTTCGGGGCGTCTGGCAAAATAAATAAGCGCTGATCCGTATCAAAGGCACTGAATTTTCGCCAAAAATACTTGCCAAGCTGATGATAGCCGTGTAGCAGCAACCAAATTTCAGGATACTGCGCCTGCGGGTCGCGGCTGAAGTGGACCGCAGACTGACTGCTGTAGGTGTGGTAAGATTTTATCAACTGTTTAGGTCATTAAAACGAAAGGGAAGCAGCTGGTCGATGCCGCTAGCTTTCAAGAGCTCACCATTCGGTGTGTACATGATGATCTCGATGGATCTACCGAACTTTGTTTCATATTCGTTTAGCGTCTGTCGACACAAGCCACAGGGGGTGACGGTAGCAAAGCGTGTATCTGCCCGCCTCTTGGCCACGATTAAAATTTTCAGAGGGGCCTGATCCGGGAAATTACTCATCGCATAGCTTAGAACAGCACGCTCGGCACACACACCTACGGGAAAGGAAACATTCTCTTGGTTATTGGCAACAAAAATTTCGCCGTTCTCCAGTAAAAGCGCTGCACAAACTAAGAAGTCCGAATAAGGCGCATGGCTATTGTTTATTTGGGCTAGGGCCCGCTCTAGCATCGTTCGCTCCACGGGTAAAAGCTCGTTTAAAGCCAATACGCGGAGGGATACATGGAATTCTATTTTTTTACACATAGTAACACGTACATTCCTTACATAGGTCTGCTTAAACAAAGAAAAGAAAAGAAATGTTAGAAATCCCAAAAAAACCGTTTAAGATTTTCGTATTGTCGTTTCTTTTCGTCATTTTCCCCGTACAAACGCAGTAAAGACCCGATTAAACCTAAAATAATTGTATGTCTACCATCCTAATCATCGGCGCAGGGAAATCATCTACGTATTTAATCCAGTATTTGTTGGATACCCTTCAGCGGAAAGGCCGTAAATTACTTTTAGCAGATATAAATGTAGAAGCAGCAGAGGAAAAGCTGGCTGGCCATGCGGAAGCTGAGGCGGTGGCTCTAAACCTGCTAGATGCTGACGCCCGCAGGCAACTCATTCGGCGTGCTGATGTCGTGATCTCCATGCTTCCCGCCTCGATGCACCCCCTAGTGGCGAAAGACTGTTTAGCCTGCGGCTGTCATTTTTTTACCGCTTCTTATGAGAGCGCAGAAATGCGAGAATGGAAAACTGCTATCGAAGAAAAAAATCTTTTCTGGTTAAATGAAATGGGCCTAGACCCAGGGCTCGATCACATGTCAGCCATGAAAATAATCGACGAGGAACGCGCGGCAGGGAATGAAATTATCGGCTTCAAGAGCTTCTGTGGAGGGCTGATTAGCCCGGAAAGCCCACAGAATCCTTGGAAATATAAGTTTACCTGGAATCCGCGAAATGTGGTGCTGGCGGGCCAAGGGACCTCGCGCTTCATTCGAAACGGCCGCCTGAAATACGTGCCCTACCACATGCTTTTTCGTAGGACAGAGCCTGTCTTTATCCCAGGGGCTGGCGACTTCGAAGCCTACCCTAACAGGGACTCGTTAAGCTATCGACATATTTACGGCTTAGAAAATATTCCTACTCTTCTTCGCGGGACTCTACGGAATACGGGCTTCTGCCGCAGCTGGGACCTTTTCGTGCAGCTCGGCATGACGGATGACTCCTTTGAGATGGATCTCCCCGAAGCATTTACCTATCGGCAGTTTACGAACACCTTTCTCCCCTTTCATAGCACCAAAACCGTGGAGGAAAAAATCCTAAATCTACTGCCTTTTGCTGATGAGGTACTCCTAGAGAAGGTGCGCTGGCTGGGGCTCTTGGATCCTACTCCGATGCGGCAGCGAAAGGGTAGCCCTGCCGCCTTGCTCCAAAGCGTTTTAGAGGAAAAATGGGCCCTGGGAAAGGAGGACAAAGACATGATCGTCATGCAGCATCAGTTTACCCTGCAGCAGCCCGTCGGAACCCAAGTCGAGCGTCTTTCCAATCTCGTGGTGAAAGGAGAAACGCAGGAGCGCACCGCCATGGCTAAAACCGTCGGGCTCCCCCTTGCCATCGCCGTGGACCTCTTTCTCGATGGCAAAATCTCCTTAACAGGCTTGCACATTCCCGTCAAGAAAGAAATTTACCTCCCTGTGCTGGATAAAATAGAACAGTCGGGGATTCATTTCCGGGAATCCACACGCATGCTGGTCTAGTTAGTCCGATAAGCGATCCAGAGTCGATTCGCGGTGCGGAAAGTGTCCTTAGACTTCAGCATTTTCCTTTTGGCCGGTAGGCCAAAGGCTCCTTTAAAGCATGCATTCTGGATGAGATGTCAAGGTGTACGGGACTACCGGCACGTTTCCAGCATGCCGCTTATAAGGGGGGTGGACTCCAGTCCGCTGGTCGTTCGGTACGCGTATTCGGAATAGTGCGGCAGTCATCTGTGATGATGGAAGGGGTGGCGCGCTCCGTCAGCCGTGGCGCCTGCACATAAACCATACGCGATGATTCCGCACCGGCGATAAAGTACCCCAAAACGAGCTCGTTTGGGTTCGAAAGACTCAGCATATTTCCAGAAATCATGGCGGGTGGTTGATCGAATACAGATCCAGTCGTATTGAGCTGCTGCTCGACTAGGCGTAGGAAGCGATGCGCATTGGCGGAAATACTGATTTGTTGTACACGCGCACGATAGGTATCCCGGAAGCGTAGGCCGTTATCTGCTATAAATGCGATTTCTCGGCTGGTGCTTAAGCCATTAAAATCGGTATCAGCACTCACCCGAAAGGGTTGGATACGTGGTGTTTCGTCTAGGTAGCAGATCGAACAGCAGTCTTTTGGCGCGGAGCCTCGTGGATCTGTGGGGTGGTCCGGAGGAAGGGTGAAGAGCTCAGGATTGGCCAGCACCACGTGTGTGATGTCAGATAAGCGCCAGTAGTAAAAGTTGCGTGCCGATGCTGGATCATCGAAATGTGCCCGAAGTGCCACACCTACAGCATCTTGTAGGCGATCCTGTGTGGGTACTCGCCGTGCACTGTAACTGACAGAAGTGATAGCAGGCACTGCTTCTACATATTCGGGCAGGGAGGTATACATGCTGCCATCACTAGTTTCGATGATGAGTGTATAACTTTTTCCTACCTCCGTATGAAAGGTCTCGGGCGTTACATAAATCCCCTGAGCTACTTCTTGGAGCAGGGTGAAGGTGCCGTCACTACTCCGGATGGCTACGGTCGCCTGAACGACTGGACGGACGAGCCCCTGAAAGATGCTGCCATAGGTGTCCGATCGGGTTAGACGGATCTGATGTGCCCGTGGTGCTGTTGTAATGTACCCCTCCACTGTCAGGAGGCGGCTGCCCTCTTCTACCTCTACCTCGAAAGGTTCTATGCAACTGAAACAGCATAGGAAGAAAATGATCGTAAATATCCGTTTTACCATGGCTAAAACTGTAAAGAGTAGCTTAGGGAAGGAAAAGGAATTCCTAAAATAGCCAGACGAAAGGCTTGGGGTGGTGCTCCTGCCTGATCAGCAAAAAACAAGGAAAAGGGATTTCTTCTCCCATAAACGTTCATTACCGAAAACGTCCAGTCCCCATCCGCAAACTTACTCTTCCCGTTAAACTTAAAATTATATCCCACATCTAGTCGATGAAAATCAGGGATGCGCTGCTGATTGCGATCTGTAAACAGCGCTAGGGCATTCCCGGCAAAATCGAACTTGGCCACAGGAAAGGTGATCGGACGGCCTGTGCTGTACGTAAAGGTCGCCGAAAAACTGCTTAAGGCACTCAGCTTATAATTACCGATTAAGGTTAGCTCATGCGGCTTGTCAAAATTTGAGGGAAACCACTCGCCTCTATTGATCGAAAATTCTTCGAATGGGCTAATCACCTGCCGCTCGCTTCGTGAGTAGGTATAACTTAACCAGCCGGTGGTACGCCCTAAATTTTTTCGTATAAAAAGTTCTGCCCCGTAAGCACGTCCTCTTCCTGTGAGTAGTTCTGTCTCTAGGTGGTTTTGTAAAATTAAATTGGCGCCATCTATGTATTCTACGCTATTTTGCATGTCTTTATAATACACCTCTAATGATGTCTCAAAGATATTCGACTTAAAGTTTTTAAAGAGACCCAGAGAAAACTGATCCACCGTCTGCGGCCGTAAAAAAGAGTCGCTAAGCTTCCATACATCTGTAGGTGCGATGGTGGCCGTATTCGAAATCAGGTGTATAAACTGAAACATTCGGTTATAGCCTCCTTTCAGGGAAGTTTGCGGATTTAAATTGTAACGAAAGGAAACTCTGGGTCCCCAGCCCGAATAGGTTTCGATCGTTTCCCCTGCCGCATACACGGTCTCTTCCAGAATGGGGGCTGTCGCTATAGGCCGATCAGGAGCATAGCTACGCACATTTCGTGGCCCTAAGTAGCGGTAGTGGTCATAGCGAAGGCCATAAGAAAGCCCAAAACGATTATTCACCTCCATTTCATGCTGAAAAAATAAGCCGCTTTCATCTGCGAACTCTCGCTGTACTTCAACAGGAAGAAGCTCTGCCTGCGGGCCGGGTAGTAAATCACCGGGCGCTACTTTCAGCCGCTTACTGTCCCCACCGAAAGATAGTGTCTGAGAGGAAGTCAGCTGCCAAAAGCCTTGTACGCGCAGCCCTTGGTCACGGATTCCGGAATTTAAATCGAAGGCCATGGCTCCCCGAGGATTAGCGATAGAAAAGGTGTAGTCCGTGTGATGAGCAGTGACGGCGACACGAAAACGTTCGCTAAATTGGCCTTCGTACTGCAGCGAATGACTTCTGTTTTTCCAGGAAATGGTCGTGTCTGAGGCTAAGGCGAAATCATCGTAACTGTCGTAAAAGGAATAAGTGAGCTGATGCTCTTCGCTTAATTCAGCATAAAGCAAGGCGTTTACGTCGTAGAAGTTCGCCTGACTGGTACGCAGCTCAGGGTTGTTTAAGGACCCCAGCAGCCAGTTGATGTAGGAACCTCGCGCACCAAGCTGAAAAGACACCTTATCCTTTACCACAGGCCCATTTAGTGTGGCTTTGCCCGAAATCGTGCTGAGCATCAGACTGCCCCCATATGTGTCTAGGCTCCCCGTCTTGGGCGTGACCGTCAAAATAGACGCTCCCCTCCCTCCGTACTGAGCAGGCACCACAGCCTTAAAAAGCGTGAAATCATTCACAATGTCTGGATTAAAGGCTGTAAATAAGCCAAAAAGGTGCGTTGGATTGTAAATGGGCGCGCCTGCAAAAAGAAATAGGTTTTGGTCTGCCCCACCTCCACGAACATTTAAGCCTGCAGCAGCCTCACCCACTTGACTTACCCCAGGGAGTGTGGCCATAGAGCGAATAATATCCACCTCCCCTAAAAAAGGGGGTAACTCTTTCAAGTTACTTGTACTCAGGGTAACCGCACCCAAAGCCGTGCTCCGAATATTTTTTTCAGGATCTCGACCGAAGATAACGACGTCTTCCAGCTGAAAATCCTCCTGCTGCATACGTAAGCTCATGCGGCCATCTCCCACAGCCGTAATAGGATAGCGAAGCGTTTCATATCCTACATACCGCACTTCTAGCAGATAGTCTGCACGTGAAAGGAGCAACTCGAAATTACCATTTAAATTTGTGATCTGTGTGTTCTCGCCCTGCTCCACTACACGGACAGTGGCTCCTACGAGAGGCTCTCCCGTTAACTGATCCGTGATCCTTCCGGTAAGCTTGATGCCCCCCCGCTGACCGATATCTCTTCCGATCACCACACGCTCCTGTCCTTGAGCGTGAACGGAGCTGAAAGTGGCGACAGCCAAAACTAGCAGCAGGATATATGTACTCCAGTTTCTCATCTTTTTAGCGCTAAAAACCTTCAGGGTCCAGCTCCCACAGCGTCACTGCGCCAGGAATTTGAAGTTCAGGACTACGTAGTAGGTAGATTTTGTTATCCAGCTGATAGATGCCCACATTTAGGGCGTTTACCGCGCCCGAAAAGTCACGCGCCCGAACCCAATTTTTTTCCTTGGGAAAATATTCCCAAACCTGCCGCGAGCGATTCGCTAAACCAAGAAGCACACGACCACCATGAACTTTGGCGAAGCCAAAGCCTCCTGCTAACTCTCCAGGAAAAATGTCTTCTACAATCCAATCCTCTGCAGCAGCATCGAAGCGGACTACACTCCGATTATCTTCACGAATCACATAGGCAGAACCCTCGAACACAAAATGAAAAAGTCCCGCATGCAGATCAAAAGGAGCATTTTGAAGACGTACCCAACTGCCCGTCTCCGGGGTGTAACGATGTATCTCCCGCTGACTTAGCCCTGTGTTTCCTCCACAGACATAAAGACGCCCATTTAACTCAAAGGCTAAAGCCTGCACCGCCGTAAAAGGAAGTGTCGCCAGCGGCGTTAAACGACCCGCTTCCGTGATCTGATAAAAATCAAAAGCGGGCGTAAACGGAGCACGACTCAGTAGGGCAGAACCTCCGCCCAAGTAATTTTCGGTCTGAAAAGCCATCCAAAGCGGACGATCGGGCAATAAACTACCGCTTTCCCAGTTCCCATCGCCCGTAGCATCGTAACGGAAATGCTCCTCGATGAAAAAGGTATTGCGGTTCGCACCATTCAAGTAAAAAAACTGCGTCCCCCGCTGGAAATAGTTGCCATTCGCCAGCCGTAAGGTGTTGGAAAGCTGGTTAATTTCTTCGAAATGACCACGAGGATAGCGAAAGAGCTCCTGTAAGAGACGCTCTTCTCCCTGCGTGATCACACGAATGGGTACCTCAGCTAGCGCTCCCGCGGGAGGAACACGCACGCTTAGGAGCGACTCAAATCGCATGCGGAGCACTTCCGCCTCCTGCTCGCCGAAAAAGACACGTGTGTCTGCCGTTAAGTTACGACCGACGATCTCCACTACCGTGCCAGGAGGGCCATTACTCGGGCTAAAAGAAACGATATCGGGATCTAAAGTCTCAAAATCAATACGTTCCGCAAGGAGCTCTTGCTGTCCCTGCCTTATAAATGCGGCCACTTGGTACGTAGTCCTTAGCTGTAAGTCACCAAATTCACCGATAAATCGACCAGGGTTTTCACTGGCACCTAAGGAAAGACGCTCCACCTCCGCACCTGCCGCATCATATAAAATAAACCCATGGTCTTCCGACTGAAAGCGCGTGGAGGTCAGCACCCTGCCTAAAATGCGTACGCGCTCACCACTGGTATAGATGATTTCTTCGGTAATCAGTGCTACCCTTTGCTCACGCTCCTCTGAGCACGCGAATACGAGCAGTATAAAAAGTATACCTATCCGTTGATATAAAAGTAATTTGCACGCCATTAGTTGAAAATATGAATTCAAATAAAAGCAGGAGTAACTGTAATCCCAAAAAATGAATCACTAAAAAAGTGCTTATAAACGAAATATTTAGATAAGTATTAAAATATCGTCAAAAAATCCTGTAATAGACTGCGGTAGGCAGTGCTGTATTGCCCATCCTCTGCTTTTAAGTACAAGGTAGCTGACTGGAGGGCAGTTGCCTCCGTGGAAAAGGAAGTGGAGCGAGACCTTGTTTCTGCCCCTTTGCGCCCTGGCGCAAAGAGCCCCAGCTCCCGCAGCACCGGCTTCCCAGGACGATCGTAGACGCGAAGAGACTGCCGCAACACGAAACCTTCCCGCTCCATGTCTCCCCTGAAAAGCAGCATCTCCGCCGGAGGGAGGATCACATAGGCCACCCCATGGGGGGCGAGCAGTGTCGAAATGCCGCCGGCCAAGTCGCCCAAGCTGAGGGTGAGCGTATGTAGAGCCTGGTTCTTCTTCGCACTCCTGCCGAGTAAATGTTGCGCGAAATAGGGAGGATTACTGATAAGCACATCGTAGGGCTTTTCCACCGCGTGCTCCTGCAGGGACTCCATGCGTACGCTCAGCCTAGCGGCAAAAGGACTCGCCGCCATGTTTTGCCGGGCCTCGGCGCAGGCATCGGGCTCGGGCTCTAAGCCGACAATGTGGGCATGGGGAAGGCGCTGGGCCAACATTAACGCGATGACTCCTGTGCCAGTCCCGACATCTAAAATACGCACAGGATGCGGATGCTGCCCACGAAAGGAAGAAGCTAGGACCTCCAGCGGAAAGGAAGCCCCCAGCAGACAGGCATCCGTGCCTACTTTTAGGCCACTTCGCTCGTGGTAGACACGAAACTGCTTGAATTGAAAATAAGGAGCACTGCTGCGGGCCATAGCGCTTAAGGATTTTCGGCTTCGTAGCCCTGATCCGCCGGTAGGTTTTGGCCCAGGGCCGCCTCCACTGCCAACTGATCGCAGCGTTCATTTAGGGGGTGTCCTGCATGCCCCTTCACCCACTGAAAAGTAGGCTTGTAGCGTAGATGGAGTGGGATGTAACGCTTCCAGAGGTCGATGTTTTTTTTGTCCTTAAACCCCTTCTTCTGCCAGCTCCACAGCCAACCCTTCGTGACCGAATCCACCACATACTTCGAATCTGAAATGACACGCACAGGAATGTTCTCCAACTTTAGGCTCTCCAGACCGACGATGACGGCGAGCAGCTCCATGCGGTTATTCGTGGTTCGTCGAAAACCGCCGGAGATCTCCTTTTCATGGGCCTTGTACTGTAAAATGGTGCCGAAGCCTCCGGGGCCGGGATTCCCTCGGGCGGAGCCATCGGTGTAGATATAAATCATGCTTATAAAATTTCAACCCCTGCCAGGGCAGTTTTAAAGATCTTTATGGCGATGGATAACAGGATGATACCGAAAATGCGGCGGAGAACATCTAAGCCGGTTTTGCCCAACTTCCGCTCCAGCCAGTTTGTGCTCTTCAGCACAGCATACACGATGAGCAGGTTGATGACGATCCCTACTGCGATATTCGGCTGCGTATATTCCGCTTTTAGCGTCAGAATGGTCGTCAGCGTCCCTGCCCCTGCTACCAGCGGAAAGGCGATCGGCACGATGGAAGCTCCTGCCTTCGCGTCTGGATCGGGCTTGAAGAGCTCTATCCCTAAAATCATTTCCGCTCCGAGCGCAAATATGATCAAGGCGCCGGCGATCGCGAAGTCTTCCACCCCGATGCCAAAGAGACTTAAAATAGACTTACCAACGATTAAAAAGAGTATCATCAGCAGGCCTGCGGCCAAAGTCGCCTTCTCGGACTCGATATGTCCGACTTTCTGACGTAAATTAATGATAATGGGGATGGACCCCAAAATGTCGATGACAGAAAAAAGAATTAAGGTCACCGAAAGGATTTCTTTGAAATCAAACATAGTGGAAAGGATGACGGTGTTTATCCGGTAAAGGTGGCTAAAAACGCTGCCATACCGGCGGACTCTTCCGCAGTAAAGGCAGGGAAATTCGCCAGTCGGAAGGTGCTGGTTTTTAAGACTCCGTAACCTCCTCCTAGCTGATAGCCGCGTGCTGTGGCGGCGGTTTTCGCACGCTTCAGGGCCTCTTCGCTCAGCGACACGGCCAAGACGGTGCGGGAACGTGTGGCAGCGTTCGGCACATGAAAATCCAGGTGCGGGTTCTCTACTACGGCGGCCTCCCAAGCGTCCATGCGTGCACGTGTCTGCGCATCGATCGAAGCGATCTCAGGCATATCTTCTAATACCCGGCAGAGTAAATAGATCCCCAGTACGTTCGGCGTGTAGTGTGTTTGGTAGTGGCGCGCATTTTCTAGCGCAAAACTCAGACTGTTATAGCGGCCACGCTCACCTACGGCAGAACAGCGGGCCTGCGCCTCTGGCGACACGAGCAGCACCCCCAAACCAGCGGGTAGGCCAAAGCATTTCTGCACAGAGGCATACCAGCAGTCCGCCAGGCGGAAATCCAGGGCGACACCCCCCATAGAAGAAGTGGTGTCTACAGCGATAAGCAGGTCCGGAAAGCGTTCCCGCAGGGCACGCAGGGTCTCCATGGACACGGCACTGGCATTTGCTGTTTCGTTTTGAGTGATCGCCAGCAGCTCCGTTCCTGCCGGTACCTGTAAGCTATTCACTGGAATTTCTTGCGCTGCATCCAGCTTGAGTGCTTGTGTTTTCGGATGGATATGCTGTGCGAAGTCCACCCATTTTTTGCCGAAGGCGCCACTATACACATGAAACGATGCCTCCTTCACGAGCGACTGGCTTAAGATTTCCCAGTTTTCAGTTGCGGAGGAGGTAAATATGAGGCGGTAGCCTTCCGGCAGCCCTAATTTAGTCTGAAAGAGCTGCTCCACCCGTGCATAGAGCTCCATAAAAGTCGCAGAGCGGTGGTTGGCGGACAAAATACCTGCCGTATAGGCATCCTGCAAGTAAACGGGGACTTGGGCATGGACCTTAGAGGGGCCCGGAGCAAATGGAATCATGATTGAGATTGTAGTCGGTTAAGGAAATAGTGGATGGCCAGTGCGTACCCTTCCAGGCCGAGGCCGCTGATCATGCCCACACAGGCGGGGGCTATCAGGCTTTTATGGCGGAAGGCTTCCCGCTTGTGAATGGCCGATAGGTGCACCTCCACCGTTGGGCTGCTGATGGCTTTTAACGCATCGTGCAAGGCGATAGAGGTATGCGTATATGCGCCTGCATTTAAGATGATGCCGTCTGCGGTGAAGCCGATGGCATGCAGGTGGTCGAGCAGCGCCCCCTCATGGTTGCTTTGAAAATAGTGCAGCTCTACCTCGGGGAAGCGACGCTGAAGGGTTTCGAAAAACTGTTCGAAAGTTTCGCTCCCATAAATTTCAGGTTCACGGCGCCCGAGCAGGTTTAAATTCGGGCCATTGATCAGGTAAAGACTTGCCATCAGAAAGCGGTTAAAGGTTACGCATACAAAAGTACATAAAGCCTGCAGGTTTCTAAAAGGGATATGGATATTTTAGTCAAAAGGCAAACAGCTGGGGTAGGGGCTGCGCTATTTTTTGGCTCGCGCCAAAGCCCTATCTTTGTGTAGGGCTACCCCTTCAGGTGGCCATCAGACGATGAAACACTGGGATCACCACATACGGGACTTTGCTGCCTATCTCCGCATCGAGCGGGGCCTGGCTGCGAATACCCGTGTGGCTTACCTGCAAGATGTAGAGAAGCTGCGTAATTACCTCCTTCCGCTGGGGCAGGTCTCGCCTGAGAATGTGGGCCTACAGCAACTACGGGATTTCGTGCGGGAGGTAGCGGCGCTTGGGGTCTCTCCTTACACACAGGCACGGATCATATCTGGCATCAAGGCTTTTTTTAAATACCTCCGGTACGAAGAGCACATTTCGGAGGACCCTGCCCAGCTGCTGCAGGCGCCGAAGCTGGGGCGTAAGCTTCCCGAGGTGCTTACAGTGCATGAAATCGATCGCTTACTGGACGCGATTCCCCTGGGGAAGGCGGAAGGCCACCGGAATCGCGCCATGATCGAACTGCTCTACAGCAGTGGCCTGCGGGTGTCGGAGCTGGTCGGCCTGACCTTTAATGACGTGTATGCGGACATCCGCTTTTTACGCGTGATGGGCAAGGGCAGTAAGGAGCGCTTGGTGCCTTACGGCAAAAGTGCCGCCCATCAGCTGAGTCTCTTTCTGGAGCAGCGCCGGCAGCAGCAGCCAGCTCCCGGACACGAAGCCTACTTATTTCTCAATAGGCGAGGCAAGGCCCTCAGCCGGGTGATGGTTTTTCTCCTATTAAAAGAGTATGCTGCTGCAGCGGGTATCGAAAAAACGGTAAGTCCGCATACCTTCCGACACAGTTTTGCCACCCACTTGATCGAGGGGGGAGCTGATCTGCGTGTGGTACAGGAACTCCTCGGACATGCTAGCATCACCACCACAGAAATTTATACCCACCTGGATCGCGATTACCTGCGACAGGTCATGCAGTCTTTTCATCCCAGGGCTTAAGGATTTATTATTCAATAGGTTAATTCTGGGTTTGTGGGATTTTTCTTGTCTGCTCCACCGCCTTGCCTATTGGCCTACAGGCCTGCTCCTACCCCCTCCTGGCTGGACTATTCGCAGCCGAAAAGCACGACAATGTAAAATTAAAACCGTATTTTAGCGGCTTAAATGTAGACCAGCAGCACCGTGTATAAGGCCCTAATAAAACCTTGGCTTTTCCGGAAATCTCCGGAGGAGGCGCATCATTATACCTTTCGACTCATCAAGCGCTATTTCACGCTTCCCCTCTTAAAGGACCTCATCCGAGGGCAGTTTGCCTATTCCCATCCGGGTTTACGCCGAGAAGTATTCGGGCTAACGTTCGAGAATCCAGTAGGTCTAGCGGCTGGTTTTGATAAGGATGCCGTCTTGATCGAGGAGATGGCGGCTCTGGGTTTTGGCTTTATCGAAATCGGGACGCTGACACCGCGACCGCAAGCCGGAAATCCGCAGCCTCGGCTTTTTCGCCTCCCTCAGGACGAGGCGCTGATTAATCGCATGGGCTTTAATAATGGGGGCGTGGAAGAGGCAGTGGCCCGTTTGCGCCAGCGCAAAACCAAGGTGCTGATCGGGGGAAATATCGGAAAAAATAAAGACACCCCGAACGAGGAGGCTTATGCAGATTACCTATACTGTTTCCGTGCCCTTTATGAGGTGGTGGACTATTTTGTGGTGAATGTCAGCTCTCCGAATACACCTAACTTACGCGATCTCCAGGAAAAAGCTCCTCTGCAGGACCTTTTAAGTAAGTTAATGGAAGAAAACCGCAAGCAGGAGCGTCCTAAACCTCTTTTGCTTAAAATTGCCCCTGATCTGACGAATGGTCAGCTGGATGACATCATCGACATCGTAAAAACTACGGGCATCGATGGGATTATCGCTACGAACACGACCATTTCCCGTGAGGGACTGCAGACACCTGCTGCGGAGGTGGAGGCCATCGGAGCTGGAGGACTCAGCGGAAAAACCGTTCGCGCGCGCAGCACAGCGGTTATCCGTTACCTACACAGCCAGTCCGGAGGAAGTTTCCCCATCATCGGAGTGGGTGGTATTTTTACTGCAGAGGATGCGTATGAAAAGCTAGCGGCAGGGGCCAGCCTCGTACAGGTCTATTCGGGCATGATTTATGAAGGTCCCTACATGATAAAACGCATTAAAGAGGGCCTCGCCCGCAAATTGAATACCCAAGCATAGCGTAGGCAAAAACATTTATGGCGCAATCAAAACCGCGAACGAATCGGCTCCGCACGAAGCCCACGACGCAAACGGAGGAAGCCACCAAGCCGAAAAGCGGGTGGTCCATGCCCTCCTTCCGACTCAAATGGGACAGGGTCCGCTGGGCCTTTATTCTGGGCATGCTCTGTCTATTGGCAGGCACTTTTCTGTTGATCGCATTCATCAGTCACTTAGTTCATGGCCCCCAAGATCAGAGCCTGCTGCAGGCGGGTGGTAATATCCCTACTGCTGAGCTCGCCGCTCAAAGCGAAAATGTTAACGGATACTGGGGTGCGCACTTAGCTGCCTTTTTTATGCAGCACTGGATAGGCATCGGCGCACTACTCTTACCTCCCTTTTTGCTTCTAACAGGCCTTCGTCTGGCTTTTAAGTTCCAGTTGTATCCTATCGGGCGCTATTTTCTGTTTATGGTATTCACTGGGTTATGGCTCAGCTTGGCGCTAGGCTATCTGGCGGCCCAGTTTACCGGCTGGGTAGGACTTTCTTTTTATAGTGGCTTCTTTGGTTTTGCACTAGCGACAGACCTGCTACAGCTTATCGGCTTCGGGACGCCTCTTTTGCTTCTCGGAAGTGCGGGCCTTTTTATCGGCCTTTTCTACGGCTTGATCGGGCGGGTATCCACTAAGGCAGCGGCAGCTGCTGAAGGAGGCTTCGAGGATAGCGTAGAAGACCAGGCGGACACATTGGCGCGAGCGCCAAAAGATACGGAGGAGACTGCCGCGAAACATCCATTCTTCCAGGAAGAAGACCTGGAGAGCTTAGAAGAGGAGGAAGATGTGCTCGACTCAGGGGAGGAGCCTGTCAAAGATGATGGGAAACAGTGGAAGGTAGAAACCAAGTCCAAGGCCGCCCCTACCCCAAAAGAGCCGCGAGAGGAAGGTCCCCGCTTTCATGTGGAGGTGCCGGAGGAAGAGCAGAGCGCTGAGGAAGGGAAAGCGCCAGAGGGACGTTTTTCGGTGCATAAACCGCAAGAAGAAAAAACGGCCGACGAGGTGGAAAACCTGGATCCCTATGACCCCACCCTAGACTTGCCACACTACCAGTATCCGGTCTTAGATCTCTTAAATGAATATGATTTCCAACGGGTCACGGTGAGCAAGCAGGAGCTCGAGGATAATAAAAATAAAATTGTAGAGACATTAGTCAATTTTAAAATTGGTATCCAAGAAATCAAGGCGACGATCGGGCCTACAGTTACTTTATATGAAATTATTCCTGATCCCGGGGTGAAGATTTCGAAGATCAAGAACCTAGAAGACGATATCGCCTTAAGTTTAGCGGCTTTAGGAATCCGTATCATAGCGCCGATTCCAGGCAGGGGTACCATCGGGATAGAGGTGCCTAATAAAAACAGGGAGCTAGTTCCGGCGCGATCGGTTTTCGGGACGGAAAAGTTTATGCGTTCGGACAAGGATCTTCCCGTGGCGCTCGGAAAAACCATTTCGAATGAGGTTTTCGTGGTCGATTTAGCGAAAATGCCGCACCTCCTTATGGCAGGGGCCACCGGGCAGGGGAAATCGGTGGGATTGAATATGATTTTGGCCTCGCTGGTGTATAAGAAACATCCAGCTCAACTGAAGTTTGTTTTGGTAGATCCGAAAAAGGTAGAGCTAACGCTGTTTAATAAGATCGAGCGGCATTTTTTAGCCAAGCTACCAGGTACGGAAGAGGCGATTATTACAGATACGAAAAAGGTAATCTATACGCTCAACTCGCTATGTATCGAGATGGATAACCGCTATGACTTGCTGAAGGATGCAGGCTGCCGCAACCTGAAGGAATACAATGCGAAATTTATTAGCCGCAAGTTAAATCCTGAAAAAGGGCATCGCTATATGCCTTATATTGTGCTGGTCATCGATGAGCTGGCGGATTTGATGATGACGGCCGGGAAGGAGATCGAAGGACCCATAGCGCGTTTAGCGCAGCTGGCACGTGCTATCGGCATTCACCTCGTCGTGGCCACGCAGCGCCCTTCCGTGAATGTGATCACCGGAATTATTAAGGCGAACTTCCCAGCGCGTCTTTCCTTTCGCGTGACCTCGAAGATCGATAGCCGTACGATTTTGGATGCCGGTGGCGCAGAGCAGCTGATCGGTATGGGGGACATGCTCCTGAATCAAGGGTCGGAGGTGACGCGTCTGCAGTGTGCCTTTTTAGACACGCCAGAGGTGGAGGCCGTCTGTGACTGGATAGGGGAACAAAAAGGCTATCCGGATGCCTACATGCTTCCTGAGTTCGAAGGAGAAGAGGGAGAGGGAAGTGCTAATGATATCGACTTGTCCGAGCGAGACGCCTTATTCGATGAGGCAGCGCGGCTGATCGTGCTGCATCAGCAGGGGAGTACCTCTTTAATTCAGCGCAAGTTGAAGTTAGGGTATAACCGGGCAGGAAGGATCGTGGATCAGTTGGAAGCAGCAGGCATTGTAGGTCCTTTTGAGGGCAGTAAGGCGCGAGAAGTTCTTATTCAGGATGAGGCAAGTTTGGAACGATTATTGAGTTCTTTGTAGGTTAGTTTAACGAGAAGAAAAACCCATGAAACAGCTCCTATGTGCGGTATTGGTGGTATTTTTAATGCCCTTTGCCGCCCAGGCCCAGGAAAAAAATAAAGAAGCAGGCGCTCTTTTAGATGCGGTCAGCAGTAAGTATCAGCAGCTGACTGGATTTAAGGCGAATTTCGAGTTTAGCTACAAGCATCCTGCGGACCAGACGGCCAGCAAGCAGCAGGGAGAAATCGCTGTAAAGGGGAGTAAATACCGGTTAAAGCTGCCCGGTCAAGAAATTTTTAACGATGGCACCACGTCGTGGACCTATATTGAAGATGGTAATTATAAGGAAGTTACCATTAATGATGCAGCTGCTGCCGAGGATGAGTTGACGCCGTCCAGCATCTATAGCTTGTATAAGAAAGGATATTTTTACACTTTGAGGGGCGAAGAAAAGGTGGGCGATAAAGTGGCGCAGGTGGTGGAGCTTACCGCCGAGAAGCGTTCGGCGAGCTTCCGTTCTGTTACGCTCTACATCGACAAGGCTTCTAAGGACTTGCTCGCCTGGGATATTCAAGATGATCAGGGGGGCGTTTTTTCCTATCGGTTTAAGCAGGTAGAGAGCCCGAAGCAGTTTGAGGATAGTTATTTTGTTTTTGATGCCTCTTCTAGGGGCAAGGTGGAAATTATAGATTTACGTTAAGTACATGAAAAAGTCGGATATCGTGGCGCAGATGCGTCAGAAACAGTCTTGTCTCTGTGTGGGCTTAGATGCCTCCTTGGAGAAAATCCCGAGCCACCTGAGGACAGAAAAAGATCCGATTTTAACTTTTAATAAACGCATTATAGATGCCACAGAGGCCTATGCGGTAGCCTATAAGCCGAATGTGGCTTTTTATGAGGCCCTCGGGCCAAAGGGTTGGGAAACCTTAGCAGAGACTTTAGCTTATATTCCGAAAAACTGCCTGACGATCGCAGATGCCAAGCGTGGCGACATCGGGAATACGGCTGAGGCCTATGCGAAAGCTTTCTTCGATGTTCTCGATGTGGACAGTGTGACGCTGGCACCCTACATGGGGGCGGACTCCATACAGCCTTTCTTGGGGCGGCCTGGCAAGTGGGCGATCGTCCTAGGCCTTACCTCGAATGAAGGGAGTGCTGATTTCCAAATGCTCACCTTAGCCGACGGCTCCTATCTTTTCGAGTCTGTAGTTCGGCAGTTAGCGCGATTAGGCAGTGCTGAAGAGCTGATGCTGGTGGTTGGAGCCACTCGCGGGGAATATATCGCAAAGGTGCGAGCGGCTGCTCCGGAGCATTTTTTCTTGGTACCGGGTGTTGGTGCCCAAGGGGGAAGTTTAGCGGATGTCATCCGGTATGGTGCGACAGCCGATGGCGGGATTTTGGTTAACAGCTCACGCGGGATTTTATTTGCAGGGAGCGGACTAGATTTTGCCGAGCACGCAGCGGCAGAAGCCAAACGACTTCAGGAAGAGATGGCACGTTTATTCGCTGTTTACGGGGTACTTCAGTAAGTCTTTTTTATTTTTCTTGAATTCATCGGATAGCGCTTTAGGGGGCAAGATTCGGTATGCTCAGGCAAACTTTCTCCTTTTTAAATCTATTTAGATTAAAATAGCTGCTGTTGATAGGGTTAAATCAATAATTTACTTTAGTTAATTTCGTGTTACGAATTACTTGATTTTCACCAAGGGAGCTCAGAGAAGGAATGGGAAAATCCGCGTAGCTGATAAATTTATCAAGCAGTGCAGCTTGTTTCAGCTACTGCGGTTCCAGGTAGGTTTCGAGCTCTCGGCAAGGTCGGAGCGAAACTAGGTAGCCGAGTGCTATTTCGATGCAGCGGAATATGAAAACTATTTCCGGAAACTTTTCTCCTTTGTTTTCAGTTACTTGGATCGCGGCTGGGAATTTCTTTGGGCTGAGCCCTTGCAAAACGGGAAAAAAGTGTCACCTTTGCAATCCCAAACGGGGGAAGCGGTTGAAAGAAACGGCGCATTGACAGGCGAGAAAAAGGCGGATAGAAGCGCTTGCGGGTAGATTTAGGAGTGTAGCGATACACGGTAGAATAACCTTTCAAGCCTCTTTTTATCAGCAGCCGAAACTGAAAATTATTTTTTCATTTTTCACTTGCCTAATGAAAAACTTTCTCTACCTTTGCAAACCCAAACGAGGGATAACAAACAGAATGAGAGTGATAGATGCCTTAGCGTGAATGCTGGGGGATTGACGAAATAGGAGACGAAAGGTCTTCTGATACGTTCTTTGAAGTGTTGTAAAACGAAACAAAAACATCCAAGACAATTTAGGTGAGATAATGTTTTTCTCCACCGTCAATTTGAATGCTATTGAGACACAGGAAAATAGAGTAGTGGCGACACTACGACAAACACTTTACAATGGAGAGTTTGATCCTGGCTCAGGATGAACGCTAGCGGCAGGCCTAATACATGCA